>URGS01000017.1 GCA_900547415.1 uncultured Phascolarctobacterium sp. | reverse complement strand
GCGCATAAAAATACCCTCCTTACTGGTTTTGTCCAGTAAAGAGGGTACATATCAATTGCTGGAAACGGTTATAATTTTATGCTTTTGTCAGCGCTTCTTTAAAATTTTTAGAATCTAAAATCGCGGCTGCCATGCTCAATATCGTCCAGATGCTCAGCGCATACTTGACGTACCTTTTCCTGCGGAATGTTCAAAAGCTCTGCCTTAATCAGCTTTTCGCCAAGCTCACGGGTTTCAGGGCTTGCGTAGTCCACAAGGTATTCCTTTAAGGTCATGAGAGCGTTGGGGTGGCAGCAGTTTTGGATTTGCTTAGCCTTGCACAGCTCCATAAAGCGGTCGCCGGTGCGTCCTGCACGGTAGCAGGCAGTGCAGAAGGAGGGCAGGAAATCCATTTCCATCAGCCACTTAATAACCTCATCAAGGGTACGTTGGTCGGAAACGTCGAACTGCTCGGTGTCGTGCGGGCGCTCTTCCTCAGTATAGCCGCCAACGGAGGTGCGGGAAGCACCGCTGATTTGAGAAATGCCCAAATGCAGAGCCTTTTCACGTACAGCCTGGCTCTCACGAGTAGAAATAATCATACCGGTGTAGGGAACAGCAATGCGGATAATGGCAATGATTTTAGCAAAGATCTCGTCGTCAATGCCATTGTCAAATACGCCGGGGTCAATATCATCAGCACGCTTGATGCGAGGTACGCTGATGGTGTGGGGACCAACGCCATGAACTTCCTCCAAATGCTCAGCGTGCATCAAAAGACCAGCCAGCTCGTACTTGTAGCGCTCCAGACCAAAGAGAACGCCCAAGCCCACATCGTCAATACCGCCCTCCATAGCGCGGTCCATAGCCTCAGTATGGTATGCGTAGTTATGTTTAGGTCCTTTCGGATGAAGCTGCTCATAGCTCTCCTTGTGATAGGTTTCTTGGAACAGGATATAGGTACCAATGCCTGCTTCCTTCAGCTTGCGATAGTTTTCAACTGTAGTAGCAGCAATGTTGACATTAACGCGGCGGATAGCGCCGTTTTTGTGTTTGATGGAGTAAATAGTGTTGATACACTCCAAGATATATTCAATAGGATTGTTGACCGGGTCTTCACCAGCCTCCAAAGCCAAACGCTTGTGGCCCATATCCTGCAGAGCAATAACCTCGCGGCGTATTTCATCCTGAGTCAGCTTTTTGCGGCCAATATGCTTGTTTTGGGCATGGTAGGGACAATATACGCAGTGGTTGATGCAGTAATTGGACAAATACAGGGGCGCAAACAAAACGATACGGTTGCCGTAAAAATCCTTCTTGATTTGCTCAGCCAGACGGCAGATAGCCTCTATACGCTCAGGATCATCGCAGGCCAGCAGAACAGAAGCCTCGCGATGGCTCAGGCCATTGCGCAGCTCAGCCTTGGCAATAATAGCGTCTAAAAGCTCCTTGTTGTCCTTGTTAGCCTCAGCATATGCCAGAGTGTCCATAATCTCCTCATGGCTAATGAACTCTTCGGCCTTCATAGATTTTACATTATACAAATTTATTCCTCCTTACAGGTCAGAAAAAGCTTCCCCGTCAGAAATTTCAGGCACATACTCCTGATTATAAACAATATATCATATGCCGGTGTATTTTTCAAATAATGGGGAAGGAAAAGATTGCAGCAAGATATGTTATGGTATTGTGACTTGGAAAATTTGCCTCTCACTTATATAGTGACATCAAAAGTGGTAAAATAGGCTCCGTACCAGAAAAAAATTTTAAAATTTTTTATTTTTCTGCAGAACTAGGGTAAATATATAACTCTCAAAGGGGAGATTTGCTGGTAACTTAAGCCATATTTATGGGTATTGCTAAAAAAGGGGCAGAAACTGAGCTTTTTATCTGCTTAGTTGCTTTTTGTTCTTTTCATGAGCTGTTCTAAAAACTTTTGAAAAAAATTTTAATTAATGGAGCCTATTTTGCTGTAAAAGATGCCACTATATAAGTGAGACTTCTTTTTTTTCTTTTTCTTTTTTTTCTTCCCCGCCTCTCCCTGTTCGTAGTAACAGTTACTATTAACCATAAATCTGAAGTAGGTACTAAAATATTAGTATTGTT
Organism: uncultured Phascolarctobacterium sp.; assembly: GCA_900547415.1. Taxonomy (GTDB): domain Bacteria; phylum Bacillota; class Negativicutes; order Acidaminococcales; family Acidaminococcaceae; genus Phascolarctobacterium_A. Next base: position 34,405 of record URGS01000017.1, on the reverse strand, counting down.
ATATCTAGGATTTATGTAGTACGTATACTTAAATAAAAGCTTTAAAGATATTTAAAAGCTAATTACTAAATTAAATAAAAATAAGATTATGAAATAGATTGATAATAAAAAGATTATGCATAAAAATAAAAAGAGTACTCACTTAAGAGTACTCCCTTTACTACTTCTATTCAGTTAATTTTCTCATTTTAGCTAAGCCTTTACGATATACAGAACGTACAGACTCATATGGTATATCCAATACTTTACTTACTTCTTTCAGGTTCCTTCCTTCTAGGAAAACCATGGTTAGTATAATGCGTTGTTTTGGAGATAGTCTGCGAAGAATTTCCCAAATTAATCGTCTGATTTCAAAATCATAGATATAATTCCGTGGGTCAGCTATTTCCTCTTGACTCTCATCATCCGTAACCAGGGGAACCTCTAATCTTTGAACTTCTTGATGCTTGCAGATTCTCAGCAGCTTGTACCGCAGATGAATTTGCAGCAGACCCGGCAAATGAACAAAGTCATTGCCTTTGTACTTCATAATGAACTCCAGAAAAATAACCCAGGCGATATTTACTGCATCCTCGCCAAGGTGGTCCTTGTAGTAGCTATTGCCCGCAACCTTTTTGATAAGGGGAATAAAACGGTTACATAATTCATCAATAGCCTTTTGGTCGTTTTCTTGTGCACCACGCACCAGCTGACACAAGATTTCAGCGTTGTTACTGCTTTGTTGGGTACTGCAGTTTGTGTTTACCATTTGATCATGTTACAACTCCTTTACTTGAATTTATATATTTACAGTAAATGATCAAAGGCTTTTGTCGGTACTTCTTAATGACAAAGTCCATAATCTACTCATATTATAGCATATACTTATCAGAAAATTGGAAAATGTCAAATTTATTGTACATTTAATTTGGTATAATATTGCAAACAGCTATTTTTAAAATAGACGATATAAAAATTTTTTCTGAAAGGAGTAAGACAATGGAAATCGAACGGTATTGGATTGAAAATATTGGTCATGTGCTCAACGAAATTCGTGCTGTTTTTGGGTATACTCAGGAGCAGGTGGCAGAGCGTTTAGGCATAAGCCGTCAGCAGCTGATTAATATTGAGCATGGCAAAAATTACATGCGGCTGGACAATCTATTAAAGCTATGTGCTGTGTATGGCATTGAACCGGGACAGCTGTTTGCACAGGCTGGGGTGGATATAAAGGCCAAACAAAGCAGCCTCAAAGCAAAGGCAAAGCCTAAAAGCAGACGCAAATCCTGAAAGGCAGCAGAGCATAAATGCTGAGGTCGTGGACGGAGGCTTTAGCATTATGTGCCTGCAAGGGGGAGGGTGAAGTGTGATTGAAGATGAGGCTCTCCTTTTAAGGAGAGCTGGATGTGAGCGTAGCGAACAGACTGAGAGGTGTATGTGATAACTGCATTTTTAGTACCAGCCTATGAGTCATACTTTTTCGAGAAAAAGTATGCAAAAAGCTTTTACCGCTGCTCGGATTCCGGTGCCTATGTGCGGCTCCGGCATAGGGAGCAACGTGTATGTGTTGCGTGAGCTTTAGTTGTGGCTCCGCTGCTCCTCTCGCCCTCGCCTTTAGGTGTGAGTTCTGTCCTAGGTTAGCAAACAGTGGCGTGCTGTTTTGTTCGGCATCCGTTCCTCGCTGACGCGGAAGTAAGAGAGGCGTAGGGGACAAAAGTGGAGTTAGTTTTTTAGGTTAGGTGTGTGTGGTAAATGCGAGCAGTATTTGGAGCATTTAAAAAGCACAGCTTTGTGAGGGATTGCCTCATTGAGCTGTGCTTTTTTGTTTTATGGGGAAGATTTTATGATTTGCTATTAAAGTGACAATGCTTGGCAGGGGGATGGGGTAGAATAAAGTAATAAATATAAATCTATAAGTTTATATAAAAAAGTGACTCCGTTATAAAATTGGGAATGTTCTTAAGTTGTCTTTTTACTGAACACGCTTTGTTAAGGTTAAATCTTCTTTAAAGAACGCGTATATGCATAAACGGATGAATATTAAAATGATTATAAATAACCATTGGCAAATTAAAGCGGTTAAACTATAATACAGACATAGACTTGAATATATGATTAAACGGAGGGACACGAAATTGGATAATAAAGAATTACAAGAAAAAGTTCGGAAGAATTCCTTATATATTGACAATGCGATAAGAGGGTATGCTCATAGAAGCGACTATACTACCTTTGCGGGAATGACTTACTTATTATACAAAGTGAGCGTGCAAATAAATCCCAATATTACCTATCAAGAGATTTTGGCATCTCTCAAACCAGAAGAACAAATGCTTATAGAAGATTGTTTGAGCGGTATTGATATTAATCAGAAAATGTGGGAGGATTTGAAAAACTTTGCTATGCAATCTGGAGCAGCTGTGTTTGCTCAAATTCTTTTACAACCGAGTTTTAATACAATGACTGAATATACTGGTGAGCGTCCTGAATCAATTTTAAAATTAGTCGATAATCTGTTGGATATACAGGTTGATGATGACTGCTGTGAGACATTTTCTGGCTGTGGTGATGCACTTCTTTATTTTGCAAATAAATATAACTGTGCATTTCATAGCATGGAAGTTAGTGCGAAATTAAAAGGCATTGCAGAGTGCAGGCTTGGTTTATTGAACAAAAACGTTAAAATTGAACAAGGCTGGTTCATTGAAAATGCGTATAATGCAAAGGCTGAATCTATCAAATATGATAAGATTTATTCCTTCCACCCATTAGGATTGCGAATTGGCGGAATGTATGGCAAAAACGTAGGCGATGAGTTCTTTGAAAATGCAAAGACGATATTTAAGAAACTGACCTTGAAAAAGAGCACTTCTTTTGATTGGGCTGTAGCTCTTACTTCTTCTTTAATGTTAAAAGATGGAGGTAAAGCAGTATTGGTTGTTCCTGATGGCTGTCTTTTTAACGGTTCTGATGAACAGGTTCGCAGATACTTTATAGAAAATGGGCTTTTAGAAGCTGTTATTGCATTACCTTCTAAAATGTTTATGAGCTTGGGCGTTAATGTATCTTTGCTGGTGATTAGCAAGGGAAATAAGTTTGCTAGATTAGTTAATGCACGTGACATTTGTCAAACTGGTAGAAGACAGAATACTTTTTCTGATGAAGATATTGCCAAGATTATAGACGAGTATAAGACTGGCGGCAAAAATACTGTTGATGTTACTCCTGGTGATGTTCAACCCAATATGTACACTTTATCTCCTGAAAGATATTTGGCAGCGGAGTCTTTACATCTGAACAATCCTGTTCCTTTGGAAGAAGTTGTTTTAAATATAGGTCGTCCTGCTCCGTTATCAGCTAAAGAATTAGACGAATATACTTCTGAGGAACCTACAGATATTCGTTTAGTAAGATTGGCAGATATCCAAGAAGGCGTAATTGGTGTTGATCTGCCTTATCTTAAAGATGTTGACAGCAAATATGAAAAATATTATCTTGAAGATGGCGATTTGATTTTATCTAAAATGGGTTATCCCTTTAAAGTTGCTATCGCAAAGGTAGAAGAGGGTGAAAAAATCCTGCCTGTTGGTAATATGTACGTAATTAAGGTTGATAAAGATAAGATTGACCTTCATTACCTCAAAGCTTTTTTGGAAAGTGCCAAAGGTATTGCAGTTCTTAAGAGTATTGCAGTTGGTACATCAATTCCTGTAATTAACGTAGCTGCATTACAAAAAATGCCTGTGGAGTTGCCAGATAAAGATATTCAGGACAAAATAGCAAAAAAATATCAGGCTGTTACTGATGAGATTGAGATTTTGAAAATGAAGCTTGCTAGAGCTACGGAAAAGCTTAGCAACATTATGGAAGAATAAAGAGGGTGAGGTACTGTGCTGAATACAAATCAAATCATTGACCTTGAAGAGAAAATACTTGAACGTCTCCAAGATGATTTTGAAGGAATACTTTCTAAACTGAACGCTAATGGAAAACTAGAAACTCTTTTAGAGCTTTTAGATATGTCAGACCTTTTAAAATCAGATTTATGCTATGTTCCGTACAAAAGTGGTAAAATTTATATCATAGGACAATGTGACGTGCAAATAAATCATATTTTAGGCGTTGTTAAAAGTATGGGATTTGACAAGAACAGATTTGAATTCTGCACGGAGTACGAAAAGATAAAGAGGTTTGATTTTAGAAAATTGTATTGGAAACCGGAAAACACTTTAGTACTGGTTGGACCTATGCCACATAAAACCAGTGGTAGTGGTGACTACAGTAGTGCTATTAGTGCATTAGAACAGGAAGAAGGAGCTCCGCATGTTATTAGATGCGAAGCCAACGGCCTAAAGATGACAAAATCTAGTATAAGATGTGCGTTGGAAAGTGCCTTAGAGCTAGGATATATTGCTGCATAGGTTAAAATAGAGGCTTTTTTAGAAATAAAAGGGGGAAATATAATGCCAAACACTAACATTGATATTTTGTGGGATGATAATCCTGTCGATATTACATCTGAGGCGAATTTTATTTGGAGTATTGCTAACAAGCTGCGTGGTGTGTATATGCCTGACAAATATGGTGATGTTATCATTCCCATGACCATTATTCGCCGTTTTGAATGTGCACTAGCCAAGACAAAGGATGCTGTTGTAGCAAAATACAAGGCAAATCCTAATTATCCGGCAAAGGCTATGTATAAGCTTTCGGGATATAGCTTTTACAATACTAGCGAATTTACCTTACAAGAGCTTTGCAATGATGCTGATCACATTGCAGAAAACTTTAAAGCTTATTTGCAAGGATTTTCTGCAAACATTCAGGATATTTTAAACAACCTTGAAATTGATGCACATATCAAGAAGATGAATTCCGAAGGCTGTTTGTTTAATGTTGTTAAAGCATTTTCCGAGCTGGATTTGTCCATAGAAACCTTTGATAGCATTAAAATGGGTTATATTTTTGAAAACCTCATTGGTCGCTTTTTCCAGAATGTAGATGCTGGTCAGTTTTACACTGGACGTGATATTGTAAAACTTGGTGTATCTTTATTGGTTTCCGAAGGCTGTGACGATATTTTTGATGATGGTAAAATCATTACCATTTGTGACCAAGCTGCAGGTACTGGTGGTATGCTGAGCACAGCTTATAGCTATTTTAACCATTATAATCCTACTGCCAATGTAAAACTGTTTGGTGTAGAGTTTATGGGCGTATCCTGGGCTGTAGGTATGGCAGAAATGCTTATCAAAGGTCAAGATGCATCTAACTTTGTTCATGCAGACTCCTTTAAAGAAGATCCATCTAAAGGAACTAAAATGCGTTTTATGCTGATGAATCCTCCTTTTGGTACACCCTGGTCTGGCAAAGATTCTAAGGCAGGTCAGGAAGAAGCTGTTTTGAAAGAATATAATAAAGGCTTAAATGGACGTTGGGGAGCAGGTCTGCCTAGCGGAAGTGACTCACAGCTGTTGTTTCTGCAATCTGCTATTGCAAAGCTTGATGATGAAATGGGCAGAGGTGCTATTATTCAAAATGGTTCTCCCTTATTTACTGGTGGAACAAGCTCTGGTGAAAGCCAGATTCGTCGTTGGCTTTTAGCAAATGACTTAGTAGAAGCTATCGTGGCTATGCCGACAGATTTGTTCTACAATACCGGTATTGCCAGCTATTGGTGGATTGTATCTAAAAACAAACGCCAAGAACGTAAAGGTTATGTTCAGCTGATTGATGCTTCTAATATTTTTCACAAGCTACGTAAACCTGTAGGCAATAAAAAGAACGAATTCTCTCCCGAAGACAGAGCTGCTATTGCTAAGCTGTATACTGACTTTGAAGAAAATGAATATAGCAAAATCTTCAAAAATGAAGACTTTATGTATCGTGAATATGCAGTAATGCAGCCATTGCAACGCAGCTATTCCATTACAGAAGAAAGCATTGAACGTATGCTGCAAAAGGGTGCTTTAAAAGGCCTGTGGGATGAAGCCAAGGTGGCAGAATTTGAGGAAAAAGGTACTACCTTAAGTGGCAAGGAACAAAACAAACTGGATGCCTTTTATTCAAGCAAACCTGTTTATGACGCTGTTTTAGAAAAGCTACAGGCTAATATTTCTGATGAAAAATGGCTTTCTCCTAAAGCATTTATGCCTGTATTGGTAAAGGTTCTTGACGATGTTGTAGACAGCAAGACCATTGATAAAATCATGGACGGATTGTCTATCATGGATAAAACTGCAGAAATCCAAAAGGACAAAAAAGGTAATATCATTTACGATACTGCAACCAAGGATACAGAAATAGTTAAATATAACGAAGACATTGAAGACTACATGGCTAGAGAAGTGCTTCCGCATATTCCTGATGCTAAATGGTTTTGGGAAGAGGATTTGACTAAAAAGAAACCTGTAATCAAGACTGGTGCCGAAATTCCTTTTACTCGCTATTTCTATAAATACCAAGCACCTAAACCTAGCGAAGAACTTTTAGCTCAATTTATGGAGCTTGATAAATCTGTAAATGAGCGTATTGCACGCCTTTTGAAATGAGGTGGATTCATTGCGTGAAATGAAAGATAGTGGAATTGAGTGGATTGGCGAAATTCCTAAAAATTGGAATTTAACTAAGATAGGGATGCTTTACAATCTTAGAAATATCAAGGTAAGTGACAGTGACTATCCACCGCTATCAGTAACAAAAATGGGCATTTTGCCACAATTAGAGAACGTGGCTAAAACAAATGCTCATGATGATAGAAAACTTGTCAAAGTAGGTGATTTCGTAATCAACAGTCGCTCTGACAGAAGAGGTTCTTGCGGAATTTCTGATTATGATGGTTCTGCTTCATTGATTAATACGGTGCTGACACCTAATGCATACATGCATTCTGGATACTATGGATGGCTTTTTAAAACGGCAGAATTTGCAGATGAATTTTATAAGAACGGACATGGAATCGTTGATGATTTGTGGACTACTGGTTGGCAGGAGATGAAAAGAATAGTATTACCTGTTCCTTCTTTAAACCAACAATGCTATATTTCAGATTACCTCGACTCTAAATGCTCTGAAATTGATGCAACATCCGAAGAGATTCAAAAACAAATCAGCATTTTGGAAGACTATAAGAAGTCTGTAATCACTGAAGCTGTTACTAAAGGTCTTAATCCAAATGTTGAGATGAAGGATAGCGGAGTTGAGTGGATTGGCGAAATTCCGAAAGACTGGAATTTAACTAAGATAGGAATGTTGTATCAGCAAAGAAAGACTAAAGTTAGCGACTGTGATTATCAACCATTGTCGGTAACTAAAATGGGAGTTTTGCCACAATTAGATAATGTTGCAAAAACTAATGCTCATGATGATAGAAAACTAGTAAAAGCAGGAGATTTTGTAATTAATAGTAGATCTGATAGACGTGGTTCATGTGGAATTTCTGACTATGACGGTTCGGTTTCTTTGATTAACACAGTTCTGATACCTATGTCATATATGCATCCAGGTTATTATGGATGGCTTTTTAAGACTGCAGAGTTTGCAGACGAATTTTATAGAAATGGACACGGTATAGTAGATGATTTATGGACTACTGGTTGGCAAGATATGAAAAGAATAGTATTACCTGTTCCTTCTTTAAATCAACAATGCTATATTTCAGATTACCTCGACTCTAAATGTTCTGAAATCGATTCCCTCATCTCTGAAAAGAAGCAGCAACTAGATGTGCTTGCAGAGTATAAAAAGTCCTTAATTTATGAGTACGTTACAGGTAAGAAGGAGGTTTAAGGAATGATTTATGAATCTATAGATATAACTGAATTTTTGAGAAAAAAATATGGTAGTTATGTTTGTGATGATATTACAAGTGTTGCTATGTTCAAGGAAAATAGGGACTATGGATGCTTGGTAAGTAGAGAAAAACAAACCGAATATGGTACAAAAAATATTGTGGAAAAGGAATATTTGACCGGTGAATCAAGTTATATGGATGATTTTCCAGAATGTCATTCTTTAGAAGAAGCTATACGAGAAATGTTAGATGATGCAGTTACTTTACACGTTTTTTTAGGTGTTTTGAATGATAATTATAAGGATTTAACCTTTTCAAAATGATAAGATATAAAAGGGGCGTGTTCTGTTTATGAATAATATCCTTACCGAAAAGGAGTATCAAGCCTATATTATTGAAAAGCTGAGTAATATTGGGTATGAGATTGCTCCTGCGTCTGAGTTTGATCGTCTTTTTGCTATTAACCGTAATGCCTTGTTCCGTTTCTTGAATGATACGCAGCCTAAGGCTATGGAGGATTTGCGAAAAATCTACAAGGAAAAAGCAGAGGAGACGATTGTTGCATTTATCAATCAGGAAGAAACTAAAGAGCGTGGTAGTCGTTTAGATGTTCTTAAGCATGGTGTGGAATTGGCAAATATTCATCTTGATTTGATGTATACCAAACCAGCAACTACATTTAACAAGGATTTGAATGAGCTGTACCATAAGAATTTTTTCACTGTTTCTGAAGAAGTTTGGGCGTCTGATGAGGAACGTATCGACCTCGTAATTTATCTTAATGGCCTTGCTGTTATGACTTTTGAGCTTAAATGCAATGCTGCAGGACAGTCTTATCAGGATGCTATTTACCAATATCGTATGGAGCGTAATCCCAAGGACCGCTTATTTCTTTGGAAAGCTGGTGCTTTAGTTAATTTTGCTATGGACTTAGAGCAAGTCTTTATGACTACCAAGCTTTCTGGCAGCAGCACTTTTTTCCTTCCCTTCAATATGGGTTGTGGTGAGGGTATTCAGGTTGGTGCTGGAAATCCTATTTGCAAAGATGAATACAGCGTTCATTATATGTGGGATAACATTTTGCAAAAGGATAGCTTACTGGAAATTTTCAGCAAGTTTATGTTCATTGAAATTTCTGAAAAAGAAGATACTAATGGCAAGCTGAAAAAGAACGAAACAGTAATTTTCCCTCGTTATCATCAGCTTGATGTGCTGCGTAAAGTGCTTGCGGATGTAAAGGAACATGGCAGTAGCTTAAACTATCTTTTGCAACATTCTGCTGGTTCTGGCAAAACTAATGAAATTGCTTGGCTTGCTCATCGTTTAGCTTCCTTGCACGATGCGGATAATAAGATTATTTTCGATAATATTATTATTTGTACTGACCGTGTAGTTGTTGACAGACAGCTGCAGCAGGCTGTTATGGGAATTGAGCATAAAGCAGGTCTTATAAGGGTTATGGACGATAAGTGTAATTCTATGGATTTGGCTAAGGCTTTAGCGGGAAATACTAAGATTATTGCTACTACAATCCAAAAGTTCCCTTATATTGTTGACAGTGTAAGTGGTTTGAAAGAGAAACGTTTTGCTGTAATTATTGACGAAGCACATTCATCTACTGCTGGTAAGAATATGGCTGCTATTACCAAATCGCTTGGTTCTGATGAAATTGAAACAGAGGTTGGTGTAGAAGACTTAATTTCAGATGAAATTAAACGTAACGGTAAGCAGCCTAATGTGTCTATGTTTGCTTTTACTGCGACTCCTAAGGCTACAACATTGCAGCTGTTTGGACGTATAAACGAAAAAGGTCATCATGAAGCTTTTCATATTTACTCTATGAAACAAGCTATTGAAGAAGGTTTTATCTTAGATGTACTGCAAAATTATATTACGTATGATACATTCTACAAGCTGAATAAAGAGATTGCAGATGACCCCGAAGTTAAAACTAACGATGCTAAACGTCAGATAACTCGCTTTATCCAATTGCACGAAACCAATATTGGACAACGCATAGAGATTATCGTAGAGCATTTCCGCAATAGTGTAATGAATGGTTTAAACGGACAAGCTAAAGCTATGGTTGTTACTGAATCTCGTGCCGGTGCTGTAAAATATCGTCAAGCTTTTGATGAATATATCAAGCGAAAGGGATACAAAGGATTGAAAGCCCTGGTAGCATTTTCTGGAAAAGTAACGGTGGATGGCAAAGAATATACTGAAGCTGGGATGAATGGTTTTTCTGAAAAGAAACTGACTGCTGAGTTTGATAAGGACGAATATCAGGTATTATTAGTTGCAGACAAATATCAGACTGGTTTTGACCAGAAAAAGCTATGTGCTATGTATGTGCTGAAAAGACTACATGGCGTAAATGCAGTGCAAACCTTGTCCAGATTAAACCGTATTTGTCCTCCTTTCGATAAGAAAACCTTTATTTTGGACTTTGCCAATACCTATGAAGATATTGAAAAGGCGTTTTCTAAATACTACACGGTAACATTATTGTCTAACACAATAAGTCCGCGTTCTATTTATGATTTAGAGGCGAAAGTTGATGGCTATTTCTTCTTAGATCCAGCTGATATAGAAAGCTTTAATGAAGTGCTTTACAAGAGTAAAGTTGATGCTAAGGATAAGCGTCAACTGACTTATTATCTGGAAAAAGCTGCTGCAGCTATCAAGAAAAATGATAAAATTCTGCAACGTGAGATAGTACTGGAAATTCGTCACTTTGTGCGTTGTTATGAATTTTTGATTCAGGCTACTTGCTTTGAAGACGTGGAACTTCATAAAAAGTATAATTTCCTCTCTTATTTACAGACATATATAAAGTTAGATAAAGAGGGTGGAGGATATAACTTAGACGGAAAAATTAAGGCAGACAATTTTGTCCAAAAGCAGTCTGGAGAACACAAAAATCCGGACCATAAGGCAGACCCGATTGTAAAGCTGCCTACGTCTGACCCTATGGGGATAACTCCGCCTAAGTATGAACTTCTGTCTCAAATCATAGAGGAAATCAATAACAGAACAGGTAAAGCTTATGATACTGATGTTTCTGTGAAATCATTGCTGCAGATTAGGGATATTCTTAAAAAATCTGAAGCTTTGCGTACCTCTGCAAAGAATAATAATGAACAGGATTTTGAGCTTGCCTACTATGATAGTCTTGATGATGCGTTAGTAGAAGGTATCGAACAAAATCAAGACTTTTATAGTCTTCTATTAGATAATGAAGAAATTAAACGTAGAACATTAGGTATTTTTGCACCTGACTTGTATCGTACTTTCAATAGTGAAGACAGTAAACAGAATATGACTTATACTAAGGCCACAGCTCAAGAGCAATTACAGGTTGCTGACGATAAGAGTGAAAGGTACGGGGAAAATAGTAGGGTTTGACTGGGAGAAAGGTCAATATTATGAAGGAATACAAGCTAACTAGAATAAATCAGGTAACTAGATCAGCTGAAGAAGGCAATCCAAAATCTATGTTTAAATTGGGAATGCATTATGCATATATTGCACTCGATGATTTGGCAGTTGGCGATAAAGGTGCAGCATATTTGCAGGCTTTGTATTGGTTGAGTGAAGCAGCCTCCGCAAAAGTATGGAAAGCATATTATTGGTTAGGATGTGTTATATCTGATATTGGTAGAATAACTTCTGGTGGTCCATATCATGCAATGTACATAAAAGAAGCTATAAAAAAAGATCCTGTTTATATTGATATAGTATCAAAGCTAAAAAATCAAGGGTTATTAGACGAAGACGATAATGTTGATATCTATGAAGTAAACAAGGCTTTTGTTTACCTATATAGAGGCATTTTCTTTAGCTATTGTCCATTGTATAATTACGACCATATTAGTACTAGGTGTTTCAAGATAGCTGCTGAAAAAGGCATTCCTGAAGCCGAAGCGGAATTTGGAAGAATATGCTACTATTGTTGGAATAATTGGTGTAATATTTTCCAAGATAAGAACCTAGAAGAAGCAAAAGAAATACTTGATGAAGAAGGCGTAACTGTTGCAAGCATTCAATCCTACTATTCTGATGCATATTATTGGTTAGTGAAAGCATTGGAACACGGAGAAGAGAAATATGTTGATTTGTTGCCAGAACTAATTAAAAGTAAAAAAGCTTTAGATTTCATTAGCGTGAATACTGGTAAGGTCAGCTAGATGCTAGAAAGATATTGATAGTGTAAAGCAAAGATTTTTAGGGGGTTATTGTATGTCTGAAATGAATAAAATTCAGGGTACGCCGTGGCACGTGGGAAGGTATACCCGTCAAGAGGGCGACGAGCGTCGTCATAAGTCTAACTGTGTTTATTTTAGGAAGAAGGATAAATTCTGTACCAAATGTTATGTGGGATGCATTGGTTCTGCTCATTGTGATTATTATGAAAGCAAAAAGGACGCTGCTGAGGAAAGCATTTTGGAAACCTGTACTAAGCTCCGCAATACCGAGGCTCTTAGAAAGCATGAAATGGCCAATAGATTTGCCTTTGTTGAGGGCATGAGGGTTTATCGGAAAAGCAATGGTGCCTTTGGCAATGTTGTGCGGGTGTACAAGAATCAAGGGGAAAAGTATGTAGACATTGATTTTGGCGGGAAGGTTGTGTCGTTTAATTACGAAAAAACAGTTGCAGCAGATGGATTTATGGTAGTGAAGAACAGATAGTTCGATGCAAAAGGGGATTAATGTATCGCTAGTTTTCCACTGTTTGCTGCATCTAACATTTTACAGAGGTGATTTATTATGATGCTCGTAAAAGGTCCTGATGGTTTATACATTATTACTCCTAAACATTCTGTAGGCGAAACCGTTTCCTGGCGATGTGATGACGGACAGTTGCTTTCCGGCGTGGTTAAGCACGTTGACAAGTCTGTGACCAGTGCTGGTGCTAAGGTTCAATATCATGTGGAAAGCACTTATTTAGGTGAGACCAAGATGTATGTTGTAGATTCTCAGGATGTTCTGCCTGAGGACGAATAATAATTGCAGCTATAGTTAAAATCTGTTATATTCTAACCAACAACAGCACTACCACCATCTTTCAGTGACGCATTCCTGGGATGGCGGTGGTGCTTTTGTTTTCTGAACTGTTAAGTATATCTTAATAGTTGGCTAGTATGGTGCAATATGGTAGGTGTCAAGTAAGCGTCAAATAGAAAGGGATTGCTCACCATATGACAGCCTAAAATTATGGTTCTCGGTATTTTTGGTAGCACAACTAGCGCAAGTTGCACTACTGTCATTGTCACTACTTGCAGGAACTGGCGCAAGTTGCGCAAAATTTTCGTATGAAAGTAGACATGAAAAAACGTTTGCTTTTAAAGTTAAGATATGTTATAATAACCTTAGTTGTACGGGTAGCCCTAAATTTTGGGGAGGTCGTACCTGGTTGTTTTGAACCAGTGGCACTTTAGTCGAGCTTTCGGCTAAGGTGCCTTTTTTATTTGATAATGCGCATTATCTGAACATTGAAAATGTGATATACTAAAGGAGGATAAAGATGAATCAATCCCAATACGAAGCTTTAACTATCCAAGATGATTTCATGTTCAAAAAGGTAATGCAGTGCAAGCGTATTTGTATGAGGCTTATTAGTGAGATTATGCAGGTGGAAGTGCGCGATATAACCTATCTGGAAACGGAAAAGACTATTGAGGCCTATATTGAAGGCCGGGGAATCAGGCTGGATGTGCTTGTTGCTGATGAAAAGGGTACTCATTATAATATAGAAATGCAGGTGCGCAATACTATAGGTACGTCCACGGGCAAGGCATTGCTGCCCAAGCGGACCAGGTATTACCAAGGCAGCATTGATACTGATATGCTGCAAAAGGGACAGAATTTTGATGAGCTGCCGCCTTTGGTGCTGATTTTTATCTGTGCCTTTGATTTGTTTAATCAGGATCGTTATCTGTATGAGTTTAAGAGCAGATGTACAGAAGATTATGATCTGGTTTTGGATAACGAAGTTACAGTGATGTTTTTAAATGCGTTGGGACACAGAGGTAATGTGTCTCAGCTAGTGAAGAATTTTTTACAATACGTCAATGACCACGTACCCAAAGATGACTTTACCAACGAGGTAGAGGATGAGGTGGTACGCTTGAACCACGATAAGGAAGTGAGGCGAGAGTTTATGGTACTGTCTACGAGGTTAAAGGATGCAGAAATGATTGGTGAAGAAAAGAAAGCTAGGAAAATTGCAATTAACATGCTTAAGAAGAGTTATGGATTGGATGAAATCATAGATTTAACCAACCTTTCCGAAGCAGAAATTCGTTCCATTGCTCGGGCTAATGGGTTGGAGGTAAAGGAGTAGAGTTTCATAGTTCAAGCGGTTGGAAAGTAGACATGAAAAAACGTTTGCTTTTAAAGTTAAGATATGTTATAATAACTGCAGTTGTACGGGTAGCCCTAAATTTTGGGGAGGTCGTACCTGGTTGTTTGGAACCAGTGGCACTTTAGTCGAGCTTTCGGCTAAGGTGCTTTTTTTTATTAGGAAAGGTGGGGATTACTTTGTTAGAGATGTTTTATAACGATAATATTCCTGAAGAACAGAAACAAATTGTACGAGAAATGATTAGACGTGGGTGTGATATAAAGGAGATTAAAAAATGCACTAATCTTAGTGAAGATGATATTGAGCAAGTTAGTGAAGAACATTTTGACGAATATTTTGGACATCAAGCTTATGAAATTTATCGTGAACAATACACTAAAGCTGTTGCGGAAAGACGTAAAATTGTTGGTGAAGGTATTGTCCTTGATGCATTTAGAATAGGTTATATAAGAGGATTTAAATACACATATCAAATGATGCATTTTAGGATTCTGAATGACTTGCAAGCTAAAGGTTTAGCAAAAGAAAATCCCGATGAAAAGAACGTTCAACGTCCGTTATTGACTCTAGAGGAACTTATTGACATTCTTGCGAAAAGTAAAAATACCAATGACCACGTAGAGAGTGAGGCGGACAAAGATGAAAAATCTGAATGATTACTTGATGATGCCATATAGTATGGAAATTGTAGAGGATAAGGATGAAGGCGGTTATGTAGTTTCATTTCCAGATTTGCCAGGCTGCATTACTTGTGGGGATACGATAGAAAGTGCGGTAGCTAATGGGGCGGATGCAAAAAAAGCATGGATGGAAGCAGCTCTTGAAGATGGGCTTAACCTTACGGAAGCAAAAATCCGCTCCATTGCTCAGGCTAATGGGTTGGAGGTTAAGGAGTAGTTTATGGTGCTGTCTACTAGGTTAAAGGATGCGGAAATGATTGGTGAAGAAAAGAAAGCTAGGAAAATTGCAATTAACATGCTTAAGAAGAGCTATGAATTGGATGAAATCATAGATTTAACCACTCTTTCCTAGGCAGAAATTCGCTCTCTTGCTCAGGCCAATGGGTTGGAGGTGAAGGCGTAGGGATATGTACATCATTCCGTCGCTTCTGGTGGCTTTTTCATTTGACTTTTAATTACAAAAATTATATAATTTTTAATATGTGTAAGCTGATAACTGTAGCAAAATGTTAACAGTGTAGCTATATTTCATTTATTAAGGAGCGAATGGATTGTTATGAAATACATGACTGGTAATGAAATCCGCGAAAAGTTTTTGAAATTTTTCCAGGACAGACAACATTTGATGCTGCCTAGTGCATCCCTGATTCCGCAGGATGACCCGACCCTGCTGATTATCGGTGCTGGTATGGCTCCCTTCAAGCCTTTTTTTACTGGCAAGATGAAGCCTCCTGCTACTCGTATTACTACCTGCCAAAAATGCGTACGTACTGGCGATATTGAGAACGTAGGCCGTACTGCGCGTCACCATACTTATTTTGAAATGCTGGGTAACTTTTCCTTTGGCGATTATTTTAAAAAGGAAATTATCCCTTGGAGCTGGGAGTTCCTGACTAAGGAGCTGGAGCTGCCTGCTGACAAGCTGTGGATTACTATCCATACTGAGGATGACGAAGCTCATGATCTGTGGAGAGAGGTTGGCGTTCCTGAAGAGCGTATTGTTCGTCTTGACGACAACTGGTGGGAGATTGGCAGCGGTCCCTGCGGCCCTGACTCCGAAATCCACATTGACCTTGGTCCTGAGCGTGGCTGTGGCAAACCTACCTGTGGCCCTGGCTGCGACTGCGACCGTTATCTGGAGCTGTGGAACCTGGTATTCACCCAGTTCAACCAGATGCCTGACGGTACCTATCCTCCGCTGAAGAGCAAGAACATCGATACTGGTGCTGGCTTGGAGCGTTTGGCTAGTGTTATCCAAGGCAAGCCTTCTAACTTTGAAACCGACCTGATGTTCCCGATTATTGAATATGCCTGCAAGGTTGCAGGTGTTGAATATGGCAAGGATGCTGACACTGACGTTTCTCTGAAGGTTATTGCTGACCATGCCCGCAGCATGACCTTTATGATTGGCGATGGTATTCTGCCTTCCAATGAAGGCCGCGGCTATGTTCTGCGCCGTATCCTACGTCGTGCAGTTCGTCATGGCCGTCTGATCGGTATCAGCGACAAATTCCTGGCTGGCGCTGTTGATGTTGTTATCAGCATGTTTGGCCATGTATATACCAACCTTTCCGAAAAACGCGATTATATCCAAAAGGTTATCGACATGGAGGAGACTTCCTTCCTGCGTACCTTAAAGCAAGGCAGCGAGCTGCTGAACGAGGAAATCGCAAAACTGAAAGCAGAAGGCAAGACCGTTTTGGACGGTGCTACTGCTTTCAAGCTGAACGATACTTTTGGCTTCCCCTGGGAGCTGACTGCTGAAATTCTGGAAGAGCAGGGCCTGACCATGGATAAAGAGGGCTTTGACGCTGCTCTGGAGGTTCAGCGCCAAATGGCTAGAGACGCTCGTAACGACAAGGCTGGTCGTCCTGTTGTTTATGAAACCAAGGGCGTTGATGTTGCTGCTCTGAAGGTTGATGAGTCCGAGACTAAGGGTACTATTGTGCAAATGTATCCTGCTCATGACGCACAGGCTATTGAGTCTGCTGAGGATGGCAGCGAGGTTGCTGTTATCTGCGACGTTACTCCTTTCCACGCAGAGGGCGGCGGCCAGCTGGGTGACATCGGTACTATTACTGCTCCTACCGGCGTTATCAGCGTAAATGTTACTAAAAAGCTTCCTGACGGCGCTGTTATTATGATTGGCTCTGTTACTGAGGGTACTGTTTCCGTTGGCGATGCAGTTACCTTTACTGTAGAAATGGGCCGTAAAAACGATATTGCCCGCAACCATACTGCAACTCACTTGCTGCATGCAGCTCTGAAGCAGGTTCTGGGCGATCATGTAAACCAAGCAGGTAGCTATGTTGGTCCTGACCGTCTGCGCTTTGACTTCTCCCACTTCTCTCAAGTGACCGAAGAGGAGCTGAAGGAGGTAGAGGCTATCGTTAACGAGCAGATTTTGGCAAGCAAGGCTGTTGAAATCGAAGAGCTTCCTATTGAAGAGGCTAAGAAGAAGGGCGCAATGGCTCTCTTCGGCGAAAAATATGGCGATATTGTACGTGTAGTTACCGTTCCTGGCTTCTCTATGGAGTTCTGCGGTGGCAGCCACGTTGAAAATACTGCTAAGATTGGCATGTTCAAGATTGTTTCTGAGGGCTCCAGCGGTGCTGGTGTGCGTCGTATTGAGGCTGTGACCGGTCATGGTGCAGTTGCTCATGTTAACGAGACTGAGGAAATGGTTAAGGGCTTGGCTGCAAGCCTGAAATGCCGTGTTGCTGACGTTCCGGCTCGTCTGGAGGCTCTGCAGGCAGAGCTGAAGGCTGCTCAGAAGAAGGCAGAGGAGCTGGCTGGCGAAATTGCTAAGGCTCAAGTTAGCGACGTTGCTGACAAGGTTAAGGATGTCAAGGGTGTTGCTGTGCTGGCACAAAAGGTTAACGCTGACAGCATGGACGCTCTGCGTAATTTGGGCGACCAAATGCGTGACAAGGTTGGCGGTGTAGTTGTTCTGGCAGCTGCAATCGGCGACAAGGTTAGCATTCTGACCATGGCTACTAAGGACGCAGTTGCTAAGGGCGTACACGCAGGCAATGTTGTTAAGGCAGTTGCTAAGATTTGCGGCGGCGGCGGCGGTGGTCGTCCTGATATGGCACAGGCTGGTGCTAAGGACGCTTCCAAGATTGATGAAGCTCTGAGCGCTGCTTACGGTATTATCGAAGACCAAATTAAATAATTAACCTAAGGGGCTGGAGCAGTGCTTCGGCCCCTTTTCTAAATACTGCAAATATGCTAAAATATTTCTATGTAGTCGAAAGGATGGTGTTATTATGACAGAAGTATCTCAGGAAACAATGATGTTTAAGCGTCAGCCGGAAAAGCTGGATGTTGCGGAGACCATCAAGGAAGTCTACAAGGCGTTGGAGGAAAAGGGCTATAACCCCGTTGACCAGCTGGCAGGCTATCTGCTTAGCGGTGATCCTACCTATATTACCAGCTATGACAACGCGCGCACCAAGCTGCGTCGTCATGAGCGCTATGAGCTGATTGAGGCTATGGTGGTAAATTATCTGGAGCAGATTAACAAGAAATAAGGAGAATTCTATGCGTAGTATGTCCCTGGATGTGGGAACAAGAACTATTGGCATTGCTGTTAGTGACTTGATGGGCATGATTGCCGGCGGTGTGGAGACCATTAAGCGTACCACTCCGGAGCGTGATTTTGAACGCATTGGCCAGCTTATCAAGGAGCATGATGTTGATACCCTGGTGGTGGGCTATCCTAAAAATATGAATGGTACCATTGGGGAGCGTGCCCAAAGCTGCGAGGCTATGGCTGAGGAGCTGCGTCAGCGCTTTGAGGGCATCAAGGTAGTGCTGTGGGACGAGCGTCTTTCTACTGTTGCAGCAGAAAAGGTGCTGGTTGATGCTGATTTGCGTCGTAAAAAACGCAAAAAGGTTATTGATATGATGGCGGCTGTGGTGATTTTGCAAAATTATCTTGACAGCAGAATGCTGCAGCGTAAGCTTTAATTGACAGAAGTGTCCGAAATATTATAAAATACTCTTAGAATAATGTGGTGCCTGCATCATGCTGAGCTGGCAAAGGCTGTCAGCAAATTTGATGAGGCGGACACAGGATTATTATGCGAGGTGCACAATGAGCGAAGAAATCAAAAACGAAGAATTAGAAGCTATGGCTGAAGAAGAATATGATGAAGTAATCGTTGTTACTAACGATGCTGGCGACGAAATGTATTTCGTACAGGAATGCATTTTCCCCGTAGGCGACAAAACCTTTGCACTGCTGGTAGATGTTACCGAGGAAGATGAGTGCGAGGAAGGCTGCGACTGCCACGAGCATCATCATGATGAAGAATGCGACTGCGAAGATAATGTAGTTCTGGCTCGCGTGGTATTCGACGAAGATGGCAACCCCGAATATATCGCTCCTACCGAAGAAGAATTCGAAGAAGCTAAAGCTGCTTACGAAGCTCTGGAGTTTGAAGACGAAGAGTAAAAAAATTACCGGACTTCGGTCCGGTATTTTTGTGTGGAGAGTTTCTGATGGATAAATTACAGGCTTTACTAAAGAGTAAAACCTTTTTGTCTATTGTGGCGGCAGTCTTTTTGGTGGTAATCTTAGGAACCAGCTATATGATGAATGTTCAGGGAAATAATTCTGAATTCGCCAGAAAGGGTTCCCACCTGATTACTATCAAGGAGGGTATGACAACCGGCGATATTGCACAGCTGCTCCACGAGCAGCAGCTGGTCAAGAATCCTGACGCCTTTCGTCAGGAGGTGCGCTTTAAGGGCCTTGGCACTAAGCTGAGAGCTGGCACCTACCAGATTGACGGTGGTATGAGCAATCGGGAGATCATGGAGCTCATTGCCAAGGGCGAGGTGCAGTACATCAAGTTTGTGGTGCCTGAGGGCTATACTGCAGTGCAGATAGGCAAAAAAATGGAGTACGAGGGAATTGGCAGCGCTGAAAAATTTATTGCGGCGGCTAAGGATTATGCTCCCTATGATTATATGAAAACTGACGACCCCAATGTTATCTTTAAGACGGAGGGCTTTCTTTTTCCTGCTACTTATGATTTTCCTGTAGGCGTTACGGAAAAGCAGGTTATGGAGCGACTTGTAAAGCAGTTTGACATTGAGGTTAAGGGGTCCGGTATTTATAAGACTGTGGAGGAGCGTAAGCTGGTGCTCCGTGATGTGGTGAATATGGCGGCCATGGTGGAGAAGGAGGCAGTTCACCCTGATGAGCAGCCCCGAATTGCCGGCGTTTTCCTGAAGCGCTTGGAGATTGGTATGCCTATTCAGTCCGATACTACTATTCAGTATATTTTGGGCGCACAAAAGGAAATCATCACCTACGCTGATACGGAGATCCAAAATCCCTATAATACCTACCAAAATCCCGGTCTTCCCCCAGGTCCCATAGCCAGCCCTGGCGTAAGCGCTATGAAGGCCGTTCTGGAACCGGAAAAAACTGATTATTTGTATTTCGTGGCGGAGAAAAACGGCTCCCACCGTTTCTCCAAGACATATGATGAACACTTGCGTGCCATTCGTGAGATTGGCTAATGGAGGCAGGAATGGCAAAATTATTACATAAGCCGGAGCTTTTGGCGCCGGCAGGCAATATGGAAAAGGGCAAAATGGCACTGCTATATGGTGCAGACGCTATTTATCTGGGAGGCAAGATGTTTGGCCTCCGTGCCTTTGCCAACAATTTTTCCACTGAAGAAATTGCGGAGATGTGCGACTATGCTCACAGCCTGGGCAAGAAGGTTTATGTTACCGTAAACATTTTTGCTCATAATGAGGACGTGTCCACGCTGCCTGATTATCTGCTGGAGCTGGAAAAGGCTAAGGTTGACGCTTTGCTCATATCGGATTTGGGTGTGTGGTCCACTGCTCGTCAGGTTGTGCCTAATATGGCTCTGCATGTGAGCACTCAGGCCAACACTACTAACTACGCTTCTGTAAAGGCGTGGGAGCAGCTGGGAGCTGAGCGTGTTGTTTTGGCCCGCGAGCTGAGTCTGGCGGAAATTGCTGAAATCAGCGACAAGACTAATGTGGAGCTGGAAACCTTTGTTCATGGCGCCATGTGCATTTCCTATTCTGGTCGCTGCTTGCTCAGCAGCTATCTGACCGGTCGTGACGGCAACCGCGGTGCTTGCACTCAGGCCTGCCGTTGGGAGTATAATATGTACAAGCTGGGTGAGCAAAAGCGCCCTGGCGAATACTTTGATATTGAAGAGGATGAGCGCGGAACCTATATCATGAATTCCAAGGATTTGTGCCTCATTGAATATTTGCCGGAGCTGATGCGTGCCGGCGTGTGCAGCCTGAAGATTGAAGGCCGTATGAAGAGCGTTCATTATGCTGCAACTGTTGTCAGCGTGTACCGCAGAGCTATTGACAAATGCTGGGAGGATATGGATAATTATTCCGTACCTGAGGAATGGATTACGGAGCTGAACAAGGTATCCCACCGTCAGTATACCACTGGCTTTGCAGTGTCCAAGCCTGACCGCAGTGCTCAGGTTTATAATACCTCCAGACAGGAGCAGACCCATGATTTTGTGGGTATTGTAGAGCGCTATGATGAAGAAGCAAAGCGTGCTTATTTTGAACAGCGCAATAATGTTAAGGCAGGGGAGCAGCTGGAGCTTTTGATGCCGGACGGAACCCTGATGCCCTTTGTTTTAGAGGAAATGCAGGATGAGGAGGGCACACCCATTACCTGCGCACCTCATGCTCAGCAGAAATTTTCTGCCAAGAGCGATGTTAAGCTGTTACCCTATAGTTTATTAAGAAGAAAGGTTGTAGAAAATGAGCGAAAATGACCCTGGCCCCCATAGTATGATTTACGCACAGGTTGCACCGGAGCGTATTGCCGATGTGAACTGGATTATGGAGGGCTACGAGCATTTGGCCCTAGTAGGAACTGTTGACGGCAGTGCAGGACTGATCAAGTTCTACACCACCCCTGACACCTACTTCGATACCATTGATATTCTCGAAAATATGCCATTTGAAGTCAATATTGTAGATTATTGATTGCCTAAAGCAGATAAATATTAGCCTTAAACAGCTATTGTGGTGGTTAATATTTGTATAAATTGTTGAAAGTTTTGCTAATGAGTGGTAAAATATTTAGGTGAATTGTATCATTCTTGACGCGGATAAGAAAGAGGGTTGAAGTAATGGCGCGTGTAAACCGAGTTTTGGAGCTTTTGGCGAGAGAGCAGATTGACTGCGTCATTATCAAGGACGTAACTACTATTCGTTATATCACTGGCTTTAGCGGCGATTCCAGCCTTTTTTATCTGGACCGCAGCCAGGGCGTTCTCATTACTGACGGTCGCTACACTGAGCAGGCCAAGGCTGAGCTGAAGTTTTTTAAGGTTATGGAATACCAGCCTCAAAACAGCGCCAGCATCTGGCAGGCAGCAGCGTCTTTGGCTAAGGCTGCAGGTGCTAAGGTAGTGGGCTTTGACGGAGATAATTATTCCTTTACGGATTATACTCTGCTCCAGTCTATTTTGGAGGGGGTAAGTCTGCGCAGCCTTGATTTTAGCGATATCCGTATGATTAAGGACAAGCGTGAGCTTGATATGCTGCTGAGAGCGGCAAGCATTGCTGATGATGCCTTTGTGCGTCTTTTGGAGGATATCCGTCCCGGCCGCAGCGAGCGTTCCCTTGCAGGACGCCTGGAGTATTATATGCGTATGCTGGGCAGTGAAAAGACCTCCTTTGACACCATTGTGGCATCAGGTTATCGCAGCGCTCTGCCTCATGGTATGGCCAGCGACAAGGTGCTAGAGGTTGGTGACTTTGTAACCTTTGACTTTGGTGCTGTTTATAAGGGCTATCATTCAGATATTACCCGCACTGTTGTTTTAGGTATGGCAACACCTTGGCACAAAGAAATTTATACCGTAGTAGAGGAGGCCCAGCTGAAGGGCTTAAAGGCTGCTAAGGTAGGTATGACGGGCAAGGAGCTGGATGCTATTGTGCGTGACAGCATTACTGCCTGTGGCTATGGCGATAATTTTGTTCATGGCTTAGGTCAT
This sequence comes from uncultured Phascolarctobacterium sp., assembly GCA_900547415.1. Taxonomy (GTDB): domain Bacteria; phylum Bacillota; class Negativicutes; order Acidaminococcales; family Acidaminococcaceae; genus Phascolarctobacterium_A. The sequence continues at coordinate 11,554 of URGS01000017.1, read as the reverse complement.
GGCGTGGGTTTGGAAATTCACGAAATGCCCAATATTAATAAGCGCGGTGAGACTGTGCTTAAAACCGGTATGATTTTTACCATTGAACCCGGTATATACATTCCCGGCAAAGGCGGGGTTCGTATAGAAGATACTGTTATTTTGACTGAGGAAGGGGCTAAGGCCTTAAACGGTGTCAAAAAGCAGCTTATTGAAATTGTTTAAGATTTATAATTATAGGAGGGCTTAAAATGATTTCTACCAATGAATTCAAAACAAACGTAACCGTAACCATCGACGGCGATGCTTGGCAGGTTGTTGAGTTCCAACACGTAAAACCTGGTAAGGGCGCTGCTTTCGTTCGCGCTAAAATGCGCAACCTGTGCACTGGCGCAGTAGTTGAACGCACCTTCAACGCTGGTGAGCGTCTGCCTAAGGCTCGCATTGACCGCCGCGAAATGCAATATCTCTATGAATCCGACGGAATGTATGTATTCATGGATAACGAATCCTTTGAACAACTGGAGCTGACCAAAGAAACCCTGGGCAATGCTCTGAACTTCCTGAAAGAGAACATGGACGTAAAAATCATGATTTATGAAACCCGCGTTCTGGGCGTTGACCTGCCTAACACCGTTGAACTGACCGTAGTTGAAACCGAACCTGGCATCAAAGGTGATACCGCTACCGGCGGCAGCAAAAATGCTACCATGGACACCGGTTATGTAGTAAAAGTTCCTCTGTTCATCAACGAGGGCGACGTACTGGCTATCGATACCCGTACTGGCGACTACATTTCCCGCGCTTAATTTTTAGCAACAAGACAGCAGTGATTAATTTCACTGCTGTTTTTTTTGTGCCTGTTATTAGGGGGATTCGGATAAAATTTCTTATGGTTATCTCCATGATTTTATATAGCCAGTCCTTTCATTGGCAAAATTTAGGAGCAGAAGAAGGGAAATAAGTAAGCTAAAAGAGGATAGGTAAGTTAGAAGAATAGGGGAGAAATATACTAATTTAGTTGTTTCATACAATGATATTTCTTCTTGCTATATATCTACTTTCTAGTTATAATTATAATTAGAAAAACAACTAGAAAGTAATTAGAAGGGAGAAGGAAAATGCTTGAAAATAAAACTGTAGAATTTAAATGTCAGTATGTAGATGATATCAAGTACGCAGTACTTGCCTTTGCTAATACTGATGGCGGTAAAATATATATTGGTATTAACGATGATGGTAGTATACAAGGCGTTGATAATCCAGACACTGTTATGCTGCAGGCAATGAACATGATTAGAGATGCTATTCGTCCGGACGTTACAGTTTCTGTGGAGTGTGATACAGAAAGCATGCAAGGAAAGAATGTAGTTGTTTTAACAATTCAAAGAGGAACTGCAAGACCATATTATTTAGCAAGCAAAGGAATTCGTCCTGCTGGAGTTTATGTGCGTCAAGGTGCGTCCTCAGTACCTGCGTCTGAAACAGCTATCTTGCAAATGATTAAGGAAACTAGTGGAGATAGTTACGAAGAATCTCGTTCTCTTAATCAACAGCTCACGTTTAATGCTGCTGATGCTTATTTTGCCAGTACGAATATTCCCTTTGGTGAAGCACAGAAGCGTTCTTTGCATTTAATTAATACGGACGGAACTTATTCTAATCTTGCAATGCTGCTTTCGGACCAATGCATTGCAAGTGTTAAGCTGGCAGTATTTGAAGGCAGTCGCAAGACTGTTTTTCACGATCGGAAGGAATTGCACGGCTCACTTTTGCAGCAGCTAGAGGAGGCCTATGGATATATTAATCAGTTTAACTATACGCGTGCAGAATTTCCGGGCTTGCAGCGTGTAGAAAAACGCAATTATCCGCCTGAAGCAGTACGTGAAGCCTTGCTTAATTCAGTGATTCATCGTGATTATGGAATTGGCGGACCAACGTTGATTAGTGTGTTTGATGATCGTATAGAGTTTGTAAATATTGGTGGTCTAGTAAAAGGAATGTCGCTGGCAGATATTAAGCTAGGCGTATCTGTTTTGCGCAATAAAAATTTGGCCAATGTATTTTACAGGCTGCATTTAGTAGAAGCATATGGTACAGGTTTGCTCAAAATTCAAGAATGCTATGCTGATGAAATGGTTAAGCCCAAAATTGAAGTAACGGATAATGCATTTAAGATTACGCTGCCTAATGTTAATTTTGCTCATGCAAAACCAATGCTGACATCTGTGCAAATAGCGGATGAAAGAGAATCTGATAAAAAGCAGCAGGAGCGCTTGAATGTCGTTTTGAATTTGGCGCAGAAGCATTCTAGGATTACTAGAAACATGATAGAAAATGCTTTACAGGTATCAACATCTACAGCACTATTATTAATCAAAAAGATGGTGGCTTTGGGGTTGCTGGCTAAAGAGGGCAGTGGACGTAATTTAAGCTATCATTTAGTTAGATGATGTAGACTTTTTCATATTTTAGCTAAAAACAGTAGGATATAGTTTATTCTAACAACGTCAACAGGCAGTCGTGTGAGGCTGTCTGTTTTTTGTTATTTTTCTGTATTAACCAAGGTCAGGAGCTGGTATTTAAGATTAGCTTTATTTATATTAATTGCAAAAACTTAGTGAAATAGAAGCAAAAAAAACCTATTCTTATACTTTTATGCATACATATGCATAAATTTATGGTATAATAGGTAAGATGAAAATGGGAGGACTAGTTTCTTTTTTACATAGATTAGAACAGGAGGTGCCTGTTGTGGACGCAGAAAAAGAACGAGTGAATAAAAATTCCTATCAGCCTGACGATGATGCTTTGGACGATGAAAAGCTTGAGGATGTTGGCGATATCAGGATTGCTGATGAGGTTATCAGTATTGTTGCCAGCCTTGCAGCTCAGGAGGTCCCTGGCGTTGTAAGCATGAGCGGCGGTCTTAGTGATGGCATCAGCCGTTTCATAGGCAAGGAAAACACCTCGAAGGGTGTACGCCTCAGGTTTGAGGGTAAGCTGGTCAATGCCAGCGTATATGTGAATATAGAGTATGGCTATTGTATTCCTGAGATTGCTCTGGAGATTCAGGAAAAGGTTAAGGATGCTATTGAGGCCATGACGGGCTACGAGGTGCACTTTGTAGATGTTCACGTTGAGGGTGTTGCCAAGCGTGAGGCTACTGTTCTTGAACGGGAGGAGGCTCCTGAGGAGGCTATGGCCGACATTGTGCAGGCTCAAAAGCAGGCTGCTGCTGCCAACGAGGTCAATTCCTTTGAGGCTCAGCTGGCTAATTTGCGTAATGATGATAAATTTGCCCTTCCCCCGGAGGAAGAAATGGATAGTAGGCATGCTGCCTTTTTTGAGGAGGATTGAAAATGGGTATAGCAGATAGAATTATTTTGACCTTGTATACTATTCTTATGGCCATTGTTTCTGTAATGACGGTGCTGTGCAGCCTGGGCGTGTTTTCGCACTCCGGACTGATCCACTTTATTGACCATATTCCCGGCAACTGGATTTATGCTGTTGGCGGTGTAATCGTGCTTTTAGTCAGCCTGCGTCTTTTGGTTACAGGCTTGGGCATGACCGGTATCAGCACCCTTAAGCTCGGCGAGTCCGATAAGGGCAAGGTTGTTGTAGGCAAGGGTGCTCTGGAGGATTATATTGCTGCTCTGAGCCAGGAGATTTATGGTATTCACCATGTTAAGGTTATTGTTAAGCTGGATGACGAGACTATTAATGTGCGTATCAACGCTTCCATTGAGCCTGGCATCAACATTCCTGAGACCTCTGAGGAAATCAGAGTCAACGTAAGGGACAGCATCAAGAAGGTAACAGGTATTGATGTTAAGGACATTGAGCTGTTCATTAAGCAGATAAAGACCAAGGAAGAATAGGAGGGAGCCCATATGTTAAATGAGATTCTGAATGATATTTGGAATAATTATCGCGGGCGCCTTCTGTGCTCAATATTTGGACTTTTTGTTGGTACCATGGTATTGTGGCTGGGATTTTTTGCAGCCCTGTTTTTGGTTGTATGTATTGGTTTTGGCTTTTTTATCGGCAACAAGCTTGATAAAAAAGAGGACCTGCTGGAGTGGTTGGACAGACTGCTGCCGCCAGGTTATCATAGATAATATTTAAGAGAGGTAGAAAAGATGATTCGTAGAATTGCAAGAGAGATTGTATTACAAAGCTTATTCCAAATAGATTTTACCAAGTGCGAGCCTGCATTTGCTCTGGCTGCTGCGGTGGAGTTCCAAACTGAGGGCGACGAGGACAAGGCTGTTGTGGATGTTCATAAGGAAGAGGAGCTGGCAAAGGCTAAGGAATATGCTGAAAAGCTTCTTGATGGTATTATGAACAATCTGGAGGCTGTTGATGCCAGCATTGGTCAATATGCTATTGACTGGACTGTGGAAAGAATGCCTGCTACCGACAGAAATATCCTGCGCATTGCAACATATGAAATGCTGTTTGCCGATGAAAAGCTGGTACCTGGCGTTGCTATTAACGAGGCAGTGGAGATTGCCAAGCTGTACGGCACTGATGAGTCTCCGCGCTTCATCAACGGTATTTTAGGTAAGATGGTTAAATAAAATGACTAGAAAAATTTATCTGGGTATTGATACCAGCTGCTATACAACCTCTGTGGCAGCTATTGACGCTGAGGGACAGCTGGCTGGTGAGGCACGCAGAATTTTGACGGTTAAAGAGGGCAAGTGCGGGCTGATGCAGTCTGAAATGGTTTTTCAGCATACCCGCAATCTGCCTGAGCTGGTGGAGTCCGTTTTGGCTGATAAGGATTATGAGCTGGCAGCTATTGCTGTTTCAGGCTATCCTCGTCCCATAGAGGATTCCTATATGCCTGCTTTTCTGGCAGGATGCGGTGTTGCCCGCAGCCTGGCGGCTGCTACTGGCGCTAAGCTTTTTACTATCAGCCATCAGGAGAACCATATGGAGGCCGGAATGTGGTCTGCCAAGGGACCTGAGGCGGAGCGTTTTCTGATGCTTCATGCGTCAGGAGGTACTACTGATCTGCTTTTGTGTGAGCGTCAGGAAGATGAACGCTATACCATTACTCAGGTTGGCGGCAGCATTGACCTTCACGCAGGTCAGTTTGTTGATAGAATTGGCGTGGCCTTGGGGCTGCAGTTCCCTACAGGGCCTGCTCTGGAAAAGCTGGCGGCTACAGCAGCTACTATGGTGGAGCTGCCTGTTTCCGTACGCAAGCTGGAGGCCAGTCTGTCCGGTCCTGCAACTGCGGCGCAGCGTCTTTTGGCGGCTGGTGCTGACGGTGCAGCCATGGCCAGAGGCGTGGAGCATGCTCTTGCAGAAACCTTTGCCCGTCTGCTCCGTAATGGTGCGGCTCAGTTCAATGTCAGGGACGTGCTTTTTGTAGGCGGCGTTGCCTCTAACCAATATATGCGCAAGCATGTGGAGGAAAAGCTGGCCAAACGCAGAGTGCGTTTATGGGTGCCTGAGGCCCGCTTTAGCTGTGACAATAGTACTGGCTGTGCGGCCTTTGCCTGGAGAATGTCTAAGCAGTAGGTTTTAGCTATAGCAGGGGGATTGTTTTGGAAAATATTTACTCTGTAAGCGAAATAAATAGATTTATCAAGGATATCCTGGATGACGAGCCTGAGCTGAATAATATTCAGGTGGCGGGAGAGATATCCAATTTTAAGCGTTATCCTTCGGGGCATTGCTATTTTACTCTTAAGGATAAATTCAGTCTGTTAAAATGTGTTATGTTTAGAGGTCGTGCTATTGGTATGAACTTTGAGCCTCGTAATGGCGACAAGGTGATAGCTATTGGCAGGATTCAGGTTTACGAGCGTGATGGCGTCTACCAGCTTTATGCAGATATGCTGCAGCAGCAGGGCGCCGGCGATTTGATGCAGGCCTACGAAAAGCTGAAGGCCAAGCTGGAGGGCGAGGGCCTTTTTGCTGCTGAACGCAAGCAGCCTTTGCCTGTAAATCCCAAGGCTGTAGGTATTATTACTTCCCCTGCAGGTGCTGCAGTCCGGGATATTATTACCGTATCACGAAGACGTAATTTAGGCGTAAAGCTTTTACTATATCCTGTTAAGGTACAGGGTGCTGGCTCTGCAGCTGAGGTTGCAGCAGCCATTGAATTTTTTAATAGAAAAAACTTGGCCGATGTACTCATTGTCGGCCGCGGCGGCGGCTCCATTGAGGATTTGTGGGCCTTTAATGAGGAAAAAACAGTTCGTGCGGTGGCTGCGTCCAGGATACCTGTTATTAGTGCCGTAGGCCACGAGACGGACTTTACTTTGTGCGATTTTGCTGCGGACAAAAGAGCGGCGACGCCGTCCCAGGCGGCGGAGCTGGCTGTAGCCGATGCACAAAGCTATATAGATCGTGTGGATTTTTTGTCCAGACGCTGTCAAATGCTTGTGAGACATCAGCTTGATGTGCTGGAGCAGAAATGGGAGCGCTACAGCAGCTCCTGGGCCTTGCAGGATCCAGAGCGTTTGTATGCTGACCAATCCCAAAGGCTTGATAATGCCTGGACCTCCCTGATCCGTTCTGCAGACCAGCTTACCAGGCAGAGCAGTCATGAATTTGCGCTGCAGTCTCTCAAAAGCAGAATGGAGCAGCTTATACAGCAGCGTGACCATGAGTTTGCGCTGCAGTCTCTTAAAAATAGAATGGCGCTGATTATTCAGCAGCAGGAGCATGCTCTTGCACTGCAGGCTGCAGGCCTGAATAGTCTTAGTCCCTTGTCTGTACTGGCCAGAGGCTACAGCGTTACGGAACGGGCTGACAAAAAGCTGGTAAGCTCCGTAGAGGATTTGAGCTGGGGCGACGAAATTCATACTACTGTAAACGATGGATTGATAGTATCTGTAGTTCAGAGCATTGAAAGGCGGAATACTGATGGCAACGAAAAAGATACCTAAAAATATAAAGTTTGAGGACGCTCTCAGCGAGCTGGAAAATCAGGTTCGTCTTTTGGAAAGCGGTGAGCTGGCTCTGGAGGAGTCTCTGGAGGTTTTCCGTTACGGCGTAGAGCTGAGCAAGGTTTGCAGCAGCAAGCTGGAGACCGTTAAGCAGGAAGTAGAAAAAATCATCCGCGACGACAGTGCGGAGGAAGGCTATAAATTAGAAAAATTCCGGGATTTGGAGGAAGAGTAATGGATTTTAAGGCTTATTATGAAAACCAGCAAAAGCTGGTAGAAAATTTCTTGAAGAATAGAATTGCCAAAAAGGGTATTTCCCGCGTAGACGAGGCTATGGAATACAGTCTGATGGCTGGCGGCAAACGCATTCGTCCCATTCTGCTGATGGCGGCGGCGGAAGCTGTTGGCAAAAAGGGCTACAACTTTCTGCCTGTAGCCTGCGGTCTGGAAATGATTCACACCTATTCCTTGATTCACGACGATTTGCCCTGCATGGACAATGACGACTATCGTCGCGGACGTCTGACTAACCACAAGGTTTACGGCGAAGCTATGGCTGTTTTGGCTGGCGACGGTCTTTTGACTTTGGCCTTTGAGGTTATGCTGGAGCAGCGTAATGTGGACCCCAAGGTGCTGATCGAAACTGTACGTGAAATGGCAATGTGCGCCGGCAATTTTGGTATGGTAGGCGGACAGGGCCTGGATATGGAATACGAGGGCAAGGAAATTTCTGCAGAGGAGCTGCGTAAGCTCCACGCAGGCAAGACTGGCGCTCTATTTATTGCTGCTATTCGCGGCGGTGCTCATCTGGCAGGAGCTGACGATAACCAGCTGCTGGCGCTGACTAAATTTGCTGACCTTTTGGGCCTGGCCTTCCAGATTACTGATGATATTCTGGATGTTGAGGGTACTGCTGAGGAGCTGGGCAAGCCTGTTGGCAGCGACGCTAAAAACTCCAAGAGCACCTATGTAAGCCTGTATGGTCTGGAGGCTGCCCATGAGCTGGCTGAAAAGACTGTAGCAGAGGCGCTGCAATGTCTGGATATTTTCGGCGATAATGCAGAGCCCTTAAGAGAAATCACCAAGATGATGTGCACTAGAAAAAAATAAATACGAGGATTGTTAAATGCTTAATTTTCCCTTATTGAATACTATTAATTCTCCTGAGGATGTAAAAAAGCTCAGTGAGCAGCAGCTTGAGCAGCTGGCTCAGGAAATCAGGCAGTTCATGATTTCCGTTATTTCCAAGACAGGTGGTCATTTGGCGCCTAATCTTGGTGTAGTTGAGCTGACGCTGGCACTGCACAGAGTATTTTCTACTCCTAAGGATAAGCTTGTTTTCGACGTAGGTCATCAGGCTTACGTGCATAAGATTATTACCGGACGCAGGGAACAGTTTCCCACACTGCGTCAGTACGGCGGTCTGTCAGGCTTTCCCAAGCGCAGTGAAAGCGAGCACGATGCCTTTGGCACAGGTCATTCCAGTACCTCCATTTCAGCGGCACTGGGCATGGCTGTAGCAAGGGATTTGCAGGGCGAGGATTACGATGTTGTTGCTGTAATTGGCGACGGCTCCATGACTGGCGGTATGGCCTTTGAAGGCCTTAATAACGCAGGCGACCTCCATAAGCGCATGATTGTTGTTTTAAATGACAACGAAATGTCTATTTCCAAGAACGTAGGCGCTATGTCCGAGTATTTGTATCAGCTGCGTACTGGTGAAACCTATAACAAGATTAAGTCCGATATTGAGGGCTGGCTGAAGAATATGGAGTTCGGTACTGACGTGCTGAAGGCTATCCGCCGTCTGAAGGGCAGTGTTAAGTATCTTATGGTTCCGTCCTCTATTTTTGAGGAGCTGGGCTATACTTATCTTGGCCCCATTGACGGTCATGACCTGAACGCTTTGCAGGATGTGTTCCACGCAGCCAAGAAAATAGATGGTCCTGTTTTAGTACATGTGCTGACTAAAAAGGGCAAGGGCTACGCTCCGGCGGAGGAAAGCCCCAATAAATTCCATGGCACTGGTCCCTACGAGTTGGAGACAGGCAAGAAGATTGCTAATCCCAATGCGCCTATTACCTATACTGAGGTCTTTGGCAATACCTTGACGGATATGGCCAAGGAGGATAAGAAAATAGTTGGTATTACTGCAGCTATGCCTGACGGTACAGGTCTTTCTACCTTTGCCAAGGCTCATCCTGACCGCTTCTTTGACGTAGGTATTGCAGAGCAGCACGCAGTTACGGCAGCTGCTGGTATGGCGGCGGCTGGCCTAAAGCCTGTGGCAGCCATTTATTCTACCTTTATGCAGCGTGCCTATGACTCTGTGCTCCACGATATCTGCATGCAGAACCTGCATGTAACCATGTGCCTTGATAGAGCTGGTCTCGTAGGCGATGACGGCTTTACACATCATGGCGTTTTTGACTACGCATATCTTCGCAGCATGCCCAAGATGACCATTATGGCTCCTAAGGACGAAAACGAGCTGCGTCATATGCTCAAAACAGCCCTTGATTTTAATGGCCCTATATCTGTACGCTATCCCAGAGGCAGCGGCTTAGGCGTGGACATCAGCAGTCCAATGGAGGACCTTCCCATAGGCAAGGCCGAAGTGCTCAAAGAGGGCTTTGATTTGTGCTTCTGGGCTATTGGCAGCATGGTCAAGCCTGCCCTTGACGCAGCAGAGCTGTTGGCCAAGGAGGGCATCAGCGCAGGAGTTGTAAATATGCGTTTTGCTAAGCCCTTGGATACTGAGCTTTTAAAGGCTCACGCTCAGCGCTACGGCAAAATTATCACTCTTGAAGAAGGCGTTCTGGCAGGCGGCGTAGGCAGCGCTGTTTTGGAATATCTTAATCAGGAGGAGCTTTTGGACAAATGCAGAGTTCTCACTCTTGGCCTTCCAGACGAATTTATTCTCCATGGTGACAAGGCACTGCTCTTTAAGGACATTGGCCTTGATACTCCTGCCATTGCTGCCAAGGCTGCAGACTTTGTCAGGGAAAAATAATTATTAGGCCGCACGCTTTAGCTATTGGTCAGCAGGGACTAGAGCTAAGGCAGTTGCAGCTTGGTTGTAATAATAAATAGGTGAATGACGTGAAAAAAGAAAGACTTGACGCACTTTTAATGAATCGCGGTATGTTTGAAAGCCGTGCTAAGGCACAGGCAGCCGTAATGGCAGGTCAGGTGCTGGTCAACGAACAAAAAATAGATAAGCCGGGTACTCCCGTACCTCCCGACGTTACCATTCGTCTTTTGGGCAATAATCTGCCCTATGTAAGCCGTGGTGGTCTGAAGCTGGAAAAGGCGCTGCAGATTTTTCCTATTTCTGTTAAGGATAAGGTTGTAGCTGATATTGGTGCTTCTACAGGTGGCTTTACTGATTGTGCTCTGCAAAACGGCGCTGTTAAGGTTTACGCCATTGATGTAGGCTATGGTCAGCTGGCGTGGAAGCTCCGCAGTGATGAACGTGTCATCAATATGGAGCGCACTAATGTCCGCTATTTGGAAAAGGACAGTCTTCCTGAGCAGGTAGATGCAGCGACCATTGACGTGGCCTTTATTTCCTTGGATAAGGTGCTTCCTGCTGTTCACAAGATTGTGAAGGAGGACGGCTTTGTCATAGCTCTCATTAAGCCTCAGTTTGAGGCGGGCAAGGAAAATGTGGGCAAAAAGGGCGTAGTACGTGACGCCAAGGTACACGAGTCCGTAATTAATAATGTTATAGATTTTGCCAAGGCTGAGGGCTTTGGTATTGCAGGACTGGACTTTTCTCCTATCAAAGGACCAGAGGGAAATATTGAATACTTGCTCCACCTGACCTTGGGTGATGATGACGCTGTCAGCAGGGAATTTGTGGCGGAGCTGGTAGGCCGCAGTCATGGCGATTTGGATAAAAAGCCTGCCAAGAATGCAGAAGAGGCAAGCCATGAAGGTTAAGCGTCTTGGCATATTTCCTAATCTAGGCAAGGAAAAGGTGCGTATAGCTCTGGAGGAGTTTGTGTCGCTGTGCCGCGAATGGGGGATGGAGCCTGTGCTGCCTGCAGAGGCGGCTGCTGAATTTGACTGTTCGGCCTATGATGTGAGGGACGCTGCTTCCTTAGCTAGTTTGGATGCAGCTGTGTCCTTAGGCGGTGATGGTACTCTGCTGCAGATGGCTCATCACCTTGTGCCTGTTGGCGTTCCTGCCTTTGGTATCAACTTTGGCAAGCTGGGCTTTTTGGCAGAAATTGACCTTCCCGGTATGAGCAAGGCCATGAGCAAGCTGGCTCAGGGCAGCTTTACCTTGGAGGAGCGCAGTCTGCTGATGGCGCAGGTACTGGAGCAGGACAAGGTAATCTCCACTGTCCATGCTCTGAACGATTTGGTGCTTACTAAGGGTATTTACAGCAAGATGGCTCATCTGCAGATGTACATTAAGGGCCGTCCCTCCGGACGTTACGCCGCTGACGGTATTATTGTGGCCACTGCTACTGGCTCCACAGCTTATTCCTTGTCCGCAGGGGGACCGCTGGTTATGCCTGAGCTGGAGGTCAGCGTCATAACTCCTGTCTGCGCCCATTCTCTGACAGCCAGAGCCTTGGTTATTCCCATGTCCGAGGTTATTGAGCTGAAAGCTGTACCTGGCTGCGAGGAAATGGTTTTGGCAGCTGACG
>URGS01000016.1 GCA_900547415.1 uncultured Phascolarctobacterium sp. | reverse complement strand
ACTGTCGTCTTCATCGTATTCATCCAGAATATCTCCTACGATTTCCTCCAGAATATCTTCTACAGTAACCATGCCTGCAGTACCGCCATATTCGTCAATAAGAATTGCCAGCTGACTACGGTGTTTTTGCAGAGTACGCAGCAATTTGCTGATAGGCAGAGATTCCGGTACTACAATGACATCGCGAGCCATACTGCGCAAATCCGGTTTTTTACCATCATGAAGAGCACGCAGTAAGTCCTTTATATGCAGGAAGCCAATAATATGATCCTTATCCTCTTCGCAGATAGGATAGCGAGTCATACGCTCGCTCAAAGCAACCTTGATATTTTCTTCTACAGAATCCTCCAGATACATGCAGATCATATCTGTACGGGGCACCATAATATCACTGGCGTGACGTTCAGAAAAATCAAATACATTATCCAGATAGGTCAGTTCAGTTTTATCAATGTAGCCATGCTTATGGCTTTCTTCCATCAGGATACGAATTTCTTCCTCATTATGAGCTTCCTCTGCCTCACTGGCAGCCTTAACACCCATGCAGCGCAGAATCCAGTTTGCTAAATGGTTCAATACCCAAACTGCAGGATACATCATTCTGTCAAACATCAGCAGCGGCCAGGAAACAAACAGCACTACCTGCTCAGTCTTTTGAATTGACAAAGATTTAGGAACTAATTCACCTAAAACAATATGCAAAGCAGTGATTACTGAGAAACCAACGATAAACGCTAATGTATGCTCAATTTGTGGCGGAACATGGAAAAATCTGAATACTGGCTCCATAATCTTAGCGACAGTAGGCTCACCAATCCAGCCTAAGCCCAGAGAAGCAATAGTAATACCCAGCTGGGTTACGGACAGGAAAGCATCAAGATGCTCAGTAACCTTTTTAGCATGTACTGCACGAGGATTACCCTCCTTGATTAAGGCATCAAGACGGGACGGACGCACCTTTACAATAGAAAACTCAGAAGCTACAAAGAAACCATTCAGTGCAACTAAAAATAAAATCACAAATACATTAAAGACAATTATAAGATAATCCAAATAATTCTGTTTCCTAAGCTAGGAAAACAGGTTCACCTCCATAAATTTTAAGATATCGCCTTTATTGTACCATAACTTTGCTATTCTGCAAAATATAATTTGTAGTAATATGGTGGGAAATCCCTGCAATATCCAAAAAAATAAGCGTGGTGCTCTGCTCAATGCAAGCAGAGCCAACCACGCTTGGTTTTACGTTGTTTTACTTATTTTTTATTTTACTGCTTCTGCACAACGACGGCACAGGGTAGGATGTTCAGCATCTTGACCTACTTCATCGCTGTAGATCCAGCAGCGTTCGCATTTAGCGCCTTCGGCTGCTTTTACATTAACCTTCAGGTCTTCACGGCCAGTTGCTTCAGCGCCTTCAGCAGCACCTTCTACAACAGCAGCACGAGAAACAATCAGCAGAGTTGCCAAATCAGCTTCTACAGACTTAAGGATTTCCAGAGCTTCGCCTTCTGCATGCAGAACTACGTTAGCGTCCAGAGAGTGACCGATAACCTTGTTGCGGCGAGCAACTTCGAGAACCTTAGTGATTTCGCTACGGATGCCAATGAAGTTATCCCATTTAGCTTCCAGAGTTTCGTCAATGTATTCTTCTTTGATTTCCGGCCAAGGAACCATTTGTACGGATTCAGGAGCATTAGCAGGTTTCTTCATGAACTGCCATACTTCTTCCATGGTGAAGCTGAGAACAGGAGTCAGCATAACAACCAAATCCATAAGAATTTCATACATAGCGGTTTGAGCGCTGCGACGTTCCTTGCTGTCTGCCTTGTAAGCATACAGTCTGTCTTTAAGAATATCCAGATAGAAGCTGGACATTTCAACAGTACAGAAGTTATGGATTGCATGGTAGAGAACATGGAAATCATAGGATTCATAAGCAGCAGTAACTTCCTTCTTCAGAAGCTGCAGATGCATCAGAGCCCAACGATCCAGTTCCATCATCTCTTTGAAAGGAACTGCATCTGTTTCATAGTTAAAGTCGTTGGTGTTGCTCAGGATGTAACGCATGGTGTTACGGATTTTACGATAAACCTCGGACAGCTGTTTCAGGATTTTCGGGGAGATACGGATATCAGCCTTGTAATCAGAGGAAGCAGCCCACAGACGGATAATATCTGCACCATATTGTGCAATTACATCTTGAGGTACAACTACGTTGCCAACAGATTTAGACATTTTACGGCCTTCACCGTCAACTACATAGCCATGAGTCAGAACAGATTTATAAGGAGCCTTGCCAGTTACAGCAACAGAGGTCAGCAGAGAGGATTGGAACCAGCCGCGATGTTGGTCGCTACCTTCCAGATACATATCTACAGGCCAGCTCAGCTCAGGACGTTGTGCGCATACAGACATATGGGTAGAACCGGAGTCGAACCAAACGTCCATAATGTCGGATTCTTTGTGGAAGTGAGTACCGCCGCATTTGGGGCAAACAGTTCCTTCAGGCAACAGCTCTTCAGCAGTATGAGCCCACCAAGCATCACTGCCTTCTTTAGCGAACCATTTGGCAACAGAATCAATAGTTGCATCGTTAATCATATGCTCGCCGCAGTCGTCGCAGTAGAATACAGGAATAGGTACGCCCCATACACGTTGACGGCTGATGCACCAGTCATGACGATCAGCAACCATGTTGTGAATACGTTGTTCACCCCAAGAAGGAATCCATTGTACATCATTAGCAATAGCCTTCAGTGCATCATCACGGAAACCATCAACGGAAGCAAACCATTGAGAGGTTGCACGGAAAATGATGGGGTTTTTGCAGCGCCAGCAGTGTGCATATTGGTGCTTAATGTTTTCTTTGCCCAGCAGCATGTTCAGCTCTGCCAGGTATTTCAGAATAGGAATATTGGAGTCGAATACGAACATGCCAGCAAATTGTTCGCCAGCCTCAGCGGTCAGCTTGCCTTGTGCATCAACGGGGCACAGGATGGGCAGCTTGTATTTCAGACCGGTTTCAAAGTCAACATCACCATGACCAGGAGCAGTATGTACGCAGCCAGTACCAGCTTCCAGAGTTACATAGTCAGCCAGAACAACCAGGGATTTACGATCCAGCTCAGGCATAGGATGCTTGCATTCTGCAAACTCCATATCTTTGCCCAAGGTAATACCCAGAACATTGCTCAGGTCTTTGTGGCAAGCTTTGCCAACTTGGTCCAGCAGCTCTCTTGCCATGAAGAGAACTTCACCTTCGCATTCAACCCATGCATATTCCAGATCAGGGTTCAGAGCAACTGCAACGTTTGCGGGCATGGTCCAAGGGGTGGTGGTCCAAATAACCATGTAAGCAGGTTTGCCTTCTGCAGCTTCAGGAGTTTGGCCATTATCTTTGATAATGGGCATTTTTACATAGATGGTCGGAGTTTTTTGCTCGCCATATTCAATTTCAGCTTCAGCCAGAGCAGTTTCGCAATGGGGGCACCAGTAAACGGTTTTCTTACCCTTGTAAATATAGCCTTTTTTAGCCATTTCGCCAAATACGCGAATTTGCTCAGCTTCAAAATCATGATGCAGGGTTACATAAGGATGATCCCAGTCACCTAAAACGCCCAGACGTTTGAAGTCTTCACGTTGTACATCAAGCCATTGCAGAGCGAACTCGTGGCATTTACGGCGCAGAGTCAAGGTATCCAGCTCGTTGCGGTTCAGACCCAGCTCTTTAATGCAGGCATGCTCGATGGGCATACCGTGAGTATCCCAACCAGGAACATAAGGAGTATCAAAGCCTTGAGCATATTTATATTTGATAACGATATCTTTCAGAATTTTGTTCAGCGCAGTACCCATATGAATACGGCCGTTAGCATAAGGAGGGCCATCATGCAGAACAAATTTTTTGTGACCAGCATGCATAGCCTGCTTTTTACCATAAATATCGTTTTCTTGCCAGAATTTCAGGAAATCAGGCTCGCGTTGGGGAAGACCAGCGCGCATAGGGAATTCTGTTTCCGGCAGATTAAGAGTCTTACTATAATCCAAAATCGACACCTCCGTCAAAAATTAACAAGTTTAAAATATGGCCTTAAAGATTGCTTCAAGACAAAAATAAAAACCCCGTCCGTAAGGGACGAGGCTATATTACCCGTGGTACCACCCTAATGACAGCATAGCTGCCACTCGTATGCGCTATATCGGGCGCGCCCGTACACAACTACCGTTCCAGCCTAAGCCAGAACCTGGCAATGTCCGCTCCAAAGTGATTTTCAGCTGCTTAACTTCGACCGGCTTGCACCTTCCCCGGCTCTCTTCTCCCGCGCTACAGCGTACTGTCTTTTTCATAGCGTTCACTTATAATATTAGCTTCCACCAACGTAATTACATATCAGCATTGGACAAAAAACTATAACATTAATTATATATAAAACTATGGCAGAAGTCAACCTTGCTATCACAGAAAATTCACAAACTTTCTCTTCACAGCTTTTCATATTTAAAATCAAAAATACCAAAGCCCTTTTCCCTATTAAGATGACTTACGTCATTCAGTCGGAAAACAGCGTGCTCGTGCCATTTATTAATACCCAACACACTTACACTAGCAGGCAATACATCTACAGAAAGGTTGTGTTCTACCACCTTAGGCATATCCATACCCAGCCAATGGAAAATTATATTCTGCACCGTACCTTTATGAGCAACAATCAATAGATTTTCATGCTCCAGGTCAGCACACCCACACAATCCTTCAACAACGCGCTGATAAAACTGTCTGCGAGTTTCACCACCTGGATAGTTACTGTGATCAAGTTCCTGTTCGGAAGCAGGTTTTATAAAATGCCTTTTTGCTGCTTCTTCTGTCAAACCAGCTGCTATGCCGTTATTCTTTTCACGCAGAAAACTACAGTATTCAATTGCCTTTTCTTTACCTAATGCTCTCGCTAAAATCTGAGCTGACTCAGCAGCACGCTTCAAATCGCTGGACAAAATACGGATATCCCCACGTCTGCCAGCAAAATCTAAAGCCAGCTTAGCAGCTGCAGCCCGGAGCTGATGACGACCTTTTTCCGTAAGTTCAGAATCCGTCCAGCCTCCTGTTAGCTTTAAAGTATGATGGGTTGCCTCCCCATGACGAACCAAAATAATCATCACAAAAGCCTCCGCTTATTCCTCTGTTTGCTTAGCAAAGTTCTTAACAAGCTCTAATTGGGTTTCTAACAAATGGTTTATATTTTTTTGGAAAAGTCTGGACTTCTTCAGCTGATCATTATACGCATTTTCAGCAGCCGCAGCTTTGGACTCAGCAGCAAATACCAGCTTGCGACTACGCTCCTCTGCATCACCAACAATTTTACGATAATTGGTATTGGCCTCGAGCATCATATTTCCAACCTCTTTGCGTGTTTTCTCCAAAAGCTGATTAGCCTCTGCTGTTGCAGAATCAATACGCTTTTTACAAATATCGTCAGTTGTCGCCTTTAACTTTTCAGCCTCAGTTTCAGTAGCACGACGCAGCTTGTCTGTATAAGCTCTTGTCTCCTCACGTAGCTTTTCACACTCTGCTCTAGTAGCATTAAGCATATTATCAGTCTTAACTTTGGTTTGATTATAGAGGTCTTCTGAATGAGCTAAAGTGTCCTCATGCATTTTTTTAGCCTTAACACTTGCCTCTGCTAGACGCTGTTCACACTTAACCTGTGTCTCCTGCTCCAAAAGAGCCGCCTTTTTCTCACTGTTAGCCTTAATTTCTTCTGCAGATTCCTGAGCAACAGCAAGAGTACTTTGAATAGTAGATTCCATTTGCTGGTAATATTCCAGTTTAGAGGAAACACGTTCTACTGTTTCCTTCAGCTGGATATTATCAAGATAAAGATATTCGTACTCCTTTGCCAGCTCTGCAACGTACTTATCTACCTCTTCTGTTTCATAGCCTCGAAAGCCTTTGGAAAAGACCTTCTTTTTAATATCCTCTGGAGTAATCATCGCACCCTCCGACTATATAAATCTTTTCAAGGTGACGCTGATGCGTCCCTTCTTGGTTGTTCCTTTAATTTCCTCAATCTCGACTCTGCCGCGTCCTCTAAAGGAAATAACGTCGCCAACGTTAACAGACTGAGCAGCCTTTTTAGCTTCTTTCCAGTTAACCTTAACATTAAGTCCCTTAATTTCATCAGCCATACGACTACGAGATACGCCATAACCTGCTGCTGCCACAGCATCAAGACGCAAATCAGCAACAGTAGCATTGATAACCTTAACCTTTTCCTCCTTTTGAAGTAAGTCCTCCTTAGAAATTTCAGTTAAAGTAATTGGTGCCGACCCGATTTGTGTCAAGTTTCCCTGCAGATAATTAACCAAGGTCTTTTCTACTACAAACTGAGCACCTTCAGGAACAAAAACAATATCACCTAAAGCCTCACGCTTGCAGCCGCTGCCCATAAAGGCACCTAAAACATCTCTATGAGACAAGTCATAATAGCGTTTATCCCAAGCAGCTAAAAAACAGCTGATTCCATAATCTGGCTGTCCAAAGAAATCCTCGAAAATAAAAGCCACCTTAACACGTTCTGCATTAGCAAAACCACCATCAGTTTCAAGACGCACATTGTCAAAGTTAGCGGCAATAATTTCAGCCACATTATATGCATGGGGATCCAAGAACTCACTAACTCGGTACTTACGGCTCTTATTGGCACCCTCAGCTAAATCCAACAACTTGGCAGCCAACTGTTCATCGCCGCCAGCCTTAAAATATCGTAAAATCTTTTCTCTATCTGCCATATTTATTTACCCTGTAATTCACGGCTGCGCTCCAAAACAGCCTGAACCGCATCGTAGAAGGCACCTCTGATACAGTGGTTTTCCAATGCGTGAATACCTGCGATAGTAGTACCGCCGGGAGAAGTTACCTGGTCGCGCAGCTGAGCAGGATGCATACCGCTTTCAATGCACAGCTTGCCGCTGCCAGCTAAAGTCTGTGCTGCCAGTTTAATAGCCAGTGCTCTAGGAAGACCTGCGCGCACGCCTGCATCTGCTAAAGCATCAATAATAACAAAGCAGTATCCCGGTCCACAACCGGAAATAGCAGTAATAGCCTCAATTGCACTTTCCTCCACAACCTCGGTTTCACCGCAGCTACCAAAAATAGCTACAGCATCGTTTTTCATAGCTTCAGTAATATTTTCATCACAGCAGATTGCTGTCATACCTGCACCGGCTGCCAAAGGAGTATTGGGCATTGTACGAATCACAGGGAAACCAGGTGCATAGCCATGGAGCTGCTCCAGACTTACGCTTCCCATAATTGATAAAACCCAGGCATCCTGTTTAAAATTAGCAATAAGATCTGCAGTCAAAGCCTTAGGCGCAATCTGAGGTTTTACAGCAAAAATAACTAGGTCTGCATTTTCTACAGCCTTATTATTATCAGTTACTGCATCCACACCATAGATGTTTTTCAAATAATCACAACGTTGCTGAGTGTGTTCGCCAACATGAATATGCTCTGCTGCTACCAGTCCGCCGCCTAAAATACCTTTAATAATAGCCTCAGCCATAGCTCCGCCACCAATAAAAGCAATATTCTTGGCATTAACAGATTTTATTTTTTCCACAGCTGTCCACCTCTCTCTACAGGCTCATCCTTATCTGCATCAATATCTACATTTTTGGGAGCACATACCAAAATTGTCTTACTCAGTTTTTTCATGCTTCCACCAACTGCATAAATAGTACCGCTGATAAAATCAGCCATACGCATAGACAAAACAGCATCAACATTTTCAAAATTTACAACCACAGGCTGTCCTTTACGTAAATAATCAGCAATTTTAGGAGAATCATCAAAGCTGGAAGGCTCAATAACAACTACATTAACTAATTTATTAGAAACTGGAAGATTAATGGTACGGCTAACCATTTTATCTGCAGATGCAGGCTGCTCAACAGCATTATTCTTTTTGCCAAAGCTAAAGAAGTTCTTCTTATGCTTAGACTCTTCTTTAATGGCTGATTCAGTCACTGTTATCGGTGAATTGACAACCTTCTTGCGAAACAGAGAACCACTTTCCTTAGGCTTATCCTTTGCGGGCTCCTCATCATCAACTATAACTTCATCGTCATATTCTTCATATAATTTCAGGCTATCCAGTAAACGGTCAACAAATTTCTTCATAAGCTCACCCACCTATATATTCTAAAATTTAAGGCTATAATCACGTTGCCCAAACAGCGCTGTGCCTACGCGCACCATATTAGCACCTTCTTCAATAGCAACCGTATAATCACTGCTCATCCCCATTGAAAGAATGTCCACATCAGGATATTGCTCCTTCAAACGACAGAAGGCTCTGTAGCCTGCAGCAAAAACAGGCCTGGTCTCTTCAGTATCAGAACATTTCTGGGCAATGACCATCAGACCACGAACACGAATATTCTCATACTGACTAAGCTTTGGCAAAAGAGTCAAATACTCTTCTCTATCAAAGCCGGACTTCTGCTCCTCATGAGCAATATTAAGCTGTAATAAAACCTCTTGCTGCTTGCCCAGCTTGGCAGCCTCCTTGTTCAAAAGTCCAAGCAGGCGCTCGCTATCAACGGATTCAATTAAGTCAAAGTGCATAACAGCCTGCTTAGCCTTATTGGTCTGCAAATGACCAATCAAATGCCAACGCCCAGGTTTACCTAGAACCTGCTGCTTATGCATGGCCTCCTGTACCCTGTTTTCTCCTATATTGACAATTCCCAGGGTCTCTATATCAGTTATAACCTCAGGCGGATGATTCTTTGTTACTGCAACCAGTGTCACACCATCTCCAGTCAGCATGGCTGACCTTCTTTGACTAATCGCCTGCGCTATTTTTTCTTTTACAGAGCTTAAATTTTCTGCAAGCATCTTCATCCCTCCTAATGGCACACTAATCCATTCTTATCTTTTAATTTTAGCATACACTTAACGCAATGTCTATGTAGAAAGATATAATCATAGACTATACTATGCTACATACGCAAAAAGCACAGCCCGAAGGCTGTGCTTATATGTTACTGATTAAATTATTTTTGTTCCAGCAGATAGATATCACTGAACTCTGCAACAGTCTGCAAATTATCAGGAGTAGCCTGCGCCTTACGCAAACGACGCAGTTCAAGACCACGTACAAGAATGTATTTTTCTTCACCATTGCGAATAGCATCAGCAAAAGCACCTGTCTTAGGCAGCATTTCTATACCTGCAGTTCCAGAATAATACATAAAACCAGGACGAAGGAACTTATCTACATAAACAGTCTTATCCTTGTCACAACGCTCCTCATACACCGCAGAAATAGTTTTAACACTAAAACGGTCAGCAATAACAGGCATCAGGAAAGCAAATACCACACCCATTGTTACAATGCCAATAGTAACGTGCATCCACGCCGCCAGTTGGATATCGCGGAAATTCCAAAGAGAATACAATGCAGCAGCACCCAAAAGCAGTGTAAGTGCACCTAATACCATCATACCGAAGCTTGCCTCAGGCAGATATTCACCACCAACAATCCAACCTACTCCCAAAAGCAGGAAAATAATACCACTACCAGTCATCCAGCTATAGAAGGTCGTGTTGTAACGCTGCTTTGCCATTAATCTGGAGATATTCCAGCCAATAATCATAGCCATAGGAGGCCACATAGGCAGAATGTAGGATGTCAGCTTTGTTTTGCACACTGTAAAGAACAGGAACACAAAACCCCACCACACATGCAGAAGTATAAGCTTTTGCATATCATCTATACGACTTTCACTTATGGACGCTTTAATAGATTGGAATAAAATACCTGTCCATGGAAACATACCAAGAATAACTACAGGGAAATAGTACCAGAAAGTAACACGACTAGCATGCTCCGGGGTAGTAAAGCGAGTAACATTATGGAAGCCTAAGAAGGTTTCTATAAACGGCATGCCATGAACCGTGTACATTGCATAATACCAAGGACTTGCAATCAAAAAGTACAGCAGCATACCACGAATAACATGCATGGAAAGAATCTCACGCAGTCTGCCCATTCCCAAAAGATATAGGAAAATAATAGCTCCTGGGAAAACAATACCAATAGGACCTTTGGTAACTGTAGCTAAAGCCATGCAGACATACATAAGCCAATACCGCTTATGTATAAAGCTAAGAATAGCGCCTGTCATAAAAAACAGTAATGTAGTATCAGTTACTGCAGCTTTACCCATATAAAAGAACTGAATACTGCTTGCCAACACCAAGGCAGACCAAAATCCTGCTCGCTCATTAAACAGCTTAGTTCCAGACAAATAAACCATTACTACAGTTCCTGTTGCCATAAGAGCCGCTGGAAAACGTGCAGCAAACTCATTATCACCGAACACCATCTGTGCCAAAGCAACTAACCAATAATACATTGGCGGCTTGTCATACCAATACTCACCAAAAATACGTGGAGAAAGGAAATCATTAAACTGAATCATTTCTCTGGCTGTTTCAGCATAAACCGGCTCATCCGGATCTAAAAGCGGAACGCCGCCGATGCCAAAAAAGATAGTAAAAACTGCCACACCAACAACAATTAACAGGCTATTTCTGTCAAAATACTTCATATATACCTCAAACCTTTTTTACTATAGCCCCAAAGACTATATTATTCATTTTTAGAACGAATCGCAGCCATATTCAATACGTCAGAACCAAAGGCCCTGATAGTCACTACAGCACCAAGCAAAAATGGTAGATATTCTGCCGCAAAACGCCAAAGCACCGCCATAATACCCTCTACACCATTAGGAAGGATATTGGAAAACAGCACAACAAAGCCGGCCTCTGCTACACCACTTCCGCCGGGCGTAGGAGTGAAGTACAGCACTAAATTCAGCAGTACCATTCTGCCCATAACCTGTACAAGATTAAAATTAATATTCAGACCAGTAAAAAATGAAGGCACTGTAGCATAAATAAAGAGCAGACTCAAACCAGACTCAATAAAGGCACGCATTACCATCAACGGATGCTTACCCATAACAACAAAAGCGTTTTTGAATTCCCGATACCATATAAAGCAATTACGCCTTGTGGTATAAGAAAATTTCTCAGTGCAAACATACAGCCATTGCTCAGGATAACGCGTACGCATCAGAAAGAACGCTACAACCGGTAAAGAGATAAATACAACCGAAAGCAGCGTTAACAAATAGGCGGGCATCCAATTTACAATATCATTATCGCTGTGCAGTACAAATGGCACTAACAATATCAAAAAGAAAATGGACATAATAGTGCGCACAAGCACCACAACTGTAGCCTTAGCAACAGGAACTCCAGCCTTACGCATAAACATAACTTGGGCAATAGCACCGCCACTAGCACCAGGAGTAACCAAAGCCAAAAAATAATTACTTAAAACAACGTTGACAATCTGTCTAAAGGTAAGCCTTTCATCAGTTACCTTAGCTAAGGTGATGAGACGAAGTCCATCAAAGAAAAGACCTACAAAAAGGCACCCCAAAGCAAGAAAAATACAGCGTGGTTCAAACATGGCAAGGTAGTCCAAGGCCCGTATGTCAAATGTAAAATAAATTACCGCCGCCGAAATCATCAGCACAAAAGCAAACAGCATGATCAGGCGGACAAGCAGCTTCTTATTCATCAGTCAAGACCACCAAAATTTATTAGAGCAATTTGCTCCTCTTCTAATATAGCTTTATTTTTTTCGGAAAGAAATGCCTGCAGCTCATCCTCCCAATGATAATTCCAAGTAAAAACCTTATCTAGCTCACATTTGTTCAAGCCAGGATGGGTCATAATCTCACTTGTACCGTCAGGCAATGCACGCAGAATATTACTAATCAAATCTTCATTAAGATTTCCTCCTGCAAGCATGCCATAAAAGCAGTCAGGATAACTGATACCTTCACTTTTAGCTCCCATAGATGCTAAAGAAGCACAAAAGCTGAGGCCCCACTTACCTACCATTCTTCCAAAGCCTGCATCAAACCCACCCTTGAAAAAATATGGCTCACAGGGTATTCTCATTCTCCTAATATTATACTCACAACTAAGCCTTAGCACAAGTAGATTCAAAACCGGCAAAACATGAAGGTGCTGATGACTATCTAAATGAGTAATATTAAGACCTGCCTCAAGAGCACGTTCTATTTGAGCACGCAGTTCTGCCTCCAGTTCATTGCTCTTGACACCACCACAGTAATAGCGTTTAGCAAAAGCACCATAGTCTGGCAAAAAAAGGCCATTTTCATCCAGCAAGCTCTCTACCTGTGAAGCAGGTAAAACTGGTTTAACACCACCAACAAGCGTTAAATGAATTCCAATACCAAGACCTGAGTTTTCCTTTGCCAGCTTCACAGCCTCCTCATAGGCAGGAGCGCTTGGCATAATAGAGGTACTGGTAATAAATCCGTCACGGTAGCCTTTGATAATACCTTTATTAATTTGTGTATGCAAACCGAAATCATCGGCATTTACTATTAAATGTTTCATATGTACATTTTACCACAAATATAAAAAAGATGCCCTAAAAAATTCTTAAGACATCTCTTTTAATAACATATTATAACAAAATTTTATTAGGCGCATATTCAAATTAACATATACGACCTTATTTTTAGTTTTATTCTATTAACTATAGCGTTATAACCTGCTGCAACCTCAATTCATAGCAAGCCTTAATAAGCTTTAGACCATCCCATGATAAGGAAGTCCAAATAAGCATCTACTATACTTTAATGCAGATTGTCATTTAAATTCTGGAATAGTTGGCAAAATGGAGCTTGACGAAATTTCTAAGTACAGAACGGCCAAACTCACGTGCCAGCTCTCTCGCACAAGCTGTAGCATATTCGCCACCACCCTTAGGCAGCTCGTCCCGTCCCACACTTGCAGCAAGCTCTGTCATGGTACGTAAAAATTGAGCTCTAGCCAAAACAGAGGCTGCAGCAACAGCCAAATCGCTTTCTGCTCTAGGCTTTTGCTGTACGTGACACTTTGGAAAGCGCTCCTTAAGAGCAACAATATTTACATCGGATGTCGTAAACTGGTCTATAAGAGCACTATCACATTCCGGATGACGCTCCAATACTTTACTTAATGCGGCAACATGGCCGTAGCCCAAAAGCTGATTCAGCTTTCCTCCCTGTGCTGCCACCTGCTCATAACGCATATTATAAAATTGTGGCTTCAGTTCCAAAACGGAATAATCCACTACAGTAGCTTTTATAACATCCTCAAGCTCCAATATTTTCTTATCTGTAATCAGCTTACAATCCTTAACGCCTGCAGCTGCCAGCTTCTCTGCAGTCGTAGCATCAGCAACAACAGCCGCCACAACTAACGAGCCAAAAAAATCTCCCTTGCCTGATTCGTCACTTCCTGCCCATACGCCGTGCAGACTTCTCTGTCTAGTTGATACAGCCTTTTTAGGAGCTGCAGTATTACCAGCAACAGCGACCTCCAACTCTCCCTTAAGCTCAGTGTCGCCACTCCACACCATACGTCGTCCCTTTTTCCCGTTATAAACATTCAAATTAACCTTAGCCATTCCCTGACGGACAACAAATTGATATCCATAATTTATTTCCTTCTCGCTGGCAATAGGTGCTATCTCTGACAGCTTTCTTCTTATTTCATCTAAATAGGTCCCAAAGCTTGAATCAATCATTTCTAATCTCCTCTAAAAAAAGAGTAGCAGTTTTGTAACTGCTACTCCTATACTATAAAATTATTTTTCTCCACGCTCTACATAATTCTTAGCCTTCCATTCTTCAAAGAGCAGATACATCAATGGCACCACAATCAATGTCAGGATTGTAGAGGTTGTCAGACCTCCTACAAGAACCACACCCATGGACTGACGCAGTTCTGCACCTTCACCAATGCCTAGAGCTATGGGCAGCATACCCAGAATAGTAGATAGGGTAGTCATAAAAATAGGACGCAAGCGTAAGGAGCAAGCCTCAAGTACAGCCTCTCTCAAAGGCAGACCACGTTCGCGAGCCTGATTTGCATAGTCAACCAATAGAATAGCATTCTTGGTTACTAAGCCTAAAAGCATAGTAAAACCAATCATACTCATCATATTAGCAGTTTGTCCGGAAACAAGCAAGCCTAAAATTGCACCAATTACAGCAAATGGTAAGGAAGCCATAATAATCAGTGGCTGAGAAAAGCTTTCGAACTGAGCCGCCAAAACCATATACACCACAACAATAGCTAAAATTACAGCCTTGTAAATTTCTGCAAAGGAACGGGCCATAGTATCAGCTTGACCTATCATCTTGTAATTGTATCCAGGAGGCATATTCAACTGCTGAATGTAATCAGACTTGATTTTGGAAATAAGGTCGCCAGGAGAAATACCAACTGTATTAGCATAAACAACTATTTGACGCTGCTTATCCTCGCGTTCAATACGGGTAGGTCCGCTGCCATATTCAATATCTGCAATATCTCCTAAGCGGATAAACGTACCGTCGGAAGCAGAAATACGCAGATTACGCACATCATTCATATCACGACGCTGACCTGGGTCCATTTGCAAAATAATATCATAATCATTATCGCCTATAGTATAGCTGTTACCGGTGCTTTTTCCCATAAAAGCCATCTCAACCATAGAGCCTACACCGGTTGCATCCAAGCCTAATTGACTTGCTTTAGCATGATCGAGGCGGATAACAATTTCCGGCTGTTCGTCGGAATCAGAAATATCCACGTCCGTTGCACCAGGAGTCTGACGAATTATTTCCGCCAGCTGCTGTGCATACTGCTTTAGCTGTTTAATATCACTACCACGCAGACCAACCTGCACCGGACGACTATCTCCACGTCCGCCACCCTGATAAGAGACAACGTTAATTTTTAGTCCCTCAACATTACGGAATTCCCAACGCAGATAGTCCATAACCTCCTGCATGGAACGCTCACGTTCGTCACTGGGTTTTAAGCGTACATCAATAGAGCCTTGATTTACAGGATTGCGACCATTACCAATATTCATTGCCGCAATACGTACCTCAGGCAGTTCCATAACAGTTTTTGCAACAGGAGCAGCCAGCTCAATGGTTTTTTCCATACTAGTACCTATGGGAGCCTTGAAGCTTATACCAAACTCACCACTATCATAGGTAGGACTGTATTCAGTACCTACAAATGGCAGCAAAAGCAAATTGAGCAATAAAGATACAATTCCCACAGCAACAATTTTTTTAGGACGTTTTAAGGACCAGGACATTAAATCGTTGTAAATTGACCTCACAGCCTGGAAACCTGCTTCAAACTTATCCAGAACCAACTGCACATACTTATTGCGTCCCTTTGAACTATCAAAGCTACCGCTGCCATCGTCTAACCAATAAGCAGAAACCATGGGAGTCAGAGTAAAGGCTACAAGGGTAGAAAAAGCAATAGCAAAGGCTACAGTCAAGCCAAATTGCTTGAAATACTGGCCTATAATCTCTCCCATATTACCTATAGGTACGAATACAGCCATTAAAGCCAAAGATGTTGCTAAAATAGCCAAGGTCAGCTCCTCAGTAGCATTTTTAGCAGCCTGAAATGGAGTTTCACCCATTTCAATATGGCGGAAAATATTCTCAATAACTACAATAGCATCGTCAATCAAAATACCAACAGCCAAACTCAATGCCATAAGAGACATATTGTTCAGAGTAAAATCCAGGGCCTTCATCATGAAGAATGTGGAAATTACAGCAGTAGGAATACAAAGACCGCCAATAATGGTAGCACGCAGATTACGCAAAAATAAATAGGTTATAAGCAAAGCCAAAAAGCCGCCAAACAAAATTGCATTCCAAACATCAGCAATATTATCACGAATATATTTGGACTGGTCACGAATTTTTTCTACAGTAATATCCGCAGGCAGTACAGTTTCCTGTAACTCTGCCATTTTAGCATTAACGCCATCTGTAACATCAACAGTATTAGTCTTGGACTGCTTACTTACAAAAACTAATACAGACGGCTTACCATTAGCACTGCCGTAGGTATCCTCATCCTCCCAGCCATCATAAACTTCTGCTACGTCTGTAATATAAACAGGTCGCCCTTCGTGATTAGCAACAACAACATTTTTAATGTCATTAATATTTTCATACTTGCCAACAGTACGGACAGTTATTTCCATACTCTTATTTTTAGCCTTACCACCAGGGGTATTATAGTTGTTAGCGTTAATTTTATCCCTGACAGTCTGATAAGTAATTCCATATTCAGCAAGCTTTTCCGGCTTTAGGACAATACGCATAGCACGCTGACTGGCACCATACACATTAACCTCGGATACACCTTCAACCATCTGTAATTCGTCCTTAACAGTATCCTCAACAAGACGACGAATTTCACTGCGGCTACGTGCATCCGAAGAAAAGGTATACGCAACAATGGAGCGAGCACTTAAGTCGACTGTCTGAACAACTGGTTCATCAATATCATCCGGCAGACGCTTACGCACACTGGCTACCTTTTCACGAACCTCGCTGGCCATATCCTGAGGGTCCACGCCTAGGTTAAACTCCAAAACAGTTTCGCTGTAGCCCTCTAAAACAGTAGAAGATAATGTCTTTATGCCCGCAACCTGGCTTACACGGTTTTCTATAGGCTTGGTAATTAAGGTCTCCATTTCTTCAGGAGAAGCGCCATCATAGGTTACACGCACGCTGACAATAGGCAAATCAACATCAGGATTAAGGTCAACACCAATTTCAGGATAGCTGCGGATACCAAATACTACAAGCAGCAGAATCAGCATAGTAGTAAAAACAGGTCGTCTGATAAATGTTCCTATCATGATTATTTACCAGCCTTATCCATATTGATTTTACTGCCCTCGCGCAGCTTATGATGACCCTCTACTACTATCAGGTCATTTTCTGTCAAACCA
Source organism: uncultured Phascolarctobacterium sp. (assembly GCA_900547415.1). Classification (GTDB taxonomy): domain Bacteria; phylum Bacillota; class Negativicutes; order Acidaminococcales; family Acidaminococcaceae; genus Phascolarctobacterium_A. The sequence goes on along the minus strand of URGS01000016.1, from coordinate 21,962 downwards.
GACAGCACCTCCGCCACCTGGTCATTGGTATAACCAATATTAAGAACACGCCTTTGAACAATTCCTTCTGCATTAGCCACATAAACGGTCTGCTGGTCGTCACGCATAACAATAGCGTTCAAAGGAATAGTCAGAACATTTGTCTTTGGTAGGCCAATTAAGGATACGTTGGCATACACTCCAGCACGCAGCTGTTGGTCATTTTCTACGCTTACCTCTGCCTCAAAGGTATGACTTGGCAAATCTGCAACAGGAGCAATTCTAGTAATTTTACCGATAATCTCTTTATTTGAATATGCAGGAATTTTAATATAAGCCTCAGTACCAACAGCTACACTGCTGATTTGGCCTTCAGGAATATGGACAACAGTTTTCAATCTACTAATATCTGCGATGGAGATGACTGGTGTACCAGCCTTAGCGTAGTAACCCTCCTGATAGTATCTTTTTGCTACAATACCATCAGCAGGCGCAGTCAGCACAGTACCGGAGGATTTAGACTCCATACCCTGTAAGGTACCACGGGCAGACTCCAGCTTAGCAGCAGCGTTATCACGGGCAAAGCGGTAATTTTCCACAGCCTGCTCTGATACAGCGCCATTTTTGAAGAGCGCCTCATAGCGCTTTAAATCCGACTCTGCCTTACGCAGATTTGTCTGAGCATCATAGTAAGCACCCTGAGCAATAATCAGATCTGCATCCGTATCAGTCTGCTCCAAAATAGCCAAAACCTGGCCCTTGATAACTTCGTCGCCCTCACGAACGTAAACCTTTTCTATACGTCCATCTACCTTGGCCGCAACATCAGCCTGCCATTCCGGGTCAAGACTGCCTGAAAAATTCATGCCAGGTGTGATAGTAGCTCTTTGCGGATATTCTGTTACTACCTGAATATTGTGACCTTGAGACATGCGGGTAGCACGTTCGCGTTCACTTTGAATATTACTGAAAATGCGATAGCTGATAATTAAAATGGCAGCAATAATGATGCCAGTAAGAATTTTTACCTTGCGGTTCTGTAAATTCATTTTCCCACCCCATATTAAAATTTATCATAAGTGCTTTTAAGATATTAAAACAGAGTATACTACCCCAAGTTAGATTTTAAGCTCTATTTGTGTCAGAATTATGTTTTTCCCTACAATATGCCCTTTTCTGCCACAAAATTTCAATATCTTATTATACCCCTATTTTTATCAGCTATGCAATATATAACCAATGGCTAAACCAGACATGGAACATGAATTTCCAGCTCAGCCTCCACATTTCCGTCCTTATTCCCCTCTAGCTCCAATCTATGCATAATATATTTACATTCAGTTTTACGAATAAAGCTTATTAAATCATTATAATCACCTTGTATGGATATCTGTATTGGGTATATTTTTACAGGTAAGCTACTATGACGCTTTATCGCTGACTCTTCAGGCAGTCGGATAAATTCTACCTTGAGCTGCTGCTCATCAGCCATTTGATAAATTCCTTGAGAAAGCAGACTAAAATCTGGTTTTTGCAGCAATAGAGACTCTGCCGACTGCAACTCCTTATTCAAAGCTGCTTCATATTCCTTATAGTTCTGTTTCCTAGAGAACTGTTTTAAAAAATCCACTCGCTCCTCAAGCATGTGCTTTTGTTCTGCAAGGCTTTCTGCCTGTTTTAATTCCGGGGAAGTGACCAAAAACCATGATAATCCCATAAATGCTATGGAAGAAATAAAAGACACCACCACTATATGCTCCCTGATTTTTTCGAGCACATCATCTCCAACCAGATGCTTCATAACTATACCCCCTTATACAGTAAACGCACAGCAAAACACAGATGTTGGCCACTGTGATCATTGCCATTTTTCACCTCTACTAGCTCTACCCTTTTGTAATAGCCGCAGCTAGTCAGCTTTTCTACAAATGATGTCACAGCTGTAGAATCTGTACCCTTACCTATAAGAACCAATTCCTCACTGCTCTTCCCTAGCTCTATTTTTTCCAGCCAGCAATTATGACCAATACTTTTACTCCACAGCTCCAATTGTGGCAGAAAACACTGTCTATTTTTTTGCAGCTGCTCCATAATATGACGAATATGCTTAATTCGTCTCTCTGTGCTTTCAACCCAATTTATTCGTTCTTCCCAAATACTCATATCTGAAATTTCGTGCTGCAGCTTCAGAACATTTTGTTCATTCCACCATCTCCAGCCCCATGCCAAGCCTGCAGAACCTATTGCTAAAACTAAGCCGGCAACAATAATAGTTTCCGCAAGACGCTTTTCTTGAGGAAATTTCAAATGCTTTTTGTTTTTTAAGGGCAATAAATTTAGATGCCCTTTGCCTGTTAAATATCCATCTATTGAAACAGCTGTTGTTATTGCAATAATAGAAATGGAAAGCTCAGCCTCCAGCATTAATAATTTGTCGATCAGCATTTGAGGTGCAGCCCCCAAAAGATAACTGTTATCCAAAGAATCAAGCAGAACATAATCATAGTAATAATTATTACGCGGCCAAGGCACAGCCTGCTCAATTTCCCATTCTAATGTTCTATGCAGTTCTCTCTTGTCTAAGTGAGGAAGCTGCAGCTGATCCACATAGCACCAATCCTCCTTCAAGAATATAACCAGCTCTGCAGCATCATTTAGCGTCCACAGCAGTTCACTGCGCAAAACACGTACTAGCTCTGCAACATAAGCGTCTGCACCATCACCCTGCAGGCTTTTCTGTAGATGCAGCTGACGTGATGACAGCTCCCCATTGTGGTAAATATCCATCCTAAGTTCTGCATCAGAAAGCTCAAGCAATAATTTTTGTTTTTCCGCATCACGATATAATATTTTTCTAAATTTCTCTATAATATTCATTTCCACTCCTAAGCTTCCGAAAAAATACTTAATATTCATTGCTGAAAAAAATATCATTAAAAATAACTCAAATAAAAACTAGCAATTTGTCGTCCATAAAATAAGGCAATAGCTCCGCCCAAGCATAGGAATGGTCCAAATGGTAGCTTTTCATCACCTTTTTTACCACGCCATAGCAATAGGCTGATTGCCCATAAGCCTCCTAAAGAAAATGCTAGTGCTAAACATACCAAGCTGGGAAGCACACCTAACCATACCCCCAAAACAAAGCTTAGCTTAACATCACCCTCACCCATGCCACCTCTGCTAAAAATATACATAAGCAGCATACTTCCACCGGAACAAAGAGCACCTAAGAGACTCTGCCACACATTGCCGTAAAGATAAGCATATGTGCAGCCTACGATTAACAACCCTCCGGAAACCACATCATATAACAGAAACTCACGCATATCTGTATAAATATGATATGCTAGACAAATTAGAAAAAAGGATACAAATAACACTTGCAGCAAGCCTTCACCACCTTTGCTTCTTCATAGAAAAAAGAAAGCCCCTGTACTTCAACAATGTTAAAGACAGGAGCCTAAACTCTAATCAAATTATACTATATGGGGACTTTAGAGTCAACTTAAGTAATTATTGTAAGTGATTACCACTCAAGGTCTTCAGCCTCTACACGGCCACGGCCAGTGAGGGAATCCAACAGAATGCGTTGCTCGATTTGAGCAGCCAGTTTTTTGGTGAATTTAACAGTATCCGGGTTAACGGACATGCTGTCGATACCGCTCTTAATCAGGAATTCGCAGAATTCAGGATATACAGAAGGAGCTTGACCGCAGATAGATACGGTTTTGCCAGCTTTATGAGCAACGTCAATCAGGTGACGGATTGCACGACGTACTGCCAGATTGCGTTCGTCATAGATATGGGATACGGTGTCGTTGTCACGGTCGCAGCCCAGAACCAGCATGGTCAGGTCGTTAGAGCCAATGGAGTAACCATCAACAAATTTGTTGAATTGGTCAGCCAGAATGATGTTGGAAGGAATTTCAGCCATCAGCCAAACTTTGAAGTCCTTACCACGTTCCAGACCACATTGAGCCATAATATTTACAACCTTTTCGCATTCCTCTACATTGCGGCAGAAAGGAATCATTACGTTCAGGTTTTTCAGGCCAAACTCTTCACGAACTTTGCGAACAGCCAGGCATTCCAGTTTGAATGCTTCAATGTATTTAGGATCATAGTAACGGGAAGCGCCGCGCCAGCCGAGGAGTGCGGAAGGTTCATAGGGTTCGAACTCATCGCCGCCCTTAAGATCACGATATTCAGAAGATTTGAAGTCAGAGAAACGCAGGGTTACCGGACGAGGTGCCATAGCTTGGCAAACTTGACGCATACCTTCAGCCAGTTGGTCAACTACTTTTTCCGGATGGCCGGTTTTGATCAGATACAGAGGATGTTCATGGATATAAGTAGTCCAGATGAACTCTTCACGCATCAGGCCAATGCCGTCGCAGGGCAGGTTAGCATATTTTTCAGCCAGCTCAGGGTCACCCAGGTTCATGTAAATCTTGGTGCCGGTGGGCGGGAAGTATTCAGCAACAGCAACTTGTTGTTGCGCCTGTTCTTTTTTGGGCTCTTCGATGATGCCTTCATATACTACGCCATGAGTAGCGTCAACAGTTACATCGATGCCGTCTTGGATAGTAGTGGTAGCAGCTTCGCCACGGCTCTTAGTACCTACGATACAGGGGATGCCCAGCTCGCGGCTAACGATAGAAGCATGGCAGGTCATTCCGCCGCTGTCGGTTACGATAGCTTTAGCTTTCTTCATAGCCGGTACCCAGTCAGGAGCGGTCATTTCGGTTACTAGGATTTCGCCTTCTTTGAATTCATCAATGCGGGAAGGATCCAGAATTACATGTACTTTGCCAGCAACATTACCGGGGGATGCAGGCAAACCTTTTACGATAACTTTTCTGTCAGTAGTCACTTTTTTCTCCTCTTGTTTCGGTGCGCCACCATTTTCTTTATTACGACGGCTCCATACGGTTTCAGGGCGAGCTTGCAGAATCCAGATTTTGCCATCACGCTCGTCAACTCCCCATTCCATATCCATGTAGCAGCCATAGTGAGCTTCAATTTTCTTAGCATAGCCAGCCAGTTCGAGGATTTGCTCGTCGGTCAGCTTTTGCATGTTTTGTTCTTCAGCCGGAACTTCGATTTCTTCGCAGTCGCCGCCAGCTTTACGAACCATTTTAATATCTTGAGCGTTTACGTTTTTCTCAATGATTTTGTTGGTAGCTTTTTCTACAGTATAGTTGTCAGGGGTTACAGTGCCTTGAACAACCAGTTCACCTAAGCCCCAAGCGCCTTCAATAAGGATGTTGCTGTCGTCGCCGGTTGCAACGTTAACAGTGAACATAACGCCTGCAGCTTTGGAGAATACCATCATTTGAACAGCAGCGGACAGAGCTACTTCCAGATGATCAAAGCCTTGTTTTTCACGATAGTATACAGCACGGTCGGTGAAGCAGGAAGCATAGCATTCCTTAACCTTTTGGATAACAGCTTCAGCGCCTTGAACATTCAGATAAGTATCTTGCTGACCAGCAAAGGAAGCATCAGGCAGGTCCTCTGCGGTAGCGGAACTGCGAACTGCAACGAAGGGGTTAACAGTATCTCTTCTTTTGCCCAGCTCTTCATAAGCTGCAGCAATTTCTTCTTGCAGGTCTTGAGGCATTTCTTTTTTCATGATTGCTTCACGAATTTCAGCACATACCTCACGCAGTAATGCAGTATTATCAACATCAGTCAGTTTGCCAACCAGTGCTTTGATTTCTTCATCCAGACCAGTTTCTTTAAAGAAATATCTGTAAGCAGCAGCAGTAGTTGCAAAGCCGTAGGGTACGGGAACCTCTACCTTAGAAGTCATTTCACCCAGGGAAGAAGATTTACCACCAGCGATAGCAACGTCTTCTCTCTCTAATTGGTCAAACCATAATAAAAAAGCTTGTTCTTTCTCCATTTTCTTGCTCCTTTAATAAATGATGTACTGATTGATTAACATATCTCTAATATAGTGTATACTATATCACATTCACGCCACACATTCAAGAACTTTTTATAAAATATTGTGAAATATTTAACAGTTTTCACTACATGGACAAATGCGTTCCCACAGTCTCTATCAGCATAACGCTGACGAGCTAAAATAACTTCTTTACGCTAGTATATAGTAAAAATGTTCTTTTATTTCACATTACTAAAATCAGAAGTAAGCAGTTCATACGCCCGTTTCCAATCATTCAAAGATTTCTGCCATATTCTGTAAAACAGCGGCTCAGCATCCCCCCTTGGCAAACTTAAAAGCATTTGTGCTCCTGCATAAGGCCAATTGGGAACAATTACATACTCTCCATAGTCATCTACAAATAATCGTTCTGACAAGTCAGGACTATAATATCTACACCAGACAACCTGCATATAACGGGCAAGAGTCTCTTTAACACAGGATGTTTTATTAACGCTGAAGTAGGCACCACTCCAACGCAGCATACTCTTTTCAAGGGAAAAATTAACGGAGTTACATTTTAACTGATGCTCCATAAATGCTCCGTAATGACAAGCGTGAGTATATTCATGAACAAGCACTGACTGCAAATACTCATTCATATTCCATCCTTTGTCCTTACATATAGTTTCTATATTATTCATATATAAAACTATTCTGCCCTCACTACTAAACACGCCGCTAAGCTGCTGCTTGATTTCAATCTGCTGGACTTTATCGAAAAGGCCAACAAGCCTACGCCATAGCTTAGTATTACCGCCGTTACCTGTGCACTGTTGCTCCGTATAAACAACCTGTTCATTAAGCAAATAAAACTCCCTGTTTAACTGTCTCCATACCTGAATACCACTTTCTTCAGCAGTATAACCTGACAAAAAAGCCCCCAGCTTTTCAAGAAAGCAAATCACTTCACCATGCTGCTTTTCAGTCCAACAACATCCTGATGCATCTTCAAAGCTGTCACAGAGACGTTTTAACTCTGATATTATGTTACGTTTATTATAATGACCATAAAGCTTAGTACGCTTTTCCAAAGACAACCGCAGCTCTGGCATTGGATAAGCAGCAGGAAAAACAATCCCCTGCTCTCTTAAAAAGCAAATAGCCTTTTCAGACATATGCTCCATAAGAGGTACATAAGCTGCCATCTCTTTGGATTTCATCTGCTTTCTTCCTTTCCTTAAAAATATAGCGTAAATATCATAGCAACTCAAAATTATAATATTTATATCCTTCTAGCTCATTGTTATGAGTATGACAACAGCTTACGCTGCTTCTATAGCCAACACCACCAAACAATTACTATAGGATATATTTCAGCATGTTCCCTCTATCTCCTTCAATAATATGATAATTTTATTAGAAATATTAATCAAAGGATTTCACTGCCCTTTGCCAATGCCTTTCTATCGTGATAAAATAAATAAAAAAGGAGGCATAATATGGAACAATACTTCTTTAACCAAACTACACAACACGTAGTTCCTCTTCGACTTGACGATGGTCATGGAGATTATAACCGCAGCTATGAACGCAATGATGATGATTTTGATTATGCTGATTATTCTACTGATCATCGTGATAATAATTTTCGGAACTTTGAAAAGAAGCGTCGCAAGACTAAAAAAGAAATTATTGAGGACATGCTTAAACGTTGGGACTGATAAGCATAGTCTTCCTCTATATTTACGTACATCAAAAGGATTGCTGCAGAAAAATTACGACTTGCAATCCTTTTTTGTATTATCAATCTCCAAGCATAAACTAAAAAACAGCATTCTACAGCCAAATAAACATAAAAAATCCGCCCTAACTTCAGAGCGGATTTTTTCTATATTCAGTTGTCAGACTATTTTACTAGTCCTGTCTTAACCAATATTAAATTAGAAGCTAAAGGTCATGTCAGCCCAAATGATTTTGTCATCATCCTTGCTGTTCAGTTTGTTTTCAGTATCATAGTAAGCAACCTTGCCAACCATGTTTTTAGCAAAGGTGTAGTTAGCACCTACGCCATAGCCTTTGAATCCATCACCATTGAAGGTGTTAGCATCAGTGGTGTGTGCTACATAGGTTTGGCCGCCTTGGTTGTAGTAGTTTGCAAACAGACCATAGGAACCCACCTCAGAAGCTTTAGCACCCTTGTAAGATACACCTACTACAAAGCCATCATCACCAGTTTTTGCTTTATCACTCTTGGAGTTAGCATCGCCTTTCAGGTACATGCCATTTACACCAAAGTCACCAAAAGCGAAGTCTGCACCTGCGTACCAGATAGCATCATCTTGACCACTTTTTGCCTCACCACTAACTTGATTCATGTCCTTGAAGTTAACATAGCCGCCTTTCAGAGCTGCATTGTCACCCATAGCAAACTTCAGCTCGCCACCAGCATAATTGCCATAGGATCCATCTACTTCCTCTTTTTTGCTGTTCAGAATTTTTGCATCAGTTGCTTTGCCTACAAAGCCCTTCAGCTGCACTTTGTCACCATAAGTCAGTTCTGCACCGTCAACACGTGCATCGTACACATTGCCATCAGCAAACAGTGCACTGTAACGACCAGCAGTCAAATCCATACCACCAATTTTACCATTTACATAAGCACGTTGGAATTTTGTGGTTTCATCGCCATTGTCATTACCAAAGTTTTGTACATTTTCAATCATACCAGTTGCAGACCATTCATCATTAATTTGACCATTGATCCACAGACGGGAACGTAAATCATTTTTGTAGCCGTCCTTATCGCTGTCTACATAGCGATAACGAACCTGACCAGTAATTTTTACGTTATCAGATTTGTCTTCCAATTTAGCTACGCGAACACCAAGAGAGTCCAGCTCATCGGAGAATTCCGCAGCTAATTTATCAACATCAGCACCCTTTGCCATAGCCTTTGCTACGATTTGTGCCATTTCATAACGGGTCATCAGTTTATCGCCGCCAAAGGTGCCGTTAGGGAAACCGTCAATTACACCCTCTGCAGCTAATTTTGATACAGCATCATAAGCCCAGTGACCTTCAGGTACATCAGAGAAGGGATTAGCAGCATATGCAGAAGCAGTTACGCCCAAAGCCATTGCCATAGCCAAAACTAAAGATTTTTTCATGATTATTTCCTCCTTTAGAATCACATACCTAGCTTTTTCCAATAAGACACCGGACCCTCCAATGATTGCTGCAGCTAGTAGAGTTGCCTTGTTTCCTCTACAAATTTCATTCATCTTCAGTTCCTATTCTATATGGATTAGCTATGCTTGTATTCTATCACGGAAGTATTTTAATTGCAAATTTACTTAACTATCGTTCTATAAGTTTTTATCAATATATTACTCACATTAATTGTGTAGTTTATTTATTTATATAAATATATTCTTCATTATTGCTAAATTATTTATTTTCTCTATCTTATATTCAAATTAATTTCACATTATTTGCTCTTATTTCTTACATATATGTCAAGCTTTTGTAACAAAGCATAAAAAATCCTCTCATTTTCGCTTCCCAACAAAGCCATAATACACTATAGCTTTTGCATTTTCGGGAAATAAAAAGAGAGGATTTTGTTATAAGGGAGGCAGTTTATTTCGCCGCTGCCTCTTTAATAATACCGTATACCCAACGTGCAGTATTGTAGAGATCTTCTTCCTTTAAATATTCTTCAGTAGTGTGTACATTGCTCATGCCTGTTGCCAAAAGTGCACAAGGCAGACCATAGCCGCACAAATAGTTGCCGTCGCTGCAGCCACCAGTAGTTTTCATTTCCACAGGGAAATTTAGCTTCTCAGCAGCTCTGCGTGCCAGCTTAATGCAATCATGGTCAACATCTACGGAAACAGCAGGAGAACCTTCTACTACCTCAAACTCAACCTGACCTTTGCCGGCTTCAACAACCTCTTTAATAAGAGCCATAGTATCGTCCTTTAATTGCTCAAGCTTGGGAACATTTAAGGAACGCATATCAATGACAAACTTAGCCTCCGGGCAAACAATATTACTGCCAAGGCCAGCATTGAAAAGACCAACGTTAAAGGTTGTTTCAGAGTCAATACGTCCATAGGCTGGCAGTTTGCTCAGAGCCTCCGCCGTCAGCATAATTGAGTTTACGCCTTCTTCAGGAGCAATGCCCGCGTGAGCAGCCTTACCTTTAACAGTCACATAAATATCGTACAGCTTAGGTGCAGCATAGGTAATTTCGCCAGGAGCACCGCCAATGTCCATGCAGTAACCATAATCTGCCTTAATCCAGCTCTTATCCATATTCACAACACCGAGACAGCCTATTTCCTCGCTTACAGTAAAGCAAAGCTGTACATCACCATGGGAGGCACCCTCCTCCTTCAATGCACGTACAGCCTCTAGCATTGCTGCTACGCCTACCTTGTCATCACCGCCAAGAGTTGTTGTACCATCGGAATAAAGCACGCCATCTTTACGTACAACCTTAGTTCCTGTTGTTGGAGCTACAGAATCCATATGAGCCTCAAAGAAAAGTACCGGGGCATCAGGAACATTGCCCTTTACATAAGCCCATACGTTACCGCAGGTACCGCCTGTTTTAAGATGTGCATTGTCCATTTCAGGTTCCAGGCCAAGTTCCCTCAGCTTGGTCATAATCATCTCTGCCTCTTGTTTTTCATCCTTGCTGGGGCAGGGAACACTTACCAGCTCTATAAACTCATTGAGCATTCTTTCTTCATTAATCACAGTAATCACCTCATTAATTTTATACAGTAATATACTCACTGCAGAATAGCATAATGGGCGTAGCATAAGCAGCAACAGCTGCCTTTACCTACGCCCCACACAAAATCAACAACAGTATTATCTTAGCACAAACGTATCTATTCTTCAATAACTACCTTAGTACCAACACTTACAAACTGCTTTAAAGTTTCAACCTGAGAGTTTTCCAGACGTATACATCCCTCGGAAGCACGCTTGCCTATAGATGCAGGGTCATGAGTACCATGAATACCAATACCACCCCATTGTCCTTTGCTCATTTCATCAGTATTGATACTAATAAACCACGGACCATAGGCTCCCTGAATCTCTCCCTTGCCATCTCCAAAATCATGAGTCCAATAGGAAGCATCTAAAATCTCGTCTACATAAAAGGTTCCAGAGGGTGTTTTCATATCTCCCTCTTTCTCCTTTTGTCCTGGATTCAGCCCCAAGGCACAGCCTGCACGAAAAATTTCCTTACCATCGTTGTCGTAATAGTATAACGTAAAATTACTTTTCTTAATATAAATATAAGATTTATCAGCTTTCTTTTCAGCTACTGCCTGAGTTTCCTTAGATGCATTGTCCTCCACTGACCCCTCAACAGGCTCTGTTAGGTCCTCTTTATTTATATCAGTTTGAGGCTTTTCATCCTTGCTTATAGTATCTGCAGAAGCAGACTGCTCAGTCTTTTGCTCAATTTTTATATCTGCCTTTTCCTGCGGCGTAAAAAACTGCAAAGCCGCAAATCCTAGAGCTGAGCAAATCAAAATAGCTGCCAGCAACGTATTTCGATTCATCTATAATACCTCCCCAAATTATTAAAACAATGAAATCTGATTTTTTTCAGGTAAATCACCTAAAGCTCCCATTTCTGCAAGCTTTTCAATAACACCCTTACCCACGCCGGAACGAATACGTAAATCTTCCTGTGAGATAAAGGGATTATCCTTGTCTCTAGCTGCAGCAATAGCCTTCGCTGCACTTTCACCTACACCGCTAAGAGCCGCTAAGGGAGGACGCAGACCATCCTTGGTAACTTTAAATTTAATGGGATCAGACTCATAAATGTCCATTCTTTCAAATTTCAGACCACGCTCCAGCATTTCATTAGCTAGCTCCAAATAGGTAACTGTAGACTTATCCAGATTGCTTGCTTTATACCCCTGCTGATAGACACTCTTGATAAAGGTCTTAATGTAATTGAGTCCCTTAGCTACATGGGTATAATCAAAATCCTTAGCCCTTACGGTAAAGTAGGCCGCATAAAACTCTTTAGGATAATGAACCTTGCAGTAAGCAATACGATATGCCATCAGTACATAAGCAACAGCATGAGCCTTAGGGAATAGATATTGAACACGTTCACAGGATTTCATATACCATTCAGGAATATTGGCAGCTTCCATCGCCTCTCGCATCTTTGGCTCCAAGCCCTTCTTGGCTGCCTTGCCTTTACGAACATACTCCATAGTTTTGAAGGCTAAACTTGGATCTACACCTTTCGCAATAAGATTCGTCATAATATCATCACGAGTTGAAATTGTGTCCTTTACCGGCTTTCCTTCCTTAATCAAATCCTGAGCATTGTTCAGCCATACATCCGTACCATGGGAATAACCGGAGACGCGGACAACCTCACTAAAGTTTTTAGGCTGTACGTCCTTAATCATCTGACGAACAAAGTTAGTACCGCATTCTGGAATACCAAAGGTACCTACTTCACTATTAATCTGCTCAGGAGTTACTCCTAAGGATGAGGTATTTTGGAAAATACGCATAGTTTCCTCATCACCTACTGGAATACGCTTAGGATCAAAGGTAGGATCAACATCCTCCTGCATATATTTCTCCAGCATTTTCAATACCATAGGATCATCGTGACCTAGAATATCCAACTTAACCAGTCGGTCGTTGATGCTGTGATAATCATAGTGAGTAGTAACGGTATCAGCATTTCTATCGTCAGCAGGACGATTCATAGGTGTAATATAGTGAATATCCATATTACGAGGCACAACCATAATACCACCAGGATGTTGTCCCGTAGTACGCTTAATGCCTGCCAAACCAGACATTAATGCGGCCACATGGGCTGGGTGAACATGCAATCCTCTTTCCTCATAATATTTTCTAATATAACCAACAGCAGTTTTATTTGCAACAGTAGAAATAGTACCTGCACGACACACATTATCGCGACCGAAGAGCTCTTCTGTATATTTGTGAGCTACTGATTGATCGGACATAGCACTGGGATCGTCAGGGTCAATACCGCCTGAGAAATTAAGGTCGATATCTGGAACCTTGTCACCATGGAAGCCTAAGAAAACAGCAAAAGGAATATCGTGACCATCACGAAGCATCCTTGTACCACATTCAGGACAATCCTTAACAGGCAGGTCAAAGCCAGAGTCAACCTCATTGTTGTAGAAAAATTCGCTATGGCGGCAATTAGGACAACGATAGTGAGGCTTAAGAGCATTAACCTCAGTAATTTCCAGCATAGTTGCTACAAAAGATGAGCCAACAGAGCCACGGGAGCCAACGAGATAACCTCTGTCCAAGGAGTGTTTAACAAGCTTATGAGCAATATAGTACAATACTGAAAAGCCATGACCGATAATAGCATCCAGTTCCATCTTTAAACGGTCTTCAACAATCTGTGGCAGCTTATCCCCATACCATTTATGAGCCATATCATAGGACATATCTCGTACTGCCTCTTCTGCACCAGGAATAAAGGGAGAATACAGCTGATCACGATCAGGAACCGGTTTGATTTTATCAATCATATCGGAAATTTTGTTAGTATTTGTAACACAAACCTCATAGGCCACATCTTTGCCTAAGTATTCAAACTCTGCCAACATTTCCTCTGTTGTACGGAAGTACAAAGGCGGCTGATTATCTGCATCCTTATAGTTCTGTACCCCCTGTAAAATAGCACGCAGCTTGGCATCCTCAGGATTAAGGAAATGAACATCGCAGGTAGCAACAGTCAGCTTGTTGAGACGTTTACCTAACTCATAGATACGTCTATTGAATTCCTGCAGCTGTTCTACAGTATAATCCTGCTCTCGCACTAAAAACATATTGTTGCCAACTGGCTGAATCTCCAGATAGTCATAAAATGATGCTATCTGTTCCAGCTCCTTCTCACCTGCACCTGCCAACATAGCACGGAAAAGTTCACCGGCCTCACAGGCTGAGCCTAAAAGCAACCCTTCTCTATGCTCCTCAATAACCTGACGGGGAAGCAAGGGTCGCTTATTTAAGTAACGCATATGGCTAATAGTAACCAGCTTATAGAGATTACGCAGGCCTGTTTCATTTTTAGCCAGAATAATAATATGGTTGCTCTTTATTTTAGTAGACTTCGTCTTTTTTGTAGTATCGGTAGGCTCACGCTCCATGTCGTCCTTGAAGCGGCTATCGCTAATAAGATAGCCCTCCATACCAAAGATAAGCTTAATATCACTGCCCTCAGCAGCATCAAAGCAAAAGGGGAAAGCCTGAACAACGCCATGGTCAGTAATGGCCAAGGCCTTGTGCCCCCATTTGATAGCCTTCTTCACTAAATCCTCCATAGGAGTAAGGCCATCCATTTTACTCATTTTAGTATGACAATGAAGCTCTACGCGTTTTTCCTCAGCGTTATCCATACGCTCAGCAGATATGGCAGGAGCCTTCATAATTCCCGTAGGATGCATAATAAATTCGTTAAACTCAAATTGATCAGGTTCAACATTACCCTGAATACGCAAACGCATACCGGGCTTAAGAAGATCCTTAAAGCTATTACATTCTTTGCGTGGCTCTTTTCCATTTTTATCGTCAAAACGCATTTTGATAAAAATGCCATTGCTGCCATCACTGACACCAAATTTAAGCATAATAGCACCAGAACGCAGCTCACGTTCATCAAAGGTTGTCAGGTTGCTATCCTTATCCATGATTTTGACAAACTCACCTTCAATAACAACCTTTTTTTCTTCCTCTACGATATTATCAATCGGGCGAACATTACCAGTAACTTTTTTACCCCAAAGAACCTCGCTATCCTTCTTTTCACCGTATAAATTACGATAAGCCGCCTCATAATCCTCATCTATTATCTCTACACAAGGCGGCATAGTAGGCTCGGTAGCACCTATCTCAATATCAAGAGGTTCCGGAGGAAGTGGAATATCATCTGGTAAGGGTTCACCAGTACAGTCAGTGACCTCATATTGGTCTGCAATATTAGTCCCCTGTGAAATCTGACAACTGCTGCCATCACCATCACAAATCATATCCACCTTCTGCAAAGAAAAAGCAGCCGCCAATTTGGCAGCTGCCGATTGAAGCAAACCATCTCTCAAATGGGCTGCACATTCAAAATGTACCTCCCACTCACTGGATACCTCGTCAATACAAATCTGCCTAATATGCATCATATGCAGCTGCATCATTTCCACCTGGGAAAAGCCTTGCTGTCGCAAAAACTCAAAAAATCTTTCTTCGTCAGGTACAATGCAGTATTTAGCTTGCATTTTGATATCCTTTCAAAATAAACCATTAGTATTTATGAAGACGCAGCCCTTAGCTCAGACTGCGTCTCCAGTTATATTACAAAACTATTTGGCGTTTTCCAGACCAATGACACCATCGATTTCCTGCAGTCCACAAACAGACTCCATCGGATCTACGCCCTTTTCTATTTTTAAGTACAGCTCCAAAACCAGCTGTCCATTTTCCTTGTCACTTTTCACATTCATGGATTTTACCTGAATACCACTACGTGACAAGAAACCTGTCACATCAGTAATTACTCGAGGACGATTGGCAGCAATGACTCTTACAAATCGTCTGTCACTGCGATTATTTCCTGCAAAGCGTTTTTCCCATGTATGGAAGGTAACAAGAGTCACCATGGTAATAATTGTAGCAACTGTACTAAGAAAATACATGCCACTTCCTACTGCCAAACCAATAGCAGAAACAATCCAAAGACTAGCAGCTGTAGTCAAGCCTTTAATTGTAAGTCCCTCGTGCAGAATAGTACCTGCACCTAAAAAGCCTATGCCGCTTACAACCTGAGCAGCAATACGCGTAGAGTCACGTCTTTGTCCAAAATCTTCGCCTGGGGAGCTGGTAGCAGAATACACATCATCCAAACCATACATGGAAACAAGCATAAATAAAGCAGAGCCTACACAAACAAGAATATGTGTACGAAAACCAGCAGGTCTATCACCACTGCCACGCTCCAGGCCTACGATACCGCCTAAGATTGCAGCAACAATAAGACGCAGTACCATCATTACTTCTTTACTTTGCATCCATGAGGTTTCCATGATAATCCCACCTTACATAGCAAATTATAATTTAGTCAGCATTTCCTTAATAGTTGCTACGTAGTCACTGTCCAAGGACAGCATTACTACTTCACCAGTTCTGCGAACCTTAACTTCAATCTGACCTTCTTTAATAGTCTTAGGACCACAAACTACACGCAAAGGATAGCCAATCAGGTCAGCATCTTTGAACTTAACGCCAGGACGGTCATTGCGGTCGTCAATTACAGTCTCTACGCCAGCCTTGCACAGATTAGCATAGATTTCCTCTGCTTTAGCAGTGGATTCTTCATCTTTAGTGTTTACAGGAACTACCAGCACTTCATAAGGAGCAATGGATACGGGCCAGATCATACCGTCTTTATCGTTATTTTGCTCAATTGCTGCAGCCATAGTACGGCTTACGCCTATGCCATAGCAACCCATAACCATGGGTTTTTCCTTGCCATTCTCATCAAGGAAGGTGCATTTCATAGCTTCGCTGTACTTGGTGAACAGCTTGAATACCTGACCAACCTCAATACCGCGAGCCTTAGAAACCTTGCCGCCGCAATGCGGGCAGGGGTCACCCTCTTGAATCAGACGGATATCCGCAACATAGGTCGGAGTAAAGTCGCGACCAGGGTTAACGTTAACAAGATGGAAGCCTTCTTTATTAGCGCCGCAGCAGAAGTTGTGCATTTTCATAACAGTGCTGTCAACTACAACAATGGTCTTTTTAGAGTCAATGCCCACAGGCCCCATATAGCCGCCGCAGGTACCTGCTTCAACCAACAGGCTTTCGTCTGCCATTTCAACCTCGTTAACACCAATGGTATTAACAACCTTAACTTCGTTTACTTCATGATCACCGCGAACAAAGCAAAGTACCAGACCTTTTTCGCATTGGAAAGCAACAGCCTTAACTGAGCCTTCAACAGGCAGATTCAGGTAAGTGCAAACATCAGCAATAGTCTTGCAGTTAGGGGTTTCTACCTCTTGCATTTCTTTAGGCTCTTCAGCAGGAGCTTCGATAACATGAAGCTCTGCTTTTTCTACGTTAGCAGCATAATCACAGTTGTTGCAGTAAACGATTTCTGCTTCGCCGCTTTCAGCCAATACCATAAATTCATGACTGCCGTTACCGCCAATAGCACCGCTGTCAGCCTCTACAGGACGGAAAGTCAAACCACAGCGATTGAAGATGCGGGTATAAGCATCATACATAGTCTTATAGGAAACATCAAGAGCAGCTTCGTCACGATCAAAGGAATATGCATCCTTCATGATAAAGTCACGACTGCGCATCAGGCCAAAACGGGGACGACGCTCATCGCGGAATTTGTCTTGAATTTGGTACAAATTCAATGGCAGCTGACGGTAGGAGCGAACGTCGCTCTTAACCAGAGTAGTAACCATTTCCTCGTGGGTAGGACCAAGGCAGTATTCACGGTTGTGACGGTCTTTTACGCGGATCATCTCTGCACCGTAAGCACCCCAGCGGCCGCTTTCCTGCCAAATTTCAGCAGGCTGCATAATAGGCATCATAATTTCCTGTGCACCAGTAGCGTCCATCTCCTCACGAACAATGTTTTCAATTTTCTTCAGAACGCGCCACGCCAAAGGCAGATAGCTGTACATACCACCAGTGGATTTACGCATAAAACCTGCACGCAGCAGCAGTTGATGGCTTACTACTTCAGCCTCTGCCGGAACCTCACGCAGAGTGGGGGAATACATTTTAGAAACTCTCATTTATTTAACCTTCCTCTCCATTAATATATGGTTAATTTCTTCAAATAACTCGTCAACGATTTTATCTTCCGGAACCTTGCGCAGGATTTCTCCCTTGCGGAAGATAAGGCCCTCGCCAATTCCTCCTGCAATACCAACGTCTGCTTCTCTAGCCTCGCCAGGACCATTTACAACGCAGCCCATAACTGCAACAGTAATAGGCTCAGTAACATTCTCCAAGCGACGCTCTACCTCTAAAGCCAGCTTCTCCAGATTAATACGGGTACGGCCACAGGTAGGACAGGAAATAAGTGTAGGACCATGCTGACGCAGATCCAAGGCTTTTAAGATATCATAAGCTACTTTGACCTCGTTTACAGGGTCACCAGTCAGGCTAACGCGAATGGTGTCGCCAATGCCCTCTGCCAGCAAAGCACCAATACCAACAGCAGACTTAATAATACCGCTGTTAACAGTACCTGCCTCAGTAATACCCACATGCAGCGGATAATCACATTGGGAAGCCATCAATCTGTAAGCTGCCAAAGTCAGGGGTACGTCGTGAGCCTTAAGAGAAATCTTGATATTTCTGTAATCCATTTCCTCAAGGATACGGATGTGACGCAATGCTGCCTCCACTAGGGCTTCAGCAGTAGGATGACCATATTTCTCAAGCAAATCTTTAGGAAGACTGCCTGCATTTACACCAATACGAATGGGAACATTGCAGTTTTTAGCTTCTTCTACAACAGCAGCAACCTTGTCCGCTCCGCCAATGTTGCCAGGATTTAAGCGTAAACCATGTACGCCTGCCTCCAAAGCAGCCAAGGCCAGTTTATAGTCGAAGTGAATATCTGCAATTACAGGAATTGGACTTTCTTTGCAGATTTTCTTTAAACCCTCAGCAGCTGCTGCGTCGGGCACTGCACAACGGATAATGTCACAGCCAGCTTCAGCCAGACGACGAATCTGAGCTAAGGTTGCCTCTGCATCATCAGTGTGAGTATTAGTCATGGATTGAACGGCAATGGGAGCATTGCTGCCAATGGCAACACCACCAACATTAAGCTGGCGAGTTTTTCTACGTTCCATCTTCTATTTCACCTCTTAACGTGTAATATCCTTAAAGGTTGAAAATATAGTCAGGGCCAGAATCAGGCAAATACCTATGGTCTGAATATTGGTCATAGCCTTGGGACCTAATGGTTTGCCACGTACAGCCTCAACCAGCAATAAAATAAAGTGACCGCCGTCCAATGCAGGCAGTGGCAGCAGATTGATTACACCCAGGTTAATACTTAAAAAGGCTACAAAGTTTATCAAAGGCAGTACGCCCTGCTCTGCCACCTGTCCAGCCATCTGAGCGACGCCAATGGGACCAGCCACATCAGCAGCCATTTTACCTGTAACAATCTTTTGCAAACCGTCAACCATGGTAACAATAAGCATACCAGTGTACTTGAAGCCCAGTTCAATGGAACCAATAAAACCAGGACTGACCATCTCTATTTTAGGAGAAATGCCAACCAGAGCACGCTTCAGCTCATTATCGTACTCAGGCATCATGGTAAAGGTTTTCTTTGCACCATCACTGACAGCAGTAATAGTAACCTCTTTAGTACCATTTTCCTTTAAAGTAGTAACAACCTCAGTCCAAGTAACTATTTCCTTACCATTAATGGTGAGAATTCTGTCACCTTCCTTAAGGCCTGCTCTGTCAGCTGCCATATTCTCTACAACTTTGCCCAGCACAGGCTTTTCATCAACCTGAGGCATACCTTCAATAAAGAAGATACCGCTGAAAAGAATTACTGGCAAAATAAAGTTCATCAAAGCGCCTGCTAAAATAACAAACATTCTGGCAGGAATGGACTTGCTGTTAAAGCCACCCTCATCAACAGGATCCTCTGGATCCATTCCAGCAATTTTATTATAACCGCCTAAGGGAATGGCACGCAGGCTATATTCAGTATCGCCATCCTTAGTTTGAGAGATTACCGGACCAAAACCAATGGCAAACTCCTCAACTCGCATTTTTGTAAGCTTGGCTGCGATAAAATGTCCAAGCTCATGTACTGTAACGAGAACACCAAAAACAAAAACAGCTGCTAAAATAGTTAGCACAACCAAGCCTCCTCTGTTTAATTTTTATTTGTTTATTACAATCCCTTAATCACATCACGCGCAATACGACGTGCTTCTGCATCAGCTGCAACAATATCCTCAATCTGAGGTTCAGTAACATTAACGCACAGTTCTGTAGTCTTTGCATTAATGTAAGGAATATCCAGATATTTAATCTTGCCGTCAAAGAAAGCATTAACGGCCTCCTCATTAGCTGCATTAAAAGCACAGGGAAGTGTGCCGCCTGCTCTGCCGCAATCCATAGCAATCTTTAAAGACGGGAATGCCTCCAGATCAGGTGCTTCAAAGGTAAGACTGCCTGCACGCACAAGGTCAAGCTGGCCAAAGCTGTAATCAAAACGTTCAGGCCAGGACAATGCGTACTGAATTGGCAGACGCATATCGGGCTCGCCTAATTGAGCAATAACACTGCCGTCGCAGAACTCTACCAAGCTGTGTACGATGCTTTGAGGATGTACAACTACATCAATTTTGTCGTAAGGCATATTAAAGAGCCAATGAGCCTCAATAACCTCCAAGCCTTTATTAGCCAAGGTGGAAGAATCAAGAGTTACCTTGCGGCCCATACTCCAGTTGGGATGCTTCAGGCATTGCTCCAAGGTAACATTTTCCAGCTCATGGCGTTTGCGACCTCTAAAAGGACCGCCTGACGCAGTAATAATAAGACGCTTAACCTCTTTATCAGAGCCACCGCGTAAGGATTGGAAAATAGCGCTATGCTCGCTGTCCACAGGAGTAAGGCTGACGCCATGCTCAGCCACAGCCTTCATAACAAGGCTGCCGCCGGCAACCAAGGTTTCCTTATTTGCCAGGGCAATGTTCTTTCCACATTCAATAGCAGCCATAGTAGGACGCAAACCTGCATAGCCCACCATAGAAGCCAATACAGTATCAACCTCACTGTAGGTAGCAGCAGCCAAGAGACCTTCCTCACCAGAGAGAATCTCTGTTTTTCCATGATAACGTGCTGCTAAACGAGCTGCAGCTTCCTTGTCAGTCAACACCGCAAAATCAGGCTCAAACTGACGAATCTGCTGCTCTAAAATTTCATCACTTTTGTGGGCAACCAGCACCCTGATTTTCAGCTTATCAGGATTAGCAGCAGCAACCTCCAAGGCTTGCTTGCCAATGGAGCCAGTAGAACCCATTAAAGAAATATGCTTCATAATCAGTCACCTAAACACTGCATTATTCAAACGCAGTCATAATCATAAGTAAATAATAAGTAACAGGTGCAGTAAAGAGCAGGCTGTCAAAACGATCAAGTACGCCGCCATGTCCAGGGAACAGCTTGCCAGAGTCCTTGATATCGTAGGAACGTTTCAGGATGGATTCAATAAGGTCACCCAAGGGAGCAAAGAAGGCTACGCCTAAAGCCAGCACGACTGCCTGCCACAAAGGAACTCCCAATGTAACAATGCACAGAGACATTACTACAATAAAGCAGCCTACAAAGCCGGCAACAGCACCCTCAAAGGATTTTTTGGGGCTAACGCTGCAGAAAGGATTCTTGCCAAAGGCACGACCAAAGAAATACGCAAAAGTATCGCTGGCCCAAGTACCTAAAAGCACGATCCAAAGGCAAACTTCACCATATTCAAACACACGGAAGCCCAAATCAATATGAGGACCATAATCAAATCCGCGAAGCATAATAACATGACCAAAAAGCAGGCCGCAGTATACCATACCCCAAATGGAGGCAGCAGTATTGCCTGCCCAATTATTATCGCCGCAGTTACAGTGACGATAAAGACCTTCCAAAGTATTGAAAATGAAGAACAATGCTGTAAACATGGTCAAGAACGCCATAATGTACAGCTCCTCCATCTCCACATAGTAACCGCCTGCGGGAATTGCTGTAAGCAGGAACGCACCTACGCCAGAGGTCAGATAGTAAACATTAAAGCCCTTGCTGGCAGCCATCTGATGATATTCATACCAACCCACAGCGGCCAAAAGCAGTACAGCCAACGCAAAAAGCCAGCCGCCCTTAGTAATGATGCCCACTGCCGCTGCAATACCGATAACGCCAGTAATAATACGAGTCAACATTTTTAATAAAACACCTACTTTTATTTTTTATCAACAAGACCGCCAAA
>URGS01000015.1 GCA_900547415.1 uncultured Phascolarctobacterium sp. | reverse complement strand
TTGATGGTGAAACCCAAGTAACCATGACCAATGGTGCTGCTAGTGATGTTTATGAGCAAGACCTTGGCGGTGGCTGGTTTGAAGTAGGCGTAGGTACCAACATCAACCTGAGTGATGCAACCTATGTATACCTTGATGTAGAAAAAACCTACGGCGGCGATGTTGCTACTCCGTGGCAGTGGAACGCTGGCGTTCGTTATAGCTTCTAAGTTATAATGAACTGATACAAACCTCTCAGTCAGCTACGCTGACAGCTCTCCTTAAAAGGAGAGCCTAAAGTGCAATCGAAGAGCAAGCCTCTCCTTTCAAGGAGAGGTGTCAGCGAATAAAATGAGCTGACGGAGAGGTGAATTCTAGTTTTTTAGAATTTTGTCACGTTCTCCAGCGTCTGAGAACATAGGCGTACTGATGAAGAAGCATTCTGTTGAACAGAGAGGCAATGCACTATCTGCTGCGTTCACAGCTCCTAGACGTACAAAAAACTAAATCATCCCAACATTTCAAGGGCGTTATGGCTTCGGCTGTGGCGCTCTTGTTTTATTGTGATTTTATCATTAGCAAGTTATAACAAGAGAAATGTCTATTTCCTGGTTTAGTTGTCATATTTATCCCGTTGATGGTGTTAAAGAACCGATTTTTTCATAATTTCACAAATTGTTTGCAAAAGTGTACACTTTTTGACTTTTTGACATTTGACAAAGACATTGAGTATCAAGTAAAATACTAGTAACATCACTCATTAATTGAGAAATATTTTGTTTAGACGTATGTCAACTGGAGGAAAATGTATTATGAATAAGACTTTGATTGGTGTAATTGCTGCCATTGTGATTGTGGTAGGTATGATTTTCAGCAGTTATAATGGACTTGTAGCTATGAACGAGAATGTTACCGGCAAATGGGCTCAGGTAGAAAATCAGCTCCAACGCCGCAATGATTTGATTCCTAACCTGGTAAATACTGTTAAGGGCTATGCTGCTCATGAATCTCAGGTATTCAAAGATGTTGCTGATGCCAGAGCTAAGCTTGGCGGTGCTTCCACTGTTGCTGAAGCTAGCAAGGCTAATGGCGAGCTGAGCAATGCTTTAGGCCGTTTGCTGATGGTTGCAGAGCAATATCCTGACCTTAAGGCTAACACTAACTTTACTCAACTGCAGGACGAGCTTGCAGGTACTGAGAACCGCATTGCTGTAGCCCGTAAGGATTACAACTCCGCAGTTCAATCCTACAATGCAAAAATTAAATCTCTGCCTGCTTCCTTGTATGCTGGTGCCTTTGGCTTTACCGCTAGAGATTATTTTAAGGCTGACGAGGCTGCACAGAAGGTTCCTACTGTTAAATTCTAATAAATAGCAAGCTTTGGCCGGCGGCCCTATGGCCTTGCCGGCCTTTATTTTAGGCTTATTTTTGGATAACGGAGCGTATTTATGATGAAACGTTGGTTAATTTTATTGATGCTGCTGGTGCAGACTGTGTTTGCTGTTTGTGCTGATGCTGCTCCTGCTATTCCTCCCAAGCCTGCCGCTGGAACGGGAGTTTATGTACAGGACTATGCTGGCATTATTCGCGAAAGCGATAAAAAGCTGATGCTGCAGCTAGGCCAGGAGCTGGACAATAAAACAACTGCTCAGGTTGCGGTGCTTACTATTCCTTCGTTGGAAGGCGAGTCTTTGGAGGACTATTCTCTTGAGGTTTTGCGTACTTGGGGTATTGGTCAGAAGGGAAAGGATAATGGTGTGCTTATTCTGATTGCAGCTAAGGACCGAAAGTCTCGCATAGAGGTTGGTTATGGTCTGGAGGGCGTGCTTCCTGACGGCTTGACTGGCCGTATTCAGGACAGGTATATGCTGCCATATTTCCGCAAAGGAGATTACAGTAAGGGTATATTGCAGGGCTATGCGGCGACTGCAGGTACTATTGCTAAGGCTGAAGGTGTTGAGCTTAATGGCGTCCAAACCAGCAGACCTCAGCAGCAGTCCTCTGGCTGGAATTTGCTGTATCTTTTGGGTATTGTTGGCTTTTTGATTGTAGATAATGTATTTTTAGGCGGTATGTTTACCAGTCTGCTTTTGATGATGTTTCTGCGTGGCGGCGGAGGTGGTCGCGGTGGCGGCTTTGGCGGAGGCGGTTTCGGCGGCTTCAGCGGCGGCGGCTTCTCGATGGAGGATATTTTCTCGCAGTTAGGCAGCGGCGGTGGCGGCGGCTCTTCTCGCAGTTGGTAATAGGACTGCGTTGCGTGTTGTGCGTAACGCAGTTTTTTCTTGTTTATTTTGTGTGTATCCATATTCTGACGCTTTGAGACATATTTTTTTCACTTGCCTAAAGTCGAAAAGTCAAATATAATATTAGTCAGATAGTATGATATCCTGCCCTTTTAGGGCGGTTTTATAGGTAGGTGAACTATTATGCGTAATTTAGCAGATGCTATTGAGAATTTTATTATAGGTGAATTGCTACGTGATAGAGAGGATAGCCTTTTAGTACAGCGTAATGAGCTGGCAGAGCGTTTGTCCTGTGCTCCGTCCCAAATCAGCTACGTTTTGAGTACCCGCTTTACTCCGGAAAGGGGCTTTATTGTAGAGTCCCGCCGCGGCAGCGGTGGTTTTGTGCGTATTGTAAGGGTGGAACCTAAAAATCAGGAGAGCGAGCCCACAGCTATGGAGCTGGTGGATAATTTGCTGGAGCGACATCTAATTACTCCTAGAGAACAAATTCTTTTGAAATTTATGCTTGATATTTTAGATGCTGACGAGTCTAAGAAGATGGAAGTTCTTCAGCAGGCTTTAGGTCAGCTCAGACACGCCGGACGGAGGTGATGTGAATGCTTTGTGAGGTTTGTAAACAACGCCAGGCTGTTATGCATATGGTGGCTATTATTGGCGATAAAAAAGTAGATAAATGGTTATGTGAGGAGTGTGCCAAGGACTATCTGCCCCATGGTCCTCAGGGTGTTGGTGTAGGTCCTCAGGGCTTGCAGCAGTATTTGGACAAGCTATTTAATTTAAAGGGGTCCCGTCCTAAAAAGGAGATTACCAAGGATGGCTTTACTGCTGCTGCGGCTAAGATTCTGGAAAAGGCAACAAGCAAGTCCTTGGAGTGTGGCTGTGAATGTATTGGTACAGAGCATATTTTGTGGGGTATTCTGCAGGTTGAGGAAGGAGAATCTTTTAATTTATTGAACCAGCTGCGAGATGTGGAGGCTATTGCTGAAGAGCTGGAAAAATGGCTTGATAAGGGTCCTAAAAAGCAAGGGATTCCTATGTACAGTCCTAGAGCTCAAAAGGTGCTGACGGAGGCAGCCAATAATGCTCAAAAATATCATCAGGATTATGTAGGCAGTTTGCAGCTGCTCTATGGTCTGGTAGCTGCTGGCGACGGAATGGCTTATCAGGTGTTGAGCAAGTTTGAAATTAATAGAGTTATTTTGGACGAGCTGTTAGAGATGTTCTATGAGGATAAAAAGGCTTTGGCTGGTAATGAAATGGCTTCTGCTCCAGCTAAAAAATCTGCAGATGTCTTGGAGGTTTTGAGCCAGTTTGGACGTAATCTGAACGTGGCTGCTGCTACTGGCAAAACTGACCCTGTTATTGGCAGGGAGCAGGAGGTGGAGCGTTTAATCCAAATTCTGTGCCGTCGTACTAAGAACAATCCTGTTATTATTGGCGAGGCAGGCGTTGGCAAAACTGCCATTGCTGAGGCTCTGGCTCAAAGGATTGCTGACGGCGAGGTGCCGGATGCTTTACAGAAGAAGATTGTTTTTTCCTTGGAGCTGGGTATGCTGGTGGCAGGTGCCAAGTACAGAGGCGAATTTGAGGAAAGAATGAAGCAGATTTTGGAGCTTATCCGCAAGGACAACCGCATTATTCTCTTCATAGACGAGCTCCATACTATTATTGGTGCAGGCAGTGCTGAGGGCAGTATTGATGCGGCTAATATTATTAAGCCTGCTCTAGCACGTGGTGAGCTGCAGATTATTGGCGCAACTACCACCTCTGAATATCGTAAGCATATTGAAAAGGACGCTGCCCTAGAGCGTCGTTTTCAACCAGTTTTGGTAAAAATTCCTACTGTGGATGAAAGCATCCGTATGCTGCAGGGACTGAGTCATCATTATGAGGAGTTCCATGGTCTGACTATTTCTCAGGCAGCTATTGAGGCAGCTGTTAAGCTTAGTGACAGATATATTACTGACAGAAATTTGCCTGACAAGGCTATTGATATTATGGATGAGGCCTGTTCCCGTCTGCGCATTGAGCTGTATAAAAAGGAACAGCCGTTGCGTGAGCTGAAGGATGAGCTGGAATATGTCCAAATGGAAAAGGAAGAGGCTATAGAGGCTCAGAATGAGGAGCTTATTGAGCTGCACACTAAAAAGGAAGAGGGACTGCAGAAGAAGCTGGCAGCTGCTCTTGCAGGAGCTTCTAAAGCTAGAGCTGTCAGCGAGGCTGATGTGGCTGAGGTTGTTTCCTCTTGGACTGGTGTGCCTTTGCAAAGGCTTAATGAAACTGAAAGCCATAAGCTGCTCCATTTGGAGGACAAACTCCATGAGCGCATTATTGGTCAGGACGCAGCTGTTAAGGCTGTAAGCAAGGCTGTGCGTCGTGCCCGTGCAGGCTTTAAGGATAAAAACCGTCCTGTAGGCTCTTTCCTGTTCCTTGGTCCTACGGGCGTAGGCAAAACGGAGCTGGCTAAAGCGCTGGCGGAGGAGCTGTTTGGCGATGAACGTGCTATGCTTCGTTTTGATATGAGCGAATATATGGAAAAGCACACCACTGCACGTCTTGTTGGTGCACCTCCTGGCTATGTTGGCTATGAGGAGGGTGGTCAGCTGACTGACGCAGTTCGTCGTAAGCCCTACAGCGTTGTTCTCCTTGACGAAATTGAAAAGGCACATCCTGATGTGTTTAACTTGCTGCTGCAGATTATGGAGGATGGGCGCCTGACAGATGGTCAGGGACGTACTGTGGATTTCCGCAATGTTGTCCTGATTATGACTAGTAACGCAGCTGCCCAGAAGCTGAATATGACTAAGCCCTTAGGCTTTGCCTCCAGTGCGGACAGCGAGCTGAGGAGCCGCAAGGAGCAGGTTCTGGCGGAGATTAAGCATATTTTCCGTCCGGAGTTTTTGAACCGTGTGGACGAGCTTTTAGTGTTTGATCCCTTGGGCAAGGCGGAGCTGGAGCAAATTGCGGATAATATGCTTAAAGAGCTTAATGAGCGCCTTGCTAATAATAAGCTTTCCATTGAACTGTCTACAGCAGCACGCAATCTGCTGTTGGCAGAGGGCAGTGATACAAAGTATGGTGCAAGACCTTTGCGCAGAGCATTGCGCCGCCTGATTGAGGATCCTGTTACAGATATGTATTTGGAGGGCAAGGTGGAAAGTGGAGACTGGATTATTGTAGATGTAGTAGACGGCAAGATGGATTTTCAGCGTTCTGGCCCGGGCGGTCAGCTGTTTTTGGAGTTTCCTGAGCCTAAACCTGCTGCAGTAGTGTGGGGTGACAGCAATGGCCAAAACTAAGTATCGCTTTGTGTGCCAAAGCTGCGGCTATGTTTCTGCCAAGTGGCTTGGTCGCTGCCCTGAGTGCGGCGGCTGGGACACTTTGGTGGAGGAAGCAGAGGTTTCCGTAAAGAGCAAAAGCTATTTGCCCACTAATAATGAAAAGCTAAAGCCGCGTACTATTGCCAGTGTTGCTCAGACTAAGGTGGAGCGCTTGGCTACAGGTATTCGCGAGTTTGACCGCGTTTTAGGCGGTGGCGTGGTGCCTGGCAGCTTGGTGCTTTTAGGCGGCACTCCTGGCATAGGCAAATCCACTATTTTGCTTGACGCAGGTCTGCGTTATGCTCAGCAGGACATTAAGGTGCTCTATGTCAGCGGCGAGGAATCTGAGGAGCAGACAGCAATGCGTGCGGTACGTTTGGGTGGAGCCAAGGCCAGTGACAATATGCTGATTATGACGGCAACGGACCTGGACGGTATTTTGGCTCAGGCCAATGCTCTGCAGCCCAGGCTTTTGATAATTGATAGTATTCAGACTATGTATAACCCAGAGCTGCAGACAGCCGCAGGCAGCGTTGGTCAGGTACGTGAATGTACAGCCAAGCTGCTGCAGTTTGCCAAGACAACGGGCATTGCAGTGCTTTTGATTGGCCACGTTACTAAGGACGGCACTATTGCAGGTCCTCGCCTTTTGGAGCATATGGTGGACGTGGTGCTGCAGTTTGAGGGTGACAGGTCCTATGCTTTCCGCGTACTGCGAGCCTTAAAGAACCGTTTTGGCAGTACTAATGAAAGCGGTATCTTTTCCATGGAGGCAGGAGGACTGCAGGAGGTTGCTAACCCTGCAGGTCTGTTCTTGGAGGACAGGGACGGCGAAGCTGCAGGCAGCGTTATTGGCGCCTGTATGGAGGGCAACCGTCCTATTATGGTAGAGTTTCAGGCGCTGTTGGCAAAAACGCCTTTTGGCATGCCCAGGAGAACTGCTGTAGGCTTTGACTACAATAGAGTAAATATGCTTTTGGCAATTTTGGAACGCCGTATGAACATGGACTTTGGTACCTACGACGCCTATGTCAACGTAGTTGGCGGCATGCGTATTAACGAACCGGCGGCGGACTTGGCCGTTGCGGGGGCCCTTGTGTCCAGCTATCGCAACAGACCGCTGCCTAAAGGAGTTATGACCTTTGGCGAAATTGGCCTTACTGGCGAGGTGCGCAGAGTAAGTAACCCGGAACGCCGTATTACAGACGGCATTAACCTGGGCTTTACTAAGTTCATAGTACCAGACAGCAAGCTGCAAATTAATGCAGAGGGCGTGCAGATAATCAAGGTAAAATCCTTGGATCAGGCTCTGAGGGCCATGTTTGGGTAAGAAAATTAAGACGACAGTTTTTGACTGTCGTCTTTTTTGTTAAAAAACTGTGAAAAAGCAAAACTTTAAAAGGATTTACAGGGGGGAAAAAAGAATAAATAATATTCGCAGAGATGTGGTATAATTATCTTTGCAAAACTGACTATACAGTCTGAAACAACAACAAAGGGAAGTTGCTTTAATGATTAAGGGAATTGGCTGTGATGTTATAGAAATTGATAGGGTAAGTAAAGCTATTGCCAGAGCAAGCTTTGTGGAGAGAGTGTATTCTCCTGCTGAGATTGCTTACTGCCAAAGCAGGGGAAAGCAGGCTGCAGCCAGCTTTGCTGCACGTTTTGCCGCTAAAGAGGCAGTACTGAAGGCTTTGGGAACAGGTTTGCGTGGTGGCGAGATTAAGGAAATCGAGGTTTTGTCAGATGCTTTGGGTAAGCCTAGCATCAGGCTGTCAGGTTATCATCTTGAGCTTGCGGAAAAGCTTGGAGTAAAGCAAATCCACCTGAGCCTCACTCATGGCAGAGATGTGGCCATAGCTTATGTAATATTGGAAGCTTAGGCTACAAAACAAGATGGAGAATGTGGAAGTAATTTTAGAAATAAGCCTGTAGAAAGAGGCAGAATGGAGTTAGAAATGAAGGTAGTTACAGCAGAAGAGATGAAACAGCTGGATAAGCTTGCTACAGAGGAATATGGTGTAGCAGGACTGCTGCTTATGGATCAGGCATCCAAAGCAGTTGCTGAGGCTGTTATGGAAATTTTGCCTGAAGGCAACCAAAAGGTTGTTATTTTCTGTGGCAAGGGGAATAATGGCGGTGATGGCTTTGGCGCTGCCCGCTGGTTAGAAAGCTTTGGTGTAAAAACAAGAGTATATCTTGTAGGTGCTTCCCTGGAGGAAATTGCTGGTGATGCCGCAGTAGAGCTGGCAATGCTGCAAAGGGCTGGTGTCAAAATTGAAGTACTGACAGATGACGATGATTTTCTGTTGGCGGAGCTGGCTTGTGCCAAGGCTGGTGTAATAGTAGATGCGCTTTTAGGAACTGGCTTTAAGGGCGAACTGCGTGATGTGTATGCTCGCAGCTGTCGCCTGATAAATGAGAGTGAAAGGCCCGTAGTTGCAGTAGATATTCCTACTGGCGTGGATGCAGACAATGGCAGCATCTGTAAGGATGCTGTAAAGGCTTCTGTTACTATTACTATGGAGCTGCCTAAGGTTGGCTTGTTCTTGTATCCTGCAGTGGATTATGTAGGTGAGCTTTATGCTGCCAATATTGGCATGCCGCAAAAGCTTGTGGCAGATTGTCCGAGCAAAAAGTTCCTTGTTGATGAGGCTATGGTGCAAAGTTTACTGCCTTTGCGTGCAGGCAATGCACATAAGGGGGACGCAGGTAAGGTTCTTGTATTTGCAGGCAGTCCTGGTTTTACTGGTGCCGCAGCTCTTTGCTCCAATGCGGCAGTACGCAGTGGAGCCGGACTTGTATCTCTTTTGACTCCTTTGAGCAGCAGGGATGTTCTTGCTGTTAAGCTGACTGAGGTTATGGTACATGGACTGCTTGAGCGAATGCCAGGCGTTTTGGGCGGTGGTGCTGCCAGCGACGTGGTGGCAAAGGCTGCAAATGCAGATGTACTGGCTATTGGCCCCGGACTTGGCACCTCTGAAAGCACTATGGAAGCAGTGCGCACTGTTTTGGAGCAGGTTCAGATTCCTACTGTCATTGATGCAGATGCACTGACTGCTATTAAGGATAATTTGGAGCTGCTGCAGAAGATGGAGGCTCCTAAGGTTCTTACCCCCCATGTTGGTGAAATGGCAAGACTTACAGGTCTTTCTGTAGAAGAGATTGACAAAAACAGGGTCGAGCTTGCTGCTAAATATGCAGCAGAATGGAATGCGGTTGTGGTATTAAAGGGTGCTCCTACAGTTGTTGGCTGTCCTGACGGTACTGTTTATATTAACAGCAGTGGCTGCAGTGCTATGGCTACAGGCGGCAGCGGTGACGTGCTTACAGGTATGATTGCAGCCTTGGCTGGTCAGGGTATTTCTTTGAGCGAGGCTGCTGTCTGCGCAGTTTATCTTCACGGTAAGGCTGGTGAAGCGGCGGCAGAGAAATATACTGCCTTTGGAGCTGGCCAGTTAGTAGATTTTTTACCTAAGCTGTAATTTTTTATAGAATCTTTCTAAGAAATATTTTACAGTCATAGGATAAAAATGATAAAATATAGTATTGAGTAAAACAAATATCTAGCTAAAAGAGGTGAGGCCGTTTGCAAAGACTTTTTCTTTTGCTGCTGACTATGTGCTGCTTTTTGGTTTCAGGGGTAGTAAGTGCGGCAGAAACCCAAATTACTGACGTAAAGTGGGGCGTTAGTAAGGATAATATACTACGTATAGTAACCGATTTGACTGATAATGCTGCTTATAATGTTGAGCTGCAGGGGAATAGCTTAGTGCTTCGAGTTGACGCTCCTGCTGCAGGTAACATTCCTAAGCGCAGAGCCGTTAAAAGCACCGTTGCCAATGAACTTTTAGTTGAGCCTGGCAATGGTCATACAATTATCAAGCTGCCTTTGACCAAGCAGCTTGTACAGGGAGATTACAAAGCTTTCGTTTTGAAAAAGGACTCGGCTACAAATCGTCCCTTTAGAATAGTTTTGGATGTTACTGTGGATAAGGGCACGGCTGTACTTTTCCCTCCCAAGACCACATCTAATCCTTCAGCAGCGGCTAAGCCGTCTGCTTCCAAAGGTAGCGTTGCTAAGCAAAATGCTGCACAGGTCTCCAATAGCGGACCTATTGTAGGCAACAAGCCTGTAGTAAGCAATAAGCCTGTAACAGGCGGTGCAGAGGCGGTTAAGCCTGCGCCTCAGCCAGCGCAAAAGCCAGTTGTTTCTACAAACTCCAAGGATGAGGAAAAAATAGCAGCATGGCGCGAACGTCATAACAAGGAAAAGAAGGAAAAAGAGGACAAAAAGAAGGAAGATAAAAAAGAGGATAAGGATCAGCGCAAGGGCGGCTATAGAACTGGCGGTGGCCTGGATGGCAAGGTTATTACCATTGACGCAGGTCATGGCGGCAGTGACCCTGGTGCCATTGGTCAGGGCGGTCTGAAAGAAAAGCAGGTTACCCTTCCTATTGCAGAGCTTTTGAAGGAGCGTCTGGAAAAGATGGGTGCTAAGGTTTACATGACACGCACCACTGATAAGGATGTATATGGTCCCCATGCCAGCGACAAGGACGAGCTGCAGGCTCGCGTAAATGTTGCAGAAAAGCATGACTCTGATTTGTTCATCAGCTTACATATTAACTCCTCTGTAAATCGCAATGTAGGTGGTATTTCTACATACTATTTCCCTAAGACTGCTAACGATGGACGTCTGGCACGTGCAGTGCAAAATGAGCTGAGCTCTAATTTTGGCGTAGACAATCTTGGCATTAGAGAGGCAAACTTTTATGTAGTTAAACGCTGCACTATGCCTGCAATTCTTGTAGAGCTGTGCTTTATCAGCAATCCCAAGGAAGAAAAGCTTCTGGCAGGCAACTGGTTCAGAAAGAAAGCTGCACGCCTGATGGCAGAAGGCATTGAAAAATACTTTAAATAAGGGCACGGAGGCGGCAAATGAAAAAATTGATTTTATTAATGCTGCTGCTGTGCGCATTGATTAGCGTTGGCTGTGATAGTGAGGTCAAAGACGACCCCTCTGGAGCACCAGCAGCAACAGAACAAGTTAAAAACATTAGCTTTATAGTTTATAGAGCTGATGCTAACGGCAGCGATAAGCTGCTGCCGGAAAAGATTACTATGGCGGACAATGGCAAAAGCCTGCCTGAAAATGCGCTGAATGCTTTAGTGAGCACCAAGCCTCAGGTTGCAGGTATGGAAGACGTTGTACCTGTTGGCACTAAGGTTTTAAGCCTTAAGGTTGCTGCAGACGGAACAGCAACTGCTGATTTTTCTAAGGAAATTGCCAAGAAGGGACAAGGCTCCTATGGCGAGCTGATGCTGACCTATGCTATTGTCAATACTTTGACGGAATTCCCAGAAATTAAAAGAGTACAAATTCTGGTGGAAGGCAAGCCTGTAACCAGCTTCAGCGGACATATGGATTTAAGTGAACCGCTTACTAGAAATAAGACACTTTTGTAAACAAAACAGCCCTTTCGACTATTTTTGGTCGGAAGGGCTGAAGGTCTATTCTTAAAAAGTTTATTTTTCAGGAAATGGATCATTAGTGACCAGGATGGAGATGAACATGGAATTTTATTTACAGGACAGTTATGCAACTGAGCACTTAGGTCAGCTTGTAGGACGTGCTGCTAAGGGCGGCGACGTAATTTGTCTTACAGGGGATTTGGGTGCAGGTAAAACTTTATTTAGTCGTGGTGTAGCTACTGCCTTAGGCGTAGCTGCTTCTGATGTCAATAGTCCCACCTTTGCCATTATGAATGTATACCAGGGGGAAAAGCTGGAAATACATCATTTTGACCTTTATCGCTTGAGCCGCGAGGAAGAGCTGGAGGATATTGGCTTTGACGAATATGTTTATGGTGATGAGGTAGTAACCTTGATTGAATGGGCAGAGCTTTTTCCTGAGCATCTGCCAGATGAATATTTGCAGGTAACGCTGCTTTTGGACGGCGCAGGACGCAAGGCTAAGCTTTTGGCCAAGGGCGAGCGCTATGAGCAGCTGCTGCGGGAGGTGGATCGCGAGTGCTGACTTTAGCTATGGACACAGCTACAAAGGTATGTACAGTGGCATTGTGCCGAAACAACGAGCTTTTAGCAGAATATAATATCAATATGGGCATGACCCATTCCGAGGGACTGCTGCCCCAGATTCAGCAGCTTTTGGACCGTACCGGTATCAAGAAAAATGAAATTGAGCTTTTGGCCGTAAGCATGGGTCCAGGTTCCTTTACCGGACTGCGCATTGGTCTGGCAACTGCAGAGGCAATGGCTTATAGCTGGCAGTGCTATCTCCATGGTGTGGACACCCTTAAGGCTATGGCCTACAATATTCCCGTAGACGGCGTAGTGCTGTCTCCTGTGCTGGATGCGCAAAAGGGCAATTACTATCAGGCTATCTACAAATGGGAAAAGGGACAGCTTAAGGAGCTGGCTCCTGTGGAGGTCGTAAGCAAGGATCAGCTTTTTGAACGTTTGGCCCTGCAAGGCTGTCCGTCCATTATCCTGGGTGAGTGCAAGCGCTTGGAGCAGCTGGAGCTGCCTGAATGGGTAAGCCTGGCGCCTAAGGCACTGCGTATGCCCAGAGCATCCTCAGTAGGCTTTTTGGCTCAGGACGAGTTTGATGCAGATAATGACAAAAAAATTTTTGGCCTAGAACCGTATTATATTAGAAGATCAGAGGCGGAGGAGCTTTGGGAGAAGAAACAACAGCAACAACAATAAGCTTTCGCAGCATGTCTGCAGCAGATATTCCTGCTGTAGAGAAAATGGAGGCTGAGGCCTTTTATGATGCCTGGAGCCAGAATATGCTGCTTAATGAAATCAATAACGAGCTTACCACCTATCTGGTTATGGAGCTGGAGGGTAAGGTAATTGGCTATTGCGGTTTTTGGCTGGTAGCGGGAGAAGCCCAGATTACCAGAGTAGCAGTGGTGAAAGAACTGCGTGGACAGGGATTTGGTACTCGTCTGACTGCAGCTCTTATCAATAAGGCCTGGGAGCTTGGCGCCGAGGCTATTACTCTGGAGGTACGTGAGAGCAATTTGGCAGCTCAGAGAGCGTATCTGACCTGTGGTTTTGCCAGCGAAGGAATCCGTCCCAACTACTATGAGGACAACCATGAAAATGCCGTGATTATGTGGTTATACAAAGAGGGAACACATGAGTAAGGATATTTATATTTTAGGAATAGAAAGCAGCTGTGATGAGACTGCTGCTGCTGTGGTGAAAAACGGACGCGAGGTTTTAAGCAATATTATTTCCTCTCAAATTGTTATTCACCGTAAATTTGGTGGTGTAGTACCAGAAATTGCTTCTCGCAAGCATATTGAGAATATTATGCCCGTAATAGACGAGGCATTGACTCAGGCAGGCGTGTCCTTGGAACAGATTGATGCTGTAGCGGTAACCTACGGTCCAGGTCTTGTAGGCGCGCTGCTGGTAGGTCTGTCTGCGGCTAAGTCTCTTGCTTGGGCAGCAGACAAGCCCCTGATTGGTGTAAACCATTTGGAGGGCCACGTTTTTGCTAACTTTTTGACTGATCAAGAGCTGGAACCGCCATTTATGGCTCTTGTTGTCAGCGGCGGTCATACTGCGCTCTTAAAGGTTACAGGCTATAACAGCTTTGAACTTTTAGGACAGACTCGCGATGATGCGGCAGGTGAGGCTTTTGATAAAATTGCCCGTGTTATGGGCTTACCGTACCCTGGTGGTCCTGAGATTGAAAAGCTGGCGTTGAATGGCAATCCTCATGCTATAGAATTTCCTATTGCCAAGCTGGATGCACCCTATGAATTCAGCTTCAGCGGCTTAAAGTCTGCAGTTATCAACTATCTGCATAATCAGCAGCAGGCTGGCAGAGAGGTTAATCGCGCTGATGTAGCGGCTTCTTTCCAGAATGCCGTTGTGGATGCACTTGTGCGTAAGGCAGAAACTGCTATGAAGGACACTGGCTATAAAAAAATCGTTCTGGCAGGCGGTGTGTCTGCCAACAAAACACTGCAAAACACCTTGGCAGAGTCTATGGAAAAAATTGGCTGTCAGCTGGTACACCCAACGTCCATTCTTTGCACTGATAATGCTGTAATGATTGCATGCAGAGGCTACTTTATGTATCAGGCTGGTATGAGAAGTCCATTGGACTTGAACGCAGTTCCATCGTTAAGTTTATGTAAAATAAATGTCCAATGAGTGCATAACTCTGTGGATAATGTGGATAACTAAGGAAAAAGCCCTAAAAAAAGCACTATTCCCCTGTGGATAAGATAGTGGATAATGTGGATAAAGCAGTGGATTTCTATAATTTACTTGTGGAAAGTACATTTTAGAAGAGAAAGAGGTAAACATGGTAAGCAATTTGACCGCAGAACAACGCTATACTTTACAGACCATGCAGCCCATATTAGGCCTGGCTGCGGATATTGCCCATGCTTCTATCGCTATTTATTTGCCAGCTGAGGATAAAAAGTTCTTTGATATCTATAGGCAGGAACGTCCTCGGACACAGGTTGGCAGTGAACAGCCTGATCTGACAGGAAGAAGAATTCGCATTGTAGAGGAGCCACTGGTGTGTCGCTGCTTGCAAAGTGGACTGGCTGTAGATGGCAAAAAGGAGTGGAGCTTGGGAACCTTTCATGGCTTTAGAGTGTATCCTTTAAAGGATGGCACGGGAAAGGTTTTTGCCGCAGTAGGTTTTGAGGGTGCCAGGCTGGACGATATTATTGTGAACCAATCCTTTGAGCTTTTGTGTAATTTGCGTCGGTCTGTAGCAGATAATCCATTGTATCGCAGGCTTTCACCGTCAGATGGTCTGATGGTAGTTGATCCCAACAAGCTGATTATTGCAGCCAATAGAGCAGCTAAGCATATTTTTCAATTTATGGATGTGCGTGGACTTATTGGGAGCCGTACTAACGATATGGCTATAAATTGGCCTTTGGTTGGGATGGTAATTGATACTGGCATAGCTGAAGGTAAGGAATTTAAGCTTCATGGACGTATTCTTTCGATGAGAGTTCTGCCTGTTTCTGAGCGGGCCCGTGGTGGCTGCGGGATTGTTATTCTTCGTGATATTACTGACCTGCGCAAGAAGGATGAAGAGCTGCTTATAAAGTCCGTAGTAATTAAGGAAATTCATCATCGTGTAAAGAATAATCTGCAGACAATAACCAGCCTTTTACGTCTGCAGGCTCGTCGTGCTCAAAGCGAGGAGACTAAGCTTGTTCTGCGTGATTGTATTGGTCGTGTAAATAGTATAGCTATTGTCCATGAGTATCTTTCACAGCATGATACAGGACTCATTGACGTGGCTAAGGTAGCCAAGGGAATTTATCAGGCCATACTAAGCAGTATGCTGCGACCTGAATTTAAGCTGGAGACCGAGTTTACTGCAGTACAGGTGGAGTTGCCATCGGAAAAGGCTACGAGCATTGCTCTAATTCTTAATGAGCTGCTACAAAATACCATTGAGCATGCCTTTGAAGGCAGGGATGCTGGCTGTCTCAAGGTTAGCTTTACTGAACAGAGCAATGCCTATCTTTTAGCTATTGAAGATGATGGTATTGGTCTACCAGCAGATTTTGAACCAGGACAGGGTAAGAGCCTGGGACTGAAAATTATTAAGACTCTTGCTGAATCTGATTTACAGGGCAGCTTTACCTTAAAGAACAAGCCTGAGAGCGGTGCTGTTGCTCAGGTAGTTATTCCGAAAGTAGGTGATAATAATGCTGGAAAAGCTTAATATACTTTTAGCGGATGATGAAGCTCTTATTCGTCTTGATTTGCGTGAAATGCTCAGTGATGCAGGACATAAAATCGTAGGTGAGGCTGCTGATGGTCAGCAGGCAGTAAAGCTGGCACGGGAGCTTAGACCTGATTTTATTATTATGGATGTAAAAATGCCAATTATGGATGGTCTAGAGGCGGCTGCAATTATTGGCGAGGAAAATATTGCCCCTGTACTGCTTTTGACTGCCTATAGCCAAAAGGATATAGTGGAAAAGGCAACGAAGGCAGGAGTTATCGCCTATCTTGTTAAGCCAGTGCGTGAGGAGCAGCTTTTCCCAGCTATGGAAATTGCCTTCAGCCGCTTTGCTCAGCTGCAGCAGATTAATCAGGAGCTGCTGGACTTAAAGGACAGCCTGGAAACACGTAAGCTGGTGGACAGAGCTAAGGGCATTTTGATGACAGCTCACAAAATATCTGAGCAGGACGCCTACCGCAAAATGCAGCAATATAGCATGGCTAAACGTATTACTCTCAAAGCCCTTGCTGAAAGCATCATCAAGGCTGCGGAGAAGAGGTAGCGGCGCACTTTTTAAAGCTGTTGCAAAAGGAAATAAAGAATTTATAAAGCAGTCTGCACTATGCAGGCTGCTTTTGTGTTTTTCTTAGCGTGTAGTATAAACAATACTTTTTGAGATTGCTTTTCTGAATTTTGCCTATAAAGGTTCTTATTTCCATACCTATTATTACTAATTGGTATATTTCTTATGGATTTTTAGACCTATTTTGAATTTAAAGTACAGAAAATGATAGTTTTAGAGTCTTGTTTATTTGACTTTTAACTCTTTAAAGCAATTTTAAAGAACGTAAAATTGATATTCGTGATGGCGATTTTACTGTTCGCAGGACAAAAAATGGCGTTCAAGGGAGTGAATTTTGCATTCGCAAGTGGGATTTTTGCGTTCAAAAGGGAAAATTACGAAAAATTTGTAAAATATATGGTCAAACCACTTGCATTTTTTTTGAATATGGATATAATAAGAATTGTAATTAGCACTCGGATATATAGAGTGCTAACAATAATGTTTGCTCTCACATTTTTACATAAGAAAGGGGTTTTCAAAAATGTTGAAACCGTTAGCTGACCACGTAGTAGTAGAACCCGTTATTAAAGAAGAAAAAACTGAATTCGGCATCTATCTGCCGGACACTGCATCTAAAGAAAAACCTGTACAAGGTCTGGTAATTGCTGTAGGCCAAGGCAAATACGAAAACGGCACCCTGATTAAACCTGAAGTTAAGGTTGGCGACGAAGTAATCTTCGCTAAATACTGCGGTACCGAAGTTAAACACGACGGCAAGGAGTATCTGATTCTCAGCGAACGCGACCTGCTGGCTGTAATCGAAAAATAATTTTGCAAACACCTGCTGCTTAGGCAGCACCTGAAATAAATTTATAATCTACTTATTATAAGGAGCGATATAAAATGGCTAAACAAATTCTGTTCAATGAAGAAGCACGCCGCAGCCTGGAGCGTGGCGTAAACGCACTGGCTGACGCTGTAAAAGTAACTCTTGGTCCTAAAGGCCGCAACGTAGTATTAGAAAAAAAATATGGTGCTCCCACCATCACCAACGACGGTGTAACCATTGCTCGTGACATCGAGCTGGAAGATCCCTTTGAAAATATGGGTGCACAACTGGTTAAAGAGGTTTCCATCAAAACCAACGATGTAGCTGGCGATGGCACCACCACTGCAACCGTACTGGCACAAGCAATGATTAACGAAGGCATGCGCAATGTTGCTGCCGGCGCTAACCCCATGGTTATCAAAAAAGGCATCAAAAAAGCAGTAGACGTTCTGGTTGAAGAGCTGAAAACTGTTTCTCAAAAGGTAGAAACCAAAGCTGCTAAAGCACAAGTTGCTTCCATCTCCGCTGCTGACGAAGAAATTGGCAACCTGATTGCTGACGCTATGGAAAAAGTAGGCGATGACGGCGTTATCACCGTTGAAGAATCCAAAACCATGGAAACCTGCCTGGAAACTGTAGAAGGCATGCAATTTGACCGTGGCTACATCTCCCCCTACATGGCTACCGACGCTGAAAAAATGGAAGCTGTAATGAATAATCCCATGGTATTCATCACCGATAGAAAAATCACTATGATCCAAGACATCATGCCCGTATTGGAAAAAGTAGTACAAGCTGGTCGTGAGCTCCTGATCATTGCTGAAGATATTGAAGGCGAAGCTCTGGCAACCTTGGTTGTTAACAAGCTGCGTGGTACCTTCAAGGCTGTAGCTGTTAAAGCTCCTGGCTTTGGTGATCGTCGTAAAGCAATGCTGCAGGATATCGCTATCTTGACTGGTGCAACCGTAATCAGTGAAGAAGTTGGCCGTAAGCTGGACAGCGCAACCGTTGCTGACCTGGGCCAAGCTGGTCAGGTTCGTGTAACCAAGGAAATGACCACCATCGTTGATGGCCAAGGCGATAAAAACGTAATTGCTGCTCGTGTTGCTCAAATCCGTGCACAAATCCCTGAAACTACTTCTGAATTTGATAAAGAAAAACTCCAAGAGCGTCTGGCTAAACTGGCTGGCGGCGTAGCTGTAATCAAAGTTGGTGCTGCTACCGAAGTTGAGTTGAAAGAAAAGAAACTGCGCATTGAGGATGCTCTCAACGCAACCCGCGCTGCAGTTGCAGAAGGCATCGTAGCTGGCGGTGGTACTGCTCTGCTGCAAGTACAACCTGCTCTGGCTAAAATCAAAGCTGTTGGCGACGAAAAAACTGGCGTAGAAATCGTTAAACGCGCTATCGAGGAGCCTGTTCGTCAAATCGCTTACAATGCTGGTCTGGAAGGCGCAGTTATCGTTGACACCATCAAACGCAGCCGCAAGGGTGTAGGCTTCAACGCTCTGACTGAAAAATATGTAGACATGATTGCAGAAGGCATCGTAGATCCTACTAAAGTTACCAGAAGCGCACTGCAAAACGCAGCAAGCATCGCAGCAATGGTTCTGACCACTGAATCCATCGTAGCTGACAAACCGGCTCCGGAAGCTGCTGCTCCTGCTATGCCTCCCATGGGCGGCATGCCTGGCATGATGTAATCAGCCATAAAAATGAAATCAGGCGTACTTGAGGCGCCTCCATCAATCCCCTGCAGAGAAATCTGTGGGGGATTATTTATTTGTCAAAAAGCTTTGTTACAAATTTTGTATAATGAATTTAAGTGATTTGATGTAGGAATTTTGATGAATAAGTAAAAAAACATAGAAAATAATAAGTTGTATTAGAAGAAATTATATAGTATAATCAATCAAGAAGAGTAATAAAATAAATAGAAATAAGTTTACAAATAAGAATTAATATTGCAAGTGGTAATGCTTAAGCTTTTAGCATTGAAAACAGGTGGAAGAACTATTTTTAAGAAATGTGCTGAATATTGATGGCAGATTATAATTAAACGCTACGGGATATGAAATACCGATGCTTTACATAGATTTTACATTGGTTTAAGCTTGCGTTAATCTTGGACTGTTAATATTAATAAAGAGAGTAAATATAATGCTTGCATTATTTATGAAAGGGACGACGATTATGAAGAAGACTATTTTTACATTTG
Source organism: uncultured Phascolarctobacterium sp. (assembly GCA_900547415.1). GTDB lineage: Bacteria > Bacillota > Negativicutes > Acidaminococcales > Acidaminococcaceae > Phascolarctobacterium_A. The sequence continues at coordinate 20,210 of URGS01000015.1, read as the reverse complement.
TTCTTGGTATAGCGGTGGTATTTTCTGCAGTGAACTACGTTAAGACTAATTATGCCGTAGAGGATTTTACTGAAGAAATTATTAGCGATGTAGCCGATGGCACCGTTATTTGTAACAAGGTTATAAAGGTGTCTTCCGTAACGGAGGGGAAAAAAAATCCGGTGTGCATAATTTGCAAGGATGGTGAAGCTGTAGCACCAGAAACACTGAAGCAATATGATCGTGATGTAATTGTGTGCCATATTTCTTCTAAAAATAACGACGTCTTTGAGAATCTTTTAATAGGCTTGGCTGAAACATTTAAGCCAGCGCCTGCATACGCCTCAGAGGTGAAGAAATAAAACCTGATGTAATAGGACAGACGTATTGTTATTGCAGTGAACATATAGTAGAATTCACGGCAGAATAATACGCTATTTGGCGGATATACATTGGTATAGTTGATTGCTATAGGTAATCAGTGTGTAGAATGCATTGTAATCAATAATAACTTTGCATTAGATTTCAAGGATAATTATAATAAATTATCATAACAGAATAATCCAGCTTGCAATGATTTAAGGCCTTAATAAAGCACTTATAATATGCATGATTTTCACAATAACCCCTGTAGAAGCATCTATAGGGGTTTTATTATTGATTAAATCACAAATAGAATATAAAACAAATAGAAATAATTGTTGATAATAATTCAATAATTAGAGTGAAAATAATAAAAATAGCTCTTGCGTTGAAGGTAGATGAGATGCTATAATAACACATAACGTAATGAGATATATTACTATTAAAGTTGGGTGATATATCTTAAAAATATTGAAAACAATTATCAATAGGGAATTTGGTGCGAATCCAAAACTGTACCGCAACTGTGATGGGAGCAAGCTTGTCATAATCCTCTAGCAAAGGGATAAGATTGCAATGAACTAAGTCAGGGCGCTGTTGATAAGGACTTCCGTAGGCTTGCGTGTATGAGCTGTATGACGGATGCAGTAGGTAGGACTACTTGCGTTATTGTACAGGTGCACCAGCTTTCTCGGATATGGCATGGACTGCAGCTGTAGCAGTCCTTTTTTATTGCATAAATCATGGTCCGGAAGAAAAACACAGGCAAAAAACATAAGGAGTGTGTCTGAATGAAATTTGTAAACAAAAAACTTGCAACTGCTTGCATTCTTTCTGTAATGTGCGCAGGCTTTGCTTCTCTTGGTTATGCAGCTGAAGAAAAAACTCAAAAAGAAGAAATCCAATCCTTTGCTCTGGATGAATACGTAGTAACTGCAAACCGTACCGAGCAAACCATCTTTGACGCAAATGCTAATATTAGTGTTGTTACTAGTGAAGATATTGAAAGAATGCAATATGATAGCCTTGATAAAGCATTGACTGCTGTACCGGGTGTACAATTCCAAAATTATAGCGGTTCTCCTGCTTTAAATGCACAAATGACTGCTCCGGTAATGATTAATGGTTCCAAAAACGTACTTATCTTGATTGATGGTGTGCGTATGACTCCCGTTGGTGGTGGTGACAGAGCTATCAATATGAATCTTATCAATAACATGGATAATATTGAGCGTATTGAGGTTCTTAAAGGTTCTGCTGGCGTTTTATATGGTAGTGATGCTGCGGGCGGTGTTATCAATATTATCACTAAAAAAGGTAATGAAAATAAAACTACTTTAAAAGCATCTAGAGGCAATTTTGGTAAGAAAAATTATCATTTTTCTAACAGTGGTACAGAAGGCGTAGTTTCTTGGAATGTTTACTATGATAAAGACAAGAAAGGTGATTATAAAGACGGTCATGGCAAAGAATATGAAAACAAATATGACTCCCATGCAGGTGGTATTAATTTAACTACTAGAATTAGTGATAAACATGAAGTTGGTATTGCCTACAATGAGAGTAGTAGTGATTTTAGAGGTATAGATCCTTATGATTTATTTAAAGTTGAAGATTATGCAAAATATCCAGGGTATCAGAAGGTAAAGGGTGGTGTTGATACACAGGATACTAGTTTGTCTTACGAATTGAGATTTGACGATAATACCACTAATAAAATGGTGTATAAAACCGAACGATATGGTTTATCCTATTTTGAAAGTGATCAAAACTTTGGTTTTGCGAAGTCCAAAGATTTAGGATATGATTTTAAAACCAGATTGTTTAGCAATCAGTTTACAAAACGCTTTGATGATAAGCATTCTATGGTAGCTGGTTTAGAGTTCACTAAATCTCAAGCTTTAGATAGAATATATAGAAATAAAGGTTGGCAAGGCATAAAAAATGACTCTTATTTTGCACAAGATACCTGGACTTTTGATGATAAATGGAATATGACTGCTGGTTTGCGCTATGATAAAGCAGAAAATACTATAAATGGTAATAAAATGGATGATAATTTATCCAAGAGCTTAAGTGTTGGCTATAATTTTGACGAAAGTAAAAATATTTATGTTTCTTTTGCGGATTTCTTTATTTTGCCAAATGCTGAACAGATTTCTGATAGACGTAACAATGACAAAATAGGCTATTACTATGGTAATAACGCGATTAAACCAGCTAAGGGCAAGAATTACTCCATTGGTTATAATCAAAAAATAGATGACAAGACAAGTTTAAGTGTGCATTCTTTCTACCGTGAATTTGATAGAGACATAAAATACGTATCCTATGAAACAGCAGAGAAAAATGAATGGGGACGTCCTATATATGAAAGTGCTTGGCAAAATACAGAAGGAAGTTCTAAAGACTATGGTTTTGATGTCCAACTGAATAAACAATTTGATGAACATTGGTCTAGCTTTATTGGTTATTCCTTCTTGAAGCATACTTCTGACCTTGACCCAGATAGTGACAGAATTAAATTAGGTTATTTACCTAAGCATGCTATTAATTTGGGTGTCAATTACAGAAATGATAAACTGGATGTTGGTTTAAAAGGTAGAGCAATCCTGAGTCGTGATGATAGCGAAAGCACCTTGATTGGTGATGTTCATTATGGTGGATGGCCGAATAGCCATTATATGATTTTGGACCTTGGCGTAAATTACCAAGCTACTAAAAATGTTAAGCTTTTTGCAGTAGCTAACAATTTACTTGACGTATGGTATGCAGAAAGTGCATTCCAACCTAGAAAAGACTGGTTTACTGGTGAGTTAATAAGAGGCAATGGAGATATTTATGGTATGCCCGGCCGCAGCTTTGTTGCTGGTGTAGAGGTTTCCTTCTAAAATAATATTGCGCACAATGCGGTACATTTGATATTTGAATAAAGCATAATGAGCTTGGCTTCATTAAGAGGCAACAACTGATTTTAAGAGCAGTAGTACAGAGATGTATTACTGCTCTTTTTTATGTAGGACCTCTCAGTCTGTTCGCTTCGCTCACAGCCAGCCGGTCCAGACCGCCCTCTCTTGGCCTACGGCCAATTCACCTTGTCCCCTTAAAAGGGGAGCCTTACGTTCGAATGTAGGTTAGCCTCTCCTTTTAAGGAGAGGTGGCATTGCCGTAGGCAATGACGGAGAGGTAGAGCGTGAAAAGGTGATGTTATTGTCGATAATATTGTAAAATGGTAAAATAAAAGAGAAGAGATTTTACGGCTCGCACGTAATATATGTAAATGCAGAAAAACGCAACACAGTAACGCCTTTGGGACGGCTGATGCATGACTTTTTCTGTAAGACAGCAGGCGATATGCTGAATGGTAAATTGTCTGCTAAGGTTGGATATATGAAGGATGAAGGAGGCGTTAGCAAGATGTGTGAATTGATGCAAAAGCTGGCTGATAAGGAAGTTAAGGAAAAAATGGTTTCTATGGCAAAGAAAATGCTTAAAGAAGGTATGTCAGAAAGTATGATTATAAAATTTACAGAGCTTTCAAAAGAAGAAGTAGAAGAGCTAGCAAAACGTATTGCCTAAACTTAAAAATTCTCCCTTCGCATTTACTGCGAGGGGAGAATTTTGTTTTTATGAACGTTATTTACTTAGGCCACGCTGCTACCCAGGGGGTTGCCTGTTCCCAGCTACTGAAGAGCTTGGCGTCGAACCACATGTAGAAGAATTTTTGTGCGTTTTCTACGTTGTAGCCGTCCTGTACCTGGTCAGCCAAATCAAAGGAGTCTGCCATAATGAGCACATCGTCACCAGTGTAGTCCGTACCCATAGTGTCATAGCCTATGATGACGCGGTAGTGACCGCCCCATTCCACGTTTTCGACAATAATGGGAATACCCTTATGAAGGTGCTGCTGTACAAACCAAAGAAAATCCTTGTAGTTTTTGGGACTGGTATTATTAGCCGAGCTTTCTACATTCCAGCCAAGGTGTTCAAAATATTTGACAACGCCTTTGATGGTGGTGCCGTTATATTGACTGGTGCTCATGATTTTGGCAATTTCCGTTTCCGTATTGGGACAATTGCCTAAAAAATGCTCAGCTACCATAGCTGCGGCTACAGGTGCACAGGTGTAGCCTGTACGCTGCTGCCTTGTCTTAAAGTTGCTTAGGATAACAAGGTTCTTGTTGGACCTCATATTGTAAAAGTCCGGGGCAGCAAAATATGTAGAATTCTTGATATTATGCTTTCCTTCGAATTGATAGGCACCGCTGGTAGGGTGCTCGCTCGAAGAGCTGCTGGGAGCAGTAAACTGCTGAATAAGATAGTGTGTTCCTGCAACTACAATAAATGTGCAAAGGATTGCTATTAAATATTTTTTAAATTTCATGATTCACTTCCTGCTCCGCAGCTTCTGTCTTGCTTGCTCTGTTCAAATGCTTTCTAGCAGCCTGCAGAAGTGCTTTTTTTTCATTAGGCAAATTGCCCGATTGGACACGGTTTAGTAAATAGGGCAGTATGTAACGAATCTGCTCTCTAGGCATTATTGCCATTAGCTCTTTACCGTTTATGTTCAGATCACTTGCGGAAACAGGCATTTGGGTGCGGGCCAGTTCCACTGTTTGCTCGCCTAGCTGTTTGCCCTCTTGCATTAGCTGTTCATTATGACGGGCGTGGGTTGCTCCCATATCTGCAAGAAAAACCTCCACGAGCTTAGCATAGGCTTCAGCCATTTCCTGTTGTTTGCTAAATTGTCCGCTAGTAGCTTCGCTGCGTATCCAACGTAGCAGTGTTTTTTCACCAGTCAAAAGCATAGGGGCAAAACGCATGTGCTGTGCCACAAGCCAAACTACTAGCTTGACAAATTTAGGCGGGTACTGCAGTCTGGTTAATATTTTTTCAGCCATAGCTGCGCTTACAGCCTCGTGACCTGGGTCGCTGGGCTGTCCATTTTTCATGATGCGGACGTTTTCCAGGCCTTTGCCAAGGTCATGGAGTACCAATGCCCAACGGATAGCCAAATCCTTGGGACCATTATCAATAGCAAAAAGAGTATGCTCCAATACATCATAGCAATGGAATTTGGGGTTTTGGGGCAGACCTACAAGATGGCGCAGCTCTGGTAAAATAGGTACGGAGGTGTATTCTCCTTTATATTTTACTCTGCAGCTCATGTCGCTTAGTCCTGTTGCAACAAGTAGCATCATGCCATGTCCGGCGTACTTGGAAAGCAGCAGTTTATCAAGCTCTATACGCACTCGCTCCAAGGAAAGGTCACAGCAGCGTTCTAAGGGCATTTTGTAGTTTTGCGGCATATAGTAGGGAGTGTTTTCCATGCCAAAGGATGGTAAAATACCTTCAGCCTGCACATAGGTAAAGCCTAGCTGTGCTACAAAGCGGCAGGCACGGAGCATTCTAAGGCCATCCTCCTGATAGCGCTGTGCAGCGTTGCCAACAGTACGCAGAATTTTACTTTGCAAATCCTGCTGCCCACCAAAGTAGTCGTAAACCTTACCGCGTAAGTCCATGGCCATGGCGTTGGCAGTAAAGTCGCGTCTGCTTAAATCGTCTTTTAAATTATCGCAATACCATACTTCCTCTGGCCTGTGAGCATCTGCAGCTCCGTAGCGCTCACCGCGAAAGGTAGTAACCTCCGTAGGCTCGCCGTCAAGGACGATGACTACGCAGCCAAAGTTATTACCTAAATTATCTACCGTAAACCAATCCAGTTTACGGCATAGCTCCAGCACCTGCTCAGGGCGGGCGTTTGTTGTTATGTCATAATCTTCGGGAGTAAGGTTAAGGAGCAGATCACGAACAGCCCCGCCTACAAGATAGGCTTCAAAGCCTGCAGCTTCCAGTGCTGCCAATATTTTTTTGCTGTAGGGTGGAATACGTTCTAAAAGGTTCATGCTTACTCCTTTCGCAAAACTTAAGGCTTATTCAAAATCAATACCGTCATTCTTAAGCTGGTACTCTACGTTAATGCCAAAGTATTCCCACAGGATTTCCTTTAGCTCAGCACCATTATGGATGCGGTAGCGGTATTTGACTCTGCCGCCTAAATAGAATTTAAGAAAATTGCTGCGAATAGTAATATTACAGTCTTCGCGGAAAATGGATAGATTTTTATTTTTGTTAAAAGGGGAGTCAGGGTGGGCGTCACACCAAAAGGATGCCATCTGAAAGTCCTTTTCCAGCTGTTCTTCTTCGGTAAAGCCCAACATACGCTTCCAGGGCTTGCCCTTTTCTTTTTGCCACAGCAGCCAGCCCCAAAATTCATCCTTGGTATATTTATATTGGCTGATGTCGTCGCTTTGGATTTTGTTTTCCATAAGCTCTAAGGGGATGCGTGGGCTTTCGCTGTTAACGCCAACGTCCGTAATATAGCGTACGCCGTTTAGGTTTACACACATAGTGCGGTGACGGCGCAGCTGATAGGTTTTGATTTTATCAATAAAGCGTCCTGCGTAGCTGGTAACATCGTAGCCAAGGGATTCCAGAAGCCAGTTATAAAGACCATTGAGCTCAAAGCAAATGCCTCCTCGGTTGTGAAGAATCATTTTATTAAACATGTCCTCGTGGTCCAATGATGTTATGCGGCCGTTAAGACAGTCAAAGTTTTCGTAGGGTATAAATTTTAAATGAGCATCCTGCAGCTTTTTCAGTGTTGCAAGGTCAGCAGCAGGCTGAAGATTATCCAACTGCAGCTTGTGCAGATATTGCTGAATTTGCAGCGGTGTCATAGGTTTGCTGTACAGCTTCAAATAGAGTCAACTCCCCAATAAATAATAGCTTTCCTAAAAAGTCCTTATCATTTAATTTTATCATTTTATATGTTTAAAGTGAAGAGAAATTGTTGGGGAGAGGGACAATAAAAACACTGCCACTCATTACAAGTGACAGCGTTAGAGAACTAGTATTATGATTGAAGTTCAAATAAATTATTATAGTCATTAGCAGTGATAACCGTATTCCAACCACCCTGGTTTTCACCAGCGTGTTTGTTGATACCAGTGTAGCTTAAACTTGCGTCTTCGTAACGTTTAAATTTATAGACAGCGTCGTTCATCAAAGAATCATTGAATACGCCAAGTGATACCAATAGTTCAAAATTTTTGACATCAAGACCAGTAACTTTTTTGAAAAGCTGCGGTTCTAGTTGGGTAATAACATCTTTTAAACATTGCTCCCTATAATCGGTCAGATACATAAAAATAGGAATACGAGTAGCAAATTTAATGAGCTTTTCTTGAATTTGCTTGCGTTTAGATTTGTACTCTTTTTCTTCCGATGTAAGTTCTTTTTTCTTAGCAGGAGTCATATCATCTCCTGCTTCTTTTTTGGCTTTTTTCACAGCTTCTGATTTGTTGATAATGGTTTCAATATCATCATTCAAACTACGGAAGCCTTCAATTTTCATTAAAGCGTTCATAGCAGCTGTATTTGCCATCAAACGTGCCAAAGTATCATTATCTACATTTACCAGCAATGCACTTTCCCAACGTTTTGCAAGTAATGTTGCAGAAGTTCCTGCCATTGCTATATCTAATACTTCACCAGCGTTAATCTGACGCATTTCACTGCCATCGTAGGCTATGATAGGCAGAAAACTAATAAATTCAGCAACTTTCTTTTCAGGGTTAGTATCGTTGATATTCAGGCGGCAGCTGTAATCTGAAATTTGTTTTAATGCTCTGTCTAAGGCAAAGTCAAATAAATAACACTCTTTTTTTATAATTTCCTTTTTACCGTTGTCCGTTGTTATTTCCCAAGGACTTTGCACTCTGAACGCAGCTTGAAAATAAGTTTCCGGGGTGGAAAGGTTTCTTAGCATAAAAATACCTGTCCAAGGCTTTACTGTAACACCTGTTGTAAGTTTGCCGCAGGATAAGGTAATAGTTTTGCTGTTTAGGGGATCTCGCATTGAATTTTGTACAGGTTTTAATGCTTCAACGCCAACACCTGCCTGGACACCAGCACATACGTTGATGGTGTAATCGTGATAAAAAGCGTTTTGTTTCTGTTCCAATAGATTTTTCATTGCGTAGCAAGAGGCAATATTGGGAAGAAACCACAATGTATGCTGCAATACGTTTAAAAGCCTTGTATCTGCGTAAGGCATGGGCGGTTTTTTAGCTCCCAGTTTTAAATCGTCCACACTAGTTTCTAAATAAGCACCTCTAATAAGGTTCAACCATTTTTGCACTTCATTTTTGTAGACAAATTTTGTTTCATCTCCAGAACCTTTGGCAGAGAAGAACACATTTAGATCGAACTCGTTAAACTCACCCTGCATAGCAATTTGCTTGATGCTGTCAGGAATACGATAAGTCATCATAACCATACGTGGGAGAGCTGCGTAAGGATTGTTTTCGCCTTGCCAGTTTTCTTTAGCACGTTGTTCATCTGAATATGTCCAGTTGTAAATTTGTTCTTCAATAAATTCACCGGAGTTCAATGCTCTAAAAGGTGTACCGGATAAGTAAAGATAATATGTGGTAGTGATAGGCAAAAATGTTTCATCGTAGGCGTTGCCACGGTCATATTTATTCAAATCTTCGTTATCGTAGGTATCTTCGTCTTCTGCTTCAAAAAGTTTTTTGGCATTATCTTTCCACGCTCCAAAGTGATACTCATCAAAAATAACCAAATCCCAGTTGGTAGAGTGAACCCATTCGTTTTTGGCTTTAATACCGCCTGTTTCTTTATTTACCCCAAGAAAATCTTGAAACGAGCCAAAGCAGACAATAGGACGAGAGGTATCAGCTTTTTCGTAGGTAAGTTCCGTCTTGCGTGAAATAAATTGCCAGCCTTCAAAATCTATGTGGCTGTTTAAATCTTCTTGCCAGGCACTGATAACAGCTGGTTTAAAGGTAAGGATAAGAATCTTTTTGAAGCCCATTTTTTTAGCAAGCTGGTAAGAAGCAAAGGTTTTGCCAAAACGCATTTTACAGTTCCATAAAAATTTGGGCGTTTGCTTGTGTTCTTCTTTGAGAACACTTGTGAAATATGCTGCTGTTTTTTCTACAGCCTCTTGTTGTTCAGGACGCATAGAAAAATTGTTAGTGCGGTTTTCTACGTTTTCTATATGCTCTTTTACTGCCAAAACAGCTGCTTTTACATCATCTACAGTGCAGCGAAACCATTCGCCACCCATTCCGACAATGTGCTTTTGTCTTAATATTTTATGGACATCGTGGTCAGTAAAAGAAGAACCATCAGAATACATTGCACTCTCACGATAAACAATGCGATAGGGAACGCTCCCGTCCGGTCGTTTAGTAGGATATTGCTGTGCAACACGTTTATCCACATCAATAGCAGTGTAACCAACTTTCAAAAGACCTTCGTATTGAGGGTTAGTATCTTCGTAAGCGTAAATCATAGGGCGAGCGTCAGGGCGTTGAGGGAAAAATTCTATAGACATTTTATCACCTACTTATTTTCTTTACTTAACAAATAATTATAGGATTTACTATAGCAATAGGGTAGACATATTATTTTATTTTCAGAGTATAGGTATAAATCTAACTTTTGCTTCCCAGTGGTTAATATAATACAAGTTAATTCCATATTGATATTTTCTTTCGCCTAATTGTCTTATTACTTTCTCTTTATCAGATGCGTTAGGAGTGGATGATTTTTTCATTTCACAGTAAAAAATATCGTTTTTGTATTCTTGATTTTTACCGCTACCTCTTTGGTGAAGTATAATATCTGGAAAAATACGATTCTTTTTTTCTTGTTGATGTTCATATTTTACTTTATCTGCATCACGATTATATTCTATGTCAATAGTGATTCCATGGGCTTCAGCATAAGTAAATTCGTCATGCAGGTACATAGCAAGTCTGCCGGCTATTGTACGTTCATCGGCTCCAAACTCAAAAAGCAAATCATCATTTTCAAAAAGAGTTGTCAATGCCTTGCTGAAAGCTGATAGTATTTCTTCTTTGCAAATATGAAATATATTGTCGTTATCAAATCGCATTTTCCATTCCTCCTACTTATCCAACTCCATAGGCTTAATCATAGATTCTATAAAGGCAATTTCCTCCTCAGTCAAGCCATATTTTGTGTATAGATACTCGTCTGTCCAGTTACAAGACATTTCCAGTTTTGGAACAAAGCAAAATTTGTCCTTCGTGATGTGGATTGATGTTAATGCTTGAAGCAACAAAAATCTAAAAAACTTCGTAGAAATATAAGAAACCAAATTCTTCGCTTCTTCTTCGGAATCAAAAGTATTTATAATCAAATATGTTTCCGAACACGCTTCATTGGGAGTCAAAATTTTGAGAGAGGATACAACTTGGTACATGCCATCCGAGGAAGGCTTATTACCACCTGACATAGCATAGGTGATAACTACTTTATATTTTTTCAGCAAATCATTCTTATCGCTTACTTGATTTTTAGGAACGTAAATATCACCTTTAGAAGTTAGAACTGGAATGTAGCCTTCCTTTTTACTTGATATTCCGGTAACAGTTGTAGGAATACCAAAATAATTTCGAGAGAAAACAGCATCACACATGGTCTTATTATCTTTAATAGCTTTTCTGATTATGGATAAAGCGGTATTATTGCGGACAAAATAAGAAAACTCATTTAATGGGCGTTGAGTTTCAGAAATAATTTCCCTTTTAACCATATTTTTTACCGTGCAATTCCCTGTATATTCTCTTTCCCAGAGAAAATAGCAAACACCACCAGCAATATTTACCCCAGGAAAACAGTCTGCACTATTCGCAATATCTACAATAGTAGAAATCTTTTTCTGGGAAAGCATAGAACTTCTAAAATTATCCAGTCCTTTTCCTCCCGCATACCATCTGGCGGGTATAATCATCGTTAAATATCTTGGTTTTAATTTCATCGCTTGGCTAACAAAGTGATGATACAATGGTGATGCACTTGTACTGTTTCCACCATCATTTAATTGATACGGCGGATTGCCTATGATTACGTCAAATTTCATATTAAATATTTCCTCCGGTTGTAGTGTATGAATCCATTCGTAAGCGTGGGTTTCTAGTTCGTCGCCTCTAGCGTATTCACTTTGAGCAGCACCGCAGAATTTGCATTTGCCGTTTTGCCAACTGTGTTGTATGTGTTCGTAACGAATGTTGCCACTCATGTTGTCAAAAAGACTTATAGAATACTTGCTGTTAGGGTATTTGGAACAGTAAACGCTTCTGCGTGACAAAAGGCTGGTTAGTTCGGTAATGGCAATACCATATAATTGTTTATGAAAAATATGGTCAATGCGTTCTTGCAAATCGGGAATTTCATCTTTTAGTCCTTCTAATAAACGCTTGGCAATTTCTCGTAAAAATATGCCGGATTTGCACGCAGGGTCAAGAAAAGTGGCGTTTTTGTCGTGCCATATTTCTTCCGGCAGCATATCCAACATTTTATTTGCTACCTCTGGTGGCGTAAAAACTTCATCGTTGGATAGATTGGATAAACAAGAAAGAACGTCGGGATTATACATATTGTTATAAAAATTAGTCATAATTTTGCACCTTTCTATAATCAGTCAACGGATATTCTTTAATAGGAGAGGGAATGAAGGCTTGGGTTTCTTCGTCATATTCCCATCCAATCATAAAAATACTCATTTGTTCTTTGTGTCCGTCGAGTAATTCGTTTAATGCAAAATCACGACGTTTTATCTGATTGCCTGTAACAAGATTCCATTCCGCAAATATAATTGGTGTTCCGTCTGCGTGACATAAATTAAGGGCATCACCGCATAAGATATTTTTGTTGAGAATAAATTTTACCGCTTCTCGGCATTGCTCATTAGCCTGTTTTTTTGCATTGGCGGTATATTCTTTGTTCCAAATATCAAATAAACGTTGACGACATTCTTCGGCATTATCTTCCAAAATATCTACTCCGTATAAGCTTGTAATTGCCAGTACAGAATAACGTTCATAATCAAAAGGACTTTTGCCATAGCGGTTTTTTACTACGTTTAGTTTGCGGGTAAGAATTTCTGCAAGAAAATTTCCGTTGCCGCAGGCTGGTTCTAAAAAACGGCTTTCAATTCGCTCTGTTTCCTGTTTGACCAGGTCGCACATAGCTTTGACTTCACGTTCAGCGGTGAACACTTCACCATGTTCAGCTACTCGTTGTTTTGATTTTACTTGTTGCTTGGACATAATACATTTCTCCTATGGATATAATGTTTACAAGAAATGGCTTGCTTACAAAAATCTCTAGGTTTGTGTAAATACTTCTCAACGTTGCAAGTAAGGTGGTTTCATAGCCAAATAGCCACTTGGTGGTTGCTAAATGTGGTGTTATGCTGTATTATTTTCTTATGCAGAAAAGTAGACTATTTTGTAATTTTTATTAACTACAAATGCAGTGTTCGCTCATAAATTTCTGCTTTATACCTAAAAGTTGATAAAGGCATATTGCAAAGTTTGGCAGCTGCTGTGCCAGTTATTTTGCCATTTTTCCAGACCGTATATACTTGGACAAAGTTGTTGGGGAGAGGAGTTGCTGGTCTGCCAAATTTTACGCCTCTTGCTTTAGCTGCGGCTATGCCTTCTGCCTGGCGTTGTTTAATATTGGTTCGTTCGTTTTCTGCTACGAAAGATAACACTTGCAATACAATATCGCTTAGAAAAGTCCCCATTAAATCTTTGCCACGGCGAGTGTCGAGCAAGGGCATATCAATAACGACAATATCAATTTTTCTGTTTTTGGTTAAAATTCTCCATTGTTCCAAAATTTCTGAATAGTTGCGTCCCAGACGATCAATGCTTTTGATGTAGAGCAGGTCGTCTTTTTTTAGTTTTTGCAGTAATTTTAGATATTGAGGGCGTGCAAAGTCTTTTCCAGATTGTTTGTCAATAAATAGATTTTTCTTTTGAATGTGTAGTTTATTCATAGCAATAATTTGCCTATCTGCATTTTGTTCTTTTGTACTCACACGGATATAGCCATAAATATTTGTCATGATGTTGCTCCTTTTAAAAGTATTTCATTTTATATTATTAAAAATCAGAAGCTCTTTTAAAGGTGCGAGCTATGAGGAATACAAGCTGCTTTAACGATTACACATCGTACTTGCGACGTAAATGTCGCAACTTTATTGTGGGCTTTTAGTGATGCTATTGAAAATTTGAAAAAATGGCGGTGCTATGGATATTTCTCACAATTTCTATGATGATAACGGTAAAATTTGATGTAGATATTTTTGTGTGCTTATAAAAAGAAAACCAGCTTCTAGATTACGTTAGAAACTGGTTTGCAAAATTAAATATAGAGTTGTAAATAAAAAAGCTGTCACTCGTTATGAATGACAGCGTATATAAATATGCAATTATTTCAGCAGCTCTTGTGCTACTAAATGGCCCATTTCAGAGGTAGAAACCTTGGTCAGACCGTCTGTGTACAAGTCGGGAGTGCGGTAGCCCTGCTCCAATACTGCGTCAACAGCAGCTTCAATAGCATTTGCTGCTTGGTTCATATTTAGGGAGTAGCGGAGCATCATAGCTGCGCTGAGGATAGTAGCCAAGGGGTTGGCAATGCCTTGTCCTGCAATGTCAGGAGCGCTGCCATGGATGGGTTCGTACATACCTGTGCCGTCGCCAAGGCTGGCGCTGGGCAATAGGCCGATGCTGCCAGCGATGGTGCTGGCTTCGTCACTTAAAATATCACCAAAGATGTTGTTGGTAAGGATAACGTCAAACTGCTTTGGGTTCAGCACCAGCTGCATTGCACAGTTATCAACGTAAAAATTATTCAGCTCGACTTCAGGATAGTCTTTGGCCTGCATTTCCGCAACAATTTTGCGCCACATACGACTGGAGCCAAGTACATTGGCTTTGTCTACGCTCGTAACCTTGCCACGGCGTTTTTTGGCAGCTTCAAAGGCAAAGCGGGCAATGCGTTCTACCTCAGGGCGTGTGTAAAGCTCAATGTCGCTTGCTTCCTCTACACCGTCAGCGTTCAGATGGGCTTCGTTGTGCTGACCAAAGTAAATGCCGCCAGTCAGCTCGCGGACGATTAAAAGGTTTGCACCTTCAGCATATTCTTTTTTCAAGGGAGAAAGGTGAGCAGTATATTTGGAAACAGTCATGGGACGCAGGTTGCAGTACAGGCCCAAAGCCTTGCGGATGCCAAGAAGGCCTTTTTCTGGGCGGATTTCCGGTGCTACATTATCCCATTTAGGGCCGCCTACAGCACCTAAAAGCACTGCGTCTGCAGCCTTGGCAGAGGCAATGGTTGCTTCTGGCAGAGGAACGCCAGTGGCGTCAATAGCACAGCCACCAATGAGCTGTTTGTCATATTCAATGGTAAAGCCAAATTTTTTTGCTGCTGCATCTAAAACTTCAACTGCAGCATCTACAATTTCTACACCGATGCCGTCACCGGGAAGCAGGGTAATCTTCATTATGCGTTCTCTCCTTTAATATAGTTAATCAATCCGCCGCAGTCAGCAATTTTTTGGATAAACTCAGGCAGAGGTTTGCAGGTAATAGTGATATTCTTATTGATGATATGGATAATGCCTTTTTGCATATCTACGTCAAGGGTATCGCCATCCTGAATCTTTTCTACATCTGGACCAATCTCCAGTACTGGCAGGCCAATGTTGATGGCGTTGCGGTAGAAGATGCGGGCAAAGCTGTCAGCGATTATGCACTTTACGCCCTTTACCTTAAGTACGACAGGTGCGTGCTCGCGAGATGAGCCACAGCCAAAGTTTTTGCCTGCTACGATAAAGTCGCCGGGCTGTACGTTGGCAGCAAAGCTCAGGGTTTGACTTTCCTTGGCATCCTCCATGGCGTGCTCAGCCAGCTCTGTAAAATCTGCAATGTTCAAATATCTTGCGGGAATAATAACGTCTGTATCAATATGATCGCCGTAGCGCCAAACCTTACTCATTACATAACCTCCTCAGGACTGGTGATATAGCCTGTAATTGCACTGGCAGCAGCAGTATAGGGGCTTGCCAGATAAACCTCGCTGTCTACGTGGCCCATACGGCCGCGGAAATTGCGGTTGGTAGTAGAAACAGCACGCTCCCCTGCAGCCAGAATACCCATGTAGCCGCCTAAGCAGGGACCGCAGGTAGGAGTGGAAACAGCAGCGCCTGCATCAATAAAGGTATCAATATAGCCTAAGCGCATCGCTTCCTTATAAATTTCCTGAGTTGCAGGAATAACAATCATACGGACATGGTCACAAACCTTGTGTCCTTTCATGATTTCTGCGGCCTGCGCCAAATCCTCCAAGCGTCCATTGGTGCAGGAGCCAATAACAACCTGGTCAATTTTGATGGAGTGACCATCTGCTGCAGGGTGAGTGTTCTCCGGCAGATGAGGATAAGCTACTACCGGAACAAGGTCGTCCAGCTTAATGTCAATTACTCTAACGTAGTCTGCGTCGTCGTCAGGAACAACTGCTTCCCAAGGTCTGTCCACACCGCGTTCCTTGAGGAACTCAACAGTTTTTTCATCAACAGGGAAAATGCCATTTTTAGCACCTGCTTCTATAGCCATGTTGCAAATGGTCAGGCGGTCTGCCATAGAAAGCTGGCTGATACCGTTACCAAAGAACTCCAGGCTTTGATAGCGTGCACCGTCTACGCCAATCATGCCAATGATGGTCAGGATAATATCCTTGCCGCGGACAAAACGTGGCAGAGTACCAGTAAGGTTAACTTTAATTGCCTGAGGAACCTTGAACCAGGTCGTGCCACTGGCCATAGCAGCACCAATGTCTGTTTGGCCCATACCAGTGCTGAGAGCGTTGAGAGCACCGTAGGTGCAGGTGTGGGAGTCAGCTCCGATAATGATTTCACCGGGAGCAACAAGACCTGCATCAGGAAGCAGAGCATGCTCAATACCCATGCGTCCAACCTCGAAATAGTTTTTGATTTCATGCTTGCGGGCAAAGTCACGCATGCGCTTACACATAGTAGCGGATTTAATATCCTTGCAGGGAGAAAAATGGTCAGGAACAAGAGCGATCTTGTTTTTATCAAAAACGGGCTTGCCGATTTTTTCAAACTCAGTGATAGCAGGGGGACCTGTAATATCGTTGGCCAAAACAAGGTCAACCTGAGATACCAGTAAATCGCCAGCGCTGACGCTGTTCATATGTGCGTGCTTGGCGAGAATTTTTTCAGTCATTGTCATACCCATAAGTTCATCCTCCAATATTGTAGATTTCATAGCCGTTTATCAGCTGCAGGTATAAGAAAAGCCCCTACCTGCGCTGTGCAGATAGGGGCGAAATATTCGCGGTACCACCCTAAATTATACTTCATTGTTCCGAAGTGGCTTCGGAGGCGTAACGCTGCCATGCGTCTGCTCCTATTTATTCAGAGCAGCGGCTCCAGGGTGAGCTTCTTTGCCTGCTGCATCACGGCTTGCACCGACCGCCGTTTCTCTGAGGATTTCTGCAGGTAAATTTTCCCTTTCTTCGCCTTTTGTACATATTTATTTAACATTATAGGCTTGTGTTCTTTCTATTATGGCGATAAGTGTACAATTTGTCAAGAAAAAAACTAAATAAAGTTAAAGAATTTCAAAAATATATATAATATGTCTACTTATAATAGATTTAGTATTCCTTAAAAAGATATTGACTGAAAATTCGCATAAAAAACAACTTACAGAAAATTCACTTTAATTGTTTTTTGCCGCTCTTTGTGATAAAATTTTTTCTATCAAATTTTAGTATTTACTTAGGTTAAACATATGAAAATGCTTATTTTAGCAAGGAGAGTGAAGAAGTATGGGTCAAGAGAAGCAGGAAATGGTGTTAGTAATTGATTTTGGTGGTCAATATAATCAGTTGATTGCCAGACGTGTACGTGAGTGTGGTGTTTATTGTGAAATTTTATCCTATACAGCAAGCTTAGAGGATATTAAAGCAAAGAATCCTAAGGGAATTATTTTTACAGGTGGTCCCAATAGTGCTTATCTGGCTGATTCTCCTACTATTGATAAAGAAATTTTTAGTTGGGGTGTACCAGTTTTTGGTATTTGCTACGGCAGTCAGCTTATGATGCACCTTTTAGGCGGTAAAGTATGCAAAGCTCCTGAAGGTGAGTATGGAAAAACTCTGGTAGATATGGATAATACCAGTCCCTTGCTGCAAGGTTTGCCTGAGCAAAATATCTGTTGGATGAGCCATAATGACTATATTGAGCAGGCTGCTCCTGACTTTGAAATTATTGCGCACACTCCTAACTGTCCCGTTGCCGCAGCGCAGAACAAGGAACGCGGTCTGTACTGCGTACAATTCCATCCCGAGGTTCTGCACACTGACAATGGTACCAAGATTCTCAGTAATTTTGTTTACAACGTATGCGGCTGTAAGGGAACCTGGAAGATGGACTCCTTTGTGGAGGAATCCGTTGCTCAGCTAAAAGAAAAGATTGGCAATGGCAAGGTTCTGTGCGCTCTATCCGGCGGCGTAGATTCCAGTGTTTGTGCGGCAATGCTGGCGAAGGCCATTGGCAAGCAGCTGACCTGCGTATTTGTAGACCATGGTCTGCTCCGCAAAAACGAGCGTGAAGAGGTTTGCGCTGTTTTTGGCGAAGGCGGTATGTTTGATATTAATTTTGTTTGTGTAGATGCACGTGACCGTTTCTATGTGAAGCTGTCAGGCGTAAGCGATCCTGAAACAAAGCGCAAAATTATTGGCGAGGAATTTATCCGCGTATTTGAGGATGAGGCACAAAAGATTGGTGCAGTGGATTATCTGGCTCAGGGCACCATTTATCCTGATATTGTAGAAAGTGGTATGGGCGGCGAATCAGCTACAATTAAGAGTCATCACAATGTAGGCGGTTTACCTGACTTTGTAGATTTTAAGGAAATTGTAGAGCCTTTGCGTGACCTTTTCAAGGACGAGGTACGTCAGGCTGGTCGTGAGCTTGGTTTGCCTGAGCATTTAGTGGCACGTCAGCCCTTCCCAGGACCTGGACTGGCAATCCGCATTATTGGCGACGTAACTGCAGAAAAGGTTGCTATAGTACAGGATGCAGATGCAATCTTCCGCGAGGAGGTTGGCAAGCTGCCTGCTGAGGAACGTCCCAGCCAATACTTTGCAGCACTGACCAATATGCGCAGTGTTGGCGTTATGGGCGACGAGCGTACCTATGACTATGCTATTGCTTTAAGAGCTGTAACAACCACTGACTTTATGACTGCCGAGGTAACTATGCTGCCTCCCGCAACCATCAACACCGTTGCAGTACGTATTGTCAACGAAGTTAAGCATGTCAACAGAGTGCTGTTTGACTACACTACCAAACCCCCAGCAACTATTGAGTTTGAATAAGTTGGAGTATCGTAAAAACCCAGTGTTTATGCGGGGTTGCGGCACTTTTAAAAGTCTTTTGATAACAAATTGATAACAGTTGCATAAGAGCCATTATTCTTGTAATCCGGTGGTTTTCGGGTTAGAGAATGATTGACAGGTGGTTGTGCAACAAAGCGTTCAGAGCCATACTCGGAAATATTGCATATTTCCTCGTTGTGGCGTATCCGCCAAATGAATGTATGCAAATATATGTTTATGAGTGCAAGCACTCAACGCATATATTCGCAACATTCGCTTGGCTCTGAACGAATCCATATTATAAACTAAGCCCTTAGCTGTGGGTATGAAACTCATGGCTAAGGGCTTTTTGTCGTCTTTATTTATCTGGTTTGAGTTGATCTTTGAACATTTCAACTAAGGCGTCACTAAGTTCCTGTGATGGCACTTTCGCCCATCTCTGTGTGGTATCGAACTTTGGATAGTGGTAACGCCAGTTATCGTATTCTTGTTTGAAAAATTGAGAAAACGTAATATTGAACAAAAAAGAAATGCACAGTTCTTAGCTTATCGTGAACTGTGCATTTTTGTAAATAAATACTTTTAATTAGCCGATTACGGCATCCTCTGCTGTAAAATGTTCCAGAGAATTTTCTTTTACCTGAATGCAGATATAAGTAATTCCAGAAATATCGGATGCAAAAAACTGACGCTTTGCAGCAGGTGCGATTTTTAGCCAGTCTCCAGTTGAAAGGCTGATTTCTTCTCCATCAATTATGGCTTTGCCGTTGCCTGAAAGAAAAGTCAGTTGGAAAAGAAATGGGAAGCTTGTTTCGGGAGTTTGTCATAGGTGCAGATTCTTTCGGACAGTTAAGTGGCGGAATACCTAACCGTATCCTTTCCGGGCTTATGTACTGGCTGATCGCAGTTATTGTTATGGGAATTTTATTTATCATAACGGGATTGCTGATAATCGGGACTGGCTATCAGGTGGGGAAAATCTACCGGAAATATTGCTGGGATATTATCAGCATCATGGTGGTGATAATGAGTACAGCTATCATAATCTATTTCGGAAAATGGATAAAATCAATTATTCCGATAAACCTCATTATGTTGCTACTTCTGGTACATGCGGTTTATATCGGAATCCGATGTTATGTGAAAAACTGGCGAGAAAAACGAGGATATTTTTAAAGTAAAATGGGCAGGTAAAACTGCCTGTTTTTCACAAAACAAATATACTTATTTTTAGTTATCCAGATTTTTAGAGTCTGTGAAAACTGTTCTTTGATTTTTAACACTATTTTTTATAATCTTCCAAATGAATCTGTTTTGATTGATTGACAATTACCGAGCTATTCTAGTATATTTAATCCATAAAGCAGATACAAAATCGCAGATGTGCAGGTGAACAGACATGAAAAATATCCATAGCATTGAATTTTATACTGGAAGCAAGGAAGAACTGCTTCCCGGTTTTGAAAAAGATTTTCCCTATATCGCTTCAAGGGCAGAACTTGACAAGTATATCGGACATTATGTACCGTGGCACTGGCACAGGACAGTGG
>URGS01000014.1 GCA_900547415.1 uncultured Phascolarctobacterium sp. | reverse complement strand
CATCCACATGCCTCGCATAATTAAGAAATGTGTCCAGGATTCTGGGTACATATCATGTAAAGGATGGTTTTTAAATATTAGTATTATTTTAGGAGTAAATTAAAGAGTTTATATGTACTTATTTAAGATTCAAGGATACTCATCGTGCACAAGGAACTTTTTTCTTTACTCCTAGCACAGTTTATGCTATAATACTCAAGCAACTTAATAACAGACAGTTCGTAACCATCCTGTCTTAAAACAAAACTACGGGCGAATTTCCGGAGGCGTGTCCGGGATTTATTTTGTATGTAAAGATTTCGTCTGTGGGACGGAATCTTTTTTATTTTGCCCGCATTATTTTCTAGCTTTTTTAGGAGGAAAAATGAAGGCTTTAGTATTATTAAGTGGTGGTGTTGACAGCTCAACCTGTCTTGCACTAGCCAAAGAACAATTTGGTGAAAATGTCATTGCTCTATCAATGTTCTATGGTCAAAAGCATAGTAAGGAGCTTGAATCTGCCAAGGCTTTAGCAGACTTTTACCATGTTGAACTACTGACTATGGATTTAGCAAAGATTTTTGCTCACAGCAGCTGTTCTCTGCTGCAAGGTTCTGATGAAGAAATTCCTCAGGAATCTTACGATCAACAGTTGAAAGAACGTAATGGCGAAGCTGTTACAACCTATGTTCCTTTTCGCAATGGTCTTTTCTTATCTACTGCAGCAAGTATTGCTCTGGAATACGAATGCGATGTAATCTATTATGGACCTCATGCAGATGATGCGGCTGGCAGTGCTTACCCTGATTGCAGCGTGGAGTTTAATGAGGCAATGCAGCAGGCTATTTATATTGGCAGCGGAAAAAAGCTGCGTTTAGAAGCACCCTTTGTGGATAAAACTAAAAAGGACATTGTTGCTGAAGGTCTGAGAATGGGTGTGCCCTACGAGTTGACATGGAGCTGCTATTGTGGTACGGAAAAGCCTTGCAGAAAATGCGGTACCTGTATAGACAGAGAAAAGGCATTTCTTGCCAATGGCGTTGTAGACCCACTGCTTAAATAATATTAAGGGGAGGAACAATACATGAAAGAACAATTCTCTACTCAAAAAATTGCTATTGCAGGTCTTTGCATAGCTTTATATATTGTTGTAATGATGTGTACTCAGAGCTTTGCCTTTGGCCAATATCAAATTCGTATTGCTACAGCATTATACTCTCTGAGTGCAATTTTTCCATTTCTTATCATCCCATTTGGCCTTGCAAACGTAGTTAGCAACACTATTATGGGTGGTTTGGGTATTCTTGATATAGCAGGTGGTTTTATCGTTGGTATTGTAACTACCTCTATTATCGTATATGGCAAGAGCAAGGGCTGCGGCAACTGGATTATTTGGCTGGCAATTACTTTGGTTCCTGGTTTGGGTGTGCCTGTATGGTTATCCGTATTGCTGGATTTGCCCTATTGGTTATTGGCATCCAGCATTTTGGTAGGTCAATGTATTTCCGGTTTTGCAGGAATGATGCTAGTAACAGCATTGGAGCGCATCGGAGTTGGTAAAATTATTATGGCAGGAGGTAACAGTAAATGACAAGTGGCAGAACTAATGAAGAGCTGAAGGGTGTAAGCCTGTTAGGCAATAATGATACTAAATATAAAATGTACTATGCACCTGAGGTTCTGGAATGCTTCCCTAATAAGCATCCTGAAAATGACTATTTCGTAAAATTCAATTGTCCGGAATTCACCAGTCTGTGCCCTAAAACTGGGCAGCCTGACTTTGCTACTATCTATATTTCCTATGTTCCTGATGGGCTCTTGGTTGAAAGTAAATCCCTGAAGCTGTATCTCTTCAGCTTCCGCAATCATGGTGACTTCCATGAGGATTGCGTTAATATCATCATGAAAGATTTGATTAAGCTTTTAGAGCCTAAGTATATAGAGGTGTGGGGAAAATTCTTACCTCGCGGCGGCCTGTCCATCGATCCATTCGCAAATTATGGCAAGCCCGGTACTGAGTGGGAGGCAGCTGCAAAGAAGCGTCTCTTTATGCACGATATGTACCCTGAAACAATCAACAATAGATAAACACTGCAGACGCTCAGCGAAAATGCTGGGCGTCTTTTTTAGTTACTGCAATCGTTTTAGCATATATGCAGTCGCAGAGTGCAGACTATTACAGGTACAGGATTTTTGTGAAAATGAGGAAATAATCAAGCTTTAAAGAAGCTAGTTAGCTTAAAGAAACCGCACAAGGTAAATTTAATGCAAAATTTTGAAAAAAGCTTATGTTGTGCTTTATTTATTATTTAGAGTATGCTACAATAATTACATAGAACTGCAATGCGCATTCTATTATTAGATTCGTGGGACACAAAAAGTACCACATGGGACAAAACTTGCTGAGGCGGTATTATGGACGGTATCATTAATTTACAAAAGAAAATAGTACCTGAATTAACCGACCTTTTGGTTCAGCGCTATCAGATTTTGCGTCAGGTAAGTCATGAATATCCCATTGGGCGTCGTGCATTAGCTGCTCGTTTAGGATTAAGCGAGCGTGTGCTTCGTGCTCAGGTAGATTTCCTGAAGAAAAGCGGTTTATTAGAATTTTCTTCAAGCGGTATGACCGTCACTGACGAGGGAGCTGACATTTTGAAGGAATTGGCCGATTATGTGCGTAAGCTTCAGGATCTTTCCACGCTAGAGAAGGATCTGAGCGATATGCTTGATATTAGCCGTGTTGTTATCCTTCCAGGCGATTCTGACCAGGAGGAAGTTGTAAAAAGGGAAATTGGCAGAACTGCAGCACGAATTTTAAGTAAGCTGTTAGGTGATGGCGAACGTCACATTGTTGCTGTCAGCGGCGGTACTACTCTTGCGGCTATGGCTGCTAATATTAGTGGTAATCAGCCAAACACAGTGGTTGTTCCTGCTCGTGGCGGTTTAGGTGATAATGTTGAGCTGCAGGCAAATACTATTGCAACCGTTTTAGCTCAGCGCTTAGGTGCTTTTTACCGTCAGCTGTATGTTCCGGATAGCGTAAGCGAGGATATACTGAACAGTATATTGAAAGAAGACATAGGTGTACGTGCTGTTGTTGATATTATCAAGAAAGCTGACATTTTAGTTCATGGCGTTGGCAGAGCTAATGTTATGGCCAGACATCGTCGTCTTAGTCCGGAAATTATCGCCAACCTTGAGGCTAACGGTGCTGTAGGCGAAGCCTTCGGTCAGTATTGCTCTCTTGATGGCAAGCAGGTTTATATGAGTAACAATGCTGGACTGATGCTGCAGGATTTACAACATATTGGCACCATCATCGGTGTTGCCGGCGGTAAATCAAAGGCTGCAGCTATTCTTTCGGTAATTCGTGCTTCCAGACAGGATATTTTAGTAACAGACGAGGCCGCTGCGCATGAGATTGTGCGCATGGCCAAAGAATCTAGTTAATTGGCACAGTAGTGCAGAATTTATAATACTTTCATAATTTTAAGGAGGAACTTATCATGACAAAAGTAGGTATTAATGGTTTTGGCCGTATCGGCCGTGAGGTTTTCCGCGTAGCTTTCAACAATCCTGAGGTTGAGGTTGTAGCAGTAAACGACCTTACTGACTCCGCTACTTTGGCTCATTTATTGAAATATGACTCCGTTCACGGAACCTTCCCCCACGAAGTAGAAGCTGATGGCGACTGCATCGTAGTAGACGGTAAAAAAGTAAAAGTATTTGCTTCCCCCGATCCAGCAAAAATTCCTTGGGGCGAAGTTGGCGCTGAAATCGTAATCGAATCCACTGGTCGCTTTACCGAAGGCGCAAAAGCTAAAGCTCATCTGGAAGCTGGCGCTAAAAAAGTTATCATTTCCGCTCCTGCTAAAGGCGAAGATATCACCATCGTTATGGGTGTAAACGAAGATAAATATGTTGCTGCTGAGCACAACATCATTTCCAATGCTTCCTGCACTACCAACTGCCTGGCTCCCTTTACTAAAGTACTTATGGAGAACTTCGGCATTGAAAGCGGTCTGATGACTACCGTTCACTCCTACACTAACGACCAACGCATTTTGGACCTGCCTCATAAGGACCTGCGTCGTGCTCGTGCTGCTGCTTGCTCCATTATCCCCACTACCACTGGTGCTGCTAAAGCAGTTGCTCTTGTTCTGCCCGAACTGAAAGGCAAACTGAACGGCTTTGCAATGCGCGTTCCTACTCCTAACGTTTCTATCACTGACCTGACTGTTCTGCTGCAAAAAGACACCACTGCAGAAGAGATCAATGCTGTTCTGAAAGAAGCTGCTGAAGGCAAGCTGAAAGGCATTATGGGCTACAGTGATCTGCCTCTGGTTTCCAGAGATTACAATGGCTGCCCCCTGAGCTCCATCGTTGATGGTCTGTCCACCATGATGGTTGGTCCCCGTATGGCTAAGGTTGTTAGCTGGTACGACAATGAATGGGGTTATTCCAACCGTGTAGTAGACCTGGCTTGCTATATTGCTAAACAAGGTCTGTAAGATAGGAGATAATTTTCGTGGATAAAAAATCAATTCGTGATTTAGATGTTGCTGGCAAAAAAGTCCTGGTACGTGTTGACTTTAACGTTCCCTTTGACGATGCTGGCAACATTTCTGACGATACTAGAATCAGAGCTTCTCTTGATACCATCAAGTATCTGCTGGAGAACAAGGCTGCCGTAATTTTAATGGCACACCTTGGTCGTCCTAAGGGAGAGGTTAATCCTAAATATAGTCTGAAACCCGTTGCTAAGCATTTAGGCGAGCTTTTAGGCAAGCGCATTACATTTGCTCCTGACTGTATTGGCGATGCTGCTAAGGCTGCTGCAGCAGCTCTTAAGCCTGGCCATATTCTGCTTTTGGAAAACCTGCGTTTCCATAAGGAAGAAGAAAAGAACAATATGGACTTTGCTGAACAACTGGCTTCTCTGGCTGACCTGTATGTTAACGATGGCTTCGGCGTATCTCATCGCGCTCATGCTTCTGTTGAAGGTGTAACTCACTTCCTGCCTGCAGCTGCTGGTTTCCTGTTAGAAAAAGAAATCAAATTTGTAGGCAAGGCTGTGACTGAGCCAGAGCATCCTTTCGCTGCAATTATCGGCGGCGCAAAGGTTAGCGACAAAATTGGTGTAATTGACAATTTGTTAGACAAGGTTGACACTTTGCTTATCGGCGGCGGTATGGCTAACACCTTCCTGGCTGCTGAAGGCTATGCAATGGGTAAATCCTTGGTAGAAGAAGATAAAATTGAGCTGGCTAAGGAGCTTTTGGCTAAGGCTAAGAAGAACGGCGTAAAAATGCTGCTTCCTACCGACCTGGTTATGGCAGAGGCGTTTGCTCCCGATGCTAAGCATGTAAATCAGGGTCTGAAAGAGCTTAACCAAGATTATATGGCTCTTGATATTGGCGCAGAAACAAGCAAAGCATATGCTGAGGCTCTTAAAGATGCTAAGATGATCGTTTGGAATGGTCCTATGGGCGTATTCGAAATGGATGCTTTCTGCAAGGGTACTGAAGCAGTTGCTAAGGCAGTTGCAAAAAGCCGTGCAACAAGCATTGTTGGCGGCGGCGACTCTGTTGCAGCTATTGAAAAGCTTGGCTTGGCAAAACGCATTTCCCACATCTCTACCGGTGGCGGTGCTTCTCTGGAATACTTAGAGGGCAAGGTTCTCCCCGGCGTTGCTGCTCTTGACGATGTTCGTCGTAAAATGATTGCAGGCAACTGGAAAATGCACAAAACTGTCAATGAAGCAGTAGAGCTTGCTGAAGACATTGTTATGGAAACTAATGGTACTCTTAACGAAGTAGTTATTTTCCCGCCCTTCACTGCTCTAGAAACTGTTGCTGATGCTATTGACGGCAAGCATGTTGGTTATGGTGCACAAGATCTGCACTGGGAAGATAAGGGTGCTTTTACTGGTGCTGTTTCCGGTGCTATGATTGCTGACATCTGCGCTGAATATGTACTTGTTGGTCATAGCGAACGTCGTACTATCTTCGGCGAAAACGAAAAAATCGTAGCAAGCAAAATTATTGCTGCTTACCGCAATGGTCTGAAACCTATGCTCTGCGTTGGCGAAAATCTTCAAGAGCGTGAAGCAGGTAAGACTGCCCGCAAAATCAGCATGCAGCTGAAGAGCGCTCTGCGCGTAATTTCCCCTGAGGATGCAGAAAACTTGGTTGTTGCTTATGAGCCTATCTGGGCTATTGGCAGCGGCAAGGCTGCAACTGCAGAGGACGCACAAGAGGTTTGCCGTCTGATTAGAGACAAGATTGGCAAGATCTTTACTCCTGAAATTGCTCGCAAGGTACGTATTCTGTACGGTGGCAGCGTTAACGAAAAGAATGCTGCTGATTTCAACATCAGCGGTATTGACGGCGTTTTAGTTGGCGGTGCAAGCCTTAAGGCTGACACCTTTGCTACCATCGTTCGCAGCTTTTAAGAGAGGCTGAAATGTCAAAACAACCGGTTTTACTTATGATTCTTGATGGTTGGGGACTAGCTCCTGCTTCTGCAGAAAATGCGGCAGCTGTGGCAAATACTCCCAATCTTGATAAATATTTTGCTGAATATCCTCATACCACTCTCCAGGCCAGCGGCAAGTTCGTTGGCCTGCCTGAGGGGCAGATTGGTAACTCTGAGGTTGGTCACTTAAATATTGGTGCTGGCCGTATTATTTACCAAAACCTGACTCGCATTACTAAAGCAATTGAAGATGGTGATTTT
Source organism: uncultured Phascolarctobacterium sp. (assembly GCA_900547415.1). GTDB lineage: Bacteria > Bacillota > Negativicutes > Acidaminococcales > Acidaminococcaceae > Phascolarctobacterium_A. The sequence continues at coordinate 34,502 of URGS01000014.1, read as the reverse complement.
TTCACTAATCCCGTGCTTTGTGATGTAATGGCCAAGACTAAGGCTAATAATAGCAGTTTGCATTTGATGGGTCTTGTTTCTGACGGCGGCGTGCACAGTCATTTGACTCATCTTGAGGCTTTAGTACATATGGCTAAGGAGCAGGGACTAAAGAATATTTATATTCACGCATTTCTGGACGGACGTGATGTTGGTCCTAAAACTGCAGCAGGCTATCTTAAGCAGCTGCAGGATGCACTTATGGAAATTGGTGCAGGCAAGATTGCCACTGTTAGCGGACGCTACTATCCCATGGACCGCGATAAGCGTTGGGACAGAGTAGAGCGTGGCTACAGAGCAATTGTACTGGGAGAGGGCAAGGCTGCGGCTGATCCTGTAGAGGCTGTAGAGGAATCCTATGCAGCAGGCGTAACTGATGAGTTTGTAGCGCCCATTGTTATTGAAGGCGTTGATGGCAGGGTAAAGGCTGGCGACGGCATAATTTTCTTCAACTTCCGTCCTGACCGTGCCCGCCAGTTGACAAGGGCCCTTAATGATAAGGAGTTCCCTTACTTTGAACGTCCTGAGTCTGCGCTGCCTGTAAATTTTGTCTGCATGACTCAATATGATGCAACCATTGATGCTCCTGTAGCATTTCCGCCGGAAACCTATGCTGAAACCTTAGGTCAGCTTTTGGCTGATAAGGGGATGCACCAGCTGCGCATTGCGGAAACCGAGAAATATGCACATGTTACCTTTTTCTTTAACGGTGGTGTAGAAGAGCCTAACAAAAATGAGGAACGTATCCTCATTGCTTCTCCGAAGGTAGCAACCTATGATTTGCAGCCTGAAATGAGTGCTGAAGAAGTAACTCAGGCACTGCTGGCAGAGCTTGATAAGGATAAGTTTGACGTAGTCATCTTAAACTTTGCAAATCCTGATATGGTTGGTCATACAGGCGTGCTCGAAGCTGCCATTAAAGCAATGGAAAAGGTTGACGAGTGTGTTGGACGCGTTGTAGAAAAGGTGCAGAGTTTAGGTGGAAGCGTATGTATTACTGCTGACCATGGCAATCTGGAGCATATGGTTGATGCTGATGGTCAGCCTAACACTGCTCATACTACTAACGTAGTTCCCTTTATTTTGATAAGTGATAAACAATATAAGCTGCATAATGGTATTTTGGCAGATATTGCTCCTACTATGCTGGAGCTGCTTCATTTAGAAAAGCCTGCACTAATGACAGGCAGCAGCTTAATAGAGAAATAAATTTGAGGTGAAGATATTATGGCAATGATTACTGAAGTATATGCTCGTGAGATTCTTGATTCCCGCGGCAATCCGACTGTAGAAGTTGAGGTTTGCTTAGAGGACGGCGCTGTTGGCCGTGCTGCAGTTCCCTCCGGTGCTTCCACTGGCGTTCATGAAGCTGTTGAGCTTCGCGATGGTGACAAAGATCGTTATCTGGGCAAGGGCGTAACCAAGGCTGTTGATAATGTTAATGATGTAATTGCTGAAGCAATCATCGGTCTTGAAGCTACTCGTCAAACTGAAATTGATGAGCTGCTCATCCGTCTTGATGGTACTCCCAACAAAGGCAACCTGGGCGCCAATGCTATTCTGGGTGTTTCTATGGCAGTAGCTAAGGCTGCTGCTGCTTCCGTAGGCTTGCCTCTGTATCTGTATCTTGGCGGTGTTGCTGCTAAAGAGCTTCCTGTTCCGATGATGAACATCTTAAACGGCGGCGAGCACGCAGACAACAACGTAGATATTCAAGAATTTATGATTATGCCTGTTGGCGCAACCTCCTTTGCTGAAGCACTGCGCATGAATGCTGAAATCTACCATAACCTGAAAGCTCTGCTGAAATCTAAGGGGCTGTCCACTGCTCTCGGTGATGAAGGCGGCTTTGCTCCTGACCTGAAATGTAATGCTGAAGCTATCGAGATCATTCTCGAAGCAGTAGAAAAAGCTGGCTATAAACCTGGCAAGGATATCGTAATTGCTCTGGACGTTGCTTCTAGCGAATTCTACAAAGACGGCGTTTATCATCTGGAAGGCGAAGGCCTGACTAAGACTTCTGAAGAAATGGTTGAATATCTGGCAGAGCTGTGCGAGAAATATCCTATCATCTCTATTGAAGATGGTCTGGCTGAAGACGACTGGGATGGCTGGAAAAAGCTTACCAAAAAACTTGGCAATAAAGTTCAATTAGTAGGTGATGACCTGTTCGTTACCAATGAAGAGCGTCTTGTACAGGGTATCAAAAAAGGCGTTGGTAATGCTATCCTGGTTAAGGTTAACCAAATCGGTACCCTGACCGAAGCATTTAATGCTATTGAAACTGCTAAACGTGCTGGCTATACCTGCATCGTTTCTCACCGCAGTGGTGAAACCGAAGACACTACTTTGGCTGATATTGCTGTTGCGGTTAACGCTGGTCAAATCAAAACCGGTGCACCGGCTCGTACTGACCGCGTAGCTAAATACAACCAACTTCTTCGCATTGAAGAGGATCTTGGCAAAGCTGCTAAATACAATGGCATGAATGTTTTCTATAACATTAAATAATATAGTATTAAGTATAAAAAACAGCCGGCTTGCCGGAGAACGAAAATAGCTGGTACCTTCCAGGCCTTTTAAAAAGGTCTGGAAGGCACTCTGTTTTTCTCAGATATCTATTTTGATTGAAAATTAGCAGTAAATGCAGCTAATTTTTACGGAAAAGTGTTAATAATTTTCCAAAATAAAGTTGTAAGTCTGTCGCTTTTATGGTAAAATACTGTGGTACAAAAATATGAGGAGGTAAGCTCTGTGATTGAAACTGTCCTGATTGTTCTGGAAGTTATCGTTTGCATAGCCCTCATTGGCGCAGTTCTGCTGCAGGCCGGTAAAGGCGGCGGTATGGGCAGTACATTCGGCGGCAATGACGGTGCTTTTTTTGGCAAAGGTAATGACCTGGATACAGTAATGGCTAAAGCCACTGTTGTTTTAGGTGGTGCTTTTGCTGTTATCACTCTGGCGCTGGCTAAAATCAACGCTTAAATCATCATGTTAAAAAGAGTGCTCCCACACTCTTAAATTTTAAATTTTTTTATAAAAGAAAGGGGTTAGGGTCTTGAGTTATTTAATGATCTCTATCGTTGTTGGTATCGTTGCACTGGCAGTAGCAATGATGCTCAGCAGCGCAATTGGCAAAGCTTCTGCAGGTAATGCTCGCATGCAGGAAATTGCCAGTTACATCCACGAGGGTGCTATGGCATTCTTGTACAGAGAATACAAGGCATTGTCTGTATTCGTTCTCGTAGTTGCTGCCGTAATCGCTATGTTCCTGTCTCCGTTAACTGCAGTTTGCTTCGTATGGGGCGCTGTATTCTCCGTATGCGCTGGCTATCTTGGTATGACCGTTGCTACTAAAGCTAACGTTCGTACTGCAGAAGCAGCTCGTCATGGCATGCCGGAAGCTCTGAAAATTGCTTTCTCCGGTGGTGCTGTAATGGGTCTGGGCGTTGTTGGTCTGGGTATCGTTGGTGTTTCTGCAGCTTACATGCTGTTTGGCAATGTTGATATCGTAACCGGCTTCGGTCTGGGCGCAAGCTCCATTGCATTGTTCGCTCGTGTTGGCGGCGGTATCTATACCAAAGCTGCTGACGTTGGCGCTGACCTGGTAGGTAAAGTAGAAGAAGGTCTGCCTGAAGACGATCCGCGTAACCCGGCTACCATCGCTGATAACGTAGGCGATAACGTAGGCGACGTTGCTGGTATGGGTGCTGACCTGTTCGAATCCTATGTTGGTGCAATCATCTCCGCTATTACCCTGGGTGCTGTTGCATATCCTGGCGGCGAAGGCGTTATGTTCGTATTTGAGCTGGCTCTGGCTGGTATCGTTGCTTCCATCATCGGTGTTATGTATGCTCGTAACAGCAAATCCACCGATCCTCAAGCAGCTCTGAACCAAGGTACTTATGTTGGCGGTGTAATCGTTATTGCTGCTGCTTACTATCTGTCCACTTCCATCTTCGGCAACATGGCTGCTTTCATTGCTATTGCTTCTGGTCTGGTTGTTGGTCTGCTTATTGGTAAAATCACCGAAATCTACACCTCCGCTGATTATGCATCCGTTAAAAAGATTGCTACTCAATCTGAAACCGGCCCTGCAACTACCATCATCTCCGGTCTGGCTGTTGGTATGTACTCCACCTTCCTGCCGATGGTGTTCATCTGCGTTGGCGTAATCCTGTCCTTCTTCAGCATGGGCGGCGCTCAAAACCCTGGCAACGGCTTGTTCGGTATCGCACTGGCTGCTGTTGGTATGCTGTCCACCACTGGTCTGACTGTAGCAGTTGACGCTTATGGTCCTATCGCTGATAACGCTGGTGGTATCGCAGAAATGTCCGAGCTGCCTCACGAAGTTCGTGAAATCACTGATAAACTGGACTCCGTTGGTAACACCACCGCTGCAATCGGTAAAGGTTTTGCTATCGGCTCTGCTGCACTGACTGCACTGGCTCTGTTCTCCGCATATGCTCACACTGTACAACTGAAGGCTATTGACCTGCTGAACCCTGTAACTCTGGTTGGTCTGTTCATCGGTGCAACTCTGCCCTTCGTATTTGGTGCTATGACTATGGAATCCGTTGGTAAAGCTGCTTACCAAATGATCGAGGAAGTTCGTCGTCAATTCCACGAAATCCCCGGCCTGCTGGAAGGCAAAGCTAAAGCTGACTACCAAAAATGCGTTGATATCTCCACTGCTGCTGCTCTGAACGAAATGATTATGCCTGGCGTAATCGCTATCGTTGCTCCTCTGGCTATGGGCTTCCTGTTTGGTACTGAAGCTCTGGGCGGTCTGATTGGCGGCGCTCTGGCTTCCGGCGTTCTGGTTGCTATTCTGATGGCAAACGCTGGCGGTGCTTGGGATAACGCTAAAAAATATGTAGAAGCTACTGGCCGTAAACATACTCCGGTTCATGATGCAACCGTAGTAGGCGATACAGTAGGCGATCCGTTCAAAGATACCTCCGGACCTGCAATGAACATCCTCATCAAACTGATGACCATCGTTGCACTGGTATTCGCTCCTGTTCTGGCTGCTAATGGCGGCATTCTGCTGGGCTTCTTCAAATAATTTCCCGGTAATGTAAAAAATTGCGTGTTCACTCTTATTACAAGGGTGAACACGTTTTTTTATTTCCTTATATGTGTTATAATAGTAATTGTAGTAGTATAAATTTTTTGAGGTGAAGTACGTGAAAATAATGTCAGGAGCAGAAAGCTTCTTTTTTAAAGGAACAAATGAAAGGGCTGTCTTGCTTTTGCATGGCTATACAGGAGCACCGTCAGAGATGCGTTTATTGGGTGAGTACCTAAATAGCAAAGGTTTTACTGTAAAGTGTGTGCTTCTGCCAGGTCATGGAACTACTCCTGAAGATTTAAATGAAACCACTACTGATGATTGGTACGCAGAGGCTGAGCACGCCTGCTGTGAGCTGTTAAGCAGTCATTCTAAGGTTATGGTGGCAGGTCTGTCCATGGGAGGTCTGCTTACTATCAGAATAGCAGCTCAGCTGCCAATAGAAAGAGCAGCAATTTTGGCAGCCCCTATTTATTTACAGGACAAAAGGGTGCCATTGTTTCCGATACTGCGGTATTTTGTAAAATATCTGCCCAAACAGAAGCGTAATTATCACGAGGCTGCCAAATATAATGTAGCCTATGATAAAATGCCAACAAAGCCCATAGGAAGTATTTTACAAATGATAAAAACTGCTAAAGCTGAGTATATTCCCAAAATAGAAATACCATGTCTTGTTATGCAATCTAAGATAGAGCATACTGTAGCACCTAAAAGTGCCCAATATATATATGACAATATTAAAAGTAAGGTAAAAAAGCTGGTTTGGTTTGAGCATTGCGGTCATATTTTGACCTTAGATAATGAAAGAGAAAAGGTTTTTGAGCTTGTTGGAGAATTTTTTTCACAGGATTAAGTAAATAGCTTTTGGCTATGGTGTGTGTAAAAGAGGTCGATAGATATGAATAAAGAGCTTTTGGAAAATTGTGAGTTTACAATGTGCTTTGCCTGTGGGCAGGATAATCCTAATGGTCTGCACATGCGCTTTGAGGTAGATGAGGAAAAGTGTCTCGCCTACTATACGCCTCAGGAGCAGCACCAGAGCTATCCAGGCAGAATGCACGGCGGACTGGTAGCAGTGCTCTTAGATGAGGTAACAGGCAACTATCTTTTGTGCAAGGATGGCAAGCCCTGTTATACTGCAAAAATGGAAATTCGTTATCGTCAACCATTGGTAATTGGCGAAGAGGTTATCTGTATTGGCAGAGAACTGAAACGTAAGGGAAGAATGGTAGAGATGCAGGGAATTATTCAAAAGAAAGACGGCACAATACTTGCAGAATCACTGTCTAAGATGATGGTTAAGGACGAATAATTGGTAAAGCGTCTGTAGATGGCCTGCAGTGCAGCTTTGCAACGTTGATAGAAAAAGGTAAGAAAAATGCAAAAGAAAAATATTAAAGAAGAAATTTTAGATTTTATGCGTGAAAGCTGTTATGCACCTATGAGTGCAGAGGAGCTTTTAGAGGCGCTTTCAGATAAGGAGTTCAGTGCTACTAAGTTTTGGCAGGAGCTTCTTAAGCTTGAAGAGAATGGCGAGATTATTAAAACTCGTTTTGGCACCTACGGACTTCCGGAGAAGATGGGATTGGTAGCTGGTAGATTTCAGCTGACAAGTAAGGGATTTGGTTTTGTTATTCCTGATAATAAGGGCGACAGACCAGATGTATTTATTCCCCCTCGTGCTTTAAATGGGGCAATGAATAACGATAGAGTGTTGGCCCGTTTGAATAATGACACTCATGGCAAAAAGCCAGAAGGTGAAATTCTGCGTATTATTACACACGCCAATAATAAGGTTGTCGGTATTTTTTATCAAAGTGGCGATTTTGCCTTTGTAACTCCTGATGACAAGCGTATTGGCCAGGACATTTACGTTATGCGTCGTAATTTTAAGGGTGCAAAAGATGGACAAAAGGTAGTTGTGGAGATTACCGAATGGCCTATGGAGCATCGCAAGGCAGAAGGTAAGATTATTGAGATTCTTGGCAACATTGGTGATGTTGGCTTGGAAATATTGTCCATAATTAAACAGAATGACCTGCCTCTGGAATTTCCTGAGGCGGTTATTGAAGCATCTAAAAAGGTTCCAAAGTCTATTAAAAGCAGTGAGCTTGAGGGCAGACGAGATTTACGCGAGCGTGCTGTGGTAACTATTGACGGCGAGGACGCAAAGGATCTTGATGATGCCGTTTATGTAGAAAGGCTTGACGAAAATACATATCTTTTGGGTGTATATATTGCTGATGTAAGCTATTATGTAACAGAGGACAGCACTCTGGACAAAGAGGCTTATATGCGCGGTACCAGCGTTTATTTGGTAGATAGAGTACTGCCTATGCTGCCTGAACGCTTGTCCAATGGTATTTGCAGCTTAAATGCTGGTGAGGATCGTTTATCCATGGCTTGTGAAATGCATATTGACCTTAATGGTAAGGTTGTGGATTATGATATTTTCCCCGCTGTTATTCATGTTCGCCATCGTTTGAGCTATAATATTGTCCGGGAAATACTTTCTGGAGATGCAGAGCTGCGTCAAAAGTATGAGGATATTCTTCCTATGGTTGGACAGTTTGAAGAGCTGAGAGAAATTCTTCATGAAAAACGTGTTAAACGTGGTTCCATAGATTTTGATTTACCAGAGCAAAAAGTAATTCTTGATGAAAAGCTTAAACCTGTCGAGATTGTGCAGCGTGTGCATGGTAACGCAGAATCAATTATTGAAGAATTTATGCTGTCCGCTAATGAAACTGTAGCACAACATATGCATAAGCAAAAATGGCCTTTTATTTATCGTGTCCATGATATTCCTGCTGAGGAAAAGATGCAGGAATTTGGCAAGCTGCTTGCTAATTTTAATATTAAATTCAAGCCTAGCGAAGAAACAAAGCCTATGGAAATTCAAAAAGCGGTCAAGGCTATTGCAGGTCGTCCCGAGGAGCGTCTTGTTACTACTGTGGCGCTGCGTTCTATGCGTCAGGCAGTATACCAGACTGATAATGTAGGTCACTTTGGTCTTGCGGCTAAATACTATACTCACTTCACTTCACCTATTAGACGTTACCCAGACCTTTTGGTTCATCGTCTTCTGCGTCAATGGATGCAGCAGCCCAAGCTTGATAAGGCTGAGCGCGAAAAGCTTGAGGAAAAGCTGGTTGTAGCTGCAGAGCATTCTTCCATCAGAGAGCGTTTGGCAGCAGATGCAGAACGTGCTACTGTTGAGCTTAAGATGGCTGAGTATATGGCAGGTCATATTGGCGAAGAATTTGACGGCGTTGTTTCCGGTGTAACTGCATTTGGTATGTTTGTTGAGCTGGAAAACGGTGTTGAAGGTCTGGTACATATTTCCAGCCTGATGGATGACTACTATGAATACTATGAGGAACGCTATGCTCTTGTTGGTACCCATTCCAAGAAAATGTACCGCTTAGGCGATAAGGTGCGTATTGAGGTACTGCGTGTAGATATTAGTGATGTCAGCATAGACTTTATTATGGCTGGTGAATCTGATGGTGTTCGTGAGCATATTCGTCAGCAGCTGCTTTCCAAGCAGAGCGGAGGCAGTGCTTATGGTAAAAAGCGTGCAGCTTTAAGTGCTGAAACCCAAAAGAAAAAGCATTCCAGTGCTCGTTCCAAGAGTAAGGGTGCTAAAAATAAGGAGCCAGGACGCCGTAGTGGCGGCAAGCACTCCAAGGGTAAAGGCAAGGGCTCTAAGAAGGGGCGCAAGAAAAGATAAAAGAAAGAACAGGTAATTATGGCAGAACAAAAGATAAAGATTATCGCAGAAAATCGTAAGGCCAGACATGACTATACAATCCACGAGACTTATGAGGCAGGTATTGCCTTGACTGGTACAGAGGTTAAATCTTTGCGTGCAGGCAAGGCCAACCTTAAGGACAGCTATGCACAGCTTACTAAGCAGGCGGAGGTGTTTGTCTACAACCTGCATATCAGTCCATACGATCATGGCAATATTTTTAATCACGATCCTCTGCGCAGCCGCCGTCTGTTGCTGCACAGAGCAGAAATCAATAAGCTGATTGGTAAAGTTAGGGAAAAGGGCTATGCTCTTGTTCCCCTTAAGCTTTACTTTAAACATGGTCTGGTAAAGATGGAGCTGGCTTTGGCAGTTGGTAAAAAGCTTTACGACAAGCGCCAGGATTTGGCAAAAAAGGACGCTAAACGTGAAATGGAGCGTACCTTAAAGGAACGCAACTGCTAATCGAATATTGTAGCCTTGGAGAACGTACTGAGTTTTTCAGTACGTTCTTTTTTTATAGTTAATATTTCAATTAACATTGCAGTGATTTTAGTAAAAGTGACATGTTTTGACATTATGAAGATGTATATTTAATAAGAGTGACTAAATTATATCTACTAGGAGCAGTTGTAAAAGCTGTTATAAATATGGAGCGATTAAAGATTGCAGTCTTTTTGGCAAGATACACAGAAAAAATATAATATAATAATGTCATCGAAAGAATTAAAATAAATTCTTTCAGAAATTTTCACAAAGATATGGTATAATTATAGTCGATAAAATAGCGAAAAGCTTTTCGGAGTCTGAGCTTATGGCAGGACTATGATGGCTATAATAAAGATAGATGAAAATTAAGAAAGAAATGAGGTTGAGCTATGGTAAAAGAGCTGGTAATTGCCACTCACAATTTGGGAAAACTGCAGGAATTTAAAGAGTTAATGAAGGATTTGCCTATAGATATTAAGTGTCTGGCAGACTTTGAAAAGGTAGAGGAGCCGGAAGAAACAGGTCGTACCTTCGCTGCTAATGCTAGACTAAAGGCCATCTATTATGCTAAAAAGCTTGGTAAACCATGTATTGCCGACGATTCTGGCTTAGAGGTGCAGGCTTTGGACGGTGCTCCTGGTGTACGCAGTGCCCGCTATGCTGGCGAAAAGGCATCTGATGAAGATAACAATAATCTTCTTTTGATGAATATGAAGTTTCAAGTAAAGCGTACTTGTCGTTTCCGTTGTGCTCTTTGTGTAGTAAGTGCTGAAGGCAAGGTTTTAAATGAGGTTGACGGTATTTGTGATGGCATGCTGCTGCATGCTCCATTAGGTACTGAAGGCTTTGGCTACGATCCTCTGTTCTGGTCTACAGAATTGCACAAGGGTATGGGCGAGGCGACTATGCAGGAGAAAAACAAGATCAGCCATCGTGGCAAAGCAATTCGCAAGCTGGTAAATATTTGGACAAAAAAGAAAAATAAAGAGAACTAATTATGTTGTCTGGTAAATTGCTTTTTATAATGAGGGCTTTGGGAGTTTAAGGAAATGAAGATAGGTATTACAGGTGATACTCATGGCAATATACAAGCCATGCGTAAGCTGCTGCAGGCTACTCCACCTGTGGAGATGTGGCTGCACGCCGGCGACCATGCAGATGATGCTAATTTGTTGGCAACAATGACAAAGCTGCCGGTAATACGTGTGCTTGGAAATTGTGATATGGGTACTAAGGATGCAAAAATTGATGAAATGCTGGAACTGGAAGGTTTTCATGTATGGCTAACCCATGGTCATAGATATATTGAACGCAATGAGCGTGCTGATTTAGGCTATTGGGCAAAGCAGCTTGGTCAGGATATTGTAATTTTTGGACATACCCACGTTCCTATGTGCGAATACTATGGAGATACGCTGCTGATTAATCCGGGCAGTCCCGCTCGTCCTCGAGGCGGCTCCAAGCCATGCTTTGCAGTATTGACACTGCAGGCAGGAAAAACTCCAGAGGTGGAGTATATTACGCTTCCTGAACCACAACTAAGCTTATTTTAATGTGCATTAAAGCGCAGTTTCTGTCATTTTGATGGAGACTGCGCTTTTTTGGTAGTATGGATAGCTATATACTAGTAAAGTACTAGGCCATTCTTGGCAATGAGCAAGCTTCTGCTTACTTTCAAAAAAGAAACAATAATATTACAAAAAATTCACAGATATAGAGTAATTTACTTAAACAAAGTATTGCTATATATGAGCCTTTAAATTATAATAAGTGTATACTATATACAAATTCCTAAGCTAGAAATAAATAATAAATTTATGGAGGAAAGTGAAATGACTATGACTTTACGTGAAGAAACCTTAAAAATGCATTTGGAGAATAATGGTAAATTGGCTGTAAAATGCAAGGTACCTCTGGCAAATCGTCATGATTTGGCTGTTGCTTATACTCCTGGTGTTGCAGAACCCTGTAAAGAAATTAAAGAAAAAAAAGAAATGTCTTTTGAATACACCTGCCGCGGCAATATGGTAGCTATTGTTTCTGATGGTACCCGCGTTTTAGGCTTGGGTGATATCGGTCCTGAGGCTGCAATGCCTGTTATGGAGGGCAAGGCTGTTCTCTTCAAGACCTTTGGTGATGTTGACGCAGTTCCTGTGTGCCTTGGCACTAAAGATGCTGACGAATTTATTCGTACTGTAGAAATTCTGCAGCCTAGCTTTGCAGGCATTAACCTGGAGGATATTTCCTCTCCTAAGTGCTATGATATTGAAGATCGTTTGAAAGAAATCTGCGATATTCCTGTATTCCACGATGATCAGCATGGTACTGCTATCGCCTGCTTGTCCGCTGTTTTAGGCGGTTTGCGCTTTGTTAAAAAAGACATTAAAACCGCTAAATTTGTAGTTAATGGCTGTGGTGCTGCTGGCAGCGCTATTGGTCGTCTGTTGGTATCCATGGGTGCAGAAAACGTAATTATGGTAGACCGTTTTGGTGCTCTCTATGAAGGTATGGATGCACAGCTGGACAGAATCCAAGCTTATCTGGCTACCGTAACTAATAAGGAGCATAAGCAAGGTACTTTGGCTGACGTTGCCAAGGGCGCTGACGTTCTGATTGGCGTATCTGCTCCGAATGTATTTACTAAAGAAATCATGGAAAGCATGGCTGAAAAGAGCATTGTTTTCGCTTTGGCAAACCCTGTTCCCGAAACTACCTACGATGCTGCGAAGGAAGCAGGCGTAGCAGTTGCAGGCACTGGCCGCAGTGACAGACCTAACCAAGTAAATAACGTAACCGTATTCCCCGGTGTATTCCGCGGTGCTATTGACGTCCGTGCACGTGCTATTACTGAGGAAATGAAGGTTGCTGCAGTTTATGCCATTGCTGAGCTGATTGACGAAAAAGACCTGCGTGAGGACTATGTTGTTCCTGATGCTTTTGATCCTCGTGTAGCTCCTGCTGTTGCTGCAGCTGTAGCAAAGGTTGCGATTGAAACTGGTCTGGCTCGTAAAATTGTTGATCCGGAAGAAGTACGTGCTAATACTGCAAAACGTGTTGGCCGCTAATTTTTATAATTAATATTTCCTTAATCCTGATTATGAAAGGAAGGATTATAAGCATGAGAGAAATTAATGTAAATGAAGTTAAAGACACAGTCAGCAGATTGTGTATTGAATCCTGCTGCTATTTGCCTCAGCCTGTTCAAAACAGAATCAGAGCTGCTATGGTAACTGAAGAGTCTCCCTTGGGACGTGAAATTTTAGGTACTTTAGTAGAGAACTTTGAGCTGGCCAAGAAAAAGTCTGTAGCCATTTGCCAGGATACTGGTCTGGTAGTTGTATTTTTGGAAATTGGCCAGGAAGTTCATTTTGTAGGCGGCGACTTGTATGAAGCAATTCATGCAGGTGTAGCTCATGGCTATACTACTGGTTATCTCCGTAAATCTTCTGTTGGCGATCCGCTTTTTGACCGCAAAAACACCAATGATAATACACCTGCAATTATTCACACCAAAATCGTGCCTGGTGACAAGGTTAAATTCATAGTTCTTCCCAAAGGCTGTGGCAGTGAGAACATGGGTGCTATGAAAATGCTCAAGCCTGCTGACGGCGTAGAGGGTGTAAAGCAATTTGTAGTTGATACTGTAAGAGCCGCTGGTCCTAATCCTTGCCCGCCAATTACTGTTGGCGTTGGCATTGGTGGCAATATGGAGCAGGCAACTCTGCTGGCTAAACATTCTTTGACTCGTACTATGGGTGAGCACAACCCCGATCCACGTTATGCAAAGCTGGAGGAGGAACTCCTGGAGCTTGTTAACAAGACTGGTGTTGGTCCTTCCGGTTTAGGTGGTCGTACAACTGCTTTAGCTGTAAACGTAGAATTTACTCATACCCATATTGGTGGTTTGCCCTGTGCAGTTAATCTGAACTGTCACGCTGCCCGTTGTGCAGAAGCAGAGCTTTAAGGAGGAAGTATCATGAGTGAAGGTGCTGTAGTAAAATATATTAAAGCTCCCCTTACTGCGGAGACTGTAAAGGATTTGCATGCTGGTGACGTAGTTCGCATCAGCGGTTATATTTATACTGCTCGTGATGCTGCTCACAAGCGCATGTATGAGGCATTGGGACGCGGCGAAGCTCTGCCCTTGGACTTGAAGGACAATGTAATTTATTATGTTGGTCCTGCTCCCACCAAGCCCGGTGAAGTTGTAGGCAGTGCTGGTCCTACTACCAGTGGTCGTATGGACAAATATACTCCTGCTATGATTGAGCAGGGTATGCGCGGCATGATTGGTAAGGGTCTGCGCAGCCAAGAGGTTATTGATGCCTGCGTTAAGCATGGTGCAGTATACTTCGTAGCTATTGGCGGTGCTGCAGCTGTAATCAGCCAATCTATCAAGGGTGAAGAAATGATTGCCTTTGAAGACCTTGGCCCTGAAGCAATTCGTCGCTATGAGGTAGAAAATTTCCCTGCAATCGTATGTATTGACAGCTATGGTAATGACTTTTACAAGGAAGGCATTGCTAAATATAGTCAAGAATAAATGAATTACTCAAGCCGTTGGAATTTTCCAACGGCTTGTTCTTTTATAGTATTTTCGTTTCATTATTTACAAAATACATATTAATTTATGTATACACAATTTTTAAGGCAAAATTTCTTGACAAAAATATCTCTTTGAGTTAATATAACACCAAATTTCAATAACACGCTCTTATCAAGAGTGGTCGAGGGAACAGGCCCGATGACGCCCGGCAACCAGACCATTGGTTATGGTGCTACATCCTGCAAGAATAATCTTGAAAGATGAGAGGAAGGCAGAAGCGCTCTTTCCTCGTGAAAGAGTTTTTTTCTTGTTAAGATACTCTAGAGATGTGTTAGATAAAATAAGGAGTGAAGTATTATGAAAAAATTGTTAGTTGCTTTGTTGGCGTTAATAAGCTTGGCTGTTGTGGCAGCTGGCTGTGGCGGTGGTGAAAAGAATGTTGCAGATGGCAAGACTGTAGTTAAAGTAGGTGCAACTGCTGTACCTCATGCTGAAATTCTGAACCACATTAAAGGCTCTTTGGCTAAAGATGGCGTTGACCTGCAAATCATCGAATTCAGCGACTATGTAAAACCCAATCTGTCCCTGAATGATAAAGAGCTGGATGCAAACTTCTTCCAACATGAACCTTATCTGGAAACCTTTGCCAGCGAGCGCAAAATGCCTCTGATTTCTGCAGGCAAGGTACATATTGAGCCTATGGGTATCTATTCTAAAACTATTAAAGACATCAACTCTATTCCTAATGGTGCTAAAATTGCTATTCCTAACGATCCCTCCAATGGCGGCCGCGCGCTGGCACTGTTGGAAAGCGCTAAGCTGCTGAAGCTGAAGGACGGCGTTGGCGTAAAAGCTACCATTGGCGATATTACCGGTAACGACAAAAAGCTGCAAATCATCGAAATTGAAGCTGCTCTGCTGCCTCGTTCCATGGATGACACTGATTTGTCCGTAATCAATTCCAACTTCGCTATGGAAGCAAACCTGAACCCTGTTAAAGATTCTCTCTTTACTGAGCCTAAAGAATCTCCCTATGCTAATATCGTAGCTGTTCGTAAAGGCGACGAAAAGCGTCCGGAAATTCAAAAGCTGATGAAAGCTTTGCAATCTCCTGAGGTGAAGCAATTCATCGAAGAGAAATATAAAGGCGCAGTTGTTCCTGCATTCTGATTTGTTAGGAAATAAAATTTCATAAAAAGTTTCAAACGGCATGGCTTAGGCTGTGCCGTTTTTTATTGTAGTAGGTAGAGTTTTAATGTATTATATTATGAGGAATGGAGGTTTCTATGGATAAATTTTTGACAAAGGCGGTTATTTTAACTGCATATATTATTCCCTATGTTTTCCTAGGCTTGGACGGAGATTTGTCCGGACATGCAATGCTGTCCTATGGCGCAGTTGCGGCTGCTTTTGGCGGTTTGTGTTGGACGGCTATAAAAACTAACCACGTTCAGCTTGTTTTTTTTGGCAACGTATTAAGCTTTATTTCTTCTTGGATTGCTGTAGATTCGTCTGATTTAGTTAAGATGAGCTGGTTTTTTAAGCCCTTTACGGCACATCAGCTTTTGATAATAATTTCAATAGTAATGTTTGCTGTTCAGGCCGCAGCTGCATGGAAGTATAGAAAATGGTAAAGAGGACAGTATAAACTAATACTATAGAAATGTATAGCAATAATATTAAAATGGGCAGTTGCTTTTAAATAAAAATTGAGCTTGTTTAAGTAGAAATTTGTCCGTGGATATTGTATAGGTTGAATTCTTAAAAGTGAAGAATATAGCTATAAGCTTGTGTTATAAAAATAAGAGGTAAAAATGCAATATAAGAATATGCTGGAGGCACGCTTCCTTTCCCGTCCTAATCGCTTTATTGCTCATATAGAGGTAAATGGGCAGGAAGAGGTCTGCCATGTTAAAAACACTGGTCGCTGTAAGGAGCTGCTTGTTCCTGGCTGTACTATTTATGTACAGCATCATGATGATGCCAAGCGTAAGACTAAATATTCTCTCATAGCTGTCAAAAAGGGAGATATTTTGATTAATATGGATTCTCAAGCTCCTAATAAAGTGGTTCAGGAATGGCTTAAGGAAAAACATCCTTTTGGCGAGATGACTTTGCTAAAGCCTGAATATACTCATGGTGATTCCCGTTTTGACTTCTATCTGGAAACAGTAGGCAAGAAGATGTTTATTGAGGTTAAGGGTGTTACCCTGGAAGAGGATGGCGTAGTAAAATTTCCTGATGCACCTACAGAAAGAGGCGTTAAGCACGTGCGTGAGCTGGCGGAATTGGTTCAGAGTGGCTGCGAGTGTGCCATTATCTTTGTTGTTCAGATGAGTGGTATGAAATATTTTATGCCTAACTGGCAAACTCACGCTGAATTTGGCGAGGCCTTGAGCAAGGCTAAATCAGTAGGCGTGCAAATATATGCTTACGAGTGTGCCGTTGCTGTAGACAGCTTAAAAATTACCCGGGAAATTCCTGTGCAGCTATAGAAAATTTTTTTAATACAGCTATCTGGATTTTGTAAAATAGCATAGATAAATTTGCTGAGATTTTTTGATAAGCTCTTGAGCTTTTGCAAAAAGGTCAGGCCCTTTGCAGAAAGTACAAGTATTTTGGGGAGTTTTCTTGCACTGTGAGCTTGTCGACAAAGTCCGAAAAAATGTGATATACTGTACATACATTAAGCTTGAAATACTATTATTTTATGTGAGTGAGGTTAAAAGATGCGTAAATATCCTAAGTTTTATATAACTCCCAAGGGAGAGCGTGCTGCTCGCGGCGGTCATCCCTGGGTATATGGCGATGAGGTTACTAATGTTGAGGGTGAATACCAAAATGGCGATTTGGTAGATGTAGTAACCAGCAAGGGCAAATATCTTGGCACAGGATTTGTCAATGACAATTCCAAGATCCGTGTCCGTATCATTTCTACTAATGCTAATGACAAGTTTGACGAGGCTTTTTGGGAGCGTCGTCTCCGTTATGCTCTTGATTATCGTCTGACTGTTATGGGTGAAGATGATTTTAAATGCTGCCGTCTGATCTTTGGCGAAGCAGATCAGTTCCCTGGTCTTACTGTGGACCGCTTTAATGATATTCTTGTTACTCAAACCCTGTCCTTAGGTACGGAGCTGCGCAAGGAAATGCTCTTTAATTTGTTGCTGAAGATTATGGGTGAGCTGGGACAGGAAATCCGCGGCCTTTATGAGCGCAACGATGTTAAAATTCGTTTGCTGGAAGGTATGGAGGAAAATAAGGGCTGGTTCCAGTCCGAGCTGACTCCTGAGCCTGGTGCAGTGACTACTGAGATTGTAGAAAACGGCATCAAATATACTGTAGATGTGGAAAACGGACAAAAGACGGGCTTCTTCCTTGACCAAAAGTACAACCGTCAGGCTATTGCCAAAATTGCCAAGGGTAAGCATGCATTGGATTGCTTTACTCATACTGGCTCCTTTGCTCTGAACGCGGCTCAGGGCGGTGCTGCCTCCGTAACTGCAGTAGATATCAGCGCTGAAGCTGTGCAGATGGCTGATCATAATGCAGAAATCAACGGCTACGGCGATGTTATGCATGGTCTGCAGGCTAATGTGTTTGATTTGCTGACCAAGCTTGCTAATGAGCATTCCAGAGAATATGACTTTATTATTCTTGATCCGCCTGCCTTTACCAAATCCGGCAGCACTGTTAAAAATGCTATCCGCGGCTACAAGGAAATCAACCTTAAGGCGATGAAGCTTTTGCCTCGTGGCGGTTATTTGGCAACCTGCTCCTGCTCTCATTTCATGAAGGAAGAGTTCTTTGTGGAAATGCTGCGTGAAGCAGCTAAGGATGCTAATGTTTCCCTCAGGCAGATTGAGGCACGCCAACAGGGACCTGACCATCCTATTTTGTGGAATGTACCTGAAACCAATTATTTAAAATTCTATATTTTCCAAGTTGTTTAATATAAGAGCAGCGGCTTGGATATGACAAAAACTGCAACTGAAAAAAGCGGAAAATTTATTTAGCGTGGAGCTGCAGTTTATTAGCAGATATTTACCAAAAGTAAAAAAGACTGGAATTTGAGGTGTTGATAAAATTACCTCAATTCTAGTCTTTCTTGGTTTTATGAAGCTACTTTTGTTTCATCAGCATAAGCAGTTTATAATGTCAGCTTTTTCAGATTTTATTTACACCGGGAAAATGGTCAACAAATTTTATGGTAATATTCTCAAAATGTTCTACGAATTTAATGCGGAAGTTTTCTCCGTATTCTACAAATTGCCATTCGCCAATATCATCGGGGAAGTGGTCCACACGTCGTACTTTTAAGTCGGGAAAGTGGTTAACTATCTTTACCTTCAAATCAGGAAAGTTTTCTACTACCTTGACCTTGCCTGCTAAAAATATACCCTTATAGTAACCATCCTTGGAGACGCGGCTTAGAGCAATTTGTTCCTGAAGCATTGCTTTTTGAGCAGGTGTAAGAGCTGCTGTATGAGGAGTAAAATCTGTGGGCAGGGTAGGAGCAGCTTGAGCTGCAGCAGTAAGCATCAGTAGACACATAGTTAAAATAAGCTTTTTCATATAGAACACCTCCAATGGTGATAAGTTCGCTTAGCTTTATTATAGGTGTGTATTCTGGTGAATGCAAGGAGATGCTTACTTAGGCAATAAAAAAACGACTTCCGAAGAAGTCGTTCAATTTCAATGGTGGCCCCGGCAGGATTCGAACCTGCGACCTTTTGATTCGTAGAAATCCGTATTTTTGTATAAATTGCAAAAATATGGATTTTATTATTTTAAAATAGTTTAAATAGTTTAAATAATATCATTGCTGATTAACTAGAAATATAGTTATTAAAAACATAAAAACGCATTAAGGTAGCTCAAAAACTGGCTTCATATTCGGATTTTTAACAAGCTTATCCAGCAAATCAAAATAGACTCTGGCACGAGCTGTATCGTAATAAAAATTATCAGGAATTGCTATAGCTTTACCACCATTCACATCATAGCCAAGAAAGTTACATTCAGGCAGATCATCAAGTTGGTATACTTCGACATATGACAAAATCGTGCCAATTGACAAATTGTGCATCAAAAAACAGATATTAGCTCTACAAGACAAAGAGTAGTTTTGCTGTCTAGTTTCGGCAGAAAGATAATCAGCAGGAAAAGCCCTGGTATTCAACACTTCAAAATCCATATCTTGAATTTTGACAGTTGCATGGATCAAGCTTTCTTCGAGACGCAGTAAATGCTCGTTATCATAAGGCTCATCACTAAGACCAAAAAGCCAATTAAGCGATACACCAAAGGCATTTGCAAGCTTATAGACATATGCACAAGTAAGGCCACGACTACCGGATTCTACCTGAGAACAGTACATCCTGCTGGTAAAATTCAAAATGCAGCCTAAATCAGCCAAAGTTAAATTGTGGCTAGTACGAAGTTGTTTTACTTTTGAACCAAGAGTTAAATTTAAATCATTCATAAAAACTCCTAAAATCTCGGAAAAACCTTTATTTTATCGGTGTTTTGGTGTATAATTAACATATAGATTGTAAACTATAAGTTTACAAAAACTTTGGATGAAAATTAAATCGACAAAACAATTATAGCAAATTAAATTAAAATCTACAAGCCTAGACGCCAAAAAATAAATATAACATATTTTAACTAAACTATAACATTTGTTAACTAAGCATTAAAATGCAAGGAAAACAGTGAAAAAATAGCTTTTCTTCATCCAGTATAAAATACTTATATACTTATACGTATTATAGTTGTTGTTATTATAAATAAACAACAACAACTCGCGCGCGCGTACACGCACGCGAGGAAATGCTTGAAAACCCTGATACAGCCTAGGGTTAGAGCCTGTGGATAACTTTTTAAATACTACAAATAGACACCCCAAAAGAGGCAAATACTACAAATGGACACCCAAAAAACTGTAAATACTACAAATAGACACCCTAAAAAAATAGCAAATGCTACAAATAGACACCCTAAAAAAATAGCAAATGCTACAAATGGACACCCCAAAAATGATAAATACTACAAATGGACACCCAAAAAGAAGCAAATACTACAAATGGACACCCAATTGACATAAAATATGTCTCACTCTATAATTCAAGAAAAAATAAATACTACAAATAGACACCCTAAAAAAAGATATTAAATCATCTATAAGAAAATAAATAATCATTAAAATAATCAAAACACATGTTCTAAGGAGTGAAGAATATATGAAAAACAAAGATGTGACAATCAATAAAAACAAAGAATTATCTCCAGAAAACTTGATTTATATAACAACACAAAGATTAATTAATCAAAGAAGCATAAGCTTAATGGCAGAAAGAATTCTGATGTCAATAGCTTCACAAATTACTCTCGAAGATATAGAAGATCTTAAAAACAACACAGGTAATTACTTATATACATATACAATAGATTTAAAAATCTTTGCAGAACTTTTCGGATATTCAACTATAAAATTTCGAACAAAGTTAAAAGAAGCCAGAGATGAATTATCGAATTTAATAATAACATTTCCAACAACTTTGCAAGCTCAGGTAGGTGTAATTTCTTTTAGTATTATAAAGAATAATAAATTAATGGTCCAAATACATCCTTATATGCTACCTTTTTATGCAATGAAGGGACAAGCATACGAATTAGCTAATATACTATCTTTTCAAAATCCATATACATTTAAATTCTATGAGATTTTTCTAAATGCATTAGAAGATAAAAACTTTGCATGTTTAACTATGAGTGTAGAAGAAATAAAAACAGTACTTAAATTAGAAAATAAATACACAGTATACTTCAATTTAAAAAATCGTGTTTTAAAACCTATAGTACAAGACATCAATAAAGAAAATAAAAACAATTTATGCAATATTACAATTGACTTCGAAGAAATTAAGGAAAACAAAAAAGTTAAAGAAATTAAATTTACTATTAAAAGAAAAAAACTCAACCAATCAGAAACTAAGAACTTGATAACTATAAGCGGTATTTATCAAGAACTTTCACCAAAAGCTAAAGAAGCATATAATTTTTTCCTGAAAGAAGCAAAACAAGGTTCAGGATTTTTGGATCGCATTATCACAGAAAATAGCGAAACATTTATAATTGAAACCTATAATGCTGTTATGGAGCAAAAGAAGCAAAATAAGATTCAACACCTTAATAGCTATTGTGGAGCTGCATTAAAAGAAAAATGGTTTATTAATACGTTATCAGATGTAAAAAACAAATATGAGACAATCAATGCAGAATATGAAATATCGGTATTAAAACAAGACAATACTGAAAATAAAAAACAAGGTATTAATAATGAATTAATGAACAAGTTCATGAAACTTACAAAGATTCAACAAGAATTCATTTATAACCAGCTTATCAACAATTCTGATAATTTATGGTATACACAAAGGCTGAAAAACGTTTCATTAGATGAAATGTTACAAGACATATCTAAAAAAAGCCAATTTAAAGTATTCTTAAATAAAGATCCTAAAGTTTTAGAGTTCTTAAACACCATTGAATTAAAGGAGGACTAAAATGAAAAAAGCAATTGTTATTGATCTTGAAACAACAGGTGTTACAGAAAATGATGAGGTGCTGCAGATATCAATTA
Source organism: uncultured Phascolarctobacterium sp. (assembly GCA_900547415.1). Classification (GTDB taxonomy): domain Bacteria; phylum Bacillota; class Negativicutes; order Acidaminococcales; family Acidaminococcaceae; genus Phascolarctobacterium_A. The sequence continues at coordinate 12,949 of URGS01000014.1, read as the reverse complement.
TTGATGAAGATGGAAAAATTCTTTTAAATCAATACTGCAGACCTGAAAACAAAACAGAATGGCCAATGGCTGAAAAAATTAACGGAATATCTTTTGAAATGGTAAAAGATAAACCAACTTTAAAGGAGTTGTTGAGTGTAGTTGAAAATATTATAAATTCTAGCAGCTTAATAATCGGATATAATGTAGATTTTGATTTAGGATTCCTTAAAAGAGTACAAACAAATATCCAATGGAGCAATATAATAACCTTTGATGTTATGAAAGCCTTTGCCGAAATATATAAAGAACCCAAAAGATATGGACGAGGATATAAATACCAAAAGCTTTCTAAATGTGCGTCCTATTATAAATACAAATTTAAAGCTCACGACAGCTTAGAAGATTGCAAAGCAACACTTCATTGCTACAAAAAAATAACGGAATAAAAGTCTTAATTATACATAGAAAGGAGGTGAAAAAAATAAAATTAATACTGACACTTATAGTAATAACAACATTTTTAATAATTAATTCTTCATCAAGCTCTGCAGCTCACTTACAAACTGTAGAAGCAACTGCTTATGAATGGAACTTATATGAAGGAAAAGGAATAACCAAATATGGAGAACGTTGCATACCATACTGTACAGTAGCTATTGATCCCAATTATATTAAACCATACTCAGTTATCGCATTTGACTATGCCGGATATAGATTCTTTACAATCGCAACGGACACTGGAAGTGCAATTAAAGGATATAAGATAGACTTTGCTATGGAAACAACAGGACAATGTATTGCTTTTGGTAGACGGCAGCTTCAATGCACAATTTATGAACCTGGAGAATATGATGGTTTATTAGGCTGGATAAAATTGTAAGGAGGATACGCATATGAAAAAATATGATCGCGAACTTACATTACAAGAAATGGAACAACAAAAAAAGAAACCTAAATTCCTAACAGTACATCAACTAGTAGAATCATTAGGTGAAAATGTTATATCCAAACCAGTAATCTATTCTATGATTAGAAAAGGAGAGATACCAACAATTAAATTAAGTAATAGACTTTTAATTCCTTACTCTTGGTTTGAACACTTATGTAATCAATTTGATAACATAGAAAAAGGAGAATAACTATGAGTAGAAGAATAAAAGGAACCGGCTCTCTATATTGGGATAAATCTAGAGAACGATGGATTTATAAATGTAGATATAGAGATAATAAAGGCATGCTGCATACAATGCAGGCTTCTGATATTAGTAAAAAAAATATAAGAAGCAAAATGGAAAAAGTGCAATTGCAGCTCAATATTATTGAAAAAGGAATTCCTCAGTACAGTTTTAAAGAATGGACTGATAAATGGCTAGACATAACTGTAAAGAATACCGTTAAACCTAGTACCTATAATTGGTATAGGAATATGATCACCTATATGGTTAATGAAATTCCTAAAATAGAATTAAAAAAAATAACACCAATTCAAATTCAAGAAATTCTAAATGACTTATATAAAAACGGTGGAGTAAAAAAACAAGGACTTGCTGGATCAACTGTTAATTCCATACGTCGGACTTTATACCAATGTCTGGAAGAAGCAATGAATAACAATCTCATTCCTAAAAATCCAACAAGAAATACTAAACCAATAAAATACGTAAAAAAAGAAATGGTTGTCATGAATGAAAAACAAATAAAACATTTCTTAGCAGTAGCCAAAAAAGGAGATTATATATATAACAATGTTTCCAACAAAAATCTATTGAACTATACAAATGGAACAAGATATTATGTAAAGCAATTCTATATATTAATAAATCTAGCATTAGCTACTGGAATGCGTATATCAGAAATAAGAAAACTACAATGGGATGATATAAATCTAAGAGAATCATACATATATGTAAGAAGAACATTAAAAACAGAAAATAGTAAGAGAAAAATAAAAATAGATTCTAATCTCTTACAACTATTAAAAGAATTTCGAGTAACCCAAATACTATATTCAAAAGAACTATTAAATTTTAAAAATTATAAAAACAATGTTTTCACAAACACAAGAGGAAATCCAATTTGCATAGATAACTTTCGCAAGCGATATTTCAATAAGCTTGTTGAAGAATCAAATGCACCTGAAGGATTTACAATCCACTGTATGCGTCATACACATGCAACACTGTTATTGAAAAATGGAATAAACATTAAAGTTATAAGCGCAAGGCTTGGCCATAAATCTATAGAATTCACATTATCTACTTACGCTCATGTATTAGATGAAATGGAAGAAACAGCACCCTTAGCATGGGAAAAGATAATGGCCTGGAACTAAGAAAGGAATAATTATTATGGATATCAAACAAAAAAACGAATTAAAACTAATACGTAAAAATGCAATTTTCGATACCCTCTCACAACCTTTAGTTAGTTGTATTATCATTGCCCCTATTGTTTTCGGATTAATATTTTTATTTTTTTTGAATTTGCAAAAACAACAAATGGAAAAAAATTACAATGATTACATGGCTAAACCTTTAGAAGCAAAAATAGAATATATAGATTTAGAAAAATTCAAAAAATATAAAGACGGTTCTCGAAAAATAACTGAAATTGCAAATCGATACAAAGAAGCCGGCTATCTTGTAACCATTAATGACAATTCAATGATAGTAGAAAAGCAATAATTAATCTGAACTAAGAAAGGAGAAAATAAAATAATCAATGAAATTAATTAGAATCAAGGATCTTATTAAAATAATTACAAAAGATGGATGGAAAAAATCTGACCAAACAGGCAGCCATCTACAGTATCAGCACCCAAATAAAAAAGGAAAAGTAACCATATCTGCTCATCGACTAGGAAATACTGTACCGATGGGAACACAAATAAAAATTCTGAAACAAGCAGGAATAATTTAATATAAAACCACATTTAAAGGGAAGATGACAAAAATCTTCCCTATTTTTTTATGATTTTAATGAAATATAAAGGAAAAATGAATTGAAAAAACAAAATTACCATGGTAAAATATGAATAAGAAATAGATTCACTTAACGTCGCTGCTCCTAACTTTCGGTTAGGCGCACTTAGGCGTTTCTTACAGCGTGGCTGCGCCACACTAGAAACGCACGTGCGTAAGTCAAAAAGCATTAACATAATTCAATTATAAAATCATAAAAAATAAATACCTGGGTACCCAGAGCTAATTAATGAACATGAATTGTTTATTGATTAGCTCTTTTTATTTTGAATAGGAATAGGAAACAATGGCTACATATCATTTATCACTCAAAAACGGAAAAGTTGGAAATGGAAAGACTCATGCAGAATATATACTGCGTGAAGGTAAATACGCTGGTTCTCAGAAAGCTGAAGAACTTGTATTTAAGTCTGCCAATTTACCTCATTGGTGTAATTCTGCCATTGATTTTTTTGAAAAAACAGACATCTATGAAAGAATTAATGGAAGTGCATATAAAGAATTCGAAATAGCTCTTCCAAACGAACTCAGCCATGAAGAAAATCAAAAACTAGTAGAAGAATTTATAAAGAATCATATCGGCAATAACAAAGTATGGGCTTATGCTATTCATACCAAGCCAGCAACATTTGCATCCGACCAGGAACAAATCCATGCTCATATAATGTTTTGTGAACGTATTGTTGAAAATGGAATGGAAAAAGCTAAAGGTCCATCTACTTTTTTCAAAAGATATAACGCTAAAAATCCATCTAAGGGAGGTTATCAAAAAGATAGAAGCCTAGCAGATTACAAAGTAAGAAGTAAAAATGTAATTAGCATTAGACAATCCTGGGAAGACCAAATCAATAAAGCGTATGAAAAAAAAGGTATTGATGAACGTGTATCTTGCAAAACAATAAGTGCTCAAAGACAAGCTGCCGAAGAAATTGGAGATATGGTTTTAGCAGAATTCTTTGACAGAGAACCACAGGAACACTTAGGACCATCATTAGCATACAAGACAAGAAAATTACTATTAGAAAAAGGCATAGACCAAGAGCATATAGATAATACTTTAGATGCTCTTTATAATATGAGTCCCAAAGCATTTGTTGTCATTGTTGAAAAGATCCAGAAAGAAAACAAAAAACAAAAAATGTTGTATAAGCGACAGCTCGAACTTGAAAAGAAAGCACAAGAGAAAGCTGCCGCTGATTTAGCACGCCTTGAATCAGAAAAAGAACTTATTGATAGCGAAATTATTATTAAAGACTTAACAAATTGCTTAAATGAAATTAACATTCAGCTAGATGTTAATACTATGACTCAAAAGAAATTACAACAAGACCTTTTAACAAATGAGCAAATAGGACAAAAAGCTTTTGATCTATGTACCAATGGAGAAAGTCAAAAAGTCAGAAAAGAAATAAAAGAATTAAGAGAAGAACAATTTAAAACAAACCAACTTATGAAAGAATTTAATAATACATCAAAACCGCATTTCTTTGAATTTGAAGCAAAGAAAAAATACAAAGAAATGCAAAATCTAATAGCAACAAGATTAAAAAATGAAAGAGAAAGAACTGAGCAAATTGAAAAAAGAAAACAAGCTATGAGAGAATTAATGTCCAAACCGGAAAATACGGAAAATTATAAAAAGATTATAGAAAATCTTATTAAAAAGAGAACTAACTCTGAGATTCAATCAAAAAAATTAGACATAATTGCGAATAAATTAGAGAAATCCAGAATTAAAATTGAAGAGATTGTTAAAGAAATACACCCAGATTTTAATTATAAAATGAGGTCTGGATCTTATAGTGCTGCCCAAGAAGGAGATTTAGAAAATAGAATAAATGCAATGCAGCAAATTATAAACTCTGCTCAACCAGAAATAAAACCAATAAATAATTTAACAATTAATATTTCTACAAAGCAACGACAGAATGATGACTATTTAAGCTGGTAATAATATTAACAATAAATAACATACCCCATAGCGACTGTAAAGAGCTTTCCTCCGGACTCTGCTCTATGACAGTCGCTATGGGGTATGTTTATGTAAGAAGAAAATAAGAAAGGAGATTACTGTATGATTGATATAAAAGTCGAAATGAAAAGAAACGATTTTATGTGGTTAGAATCACGAGAAGCTACAAAAAAATTCTTTGAAATCGAAAAAACATACAAAGAAATTTTTAGTGAAAACAATTTAAAGAATATTCTGAAATTTTATACAGATGACGAACTTATTTCAATCTACGAACTAAAAGCATCAATTGAAAAAAATAAAAACTCACTAACAAATCAAAATGCACCTGATGTTAAAGTGACTATGTTCGTAGAAGGTAAAAATGGATGCCATAAATTAATTTTCTACCTATCTGACTATATGACAAAGACAAAAGGAAATATGGCAATGAAACATGCTAAACAAAATTTAGAACACACATTTTTTAAAAGAGAGATTAAAGAAAAACCTCTTAAAAAAGTAGTATGAAAGGATGATTTAAAATATGTGGCCTAACGTAATTGAAAAAGAAAATGGTAGAGAAAAGATTTATGACATTCCATCAAGATTATTACTAGATAGAATTATTATGCTAACCGAAACTATTGACTCAGGAACAGCAGCATCTATTATTGGACAACTCCTTTATTTAGAAAGTCAAAATCCTGAAGAACCAATCACAATGTATATTAATTCCCCAGGTGGAAATATTACAGATGGTTTAGCAATTTACGACATCATGAATAAAATTAATTGTTCTGTAAATACTGTATGTACTGGAATGGCTGCTTCAATGGCAGCTTTTTTATTATGTGCAGGAACTGGAACAAGATATGCTATGCCAAATTCTACAATCATGATTCATCAACCATTAGGAGGTGTCCAAGGACAAGCAACAGATATTGCGATTGTAGCAAATAGAATTCTAAATCTCAAAACGAAATTATATACTATCTTTTCAAAAAAAACAGGCTCTACTTACGATCAAATTGCAAAAGCCTGCGAAAGAGATAATTATTTGTCTCCTGAAGAAGCTCTATCTATGGGACTAATTGATAAAATCATCAATACAAAAATGGAGGATTAATATGTTAAACACAAAAGAACAATACCAAATCGACTATGTTAATAATGAAGATTTTGAAAATCAAGAATATAATTTTTCAATCTATCCAACGACAATTAAAAGACATCTTGATGAATATGTTATTGGTCAAGAAGAAGCAAAAAAAATTCTCTCTGTAGCTGCATACAATCACACGAAGATAATTAATAATCCGGAATTACATATTGATAAGTCCAATATATTAATGATTGGACCTAGTGGTAGTGGAAAAACTTACATGATAAAAAGTCTTGCAAAAATTTTAGATGTACCATATGTAATTACAAATGCAACATCTTTAACAGAGAGTGGATATGTAGGAGATGATGTAGAGACAATTCTTCAAAGTCTATTGTTTAAAGCATATGAAGAAATCAAATACTACAATTCAGAAAGCGAAAGAATGGAAAAAGCTATTGCAAAAGCTGAAAAAGGAATTATCTTTATTGACGAAATTGATAAAAAGGCTATAAAAGGCGAGAATAGTTCGATTACAAGAGATGTATCAGGAGAAGGTGTCCAACAAGCATTATTGAAGATCGTAGAAGGCACTCATGTAAGAGTTCCATTAACAGGAAATAGAAAACATCCATCTCAAGATATGATTATTATCAATACAAAAAATATTCTATTTATTGTGAGTGGAGCATTTGTTGGAATTGAAAAAATTATTCAACAAAGATTAGGAGCTAATAACAAACAAATTAACCTAATTAAACAACAAATGAAAAAAGAAAAACAATCTTATAACAGCCTGATTGACAAAGTAATTCCTGAAGATATTAGAAACTTTGGAATGATTCAAGAATTCATTGGAAGATTTCCGGTAATTTGTCCACTGCATCTGTTATCAGAAAATGATATCGTAAAAATCCTGACTGAACCTAGAAACAACATCATTTTCCAATATAAGAAGCTGATGGCAGTAGATAATATCGAACTTGATTTTGAGCAAGAAGCTCTGCACCAAATTGCTAAAAATGCAATTCGAAACAATACAGGAGCAAGAGGACTAAGAAATCAATTAGAAAAAACACTACTCAGTGTAATGTTTGAAAAACCAAATCAAACCAATAAGTACAAAAAAGAAAAAATCATTATCACTGATAAAGATATTCAAGAAGCTGTATAAGCAAATATATCAAAAGCTAAAAGAAAAATCAAGGTCCGCAAGCTCTCCACCTTGATTTTTCTAACACTTTTGATAATGCAGAAACTAAGGTTAAGACCTAAATATATTTAAAGAAACGAGGAATAAAAGATGAATAATATTTATGTAGAAGGCAGATTAGTACGTGATCCTTGGTTTAAATACGCAGGAAAAGAAGAAAATAAAGCTGTTTGCACATTTACGATTGCTGAAAACCTATATTCTCATATGGAAAACAACAAAGCAGTGTACGAACCAATTTATCATGAAGTTGTATGTTTTGATGCAATTGCAGAACAATTCGCAAACGACAATATGGTAGGCAGAGAATATAAAATCAAAGGCCAATTAATACCTAATGTATATGAAGATAAAGAAGGTAAGAAAGTATATAAATATAAAATTAAAGCTGAATTCATCGAAAATGGTAGATTACCTAAACCTAAAAAAGAAACAAAAGCTGCCTAAATATAAAAGAGCTGATTAGATTTATCTAACCAGCTCTAGTTCATTTTTGAAAGGATGATTGTAATGCAAATCAAAATCAAAACACAAGAATTAAACAAAGCATTAAATGATATGAATAAATTTCAGACAAATGCCATTGCAGATGTTTTTAAAAATAATCATTTTAGAGCAAAAGCAGATAAACTAACTATTACTGCAATATATGGTTCTACCATTATAAAAAAAATAATTCCTTGTGAAGCTACTGAGGAAGGAAATTTTGCTACAAACCCCAAGTTATTACTTTCATTGATTAAAAATATTGATGAAGAATATGTAGAAATATCAGAAGCTGGAAACCAAATTCAAATATTAAACGGATGGAACACAACAAAAATCAATTGCATCAATCCAGAAGAATATCCTATCCTCAAAATTCCAGAAGACGAAGAAAATTCTATTAATATCGAAACAGAACAATTAAAAAAATCTATCAAAAATACTACATTTGCAGCTTCACAAGAAAATCAAAAATTTAAAGGAACAGAACTGATTTTTAATGATAATACTGTTGATATTATTGCAACAGACACCCATATATTAGCTAGAACTACAATTCAAACCCAAAATAATCAAGGATGTATGAGAGCTATAATTCCTACAGATATTCTCAATAATCTTCAAAGTGTTCAGATTAAAAATAAAACAGTCAACATCGGCATTTATAAAAACCAATTAACTATTAAATATGATGATACAGTAATTTCAACAAGTATACTTATGGGTAATTTCCCTAATACAGATATATTCTTTAACAGAAACCAATATATTACAAAAATGAAACTTAGAACATCTGAAATTAACAAAGCATTAGAAAGAGTACAAGTATTGGCTGGAAAATATAAGATTCTAACTCTTAATATTAATAAAGATGAAAAGAATATGTTTTTAAACACTAAATCAGACTTAGGACTAGCTGCAGAAGCAATTCAGATTCAAGAAATTGAAGGTGAGAATTTAAACATCAGTCTTAATATCACTTACCTTGTTGATGTTTGTAAGAAAATCACAAAAGATGAATTTATAATTGAAATGAAAACAGCGGTAACTCCAATGCTTATTCACGAAAAAGATTCAGATTCAAAATACATTATTACTCCTATGAGAGTAGCTTAGGAGCATATATGAAAAAATATGGAATTATAATTGAAGCCGAAAACGGATTCAAAACATACTTAAATATAAAAACAATTATTAAAATGTTTTATGGAAAAATCTTTTCATATAAAAAATCGAATAACCATATATATATAAGTATCGAAACTAACTCTGCAGCATACAGATTAATAACCAGATTAACATTACGTTCTAAGAACATCAAACAGGTATATATTACCCAAATACCATAAATACATCAGAAGTCAAGGCACGCAAGCTTTTCACCTTGACTTCTTCTTTTATTTATGGAAAGTAGAAAACAAAGAAAGGGGGGGAAGGATGAACTACAATAAGCGCTTTAATCAATATTCTAAAATACTGAAACTTATTTCCAAAAAAAGCCCAAATAGCTCTAAAAAAGCACGCAGAGAACTAAAAAACAAAGTACTCAATATCTTAATCCCGTTTGAATAAAACAGCTCTCAGAAACAAAAATATAAGCTCTCTGACGCTTAAAAAAACAAAGCATAACAAATACCTTTAAAAGAATTAAAAAGACCGCATAAAGCAATTCTAAGTCTCAGAGAATAAGGAGGAATTATGAACGAAGATAAACAATCAATATTAAACAGCTTATGTACTACACTTCAAAAAACAAGAATGTTCAATGATTTGATAAATATAGAATATCTCAATGGTAAGGGAATGGAATATGCCGTTCTTTACTTTAAAAATGAGAAAAAATATATTAATATCACTGCCAACGGTGGATATGCAATAATTCTAGACATTATCGAACAAATAAAAAGAAGATAATATAATTAAAAATGAAAGGAAGCAAAATCAATGAAAAACTACGAAGTAATGTATATCTTAACTCCTATGAAAGAAGAAGAAGTAAAACGAATTAATAAAAAAATCAGAGATACCATTGAAAATAATGGAGGCCAAGTAGAAAAAGAAGATTTATGGGGTATCAGACACCTAGCATATGAAATCAGATATTATGAAAAAGGGTTTTATGTTTTAACAAGCTTTAAAGCTGAACGTGAAACAATTGCCGAACTGGATCGTGTTATGAAAATTCAAGATGAAGTATTACGTCATATGATTATCAGAAAAGGTGAATAGAATGAAAAAAATCTTAGCATTATTAACCATCATACTTATTCCTAACATGGCTATGGCTTCTATGTACGAATCAACTAATAAGACAACTCAACCTAAACAAGAAAAACCTTATCATACTCGCGAGACAAAGATTAGAGTACCGAAGTATTACAAACCAGATATAGAATCTATAGCAAGAGCAATTATCAGAGAACAAGAAAAGCAAGCAAGAAAAAACCAATAAAAGAGGCAAAGATTATGAATGTTATTAAAGAAATAGCAAAACAACTAAATATAGAATTAAATGAACATTTTTACATTCAAATTAAAGAAAATTCACTAATTACAGTAAACAAATACTACCTATCTAACAAAGGACTTTTAAGAGAGGGAGATACTACATATCAAAACGAAGATAAATTTTTAAGAATGCTTATTACTGGTGAAGCCAGCATAGTAAAAAAAGAATATTTTACACACGCATGTGTACCAATGCATGGCAGTATATATTGGAGCTATAGTGAGCTGCATGACGGAGAAATTAGCTGCTATACTTGGTATAATAACTTTGCAGACAATTGTAGATTGAAATTAGGAATTGTATATGCAACTAAAGAAGATGCTTTAAAGGCAAAAGAAAAAAAGCATCAGGAAATTAGAAACGAAAGAAATAATCGTATTGCATATTACGCACAAGAAAGATATAAAAAATAATAAACAAAAATCTCCTTCTTACTTTGATGTAGGAAGGAGATTTTTATTAAGGAGAAGATAAAAATGCCTAATTGGTGTAGGACAAATATAACATTTTATTCTAAAGATAAAAGACAAATTGAGAAATTTTACAGCATAATGATGAATTATGAGTTACCTGAAGAGTTTAATAAAATAAATACTACAAAGAACTGGATTGGCAATTTTATGATATGCTCTCACAAAGACTTCAAATATGAAGATATCATTAATGGAAAATATGGAAATACAAGAGGATTTATAGAAGATTTATCAGATTTACTTTATTTGGAACAAAAAGACATATACTACTTTTATATTTACGTAGACGATGCATGGTGTCCACATATTCAGCCATTCTGCAGCATATTACAAAAACCAGAGTATAACAAAATTAAACTCGCATATATGGCAGAAGAGCCAGGGTGTGAATTGTATGAGAAATATGATCCTGAGAGCCTTTTTTACGATAAGGACGAATACATTATTGACTCATACATACCTGATTCAAAACTTTATGCAGAATATCCAGAACTTAACGAGATAGACAGTGAGCCAATGACGTTACAAATACTACTAGATACTTTCAAAGTAGATAACTATGAAAAAGCGTTAGATAAAGCTAAGCTCATTACGGATACTATGCAAGAAAAATATGATGATGGATTTTGCTGCATTAACAAAATCCATGTCTTAGAACAACCTTATTAAAGATTATTTTTTATCATTAGAAGTAGTTAATGAATAATCCTTAACCGGATAAAGATTAGCAAGATCTTCTAAACTAACCTTAAAGGTTTCTTCTGGTTCAATACCATTATCTTCCCAATATTTAGCTCTAATACGCTCTTCTTCAGTAAGCTTAATAATCTTTTTATTGTTGTTGTCCATAATAAGACCTCCCAATATAATATATAAGACTTAAAGAGCCTTATGAATAAATTATATCATAACCCGTTAGAAAGTAGGGATAAAAATGAAAAGAAAAGAAATTGAAAATATTATTCAAAAATAAATGGCAAGCCCAGAAGAAATTACAGACTTACAAAATGCAGATTTATCAGGAATGGATTTGAGTGGCTTAGTATTTCATAGATTAAACATGAATGATGTAAATCTAGCTAATTGTGATTTAAGTCAATGTACCTTTGTAGATTGCGACATGAGATATGCAAATTTAAAATTTGCCAAATTAGAAAACACCAATTTCTCAGAAGTTTATCTTACATATGCAAATATGAGCTGGACCAATATGAAAAATTGTGAATTTGAAAATTGTGATTTAAATGAATGTAACTTTACAAGAGCTAATCTAATTGGAGTAAATTTTGATAATTCTGCACTTACATATGCCCAATTCTTATATGCTAACCTTACAAACAGTTCACTTGAAAAGACAAGTTTAAGATACGCCAACCTACAAAATACATGTCTAGCCAATGTAGAACTTATGAATACAAATTTACCTGAAGGATTTTATCAGATTAACACGTTCTATGAATGTATTACATACAATAAGCTAGAAAATACCATAATTTATAACCCATGGAAAAACCAAAACAACACATTGGAAGAATTTAGAAAATATGTACAACAAAAATACGGTAAAGAATCTGAAGATCACGATGAAGCAACCTATAAGGAACTGATGAACGCTATTGCTTATTTTCAAATATTAAAATAACAGATATAAAATATGGTATAATTGTTTTACGAAGAACATATATCATAAAAATGTCTGATTGTCCTTGCTCTGATAATGAAGAAAATTAAAAAAATATACCCAAAAGAGGTGAAAATAATGTATAAAAGAAAAACAGTATATGCGTATATTGACGGAAAAAAATTAATTGATGTCGTACAAGCAGCATTAGAAAATAATATGATGCTAGACAATATGAAAAAAATCATAATTAAAGAGAATCCAGGACACACAATAACATTTAAAATAGAAGAATATTGACATCAAAAGCCTGCTATGATTGAAATCATAGCAGGCTTTTTTATTTTATACATGGAAGAAAATTAAAAACTTCTTTTTTTAAATTCTCCCTAAATTCATCTTCTGAAATTAAAACTATATTCAGACCAAAACGCAATCTTAACTCCAATAAAGCATCTTCTTTAGAATCACAATAAATAGGTTGAATTAAATCATCTTTAACAAGGCCATAAAACAACATTTGAATCACTCCAGAAATACAAGTTATATATATTATATCTGAATCATCAAATATCAACAACAAAAATAGAAAAATCATATACCAGATAAAAAGCAGCCGTCAAGAGTT
>URGS01000013.1 GCA_900547415.1 uncultured Phascolarctobacterium sp. | reverse complement strand
ATCCACATGCCTCGCATAATTAAGAAATGTGTCCAGGATTCTGGGTACATATCAGTTTTTTACGCTGAAGCGGCTTTTATTTGCGTTTTCTTTACTTTTGAAGAAGAAAAGCTGATTTGTTTGCAGAAATATCCTTCTCCCCCTCCTCATTGGGGAGTTTTATGAGTTTTACGCCCACAGGATATCTGCTAATTCTATTTATTTTCTAAGTGACGAGCTGATGCTCTGTCCATATCGAAGGCACGGATAAGCTCTGTAACAGCCTGACTCGGCGATACTACTCCATTAATTACCGCGTTCATTACCAGGGGCATACGTCCCTTAACCATGGGATCCTCGAAGAACAGGTTATGCAGATGCTCATCAATCATGCTGTTAACCCATGCCAGCACCTGAGACTTACGTCGTTGTTCAAAGACACCAGACTCCTTGGTGACCTTTTCAAACTCCTTCATCACCGCCCACAGCTCTGGTAAACCATCTCTTGTATACGCAGAGCATTTGTAGGCGTGAGTTTTCCACCCCTCAGTTGCGGGGCGAATAAACTCAACCATACGCTCATATTCGCCCTGGGTAACAATAGCACGCTGCAGATTATCGCCATCTGCTTTATTAACAACAATAGCATCAGCTAATTCCATAATGCCCTTTTTGATGCCTTGTAGCTCATCGCCTGCACCGGTAAGCACAACCAGCATAAAGAAGTCAACCATGGAACGTACTGTTGTTTCAGACTGGCCTACACCAACAGTTTCTACAAGAATTACGTCACAGCCTGCAGCCTCGCACAGGAGCATAGTTTCCCTGCTCTTACGAGCTACACCGCCCAAAGTATCCTTGGCAGGAGTAGGACGAATGAAGCAATTAGGCTCGCGGGACAGCTTTTGCATTCTTGTTTTATCACCTAGAATAGAACCACCTGTAATGGAGCTAGTAGGGTCAACTGCCAGAACAGCAACCTTGTGCCCAAGCTTGCACAGCAGCTGACCAAAGGATTCGATGAAGGTACTTTTGCCTGCACCGGGAACGCCGGTGATGCCAATACGCAATGCGTGACCGGTACGTGGCAGCAGGGCCTGCAAAACTCTTTGAGCTTTGTCAAAGTCCTTGGGCGCATTACTTTCAATAAGAGTAATAGCCTTTGACAGAATAACTCGATCGCCGTCCTGAACGCCCTTAATAAGCTCCTCTGGAGTCAATTTCTTGCGCAGAGGCACCTTTTTTAAAGGCTCAGCAGGTATTACCTTTTCTTCGGTAACGCTGTTAACCGCAGTATCAATACCACTCATTACAGAACAAGCAAAATTGGGATCCTTTTTCAGAGGCACCCAACTAGGTCGAGAATCTTTTTCACCCAACTCAGGCATTTATATCACCTCACTCTTCCTTATTCTTCTTTTGCTTCCTCTTTTGCACGTTCTACCAGCATCTTCAAGAGCTGGATGCAGCATTTAGGAATGTTGGTACCAGGACCAAAGATAGCAGCAGCACCATGCTCATACAGATAATCATAGTCCTGTGCCGGGATTACGCCGCCGATAGATACAAGGATATCCTCACGACCAAGTTTAGCAAGCTCTTCTACCAGCGCAGGCAGTAAGGTTTTATGACCTGCTGCCAAGGAGGAGAAGCCTACCATATGAACGTCGTTGTCCACTGCGTCCTGTGCAGTTTCCTCCGGAGTTTGGAACAGAGGACCTACGTCAACGTCCCAGCCCATATCAGCGAAGGAGGTAGCCAGTACTTTTTGGCCTCTATCGTGACCATCTTGGCCCATCTTAGCTAGAAAGATACGCGGACGACGACCCTCAAGTTTCTCGAATTCGTCTGCCAGCTTATTAGCTTCTACCAGATCATCACTGCCGCCAAATGCGGTGGAATATACGCCGGATACAGTGTGGATAACTGCGTTGAAACGGCCGGAAACCTTTTCAACTGCGTCAGAAATTTCACCAAGGGAAGCACGGTCGCGAGCAGCTTGTACTGCCATTTCCAGCAGGTTGCCGTTATCGCGGGTTTCTGCAGCCTTGGTAATTGCTGCCAAGTCCTGTTGAACCTTGTCATTGTCACGTTCAGCTCTCAGTTTTTCCAAACGTTTGATTTGAGCGTTACGTACAGCAGTGTTATCAATAGACAATACATTCAGCGGATCTTCCTTAGCCAGACGATATTTGTTCAGGCCAACGATGGTCTCGGTGCCACTGTCGATAGCAGCCTGACGACGAGCTGCGCACTCTTCAATACGCATTTTGGGCAGACCTGTTGCAATAGCTTTCGCCATACCGCCAAGGGATTCAACCTCTTGAATATGAGCCCAAGCACGACGAATAATCTCGTTAGTGAGATATTCCAGATAGTAGGAACCACCCCAAGGATCAATGATTTTGCAAACCTTGGTTTCGTCTTGAATATACAGCTGAGTATTACGAGCCAGACGAGCAGAGAAGTCAGTCGGCAATGCAATAGCTTCGTCAAGAGCGTTAGTATGCAGGGATTGGGTATGACCCAAAGCTGCAGACATAGCTTCCATAGCAGTACGAGCGATATTATTAAACGGATCCTGCTCGGTCAAAGACCAGCCAGAAGTTTGAGAGTGAGTACGCAGTGCCATGGATTTAGGATTCTTAGCGCCAAAGCTCTTCAGAATCTTAGCCCACAGAACGCGAGCAGCTCTCATTTTTGCTACTTCCATAAAGTAGTTTTTGCCCATATCCCAGAAGAAGGACAGACGTTTAGCAAATGCGTCTACTGGCAGGCCTGCAGCTTCACCAGTACGGATGTATTCCATGCCGTCAGCCAGAGTATAAGCTAATTCCAGATCGCAAGTTGCGCCGCACTCTTGAATGTGGTAACCGGAAATGGAGATACTGTTGAATTTAGGCATATATTTGGTAGTATATTCAAAAATATCACCAATGATACGCATGGACATAGCAGGAGGATAGATATAGGTATTACGAACCATAAACTCTTTCAAAATATCATTTTGAATAGTACCAGCCATAATGGATTTATCTACGCCCTGCTCCTCACCAGATACGATGAAGAATGCCAGAATAGGCAGAACAGCGCCGTTCATAGTCATAGATACGGACATTTGATCCAAAGGAATACCTGAGAACAGAATATTCATATCAAGCATGGAGCAAACGGATACGCCTGCTTTACCAACATCGCCAACAACACGTGGGTTATCTGCATCATAGCCACGGTGAGTAGGCAAGTCGAACGCGATAGACAGACCTTTTTGACCTGCTGCCAAATTGCGGCGATAGAATGCATTGGACTCTTCCGCTGTGGAGAAGCCTGCATATTGACGTACAGTCCAAGGACGGAACACGTACATTGTAGAATATGGTCCACGCAGGAACGGAGGAATACCGCTCATGAAATCAAGATGATTGCAGTCTGCATAGATATCCTTGGTATACAAGGGTTCTACAGGAATACGTTCAAGGGTTGTATCATAAAGGGCATCATAATTTTCGCCCATTTTAGCTTCCAGTTTCTTTTTCCAATCCTCATAAGAGCAGTGGGGATGCTCAGGAAGCGTTACTTTGGTGAAATCTGGATTCATCATTATTCAATCATCCCCTTCTTCTTTTGTAACATACGCAGAGTTTCATAGCAGTTAGCAGAAACGCTAATGAAATCATCTACGCCAGCTTCTTTATAAACATCAACCAGCTCTTTAGGTGCTGCGCCAGCAAGGAACAAGGTTGCTCCTTCAGGCAGAGCTTTTTTCAGCTCAGGAGCCAGTGCTGGAACAATCTCTGGATAGGTTGCGTCAGTAGAGCAAATTACAGCTACATCGTAGGGGAATTCGCTGCACGCTTTAACACATTTTTCAATAGCAGTGCCATTCTCGTCATCTTGGAAGCCATCATTCAGATGAACATTGAATTCGCCAACCTGCAGGAAGCTGGTAGAGAAATCCGCTCTAGCCTTGTGCTGAGGAATGGGGCCCATGTTAGCCAGAAATACTTCAACATTTTTGCCGGTCTTAGCAACATATGCTTCAGTATCAAAGCGCAGTGCCTCATAACGCTCAGTCCAATGATGAACTGCAATAGGAGCAACACTGCCGCCTGCTTCAGCCTGATGAGCAGCAACAACCTCTGCCAAAGTAGCACCTGCAAAGAATGCATCAATAACATTTTCTACAGTAGGCTCAGCCTTAACAACTGCCAGCTTGGTAGTCTTCAGCTCAGCATCAATATCAGCCAGATATTCAGCTACTGCAGCGCAACGTTTAGCACGCATAGCTTCTGCATCCTCTTCACGACGTTCCAGAGGTTCTTCAGTCATGTTAGGATACATATTTACGCCAACAGCACGATCCTTACGCAGGTCCAGAGCTTTAAAGCGTTTTTCCAGAACCTCATTAACAGAGTTTTGCGGATAGCCTGCTTCCAGAGCTTTAATAATACCGCCCTGCTCTTCAACCTTTTGGAACTCCGCCCAAATTTTCTCAGTCATTTGTTTAGTCAAAGACTCAACAGCCCAGGAACCGCCGGCTGCGTCAATAGGACGCATCATGCCAAATTCCTCCTGCAGCATAACGTGCAGATTACGAGCGATACGACGGGAGAAAACGTCACCCTTGCGGATAAGCTGGTCAAAGGGAGGATTCTCAAAAGTAGTTACGCCGCCAACTACGGATGAGAAGGTTTGAGTAGTGTTGCGCAGCATATTTACATAGGGGTCAATAACAGTCTTAGTAAAGCGAGCGTTACGACCATGTACTACAGTGGAACGGTCCTCTTCATCAGCGCCAAAGGCCTCCATGATAGCAGCCCAAACAAGACGAAGTGCACGTAGTTTGGCAATTTCCATAAAGAAGTTTGCGCCCTGATTAAAGCAGAACTCTAAGGAATTAGCAATATCTTTTAGAGAAAGGCCGCGTTTTTGCATCTGGCGTACATATTCAACAGCTGCAGCAAAGGTATAAGCAACCTCTTGAACTGCCTCAGCACCACCATCAGTATATACTTGGCTGTCTACAAAGATAGTACGCAGCTTAGGTGCATTTTTCTTGGACCAACGAATAGCCTCCGCCATTTCGTCATACAGCTTTTCTAAATCGGTAGTAGAACCAGCCTTAACCAGCTCACCAATAGGATCAGCGCCAATGCAGCCATGAAGGTCAGAAACTTTAAGACCCTTCGCTTTAATAGCAGCAGCAGTCAGACCAATCAGGCCCATCGCAGAAGCACCTGCATAAATCAGAACAGGATATTTATCAAGCTTAAGGCCATTAAGCAATACGCTCATATCCTCAACAGTTGCAAGGTTAACACCAATGTCGCCAGGCTTTGCTGCATCTTTAGGTTCAACACCATTCAAGGTTGCAGTATCCAATGCAATATTGTAAACGGTGGAGCCTTTTTCGATTTCTTCCTTAAGCAGCTCGTTGTTGTCTGCTGGTAAGGTTTCATCGCAGCTTTGTGCAATGCCCCAGGGCTCATGTACATATTCGTTAACAGTTGCACCACGCAGGTAGTCACCCATACCAGGATAGTTATCTGTGGGCAGGATATCATCTACATCAACACGTCTGTAAATAGGATCAAAGGTTATACCTTCATAATTTTTGGTATACATAATCTTGTCAAAGGGTTTGCCTTTCAGCAAAGCATTGCAGGCGTCTACCCATTCATCCCATTCAGGTGCGGTGAATTCATCAAAAGAAACCGGCGGGAAATTAGCAGTCTTTTCAGATTTGTGCAGAATTTCAGCCAGCTCTGCATCGGTCAAGGGCTTGTCACCAAAGACAGAAGCAGTAATCTTTTCTTGTTCTTCAGCCATAAGATTTTCCTCCTTAAAGAATTTTTTCTTTAATTACCACTGACTTATAAAAAGTCTTCTCAATACGCAATATCACCTCCGCATTCTCTTTTAACATTGCCTTTCTCTGCTTAAAGCATTAGCCAGACTGCTCTCACTCAATCTGTAGGGTGCCGTGCCTACAAGCAGCAATCTTAGGAAGATTTGAAAAGCATCTATAAACGGTCACGGTTGTCCAGGCCGTTGATAGTAAAATCAGAGAGCTGTAAAGCTCTTCAATCTGCCGCACAAGGTCAGCAGCGGACGTGTTTCTCGTCCTTGAATAATAGAATCATTAACAATCAGCTCACCCAAAGCAGCTGCTGGTTCTGCGCCGCGCATCTGCATGAAGCGCAGATAATATTCAATCTGCATGGCATCTTCTGCACTTTTAAAAAGCACTGCTGTGGATTTAGCTGGAAATTTGGGCGGTGAATATGGGTCCACAGCAGTGAAATAAACCTTTAAAAGCTCAGTTATATCTATCTTTTTAGGATTATATTCTACTCTTAAGCAATCCAAGGAAAAGGCAATATTTTGAGCATCAGCACTGCCAATTGTCAGTGCCGCCACTCCACGAGTGTGTTCTAATATTTCCTTAAGAGCATCAAGCTCATTACCACATAAATAAAGCTCCTTCATAATCAGAACCTCCCATGCTACTTATAATTCGTACTAAATATATATCGGAATTTATAATACATTTCTTTAGCAATCTGCCCCGAAACACCATCACATATATGTACAAGGCCTACGCCAAATATATTTAATTTATTGCATATAATACAAAAACCATCACAATAATTTGTGATGGCTGGGTGTTTTGTGGGACGACGCACCCCTACGTCGCCCCACAGAGGGAGAAAGGAAATGTTCTCGCTAAAAGAGAATTTGAGAATGGTATTTGAAACGCCAGGTGTCCAGTCTGACGTGCAAATCAATCTCGCATCGATGGCTTGACGATTCTCAAAGGTCCGCCATCTATTGACCTTTGAGCGCAATGAAACAGAAAGCCGCTTTTCATTTGTTAACCAGCTATAAGGCTAGTACATCTGAAAAACGGCGAAATATCGAAGCGCTGTACAATAAACCAGTAACGCTCACCCATAATCTAAGCAGGATGAAAAAGCCCAATATCCTCAAACAGCCAGTAGCAAACCACTGTCCTAATTATGTCAATAAGGATAATGCAAAAAGCTAACTGCACTAAAATAAGCTTCCAACATCTCTCCCCGTCTCTCGCAGGTCAAACGACGATGCATATTACAGGCAGTTCTTCTGGCTTCGTATCATTGTTCTTCTTCCCCTTCCCAGACCTTAGTCCAGTGGTTATGGAAGCTAACTCCACGTTACAGCGGCGGGACCGCGCCGGACTTTAACCGGCTTCTCTATTAAGCATTAGCACCTGTAATTCAGTATTAACTTGATGATGTTATTATACGACTCTTTATTAGCAATGTCAAGCATATTTGTTAAAATTGTTATTAGTAATTTTTATCATTTCTTTTTAAGTCCATAATATTTACCTTTTATGTGTTTTGTGGTATCTTGAGTGTAGTCCATTGTGATTGCCTCCTTGTTGGTTTTTGTGTAGCAACTTAATCTTAACACGAAGAGGTCACAATGGACTATTTTTATTCTGTTTTCAAGGTGTGCGACTTCATTTTACAATGAAACATTATAATTTTTAGAGAAAATCCCGCGAAAAAATTTCTTGCAGCTTTTAGTACAGCTATACCGCTTTCAGCTAGTTTATTCCATACTTATTTCATAAAGCTTCTTATAAGTACCATTTTTATGCAAAAGCTCCTCATGAGTTCCAATTTCAACAATACTGCCTTCATGCAGCACTACAATCTTATCAGCATTGATAATTGTAGATAAACGATGAGCTATAATCAAGGTTGTACGTTCCTTAGCTAATGCATCTAAAGCCCCTTGAATCTGCTTTTCTGTCCTAGTATCAAGAGCAGAGGTTGCTTCATCCAAAATCAAGACCGGCGGATTCTTCAAAAACACCCTAGCAATGGCTAAACGCTGCTTTTGTCCTCCAGAAAGCTTAACACCACGTTCACCAATGCAAGTGGAATATTTTTCAGGAAGACGCTCAACGAAGCTGTCAGCGGCAGCTAACTGGGCAGCCTTTTTGATTGCTGTATCACTAACATCATCCTTGCCATAAGCAATATTAAAGCTTACAGAATCTGAGAACAGAAACACATCCTGCTGTACCAGACCAATTTGCTGACGCAATGAACGCTGAGAATATTTATTAATATTGACACCATCCAAATAAATGCCTCCCTGCTGAGGCTCATAGAAACGAAGCATTAAGCTGGCAATAGTTGTTTTACCTGCTCCAGTAGCACCAACAAAGGCCACCTTCTCTCCAGGCTTAATGGTAAGGCTAAAATTCTTTAGCACTGCCTGATTTTCCAAATAGCTAAAGCTTACATTTTCAAAACGAAGCTCACCCTTAATATTTTTACATTCAATAGCGTTATCATCATCCCTAATTTCCACAGGCTCCTGCAATAGCTCATAAAAACGAGCAAAGCCAGCCATGCCACGCTGATACATTTCTGTAAATACTGTCAAGCGCAGTAGAGGCTTCATAAACAGATTAACATAAAGCAAAAATGCTACAAAATCGCTTACTGTAAGCATTCCCTTAGCAATAAGAATACCACCACAGCCCAAAAGCGCTAGATTAGTAATATTCGTAAAATAGTTTACACTGCCAGAAAAATATGACAGTACCTTAAAGGAAGCTTTTCTAGTATTATATAGTGCATTGCTTTTTTCCATAAAGCGCCTTTGCTCCACGTCTTCACAAGCAAAGGCTCGTACAAGTCGCACTCCGCTTAAAGCCTCCTCAGCCTGGGCAGATACCTCGCCAGAGCGTGCTCTGCTGGCACGAAAGGCAGCCTTCATTTTTCGATTAATAAAAACTGTATGTACAGTCTTAGCAATAAGCAAAAGCGTAATCAATAAACCAAGCCATGAATTCATCCAAAAAAGTACGCTTATAGTTCCAAGCATAGTTATAGAGCAAACCAGCAAATCATTGGGCCCACGGAAAGTTAACTCGCTGACCTCTACTACATCAGTAGTAATACGAGATAGCAATTGACCTGTTTTGCTATTGTCATAAAAACGAAAGGAAAGCTTCTGCAAATGAGCAAATAGGTCGTGACGCATATCATTTTCGATGCCTGCACTCATTATATGACCATAGTAATTTATGGCAAAAAGCAGGCCAAAATTAATACAATAAAGGATAAACAGAATGCTTATCCAATGAAGCATACCAGAAACATCCCTATTAGGCAGCTCCACACTCAAAATATGGCGCACTAAGATTGGAAAAATCAAATCCAGGGCAGCTGCCAAACAGGAGCCAAAGACTACTCCCCAAAATATTTTTTTATATGGTCCATAATAACGGAAAAATTCTTTCAGCATCTTAATTCTCCTTGGTACAGTTCCAAATATGCAGTTTATGAGCACCGATTATCTTGCCATCCGGTGTCACGGCAGGAATTTCAACACCACCAACATGCCTTCCATTAGGGCTGATTGCAATAGCCTGTAGAGGTCCCTCCGTATGAAAGAAATCCACCTTCTTACCAGTAGATAAATCAATTATCAGAGCACCATGAGCAGAATAAGCATGTGTCCTAACATTGCGACCTACAGCACAGGCAGCAAGGTTATCAGCAAAAGCAAGCTGCTCCATAGTTCCCTCGGCTCTATATTGGTATTTAAACTTGCCATCATAATCAAAGACAAACATACTATTATTACTTGGATGCTCTACTGGAGTGGGCAGCTGCCAATTTTCCCTATTAAAGGTGTTGATGGTTGTGAAAACAACGCCATATTTCGTAGCAAAACCATCCCTGCCTGAGGCATTAATCCAAGCCCCAGCAACCTGAGCAGGCTGGGACAGAGTTCGCTCCCACAAAACCTTTCCCTGAGCATCAAAAAGAAAACCACGTCCATCACTGCAGCTGCCAGCCAAATATCTTCCATCTTCAGAAAAATTGGGGCTGCCTCGCATGACAGAATTATCAAAAGGCGGTACTGGTGGCACGTAGGCTGAACCAAGCTGCTTACCACTGTGCTTATCTAAAAAATACATAGTATCCTTGTAATGCATATCTTCACGAAAATCGTAGGCAGAAGTGGAAATAACTACTCTATCATTATTATCATTGACATCACACCAATTTATCCAACTATCTATTGCTTCATCAGCGGGATATTTCCATAAAAGCTCTCCAGCACTATTCACAGCAAGCATTCTGCCACGATAACTGCGATTGCCATTCTTATCCATAAGGAAACGATAAACATTGGCAAAGGCATTATCATCCTTATCCACAGCAATGTGAACAACGGATGGATAAGAGCGCTGTGAAGCATCGGCACCTACAAAATCTGAGCCCTTATATTTCCAAACTATATCGCCTGTCCTAACATTTACTGCATATAAATGACCTTCAGGACTCTGCTCGCCAATATAAGCTAGAGATCCGTCCTTACTAAGACAAGCAGAAATAAGCTTGCCAATGCCTAGGCTTCTTTTCCACAGCTGATGTCCAGTATTGTCAAAAAGGAACAGCTCTCCTCGAGAAGTACCTACCAGCCAGCCATTTTCCGTAGGAGCATAGCAGATAGTAGCCTTGGTAAAGCCCATACGGTCGTAATTATCAGTAGGAATATCACCCAAATAAACGGCTACTCCTCCATTTTCGTCAGCTATAAATTGCAGCCAGGGAGTTCTGCTACCCGTAAGCCAATACAAGCCAACCCAAGATAAAATTAAAATGATTAAGGCAATGCTGCCTTTAAGCTTTTTCATAGATATAATTTCGTCCAATCATAAATTTGACGCAGAAAGCCAAAATACAGCCCCTGCTCTGAAAGAAGATATACAAGCTTGCTCAAAACAATAAATCCTGTAACAACGCCAAAGCAAGCACAGCAAAGCTTTTCTCGTAACGCCCACAGCTGTTTTTTTTGCAGCCCCTTATTAAGAAAAAATCCTCTGCTTACTACGGATAGAGACAAGGTCTGCGCACGACGCAAACAGCGGGCCAACAATGGCTTGGCAATATATGGCAGATGACGAATAACCGCAGTACGTCCGCCTCTTGTCGAACTACGTAGCTGCAGGGCTGTAATAACCTCTCCTGTTTCTGCAGCTAAAACAGGTAAAAATCTAATTGCTGTTACCAACATAAAGGCAAGCTGCGGAGATAGGCGCCAGGCCGTCATAGCCTGCAGCAGCTGCCTAGGATCACTGGTCCAGCAAACAAACAAGCCTAAAGCCAGCATAGTAGCAGAACGTAACCCCTGTACAGCGCCGTACAATATACCTTCACGATAAATATATAATCCGCCTGTCAGCGTTCCCAGACTACCTGCGTCAGCAGGAATAAGTGTTACTAATGGTGTTCTTGGAGTTTGTGCAAAAAATAGTGCCTGACTAAACATAGAGCCCCATAGTCCTAAAAGCAGCAGTATCGCCATCACACGCCACTTATAAATAGATGTTCCTCCAACAAAGTGCAGCACTAAAGTTGCAGTAAATAAAATAAATAAACTGCGAGGATTATCTACAGCTATAGTCAAAACCGCAAACATAAGCAGCACTAATATTTTAGTACGACCATCAAGCTTTTTAGCCCAGGCAGCAGCATCACTCCCCTCCCACAGCTGACGTACTGACATAACATTTCACCTCCTCTGCTAATACACATGGAGGTATTTCAAGCTTCTCGCTGATGCGAAGCACAGGAGTAGCACT
Source organism: uncultured Phascolarctobacterium sp. (assembly GCA_900547415.1). Lineage (GTDB taxonomy): Bacteria > Bacillota > Negativicutes > Acidaminococcales > Acidaminococcaceae > Phascolarctobacterium_A. The sequence continues at coordinate 30,198 of URGS01000013.1, read as the reverse complement.
TAGTCCACCCTCCAATAAAAACTGCTTATTAGTAAGAACATTCTGAACATAGTCATAAACCATTATCTCCCCATTCTTTAAAAGCAGTACACTATCAGCAATTTCCGCTGCTAGCTCAACATCATGTGTGCAAATAAAAACACTACCTCCTGCAAACCTATATGCAAGAAGAAGCTGTTTAATTTCCCGCAGACTTTCTTCATCCTGCCCTGTTGTAGGCTCGTCTAAAAGTAAAAGCTGAGGTTTTCTAGCTAACATAGCACCTAATACTACACGTAGTCGCTGTCCCTTACTAAGAGCCAAAGGAAAATCATGACGATAAATACCAAGCTTTAATTTTTCTAATAGTGAATCTATATCAGCATCAGTAATTGTCTTATTATTCCATTTTAGTTCCTCCTCAACAGTGTCTGCTAAAAGCATTAAATCAGGTTCCTGACGCAAATAACCAATCTTATCAAAGGAGTCACCAAGCTCCTTACCATCTAGCTTAATTGAACCGTGCTCTAAATTACTAAGGCCGCCTAAAATATTCATCAAAGTGCTTTTACCAGCTCCGTTGTATCCCATCAGAGCAACGATTTTACCCTTGGGTAAAGAAAAACTAAGATTTTTTAGAATAGGCTTAGCTGAACCTGGATACGTATATATTACATTATCTACTTTTAAGATTGCTTCGGAGCTTTCCTCGTTTATTTTAGCTTCAGTACCATATGAGTCTACATTAAAAGTTTTTTCACAGTTTCCATGAATCATTTCCACGATCTTTTCTTCTTCACTAGTTAGGTTAGGAAGCTTCAAAAAACGACACAGCTTAACACTCTGCGGTTCTCTAATTCCCGCACCTGACTTATCAGTCAGCATTGACCAGGCTTCATCCATAGCTCCATCATAAATAATCCGTCCCTGCTCCATTACAGCTAGACGAGAAAAATATTTTGCCAGCTCATTGACACGATGCTCAATCATTAAAATGCTAATATGCTCTTCTTTATTAAGACGCAATAAAAGCTCCATAAAGCTCTTTACACCCTGTGGATTCATCTGACTGACAGGTTCGTCTAAAATCAAGAGCTTGGGCTTAGTAATTAAAATAGAAGCTAAAGCCAGTCTTTGTCTTTGACCGCCACTAAGCTGATGAATACCATATTCCTCAAAGCCAGATAAACCAACTAAATTTAATGTTTCCGTAACTCGACTGCTAATAAAATCTGAATTTAAGCCCTGATTTTCCAAAGCAAACCCTACCTCATCGCCAACAGTCATGGCAAAAAGCTGGTCATCTGGAGACTGATAGACAGTACCAGCCAAAAGGCCAATAGCCTCTGGTGTAAGGGCTGCAACATCCATCCCATCAAGATATATTTTTCCTAGGCTGCGTCCTTTTTCGCCACTTAAAAGGCCACTAATAGCCTTTATTAAGGTAGATTTTCCACAACCACTATGACCTGCAACTAAAAGCATTTCTCCTTGATGCAGCTCCAGATTAAGATTATGAAGAGTAAAGTCAGCTCTGCTTGAATAACCATAAGAAAAGTTTTCTATTTTTAACATTTCTAATCCCCCATAACCTGATGAAGCTTTGCTCCAGTTTTATAGCCTAGCCAACTACCAATACTGCTGTATAATAAACCATTAACAAACATATATAACGCTAAATACCAGTCAGCATAATACAAGCGGTAAAAGAACATCATTTGTTCCATATTTACAAAGGTAGTAAACCCATCTGTGCAGCCAAGCAGAATGGCCAACACTAGCATAAAGCTGTTATTTAAAATTTTCTGCCTATAAAAACCGCTAATATATAAAACTGTTTCCAAAGCCACTACTGATACGCAGCAGCTTAAAAAGCCTAAAGGTGTAAAATGACCAAACATAATACCTGTCAGCATATATTTCACAAAATATAAAAGGCTCACTACACCGGGCTTTCTAAACAACACTAGAAGGGAAACTATTAGCAGATACTGCAGCACTCCACTCAAAAGTCCCGAAACAAGACCAGAAAACGGCCCTAAAAATACGTGCAGCAAATCGCCAATTAGCGTAGTTGGCATTGTAATACCACCAAAAGAAAGTGCTGCAAATAAAGCCACAGTGATGGCACCCTTGGCACCTATTTCGTATATACATTGCTTTAGTCTATAGCTAAAACAGATTACCAAAAGCATACATATAAATGAAAAGCAAACCGCTAATAGGCCCAGACTATGTGTTTTGGATATTTTCAGAGGCACCTCCTGTATCTTTTCCTGATTATTGTCATAAACAGTTACGCGCAGATTATAGTCGCCTTCAAGAACAGTGAAATAATCAATGTAGATAGGAATGATAAAGCTCTGACTCTTTTGTCCATCTAGTGATATAAGTGCAGTTGTTTCTCCAGCAGCACCTATTTCACCAGCCCAGCCATGCTCACTATCCTCATTATTTTTTCCCGCAGTGCATAGTCCAGGAGCCAGCTCACCAGTAGCTCTATCTACTAGTTCTGCTTTAAAACGCAGTACCCTTACATCCTTCTGAGGGTTACGCATTTCTAAAAGCAGATGAGCTGCAGGATGATTGAAAACCGCTGCCCAGCTTGTAGCACCATCACCAGCAATTCGATTACGAAAGCTTTCTAAAGAAGTATCACGTATATAAATAACACCTTCCTCTGCCTTATCATCACGCTGACCATTATCATCAACAGGCAGGGTAACAGACTGAATATACCAATTAAATTTACTTTTATCCAGCTTAGCTGCAGGCTCTTCTGCTTTAGCAGCAGCTCCAGCCTCATAGACAAAGCTTACCGACCTACTCTCATGTATATTTTTACCCTTAAGCTCCACACTGGCCTCTCTAGAGCCAGGCTTCATATCATTTTCAGCTTTTATATATAATAAATCAAAGTTCATGCCAAAATTAGCAGGCAAAATCCACCTTGCTTTAGCAATATAGCCTTGATTTGTTTTTTCAATCTGCCACTGAGAACTTTGCTGAGGAATAAATCCATCCGGCAAAGTAATAACGATCTCTGTGTCCCGTTCATAGGGAACATCAAAGCTTGTTCCATTAACGAAAAATGGAACTGTACTTCCTCCATAAACTGTATGTAAATTTTTCTGCTCCATATTATAGGGATAAACAGCTTCCAGCTTTACTCCTGCTAAGGCTGTTTCCATCCAAATACAAAGCAGCACTACAAATAAAATTATCTTTTTCATCCTACACCATTTTCTGCAATTCCAGGAAATTTAAATAACATGCACATAAAGTTTCAAACATATGAAAAATCCCATAAATCAAAAAGACGCTGCAGACTTAGTGCAGCGTCTCTATAAAATATCCAATTACACTCAACAACCACCACAAATGCTTTTTAATAGAGCCTCTGCTTTATCTAAATCATCCTTCTTAGGCTTAGTAGAAATCTCCAAACTTTCACTAATAGGATTTTTAATGACAGAAATGTCAGCCTTATAGGCTCTGCTTAAAAGCTCCTCTGTAAAGGCTTCCGCCGGAGGTGCATCAGCCAGCACTCTACCTTCTCCTAAAAGCAAAATTCTTGTACAATACTTTGCGGCAAAATTAAGCTCATGAACAACCATCAGAACTGTTTTTCCCATCTGTGCCAATTCCTTGGCGAAACGGAAAAATTCCTCCTGATATACCATATCCAAACCAGTAGTAGGCTCATCCAAAAATAAAATCGGTGTTTGCTGAGCCAATACCTTAGCCAGAAGAATGCGCTGCTTCTGACCACCAGAAACCTCTGTTACAGGGCGATCGGCCAAATCTAAAGTCCCAGTATAGGCCATACAATCCAAAGCCAGCTTTTCATCCTCGCTGCTTTCCTTTTCCCACCATTTCATATAGGGATAACGACCAGCAAGAACAATGTCTCGGCCAGTATAGCCAAAGCCAACCTCAACGTGCTGCTGCAAATAAGCTACACGACAAGCAAGCTCCTTATCGTCATATTCCTCCAAAGACTTACCAAAGTACAAAACCTCTCCGCTTTTCTTAGGAAGCAGACCGCGAATAGTTTTTAAGAAGGTGCTCTTACCTGCGCCATTGCAGCCAATAATACCAACAATCTCTCCTTGCTTAATCGCAGCATTCACGTCGGAAATAACCACCTTATTTTCATAGCCTATGGATAAATTTTTAATTTCAATAACAGTGTCCGACATACTCAGCCTCCTAAGCAATAATCTTATTGGTATATATTTGATAATAAATTTGAATATTAATATTTTTATGGACTGTAAGGCCTGGTTTGTGATATAAGATTGCACCGCTATGCTTTATTCAAAACTTAAAGAACAAAATCAGCTCCTTAGAAGCTGTATTCATAACCTAATATAAAGTTTCTTCCTAAGGAATAGTAATTAGTAGTACCGTTGGAAGTAATATCCTGTCTATCTAAAATATTATTCAAATGGAAGAACACCTTATGATTTTCCTCAGGAGTATAAGACAAGTGCAGATCAGTAAAGAGCTGCGGTTTAATCTTTCTGGATGTAGCCTCATTACCAGTACGCTTGCCAACATAGTTAGCATCTAAGGAGGTCATTAATTTACCTTTGGTATAGGTAACACCGCCAGTAAGCTGCAGCTTGTTATAATAATCGTGCCAATCATTATTTCCATAAACATCAAAGGCTCTTGTTTGAGGATTATTATACATAATACCCCATCTGCTGCTCCAATTATCATCGTGAGCCACGTTCAAAGACAGTTCTATACCAGTGTTTCTAACATCCTGGTTAGTATAGTCTACAGATACTAAAGAGCCATTAGCATATTTGGAATCAGCTTCAATGGAGTCTTTGATTTCATAATTAAATACTGCCAAACGCCATGCTCTATTACCTTCATTCAGCTTATAGCCAATCTCATAGTGAGTACCCTGTTCCGGTTTCAAATTCAGTTTAGGATTAATTACGCCAGTACCAAATATTTGAGTCAAATTAGGCAGTCTAAAGGATTTACCTGCTTTAGCATAAAAAGAGCTATCCTCTGAAAGCTTATGAACAAACTGCAATTCTGGAGTAAATTTACTCATATTATCGTTTTTGATATTTTGAGTTTTATTTGTTTTTAAATTTGTTTGTTCACCTTCAATGCCATTAGCCCAGGTTTCTCGAAGATTAACAATTAAATTAGAAGAAGGTGACAATTCTTTATTATATGAAGTATATACAGAAACAACATTGCGTTCTAATGTACTATCCAAGGGAGGCTTAGCAGCACTCATTTTGGATTTTTTAGTAGCAGCAGAATATAAATCCATATCCTCACGTTGGAATTCAACACCTACAAGCAGTTTATCCTTGCCAATATCGAAACTTTTTTGTACATCAATATTAGTGTTATGTCCTTTTCTCCAGCTGTTTAATTCGTCCTTATCCAATGAGCCATTAGGTTTATAGGTAGCTTTATCATAGCTCCTTTCCTGAATTCCATAAGCCATTTTTGCTTTCCAACCATCTTTATCATAGTTCAAAAGAAAGCTATTATCAGTATTTTCGTAGTCATTGATTTGAGAAATTCTTCTGTTGTATTCGGTCTTTGTTTCATGCTGTCCATATTTGTGTTCATTTTCAGTATATGAATGAGTAAATGTCAAGGCATCATTCAGCTTATAATTCCACAAAATGCTTCTGCGTTCACCCTTTAGGTAGTCATAATATGTAGTACCTGCACGCTTACCAGAAGACAAACCACTCATTTTTTCAGCTTTGCCTCTATTTTCCAAGCTTGCAGACATAGAGAATTTATCAGCGCCTACATTTACGGAATATCTTTCCTTGCCAAAATTACCAGCCTGGACTTTGATGCTATTTTTCATAGTTTGCTTGGTAATAATATTAATTACACCGCCAGTTGCTTCGCTGCCATAAAGAACGGAGCCACCACCCTTTACAACCTCAATTCTTTCAATAGCATCAACAGGAATATCCTCTAGATTATACTTACCATCCTGATTCATAGCAATTCCATTAACAAGCACTAAGGTACCCTTTTCAACGCCACGAATCATAATCTTACTGGTCATTGTTCCCATAGCAGTACCATTAAAGCCTTGTGATTGAGACATGACACCTAAAGTATTTTGTAGTACATCATAGGCATTATTAGCACCACTTTTTTCAATTTTTTCAGCATCATACACATCAACAACACCAGCTACGTCAAGATCCTTAGATTCCATTCTTGTTGCTGTTACCACCATGGGATCAAGGGTAAACTCCTGCATTTCTTCTGCAAAAACATTAGTCCCCCCTACACATACACTGCCGCAAATCAATGCAGCCATCAATACACCCTTAGAGAATTGTTTGTCCATAACACTCTCACTCCTAAAATATATTTTGATAGCTTTTCACACACCCAATCTTTCATGGTCATATGCTAATAAGCATCTCAAGTCTAAAAATACACACTTTTAGCATTTCCATAGCAAGCATCATAAATATCTTCTACACATTTAACCATATACTGTGAAGATGTAAGCATATGCTTATCTGGAATCAGATACATTCTTTTATTCTTTATAGCGGAAACCGTCTGCAGTGCAGGATCCTTCGCTATTTCATCTATGTAGAAATCTAAATTTATTTTTCCTGTATAATCCCAGGTTGGCAAAAATACCACATCAGGATCAGCATTTACAATCTGCTCCTTAGGCATTAGCTGTGTACCCCAAAACTTCATCTTTGCAGCTGCATTAACAACGCCAGCGTGCTGACAGAAATCGTCGTAATATGTACCCTTACCACCACTGCCACCGCTTACACTAAAGCGATAAACAACTAAGCGTTGATTTTTAGGAATAGCAGCTGTTTTTTGTGCCACACGTTCTAAGACCGTATCCATGTCAGCTACCATTGCTCGGGCTTTTTCTTCTCTATGAAGCAATTTTCCCAAATCGAGTATCAGCTTTTTAGTATCATCAATAGTTTTTGCAGTTTTACATACATACACTGGTATTCCTAAACTACGCAATCTATAAATCATGTCCGGTGATTGAGATGAATTGCCAATTACAAAGTCTGGTTTTTGGGATACTATATATTCATCCGAAACAACAGACCTTTCCTTTACAAGCTTAGCCTCCTCTGTAACATTGGAAATATTAGGATCATCAACCCACCTGCTCAGGGAGCAAATAGACTCTGTACCAACCATTTCCAACAATATTTCATCAGAACGCAAGCACAAAGAAACTATACGCTTAGGCTCAGATATGTTCTTTATCAAATTTCCTTCAGCATCACGTAAACCGTAATATTCTTTTCCTTTAGATAAATAAGGCTTGGTCTGCTCCAAATTGTAAGTTCCCCTGCTACAGCCACTTATAAATAAACAAACCATTAAAAGTGCTGTTATAAACACACGCCATAAATTCATACATTTCACCATGAGACTACTGAATAAACTCTATTTATATAATCGTGTAAACAGATTACACGTATTTTACGAATTCATTGACCAAGTTAAACTTGTAAATTTTAAAAATTTAATTTCGTACTAAAGATAAGAGGTGGCGGCGCCGCAGCGCCGCCTGAAATGGGGAAATGGAGTTAGAAAGAATATTGATACGTTAATAAGAAATTACAGGGAGTAGAATAATACTCAGAACCAGTGTGGCTTAAATTATCTTCTCTATTCAGTAAGTTATCTACAGTCAGTGTTACCGTATTTTGCTTATCTGCTTTATAGGTAGTTGCTAAACTTGTTAAGAGATATGGTTTCTCACCATATGAATGACTGCCACTAGGACATTCAACACGTTCAGCCAAGTAAGTTGCTTGTAAGCTTGTTGTCCATTTTTCTATGTTGTAATCAACACCTGCATTTAGTTGCAATCTACCATATTTTCTATCCCAATAATTCTTAGCCTTGGTACCAGTACCTTTTACCTTAGGATCTCCGTAGTTAATGCCCCAATTGTAGGAAAATCCATTTTCTCCAGCTATATTGCAAGTCAATTCTACACCAGTATTCTTAAAATCCTCATTTTTATACTGATATTCAGTTTTCTTGCTATCCCAAGTTGCTGAAATATTATCAGTAATATCAATATGGTAAACAGCAGCTTTCCACATATGACTATCACTAACCTTTTTCCAACCAATTTCATAATTTTGTCCACTTTGAGGTTTCAAATCAGGGTTAGCAATAGCAGTACTACTTGCACCATACATTTGGCTAAAGGACGGCATAATAAAAGATTCAACGTAACTTGCATATAACGATTGATTGTCATCAAGTTTGTGTACATATTGCGCAGACATACTGAAATCATCATAATTTTGACCCATATAACCGCCAGTAGTCCAAGTTTCTCTAGCACCTACAATAAGCTCATTTTTCTCATCAAAATTGTGGTCATACTGTGCATACGTTGAATAAATATTTCTACTAGTTATTTTTCTAGTTTTTTTATGACCATCTCCACCATAATCATCCCAAAATTCATCCTGATAACCAGCGCCAACAATTAAATTGTTTTCACCAAAATCAAAACGTTTTTGGATATCTAGTCCATAAGTCCTATTTTTCTCATCAGTATCATAGGTTAAACCTGTTTTCTTACCGCTAGTATTATAATTAGTAAATCCATCTGCCATCAATCGATTTTGGTTGTAGTACAGATTCCCTTTCCAGGTTTCGTCGTTGTAATTCAACTGAACCATATTCTGTTTAGTAACATATTCACGATTTTGTTGTAAAGCGCCACCTTTGGGTACATCTTTATAAGCATCATCAAACCAAGTATCGTACTTTACATTTGTTTCGTAATAATTGTAGACAAACTGCAAATTATCGTTAATGTTATAGTTTAAAAACAGGTTATTTTTATGTGAACCTGTCATATCTGTATGTTTAAGGCCTTTATCGTCAGAACGGGAAATAGTATTTACATCTCCCCATTTTTCTAAATTATAACCAACAGATACTTTATCATCACCCAATGCTACTCCGTATTTTTGCTGACCATAATTGCCTACGCCAGCAGTAACCGTATTAGAATATTGTTTTTTAGTGATAATGTTAATAACGCCACCCATGGCCTCACTGCCATATAATACAGATGCACCACCCTTAACAATCTCTACTCTTTCAATATTGTCAACAGGAATAGCATCCAGATAATATTTACCACGTAAATTCATCGGATTGCCGTTTAACAAAACGAGAGTACCATTACTAACACCACGAATTGCTATTTCATTAGCCATAGTTCCCATTGCACCGCCACCTGGAGCAAAGGTTTTGTAAACAAGTCCAGGTACTCTACCCAATGCTACTTGAAGATTCTGAGCTCCAGTTGCTTTGAGTTCTTTTTGAGTCAGTACAGTTGTACTAGCAGGAACATCAATATCTCTTTTTTCGGTTCTTGTTGCTGTTACCACCATAGGATCAAGGGTAAACTCCTGCATTTCTTCTGCAAAAGCATTAGTTCCCCCCACGCATACACTGCCACAAATCAATGCAGCCATCAATACACCTTTTGAGAATTTTTTCTCCATTAAAACTTCACTCCTACAATTTATTTTTGCTTATTCTTCGCACACCCAATCTTTCATGGCCGTGTGTTACTAAACAGTTCAAACTTATTTATCTGTTTGCGCCTGTTGCGCAGCCTTTACATTAACAACAAATTGCTGGCAAACCTCAAAAAGTGCCTCAGCAAAGCTTTTTTCTGGAATTGGAGCATATTTTTTATTATGTTTGACATCAATTTGGCGATCCTTATTGGTAAATACCTGCATGGTTTTTACTGTATATTCTTTTTCAGCCATTTTATACTGCATATCCATTTTGCAGTAAGCAATCTTTTCTTTTTTCTCTAACTTAGCAGCGTACTGTTCATTTAACTTTTTTATTACGTCCTTATTGGTAAACACCATTTTTAACAATACTTTAACTTCATTTTCATTAGCTACACCATTTTTCTCAACAAAGAATAGCGAGTCCATGTCATAGGCATATATTCCCAAATCATTTTCTACGATAATGGACCATCTAGCTGCTTCCAGTTCTTCTGCAGTCGGTTTAGGCTGCATACTAATTTCCCAGTTCAAATTATCATTGACACTAGCGTCATTATTAGCAAAAGCAGTACCGCTAACCACAAAAGTTGTAATTAACATCAAGAAAAGCATTATTTTTTTCATATAATCTCTCACTATTCTCCTATATTTTGCACAATATGTAATATCTGTTCCTTACTAAGCTGGTTCAAACTATAATAGTTTGCTCCCATATGCTGTGCTAATTTTTTGGCAATTCCCAATTTAATAAAATCATTTTCAGTATCTATAACAACGGAGGCAATACGAGTCTTGCGTATTTTTTCTGCTATCTTCAAAGCATTGCCAACAGGATCAGTTTCACCCTCCATAACGGCATTAGCACGACCATCTGTTACAACAACTAATACTGGCTCCAGTTCCTTGTCCTTCTTATTTAATTTACTAAGAGTCATTAATGCAGCCGCCAAACCATCTGCTAAAGGTGTTTTTCCGCCTGTAGACATTTCAGCCAAACATTTTTGAGCTAAATCCACACTTCTTGTAATTGGAAGCAGAAGCTCAGCCTTGTCACGTCTAAAGGCCAGCATACCAACACGGTCACGTTTTTGATAGGCATCCTGTAGCATGTAAAAAATTGCACCTTTAACAGCGTTCATACGTCTGCGAGCACCCATAGAACCGCTGGCATCTACTGCAAAGAGGAATGTGTTGCCAATACGTTTTTCACGTACCTTTTGACGTAAATCCTCCTTCTGAATATTCAAAGCACAGCCATTATCCTCACGAGCTCTTTGATACGGAGCAGCTGCCCTAATAGTCGCATCAAAGGCCAAATCCTCGACCTTATTCTTGGGCAGCTCGGCACGAACATAGCGTCCCTGCGTCAAATCTGTTTTAGTAGCACTGCGTTTGCCACTGCCTCTACGCAAGGAGTTATTTTTACCTAAATCAAGGACCATTTTCGGTAAGCGGAAGCTTTTATCAATATCTGCAATCTGCTCATCAGGTGCAAGATTGCTAGAATTATTCTCCTGTTGTTGGTTATTATCTGTATTATCCTCAGTATTACTGCTGTTATCTTCTGTATTATCTAAAGCAGGAGGAGGAAGCTGCTGGTTGTCATTATCGTGATTGTTTTCCTGCTGCTCGCTGTCCAAGTTCTCTTGCTCTTGCTCCTGATTTTCCTCAGTAGTGTTCTCCTGAGCTTCCTCTGGCTCAGCTTCAGACTGCTTTCGCATACGATGAGGAAGTACAAAAACTGCTGCCTCTTCCATATCCTTTGGCAAAATATAAGTACGCTGACTGAGTGCCGCCAAAGCTCTGGCTGCTTCCAGCAGATAAAGTTCTGCTCGATGACCAGCGCAAAAGGCTTGAGCACACATTTGTGCTGCAAGCTGCATCATGGCTTCAGATATTTCCACCTGGCTTAACAGCTCTTTAGCCGCAGTAATTTTCTCAGCCAACTCCTTATTCTTTTGATAATATTCTTGAGCAAATTCGCCCGTACTGCGTTCATAACCCAGTACCCTTTTGATGAGCTCTACTCGCTCTTCATCAGATTCAATATTGCCCAAATCAACATACATACCAAATCGGTCTAATAGATGGCTTGGTAATGTACCCTCCTCGGGGTTCATAGTACCAACAACCGTATAATTAACAGGCTGACTATAGGAAATACCATCTCTTTCCACGTGATTAAATCCAGCAATATTAGCATCTAAGATTGCCATAAGCAGTTCCTGCCTCAACAGGTTAGCTTCATCAATATAAAGAATATTTTTATTTGCTCTGCCAAGAATACCTGACAGAAAACGTCGTTTACCTTTGCTGACAGCATACTCAATATCAATGCTGCCAAAAAGCATATCTTCAGTAACGTTTAAAGGTACCTCCACCAAATGCTGTGGAGCTATAAGCTCACTAGCAGAACGTACCAAAGTAGTTTTGGCAGTGCCCTTTTTGCCACCAAGCAATAAACCGCCTGCCCTTGGATTAACAAGAGCTATCAGCAAAGCCTGCTTAGCCTGATTTTGTCCGACTATAGCAGAAAAAGGAAAGAAGGTACGGCTTAACATAGGCTATTCCTCCTTTACGCCTCGGTATCAAGAAAGCTTTCCACCTTTTCCCAATCTAACTGACCTTCCTCAAATGGACGACGACGCATACGATGAGGCAGCACTAGTTTTGCAGCAGTCTTGATATCATCTAACTCAACCTCTTGACGGCCACAGAAGGCAGCCATAGTCAAAGCTGTTTTAATAAGAGTAATATCTGCACGGTGTCCATCTACACCAAGCTCTACAGCTAGCTTTGCAACTAAAGCCAGCATTTCGTCGTTAATAGTTACCTTAGGCAAAAGCTTATGGGCAGCTACAATTTTTTCACCCAACGCCTGTTGTTCCTCAGCAAAGTCAGCAATAAATTTATCAGCATCCAGCTCATAGGCCAAGCGTCTCTTAATTACCTCTACTCTTTGTTCAGGATCATGCTCACCAGTTACAACTACAGACAAGCCAAAACGATCTAAAAGCTGAGGACGAATATCGCCCTCTTCCGGATTCATAGTACCTACAAGTACAAAACGCGCAGGATGAGAATAGGATACACCTTCACGCTCAACAGTATTAATACCCATAGCAGCAGCATCTAACAGTACATCTACTACATGGTCATCTAACAGATTAATTTCGTCTACATATAAGATATTACGGTTGGCCAGAGCAAGAATACCTGCCTCAAAGCGTTTTTCGCCATGCTTAATGGCATGTTCAATATCCAAAGTACCTACAACTCTATCCTCAGTAGCACTAACAGGCAGTTCTACAACTTTCATTTTTATATTATCTATAGGAAACTCTGCCTCAGAGGCTGCTATCTTAGCACACTCATCGCAATAAGCATTGGCATCCTTGGGGTCACAGTTAAAGCGACAGCCGTGAACAGCCTCTATAGCGGGAAGCAGCTCTGCAAGAGCACGTACTGCGGTAGATTTTGCTGTTCCCTTTTCGCCCTTTATAAGAACGCCGCCTAAGGCTGGATTAATTACATTTAAAATTAACGCCAACTTCATGTCATTTTGGCCAACTATAGCTGTAAATGGATATACACCTGCTCTTTTCATATTATCCTCCACACTTAATTAGTAATATTTATCACAAAAATTTAAATCTGATTATAGACTATATACTAGGTCTATAGTCAAGCCAATAGCAAAAGATTTATTTCATTTTTGTCACAAAATGAAATAGAGACCTTCATAATGAAGATCTCTTAGAATCAGGACATTCTTATTAAATTATTCTGTACCTGATGAATGGTAAATAGTCGAAACTGTTAAAAACCTCTTAGCTAATGCCTTATACAATAAAAAAAGGGACATATATATACTGGATAAAAATTTTGTCAATCTTAAAAAATGCTGCTCAACAATTTTCTACATTAACTTTACCATAAAACGCTCACTAGTAAAAACTTTTTGCTTTTCATCATAATCACAAATTAAAACTGCAGGATCACCATTGTAAGCCAAAACCAGCTCACCATTAGTAATAGCTACAGACTGACCGATATTCATATTCATATACTCCGTCATACCGGTCTGATTGCACAATAGGAAAGGTAAGCCAGTCTCCTCAGAGCATTGCAGCCAATAGCCTAAAGGATTACCACATACCTTAGAAATAGGCCACGCTGCAATATCAATTATCAGCTCAGCTCCCTTTTCCTTTAGTATGTGAGAATGCTCTATCTTCCATGCATCCGCACAAACAAGCACACCGGCCTTTAGCTGCCCGCATTGAATAGGCTCTATAGTTGTGCCACGCTCTGCCCACTCCTCAGTGACAAATTTTTCACCAAATATTTTTCTGTGACGGCCTATAATATTGCCATTTGGACCAAAAGCAAGACAAGCATTGTAACTGCAGCGGTCATTTTCGTCATATTCACCACAGCCCAAGAACAAGTGCATGCCATATTTTTTTACAAGCCTTCTAATTCCATCTATCTGTGGACTTGGCATGGCAGCAACAGTACGCTCAGGATCAACTCTATAGAAATAATAACCCTGAAGTGCTGTTTCTGGCGTTATCACCCAGTCTACACCATTTTCGCCAGCAATTTCCAGCGCCTTTTCCAAGATTTCTATATTTCTTTCCTCTGGGCCTAGACTAAGCTCCAAATGACATAAAGCAATACGCAAAAGTTCCACTCCTTTAAGCAACGTTTTAAGATATATTACACTATATGATTACCATATAGTCAAGCATAAAGCAGTAATGGTGAGAACATCAAAGATATTCCCGCCATAATACTTATAAATTTTTTTGAAATTAGAAGGTGTATTCTGCACCAACTATAAAGTATTATCATCAGCCAGCTTTAAGCTTTGCTGAACTTCAGCGTCGTCCTTTGTTTCATAATAGTAAGAATTTCCTGTTGGTCTATAGAAATTTCCTACATAATGATTGCGATAAATTTGTGCAAAGCCTGTATTTCCGCTCTCCTTACCCCAATCATAACGGAAGGAAGCATTATTATTCAAATCTGTACCATTGTCAACTGCATATACCTGGTTGTAACCACCTAGGCCTGGAGCATAGTAAGGCTTTCCGCCTTCTTTAAAATTATATTCAAAATACACAGTTGCTGCTTGGTCATCATTCAAGCTACGGTCAATTTTAATAGTTGCACCAATAGTATCGCTGGAGGAATTAGGCCATTTTACATTATTTCCTGTATCCGCTTCTTTGTACTTAGCATAGCTTTGACGTTGTTTAGATGCAGTCACAAAGACGCCTGTATTATCATTTTTACTACCAGTTCCTTGCCTGTAGCGTCCAACCATATATTCACAAAACACTAATATGCCTTGTACCATCTTGTATAAACTCCTTGCCATAAGCTGCTCTTGCAATTTCTACAGCTCCAAATACAGCATCCTGAGAACAATTATAGATATATCCTTCTCTTGGATAATATAATTGTTTGTTTTTTACTGCTTGCACATTTCTCAAGGCAGGATCTCGCAAAAATTCCTCATTATGCTTATTTATATCAAATGTATTGTGATCATTGTAGACAGGCATAATAATCACATCAGGCTGCATCTTTAAAATCATTTCCTTTGTCAATGCCTGACCATTATGTAGACCAGCATCTGAAAGACAATTAATTACTCCTGCTTCCTTGCATAATTCATCATATAAGCAGCCTTTTCCGCCATATGTCTGCATCAAAGATAAAAGTAAAACTCTCTTATTTGATTCATAATTATGCTTTTTCAGCTTTATCTTTAAAGCTTCCAGCTCCTTATCCATAGCAGCTATTAGTCTATTACCCTGTTGCGTCTCCTGTAACGCTGCTGCAACAGTAGTAATATTGCGTTTCACATCTCCTATGGTACGTGGTCCCTTTAGAACAACAACCTTTATTCCAAGGTCCCGCATAGTATCAATGTACTCAGATTTTGTCCATTCATAAGCAAAAACTACATCTGGTTGTAATGACATTACATATTCTGCAGAGGGATTGCGGTGCTTATTTTTTATTTTCTTCGCCAAATCAACTATATTAGAACTACAGGGATCATCTGCTAACGAATTTACCGAAACCATTTTCTCGGGAGGTACTAACCCCAAGACTATTCCATCAGTCCCCATTCCCAAGGTCATAATACGTTCTGGCTTGCTTGAAAAATAAATTTCGTTTCCAGCCTCATCTACAACCTTATAACCATTGTGTGATTCTGCAACACTACTACATCCAGTTGAATTAATCAATATAGTCACAAGCAGCAACAAAATAAATATTAACCTTACAAATCTATACATTGGCTTCTCTTTCCATTTTTCTTTATTTAGTATATTATATCAATAGTAATCCTAAACTATATAACTATTAGATAGTCAACCTTTTTTCACAAAAAAATACCATTCTATCAGAACTTTACTGATAAAATGGTATTTCATTTACTTTTTATTAAATTTTATTCAAACCTATCCGGATAAACAGCACGTGCCAAATCCTCTACACCAGCAACAAAATACTGAGAGCTAGTCATCATGTGAGATGAAGGAATGACAATAATGCTTTTATTTTTACCAGCATTAGTAATTTTGTAGGATTCGTTGGATAAAAGCTCGTTTACTAACGCCTCTGGCGGATGCTTGCCATCATGATTCCAATCACTTATTACAAAGCTGTCTGGATTAATCTGAACAATGGCCTCTTGGGATAAAGTGCAAGCATGCTTATATCCAAGTAACGAGGTAGCCTCTGTAACATGGGCCAATCTGCACATATCGTTAAAACTACTGTCAGGAGCATAATAAGCACCTAAGGGACTCATAAACATTACTCTGGGCATTTCATCCGGCCCAATGTCGGCAACCTTTTCTTTTATTGACTCAAGCTTGGCATCCATTTCTGCTATCATTTCCCTGCCTCTTTCAGGCTCTCCTGCCATAGCTGCCAGTCCGGTAATCTGCTCTTTAATTTCGGCATAATTTTTAGGACTTTTAAATACATATACGTTAATACCAGCTTCATACAATGTTTTAATAGCTTCAGATTTAAACATATCCGAAACCACAACTACATCAGGACAGGTCGCCAAGAGCAGCTCTATGCTGTCTGCAGTTACTCTATTCTTGACAGCTTTTACCTCATTCACAACGTTGGATACACCTGGATCATCTGCGTAGTTGGTAACGCTCACAATACGCTCAATAGGCACAATGCCTACAAGCATTTCATCGCTACTGATGTTCATGGATACAATACGCATAGGCTTTTCCTTGAAAACAAGCTTATTGCCTACGCCATCAACTACAGTATAGCTGTTGGTGCCAAACTTTTCTGCCTGCTTTTGCTCATCACCGCAGCCTGCACAAAGGCATAAAAATGCCATTAACACAACTGTCACTATATATTGCAAACATATTCTTCTTTTCTTATTGTCAGAAAAACAAGTCATATTTTCTACTCCAAAATCATATTGGTGTATTTACACCTTGCTATATATTTTATCGTATTTGCTATTTATTATCAATAGTAATGTAGTACAGTGTTTAAAATGTAAGAAAGGCGAGGCAAAGCCCCGCCCATCAAAAACATTATAGATTAGAAAAAGCTATCGATACCAATATTTTTTTCTTTGTGATGAGAAACAGGATTAGTAATTGCTTGATAATCTAAACCATTATGATAAACCTGAATGTAACCAGCATCCTGATTATTCACTAACCAATCGTATTTTGCATAAAAATTATCAGTAGTTTTATCAGTTGTAGTATAACCATATGCACCACTAATATCGCTTAATGAAGTACCTTCCATCTTAGCATGATCATAACCAATCTCTAAGCTACTATTTTCAGTAAGTTCTTGTAGCGGTTACAACGTATTCGTCCAGCACAAATTCTTGCGGTGCAGTAGTTTGTGCATAAGCGGTCATATTCATGGTGCCGCAAATAAGTGCGGTCATCAATAAACCTTTAGACATATTTTTCATAAAATCCTTCACTCCTAAAAATATATTCCTGCATGCCTCTAGTATATCCAATCTTTCATGGTCATATACCCTGGCAGACAAAACAAAATAGGCTTGCTCAAGCATTATGGCTCCAAACAAATACAGTAAAACTAATATTCATTATACGCTTACTTGAATTTTCAGACAATTTCATTGTGCATATCAATATGAATGCTATTTGCAATCACAAAATTATCAGAAAATTCTTTCCTTGCAAGCTTATTGAAGCCATAAAAATAACCGTTGCAGGCGACTTGTCTCCCTGCAACGGTTCTAGGACACAGCTCTGATATATGATAACATAAAATCAGATTTTTTGCTCGTATTTTTTCAGTTTTTAGTTAAATTAAAATCTGCAAAAATCAACTATTTTCAATTACTTTTACTTGCTGAATACTAGCTTTCATTAGGGAACATTCCGCACTACATCGTCCCTCCGCATTGCCAAACCATCGAGCGTAACAGCCACCGCCACACTTTTTGAAATCCTTACAAGTGCGACAAAAGCTCATAAAGCTTTTTATTTGATTACGTATTTTTTCAACAAGCTCAGGTTCAATGCCAGTTTGTACATTGCCAATATAGTAATCATTCATGCCAACAAGAGAGGAACAAGCGTAGATATCTCCCTTGGCATCTACAAAGGCAGCTTCGCCATTCATAGCATGACAATGACCAAAGCCATCTAAGCAGGAGCTACATAATTTAGCAGTTCTTTCCTTTTGAGTAATGATAATCTCATAGCCCGCCATTTTAGATAAAAGAGCAAGTCTTTCATACACACGCTCCATTGCAGACTGCATTTCTTCCTCCGTCGGAGGCATAAGCTGACTGCCACGCCCCTGTCCACGCAGCAAATCAAAGCCAATCCGCCTTATGTTGCCTATAAAATATGCAAAATCTATAATACCCTCCAGCTCATTAACATTTTCAGAGGTCACTACACAGGTAATACCGCAGGCAATATTATTATGCTTTAGAACTTCTAATCCCTTTAATATATCACCAGTGGCGCCATAGCCATTTTTCTTGAGTCGGAGCCTATCATTTACCTTGGGTCTACCGTCGAGACTAACACCAATAGCAACCTTGCTTTTATAAAGATATTGAGCAATGTCATCAGTAAGCAGAGAACCATTAGTCTGAATCTGCATTTTTGCAGGAATATTATTAGCCTGCACATATTCAACAACAGCCTGCAAAGCATCATAATTAAGCAGTGGCTCACCGCCGCTAAATTGTATAACAAAGGGTTCACCAGAAGCAGCAGCCAGCTCAACAGCCTTAATGGCCGTTTTAACTGTCATTTTATTCTTATCGTGCTCTGCTGCGTAGCAATAACGACAGGCAAAGTTACAGAGCCCAGTAAGACTCAGTACCAGCATTTTTACTTTAGTCATCTGCTCTCTCCTCTATTTCCCCTTCTATAGATAAATAGATTTCCTGCAGCTCTGCTTTAGTTTCAGGCTTAGCCTGCCACAGTCCACGCTGTTCTGCCTCCAAAAGAATTTCTGCCATTCTTTGCAGTGCCCAAGGATTTACGTCCCTCAGCCATTCCTGTACCTTGGGATCGAAGGTGTATTTCTCCGCATATTGTTCATACATCCAATCCTCCATAACAGCACTGGTTGCGTCCCATTGGAAGCTATGGGCAATCATATTAGCCATATCGGCAGCACCCTTATAGCCATGCTCCATCATACCAGCTATATACTTTGGATTAATAGCTTCACTACGGAAAATGCGTTTTGCCTCCTCCTGAACACTGTGCATAGTTACACGACTGCGGTCAGTGCTGTCACCACAGTAGGAACGTGGTACACTTCCCTTGATACTGCGTACTGCAGCAATCATACCACCATGATACGCATTGTAGTCATCACTGCTGAGCATATTTGTTTCATGGTTATCCTCATTTTTTATGGTAATATCCAAACTGCCCATGCGTTTTCTAAATTGCTGGGGCAAAAACTTACCCTTGGTCCTGCCACCATAGGCATGAGCACCCCAGCGTACATAAACGTCAGCAATATCATCAATAGTATCCCAATTTTTTGCCTCTAAAAGAGCCGCTACACCAGCGCCGTACACACCCTGCTCATCACCAAAGATACGGAAGGCAGCCTGACGCCATGCATCATCATGAGACATTTGCTCCTGTTCTTCCAGCTCCTTAGTGTCTTCTACAACATGCTTGCGAACAAAATTCATTTCCATATCTTCATCCAAAGAAGCCGCCTTCAGCACCGCCTTGTCCAATAGCTGCATTACATTAGGCATAGTATCACGGAAAAGTCCGCTAATACGTGCAGTAACATCAATACGCGGACGCTTCAGCTCAGCTAAAGGAATAACCTCTAAATCACGAACACGCATACTTCCACGTTGATATACCGGTCTGATACCCAATAAATACAGGAATTCTGCTACACACTGACCATGGCTGCGCATATTAGCTCCACTCCACAAAACTATACCAATATTTTCAGGATAATGGCCTTCTTCAGCTATAAAGCGTTCAATAACCTGGTCACCCAGCTCTTTGCCAATTTCCCATGCTGCAGGTGTAGGTAGTGTACGCGGATCAACGCCATAGAAATTACGTCCTGTAGGCAAAAGGTCTGCACCGCCGCTGCTGGGAGCGCCAGAAGGTCCAGGTTCAACGTACTGCGCTTCAAAGCCACCTAGAATATTGTCCTGCTCCTGTTTAGTCAGCAAGAGATTAGGATAAATACTATTGCATATATAATTGCATACCTGCTCTAGCTGAGCCTTAAACTCTGCGCTGCCAGTCTGAACCCATTCTAAAGCAAGAACATTTTCTACTGCAGCAGGTACAAAATTCTGTGACTGCAGCAAAAGAATAATTTCACGGGACTGCTGATACATTTTGTCCAACAAAGCACCATAGGTAATGTTCAAGGACTCATAAACACTGCCACTATTATCCAGCAATTCATAATAATCAAAGCCATAATAGCCTGCCAGAGTTTGATTTAAACTAGGTACATCACCATTATCCAAACGAGTCAGCAGCCACATAAATTCAGTCAGGCGTTCTTCCTCAGGCGGCTGTCCCAAAATATGCAGACCAATATGCACCTCCAGATTTTTTAAATCAGAAATGTAGCTATGCAGGCGTTGAATATATTCTCCAAAGGGTTCGTCCTCATTATATTCAATTTCATCCTGCAAATTAGCCTCTATAGCCTTTGCACGTACAAGCTCAGCTATAGCATCCAGCTTTTCTGGCTGAGTTTTCTCAAAATGTACGTACTCATCCATAAGCTTTTCCAGCTCCTCCAACTCATCGTATACGCCTGCTCTAGACTGAGGTGCCGGTAAATGCTCAATAAGGCAGGCACTACCACGACGCTTTGCCTGAATACCTTCACCTGTAATGGTCATATTATAAGGATAAATATTAACTAAATCACCAAGGGCTGCGTCAGGATAGCAGGTATTGTTCAAACCAGCATTTTTACCAGGCAGCCACTCCAGACTGCCATGAGTGCCAATGTGAGCTACAGCATCAGCCTTCCAAATATCTCTTACCCAATAATAAAAGGCCAGATAGTGATGTGTGGGTGCACAATAGGGTGAATGATAAATCTTTTCCGGATCAGCACCAAAGCCACGAGGCGGCTGAACAGTTACAAAAACATTGCTATTCATTGTTCCTGGAACAAGCAGACTTCCATCATACTCCATAACCGTTCCTGGTGCTTCTCCCCAATCCTTAACCAGCTGTTCCTGTATCTTTTGAGGCTGAGATGCAAAAAAGTGCAGATATTCTTCCTTTGTTACTTTTTGCGCCCTTTGCAGCTGTTTTTCTGTCAGCAATGCTATGTCATTGGTGGCATTTGCTGTCAGCTCCCTGATAAACTCTTTAGTATCCTCCGGGATGACTTCAACCTTATAGCCTCGTTCCTGCATCAGCTGCAAAGTTCTGCGAATACTTTCAATTGTATCCAACCCTAAAGCACTTCCTATATTAGAATTACGAGGTGGATAGTTGTGGAAAATAATAGCTATTCTTTTTTCGCTATTTTCCTTACGCCTAAGCAGAGCCCATTTTTTCGCCTTGCTAACCATACGCTCAACACGCTCAGTAATTGGCAGATAGCGTACATCGCCGTTCTCCAGCACCTTTTTGGCTGCTACAGGAACGCCATGAACAATACCATCCAGCTCTGGCATGGAAATCGCAATGGAAACCTCCATAGCATTCATGCCTTCCAGGCTATTCTCCCACTCTGAAACTGGTGTCATAATGGTGTAGCCCTCCAAAACGGGTACATTCCACTTCTTAAAGTAGTCAACACTAATAGACCCGCTGCTAGTCATAGAAAACTTCATAACATTGATTAATACGTCAATAGCAGGCAGTCCATTTTCCTGAAAGAAGCTGTCAAATACCTGTGTTAGACTTGGCATTCCCAGCTCTGCCACGGGCATTCCATTAGAAAACACACAGATTGCATTCATTCCCTGCGCTTCAATGGCTTCAATAAGGGCGGTTTGGTATCCTAAATCGCCCCATACCCATTCATCACGATAAAAAAGTATACCTACTGTAGGCTTATTAGGACTACAGTAATCTCTTTTATAAGCAGCCAAATCAGTATAGGCATCCTGGGCTTTGGGATGGAAAATACCACACCAATGAACTGGCTTTGGAGGCTCTACTCCGTTTTCCTCTCCACACAAAACAGCCTCAACATACTGCCATAAATTATAATAATTATGCTCTCCTCCATAAAGAGAATACTGCTTAATACGAGCCAGCTGTTCTTTGGACAGGCCATAGCTCAGTTCTCCTTCATCAGTTCCAGCAGCGTCTATGTAGTATGGTATTTTGCGTTCCTGAAGCACTCTAACACAACGCTTTAAAAATGGCGTATCAAGACCTGTACCCATCCATTTCATCATCAGCAAATGACAAGAATAAAGTTCCTTTTCCCATTTTTTATCCCATGTTGTAGACTCTGTAATCCAATGACAAGAGCTCTCTGAAAATAAACTATTTTCATTTTGCAAACGTGTAACCGTTTGCTGCATAACACCCATACGACGAATAACATTAGTCAAAAATAAAAGCTTGCTCATAAGCTTCCTCCCATAACCGTATAGCTATATTTTCACTTAATCATAAATCTAGATTTTTAGCTTTTTGCAGCCAATAAAAAAAGACCAACTGCTTAGCAATTGGTCTTGAGGCTTTAGAAAAATTGTTTCTGCATTCTGCGCAGTAAATACAGAAAATAAGGCGTTCCTAAAAGCGCCGTCATAATGCCTACACGCACTTCGGCTGGAGGCATAATAACTCGTCCTAGAGAATCACAGAATACTAAAAACATTGCTCCACCCAAAGCACTGGCAGGCAAAAGCACTCTATGATCAGGGCCTAGAAGCATTCGCATCATATGAGGAATAACAAGGCCTACAAAGCCTATATTACCACTGACACATACGGAGGTAGCAGTAGTCATAGCTGCTACAAACAGCAAGCCCATGCGAAATTTAACTACAGGCATACCTACAGCCTTAGCCTCTGTTTCACCTAAAACAAGAATATTCAAATGTCGAGCCAAAAGCAACATAACCGTTATACCAGCCAGAATCGGACCTATGGCCAGATATACGTGTTCCCAACGGCGGTAGTCAAGACCGCCTACCATCCAGAAGAGATACTGTTGAAGCTTTTGCTCATTCATAAAAGTCAAAAGACCACTGGTCACCGCACCAAGAAGCATACCTACAGCAACGCCAGCTAAAAGCAAGGTCATTACAGGCACCTTACCATTACGCATTGCCAAAAACACTGTCAGACAAACAGCGATAATACTACCGCAGAAAGCAAAGGCAGGCATGGCAAACATGCTGGCAGTAGATGTACCAAGAGCAATAGAAAGTACAGCACCTGTTGCAGCGCCAGAGGAAATACCGATAAGGCCCGGATCTGCTAGTGGATTGGAAAAAATACCCTGCATAACAGCGCCGGAAATACCAAGAGCTGCGCCAACAAGAACGCCTACTAGCATTCTAGGCAGACGAATAAACCAAATTACTGCCAGTTGCTCCTTTGTATACTCAGTATCAGTAAAAAAGGGCAGGTGCAGTTTATCACATAAAATTGCCATGGTATTGGCAAAGGGTACATCTATTTGACCAAAGGTTAGAGAAAAACAAGCAACAGACAGTAATAAAACTGCCAATGCAATTAAAGCATAGGTGCTGTTAGATTTTTTCAACATACTATTTATCTCCTTGAAAGTGTTTATTCTCAATTTTTGTTTATTTCACAAACATATCCCTATTATCATACCATATACTAGGCTTTACTTCACTATGTAAGGAATAATAATTGAAAATTTAATAGCTATCTTCTCAAGGATTGCTGAATAAATGCGTTCCAAATACGTTCCAGCATATGGGCACTACTTAATACCCATATACGGAATATCTGTCAAAAGAATCTGCTCTGTTGCAGGAAAAGCCATATTTAAGCTAATCAACTCCTTATTACCACTATGTCTAATGATGGAGCTTTCGCTGCTGCTGCCTAAGAGCAAAAGGGTTCCTTCTTCCTTTAGGTAGGCGGATATTTTATCTCCATCGGAGTCAGCAAAAAGGATATCATCTGCAAACTTGCACAAATCCTTTTGTTCTACGCGGTTCTGACAAATTATCGTCAGACTGCCTGTGTCACACCATTCGCTAACTAAGGCATTGCCTAGACATAAAGCTGCCGTACCTGGCATAGCAACTACCGCACGATCAAACCACAAACTACCCCATGAACAGCGACTATCGTTATTCCATGATTGTAAAAATGCGCTTTTTTCATCACATTCAGCAAGAATTGCCTGCATTGCTTTTGCAGGCAAAGCTTCATTTATTTTTTGCAGCCATTTCCGCGTTCCCTCTATACCATAAGGAAGGCCTGCACTAATATAGGCTGTACCAAAACGCTCCTTAAGATATGCAGCAATTTCCAGCCCCAGCTCCTCATGGCAAACAATATTTAGTGCAGCAGCACCAATATTACGCAAGGCTGCCAATTTTGAGCCACTGCCAGGAACACAATTTACTCTATAGCCAGCTTTACGCAAAATTCTAACCAGCTCTGCAGTATCAGCTTTGCCATTATAATAAAAATCACTTAAACCCAGTAGATTTACCGTATTAGCTTCTTGCTCAACCGCAGCAGCAAATTTGTCTAAAACAGTCTTACAAGCTTTAATATAGCCTGCTGCAAAACCGCCGACAATACCACCGCTATCCATAGCCACATGAGGGAAAGGCAGCTGCAGCTTGTTGACAATACCATTTAAGTCATCACCAATGAGGCTTAGAGAACAGCTGCTTTCAACAAATAACAGCTCAGGATATTTATCCTGCTGCAATATTCTTTTTAGGGTGTCTGTAAGATAGCTTTCAGAGCCATAGACAATAGCACTATTATCGGGCTGGGAACCGTGAAAACGTTCTGCCATATGATAATCAGCATGCTCCAAATATCGCAAAGCATAAAAATAGCACCATAAAGGACCATTGACTACAATCTCAGAACCAGGAATGCCTGCGCAAAAGGCTCCTGCACCAGTCAAAGCACATGTATCTACACGATTACAGATATTTCCCCATGGTTTATCAGACATACACAACACCCCCCTGCTGCAAACGGCTTCTCATCGTTCTATAGATTATTTCCATAAAATGCAACGCGCCTGTTGTGCCAACCTGTGGCAGCATGGGCAGAAAGATTTGCTTTAATTCAGGATTCTGCAGCTCATGAGTAGTAAGTACCAAATCAGCCTGACTAAGAAGTTCTTCGCCGTCCTTAGTACTATAAATAGGTTTGTCTGTACAGCTCCTGATAAGTTCAAGCATTTCCTGCCTATGAGCTTCATCATAGGCATCTAACAGAATAATACCCTTCAAATCCAGCTGCAGCATTTTTATAATTTCCAAGATTCCCGCTGGATGAAAATACATTAGCCAGCGACCAATACAAAGCACAGTGGCTTTTCCTCTAGTAACAGGCAGATATTTGCTCAAGCCATGAAGCAGGCTTTGTCTTTCCTGCCAAATAATTTCTGATGCTTTATCACTGCATTCAAATAAGTCAGCAGCTTCCTGGAGCCAACGCTCTGTTCCATGCCAGCCCAAAGGATAGATATTAGCAAGATATTTAATATCACACTGCTGATAAAGCTTACGAGCCAGCCTGTTCAGTCCTACATATGTGTGCCCACGACCACCTAAAACAATGCAGCCTTCAGCTCTGCCAAGCTTCTGTATTTCATCAAAGGACATGTACCCAGGAAATTGACCTATAACCTTAATACCTAAAGCATTAAGCAGTCTAGTTACCTCTTTAGCATAATGCCCCCAAGGACCACCATTATCCCCCAAAAGTACCACTGTTTTCTTTTCCTTCGGAAGCAGTTTGACAAAATGGTCTATAAGATTTTCTGTCATAAAAAAATAGCCTTCGTAATACTCTCCATCTAAAAATCCGTAGCTATCTACAGTAAGAATTGGCAGTTGATATTTTTCTTGAGCATCTCTAGCTACAGAAACTACATCATCACCTATTACACCTGCTACACAGGAATTGGCAATAACAATACATTGAGGAGTATATTTTTCTACAGCATAGGTGATACATTTTTCTAACCGTTCAGCACCGCCAAAAATTGTATGCTTTTCTTCCAGCTGACTACTGAGTAATGGTATAGTTGCAGTACCATCACCCTGCTCATCTGCAAGACTACGAAAATGTGAATTAATATCCATAGTTCTTGCAACATGGGCACAAGCTCTAGGGCTATGAAAAATAACAACAAATCCCTGACAATGGGCAACTGCACGCCATACACCAGGCATGCTACAGCTACAGCTTTTGCGACTGGCAATAAAGCGTTTTGTTTTAATCCCCATATGCAGCCACCAAATTTTCCAATTCTTCAAATGTCATGGGAGTTGGTACGTCAAGCTCATCATTCGCGACAATTTTTTGTGCAAGCTGACGATAAACCTCAGCCTGACCAGATTCAGGAGCATATTGTATAACCGTCTGACGCTGATTTTCTGCTTTATTGACAATCACATCTCTAGGTATAAAGGCTACTAGCTTAGTATTTAGACGTTTAGCAAATTCTTCCAAAAGCTTATGTTCATTAGGTGTGTTGCGACTATTGCCAATAATACCACCCAAACGAACACCACCACGCATTGCAAAACGCTTTACACCTTTAGCGATATTATTAGCTGCATATAGGCTCATTAATTCTCCAGATGAAACAATATAAATATCTGTTGCATAGCCTTCACGAATAGGAACTGCAAAACCGCCACAAACCACATCGCCTAATACGTCATAAAGGATTACATCCTCATCTTCAATAATGGAAAGTGCTTTTAGCTTTTCTAAAGCAACTATTATTCCTCGTCCAGCACAGCCTACGCCAGGCTCTGGACCACCAGCCTCAACGCATTTAACATTATTGTATCCATAATGCAGAATATCATCAGCTTTTACATCTTCTTTATCTCTGACACAGTCTAAAACTGTTTGCTTGCAAATTCTTCCTAGCAAAAGCCTTGTAGAATCGTTTTTAGGATCACAGCCAATTTGACAAACCTTTAAGCCAGTTTCGCTTAAAGCTGCTGAAATATTAGCTGTTGTCGTAGATTTCCCTATACCGCCTTTGCCATAAATAGCAATCTTCTTCATAGCTCCTCCACATTTATTAAAATTATAGTACTAACACATAGCGCTAAAATTTAAAACACAGATATCCATAAATTCTTAGCACTATTTTAAACAATATGATATAATATACTATATGAATTTGTTATAATTTTATAGTATATACTAGTTATACTGTCAAGGACGTGTGAGAATAATTATGAAAAAAGAAAATGCCCAGAACTATTTTACTGCTGGTGAATTAGCTAAGCTTTTCAATATATCAAAACAAACTTTGCTCTATTACGATAAGATTAATCTTTTATCACCTGACTACATCAGTGAAAATAGTTATCGCCATTATTCTATTAAGCAATATCTGGATTTGGAAATCATAGTCAACCTGCGCAATCTTAATATAAGTATTGCGGATATCAAGGAATTTCTTGATCATCGTGGCAAGGATAAATTTGAACAGGTTATACAGAAAAAAAGAACTGAATGTAGGGAAATAATTAAAGACAATGAACGAGTGCTTAGAGCCTTGGATAATGTTACAGACAACCTTGCAATGTTCGATCATGTCATCTTAGACCAACCATTACTATCCAGTCATAAAACGCGCCTAATACGCATTACTTCCTTAGTGCCAAGTGATAACGGTAAAAAACGTATTATGAAATTTACGAACCATACTCAAAAAACATTCCACAACCATTGGGCTTTGGAAAAACATGTTGGCTGGTCTATCGAACAGGAGGATTTTTTTACCAAACCCGAAACCAGTCAATCAAAAGCGTTTTTCTCCTATATTTATAATTCACCGCAACATAAACGCTCAGCAACCCTTGAACTGCCAGAAGGTCTCTATCTGGAATATTTTTTTAAGGGCACCTATTGTCAAAATTGTGGACGAATATCTGTTGAGCTGCAAAAATTTATTAACATTAACCAGTTTAAGATTATTGGTGATATTTACGTACTACCTATTGAAAATCACTGGCTTACCAAAGACTGTGATAAATATTTCAATATGATTTTCATGCAGATTGCCAAATAAAAGAGATGCAGCTCAAACTACAATTTAAGCAGAAAATCATAAGATAGTATCTGAATCAAAAGCTTTTAAATTCATACATAAGCAACAAGGCTCGAATTTGAGAAATACTCAAACTCGAGCCTTGTTTTAGTTTATGAGGATAGTTTTATCCCAGCTTATTTTAGTGTCTTAGTTATTTTTTATGACAGCCAGTGCTTTCGCCGTTCATAATTCTTTTGAACATAGCATGTGCTTCCTCAGAAGTTTTGCCATGTTCCAATGCAGCCTTCATGTGAATCATAGCTGTACGATATTTGGCATGAGCTTCATCCTTAGGAATAGAATCAATATCCATAGGATCATGCTCCATTACTTTTTTAAAGATTGCGTGAATTTCTTCACTAGATTTTCCAGCCTTCTTAGCAGCCTCAACATGCTTCATAGCACTTTCATAACGACGCTTGCCATGAGGGTCAGTAGGAATTTCAAAGTTAGCGTGTGTACAGGTCATATTCTTACCTCCTAAAAAATTATCTACCAGAAATATTTCTGATAATTTTCTATATACTTAATCAGCTTTAACTGATAAGTCACCTTCAGCTACGTCTGCTTCTTCAAGGGTACTTGCTACAATCATATTAAAGAGTCTACACCAAACAGCAGTCATTTCATCTATATCTGCTCTAGTCAGTTCTACATTTTCGACAGAGTAGCTATGTGATAAATGCTTAAGTAGCATATTTCCCGCTTCTCTGGCCTCCTCTTCATTTATAAGCTTCCACTGCAACTGATCTATTAGATGAATGTATAGAGATGTTGTTGTAAGCATTTTGTCTGCAGTAGCCAGCTTTTCTGCTTCAACAAGATACACAGGCTTTACCTTAGCACCAGTAATTTCGCTGTAAAGCTTCCACATAGTTCCAGGTGTTATGCCAAAACGTTTCATACGACGAAAAGCATTATGCTGATACTCTGGATTTAGCCCAGATTGTTTGTTAAGAGCAGCCTTAACAGCCTTTATAACTACCTTTCCTATCAGCTCACCCATTTTAGAGTGCTTGCCCGCTCCTTCAAAACAGAGTTTACTTTCAGGATTAGCTATAATAATCGTTTGGTCTGTTCCTGACCCAGTTGCCAAACCTGTAGAATAGTTGCTGCCTGCCAAAAGCTCCTGAATCGCAGCAGTTTTAGCTTCTGTACAGGTAACTAGTGCTCTAGCCATTGTACCTGCTGGCATATCACAGTTAAATACGAGTATGATATTAATAGTGCCAAATCTATCTGGCTTTTCAATAGGACTATAGTAGTCAGCAGGGTCTCCAACTCTGCCACCATTAGTTTCTATACCTGCAGTAACGATTGCCGTTACGGTCAATTCCTTGTAGGAAAGACTTTCAATAACTGCATTCTCCATACTAGCCGCAGTGCTCATACCGCTGACTCGATCCGGATTAAGAGCTAAACGTTTAGAAATAAGACGCATATGCTCCTCATAAGTATCAGCAAGAACCTCACAAGGCATACCAGAGCCTTGCTTGCCGTCATAATTATAGACAGCAGTATAATCCTCATGATACCCACCATTATAGGTAGAAGTACTTAGAACCTTTCTCTTTCCTGCAAAAAACACCACTATGCTTTTGTCATAAAAATAAACCCTATCCTTAGTTGACAGTGTACAAAGCTTTTCCGACATAATCTACCTCCATTTACTTTTGTCATTTTAAACTGTATACTAATAGTTCAGTCAAGACTAATTTCTAGTATTTACACATATATTGTATATTTTACTATTTGTTATGAGAAACTGCTTTAAATATTTCTAATAAAAATCAAAACCACCGGCGTAGCCGGTGGTTTGTCATTTACCGCCTAAAAGGCTATT
>URGS01000012.1 GCA_900547415.1 uncultured Phascolarctobacterium sp. | reverse complement strand
GGAACGCTTAAGCTTTTTTGAACCCCGCGTCTAACGCGGGGTTTTCTATATACAATAAAAACGACAGCTGATATCTGATACCAGCTGTCGCTATAATACTGTTAAAAATTATTTACCGGTTCTGCCACGTTTAGTAAATTCTTTACCTGCTGCACACAGAGGGCAGGTTGCAGGATCATAGGTTTCTACGTTCAAGTGCAGAAGAGCCTCGGTGCGAACGCCGAAGTCAACCTTGCCGCCGCTGCGGTCAACCAAAAGGCCTACACCTACCAGTTCGCCGCCGCATTCTTTAACAACTTCCATAACCTCTTTAACACTGCCGCCAGTGGTAACAATGTCTTCAACTACCAGCACACGAGTGCCTGCAGGGATTTGGAAGCCACGACGCAGAGTCATTTTGCCGTTCTCACGCTCGGTGAAGATAGCACGAGTGCCGAGAGCCTTGCCTACTTCATGAGCCAACAGAATACCGCCAGTCATAGGACCAACAACCAGCTCTACATTATCATTTTCATAGCGACGTGCAATTTCCTGGCACAGACGCTCGGTATACTTAGGATGTTGCAGTACATTGAATTTTTCAACATACATGGGGCTATGGAGACCGCTGGTCAGCAGGAAGTGACCATGGAGAACTGCTTCAGTTTCTTCCAGCATTTTTAAAACATCTTTTTCTTCTAAAACTGCCATTTACCTACACTCCTTATTCTTCAAATAAATTTTACTACGGTTTCAGCTAATTAATGAACTTCGCTGATTTCTTCAACGATTGCCAAGGCTGCTGCCTGACGGTCTTCAGCCTTAGTAATAGGACGGCCAACTACAATGTGACTGGAGCCATTTTTGAATGCACCTGCGGGAGTAGCAACGCGACTTTGGTCATCTAAGGATGCACCTGCCGGACGCACGCCAGGAGTAACAATCAGGAAGTCAGCACCACAAGCCTCACGAATGCCTGCAGCTTCTCTAGGAGAAGCAACAACTCCGTCCATACCAGCTTCTTTAGCCAGCTTAGCCAGAGCAATTACCTGCTCAGCAATGGTGTTTTTATAGTTCAGGTCAGCAAATTGCTCATCATCCATACTAGTAAGAATGGTAACTGCAATCAGCTTAGGAGCCGGACGGCCAGCCTTTTCAGCAGCTTCACGAACAGCCTTTACAGCCTCAGACATCATTTTTTTTCCGCCAACTGCATGCACATTCATCATATCAGCGCCTAAATCGCTAAGTACAGTCAGTGCATGAGCTACGGTATTAGGAATATCTTGGAGCTTCAAATCCAGGAAAACATGCTTGCCGTTATCTTTTAAGAAACGGATAATTTCGCTGCCAACTGCATAATACAGCTCCATACCTACTTTGTAGTAGCTAACAGAATCACCCAGCTCCAAAACGCAAGCCTTAGCTTGTTCAAAGGTCGGGAAATCCAAAGCTACTATGAGTCTATCATCATATTTCATAAATGCTCTCCTCAAACGAACCATAGGCACATACAGTACCTACAGCTCATCTTAGTTTCATGAATTTTTATTTGTGACGAAGTACAACGGTGCTTATCACGCGTTTTTAAAAAGAGGCATACTTTCGCGACCATTAGGCAGCGCCAAACCTACAATCTCGTTAATATTCTGCACATTGTGTCTGTCCATATATTCAAGCATACCATGAGCAATGGTTGCTGCAATGTCAGGATGGATGAAGTTTGCAGTACCTACTGCAACTGCACTTGCACCTGCCAGCATAAACTCAATTGCATCCTCAGCACACATAATGCCACCTTGACCAATAATAGGAACTTTAACAGCCTGTGCAACCTGATAAACAAGACGTACAGCTACTGGGCGTACAGCAGGACCGCTAAGACCGCCGGTTACATTGCCTAAAACAGGACGCTGACGTTCAATATCCAGTTTAATACCAAGGAGTGTATTAATCATGGAGATGGCATCAGTACCTGCAGCTTCTACAGCCTTAGCCATAGAAACGATATCGGTTACATTAGGAGAAAGCTTGGTAATGACCATCTTGGAGGTGTTGTCCTTGACCATACGCACAACCTCTGCAGCTGCCTCAGGACAAGTACCAAATACAATGCCGCCTTCTTTTACGTTAGGACAGGAAATGTTAATTTCCACAGCATCTACACCATCTACGTCAAGCTTCTTAGCAACTTCACCATATTCCTCAGGAGTATGGCCGTAAATATTTACGATTACGGGAACGTCATATTTACGCAGCTCAGGCAAAGTATGCTCTAAGAAGTAGTCACTGCCAGGATTTTCCAGACCAATGCAGTTCAGCATACCAGACGGAGTTTCTACTGCACGCTGACCTTTATTGCCAGCCGCAGGCAGAAGGCTGGTACCTTTTACAGTAACAGCGCCAACCTTTTCCAAATCAAGGAAGTCAGTAAATTCCAAGCCAAAGCCAAAGGTACCAGAGCCAGTGGTTACAGGAGTTTGCATTTTCAGTCCGGCAATATCAACTGCCAAACGACCTTCATACAAAGACTTTACCATTCTCCCACCTCCTCAGCCCAAAATACAGGACCATCCTTGCAAACCTTGATACGCTTGCCAATGCCCTCGCAGGCACAGGACAAGCAGGCACCAAGACCACAAGCCATATATTTTTCTAAGGAAACCTGACATTTAACGCCAGCTTCCAGACAAGCATTTGCTACTGCACGCATCATAGGAACGGGACCACATACATAAACGCAGTCATAACCGCCTTTTTTCAGCAGCTCAGGTAATAGGGCCATAACGGTGCCTTTAGTACCTGCACTGCCATCATCAGTAGTCAGATAAACATGAGGGCAAAGGCCAGCATACAAATCCGTCCAGAACAGCTCGCTTTCAGTACGGCCGCCCATGAGAATATCGGAGCAGCCAAAGCCTTCTGCCAAAAATAACAGAGGAGCCAGGCCTAAGCCACCACCTACCAGCAGAGGCTTTTTAGCAGTCATATCAAAACCGCGGCCCAAAGGACCAACTATACTCAGCACATCACCAGTGCATACGTCTGCCAGAATATGGGTTGCTTCACCAATGATACGATAAATCATGGTGAAAGTACCCTGTTCATGGTTAACTCCTGCTACGCCGAAGGGACGGCGCAGCAACGGAGCAGTGTTCTTGCATACCTGAACGTTGACAAACTGGCCAGGAACAGCCTGATTGGCAATTTCAGGAGCATAAACATCTATAAGTTTAGTAGAGCTGTTCAGCACTCGCTGTCCAATCACTCTAGCATTTTCAATAGTCTTAGACATCATTAGTCCTCCAAGGCTAAATCCTGTAAAGCAATTACGCGACCTACACGACGACGACGCATAGCATTCAGAACACGCTGCAGCTCACGAGCAGTATCCATAGAGGTCAGGCAGGCAATTGCATGCTCAACAGTGGCGCGACGAATCTTGAAGCCGTCACGCTCAGCATCGCGACCATGGTTGCTGGTGTTGATAACCATATTAATACGGCCAGCCTTAATGTCATCAAGAATATTAGGAGTGCCTTCGCTAACCTTTGTAGCTACGCGAACGTTAACACCATTCTCAATAAGGTATTTAGCAGTACCAGAGGTTGCAGTTACAACATAGCCCAGATCCTCAAAGCCCTTAGCCAGCTCAACTGCTTCTTCCTTATCCAGATCAGCAACAGTCATCAGGATGGAGCCTTCGTTAGGAACCTGAATGCCGGAAGCAATGCAAGCCTTGTACAATGCACGGCTGTATTGATAATCGCAGGCCATAACCTCACCGGTAGATTTCATCTCAGGTCCTAAGGTGATATCAACGTTGCTCATCTTGTTGAAGGAGAATACAGGCGCTTTTACTGCGTAGTAGTCAGGGAACAGACGCAGACCAGCTTCGTAACCTTGCTCCTTCAGGCTTACGCCCATAGCACACTTAGTAGCTACGTTTACCATAGGAATACCGGTTACCTTGCTCAGGAAGGGCACGGTTCTGGAGGAACGGGGATTAACCTCAATTACATATACATGCTCATCACGTACAATGTATTGGATGTTGATCATACCCTTAACTTCCAGGCCCAGAGCCATTTTATTAGTATATTCGATAATGGTTTCGATTACTCTTTCAGGCAGGTTGCGCGGAGGATAAACAGCGATGGAGTCACCGGAGTGAACGCCGGCTCTTTCAACGTGTTCCATGATGCCAGGAATAAGAACCTCAGTACCATCACAAATTGCATCAACCTCAACCTCAGTGCCTTGCAGGTAGTGGTCAACCAGAACAGGATGCTCTTTAGAAGCTTTTACTGCGCTGGACATGTAGTGCTTCAGTTCTTCGTCATTGTAAACGATTTCCATTGCACGACCACCCAGTACATAGGAAGGACGAACCATTACAGGATAGCTTACATCATGAGCAGCATTCAAAGCACCTTCAGTATCAAATACGGTGTGTCCTTTCGGACGAGGAATATCACAGTCGGTCAGGAGCTGTTCAAAACGCTCACGATCTTCTGCTCGGTCAATGCTGTCTACGCTGGAGCCCAGAACCTTAACGCCAAGAGCATTCAAAGGACCAGCCAGATTGATAGCAGTTTGACCGCCAAATTGTACGATTACGCCTTCAGGCTGTTCTTTGTCAATTACATTGAGAACATCCTCTACAGTCAGAGGCTCAAAGTACAGTTTATCGGAAATATCGAAGTCAGTGGAGACGGTTTCAGGGTTGTTGTTGATGATAATGGTTTCATAGCCCATTTCACGCAGAGACCATACACAGTGTACGGAGCAATAGTCAAATTCTACGCCCTGACCAATGCGGATAGGACCGGAGCCCAGAACTACAACCTTTTTCTTATCACTAACTACAACCTCATCCTCAGTTGCATAGCAGGAATAGTAATACGGAGTTGCAGCTTCAAATTCAGCAGCACAGGTATCAACCATTTTGTAGGTAGGCAGAATGCCATTAGCCTTGCGCAGGTCACGAATTTCCATTTCAGTCTTGCCCACAATGCCAGCAATTACGCTGTCTGCAAAACCAGTTTGTTTTGCCTTACGCAGCAGGCTAGGAGTAAGCTCATGAGTAGCAAGAGCACGCTCCATCTTGATGATATTGCCAATCTTGTACAGGAACCATTGGTTAATCTTGGTAATGCTGTAAATCTCTTCAATAGTAACACCACGACGCATAGCCTCAGCAACTACAAAGATACGCTCGTCATCAACACGATGGATGCGCTCTTTAATCTCTTCGTCGCTCAGAGCCTTCAGCTCGGGCATTTCCAGATGAGTCAGACCAATTTCCAAGGAACGGATAGCTTTCAGCAGAGATGCTTCAAAGCTGCGTTCAATAGCCATAACCTCACCGGTAGCCTTCATTTGGGTTCCCAAGCTACGGTCTGCAGTTACAAATTTATCGAAGGGCCAACGGGGGAATTTCAGAACGATGTAGTCAATGGTAGGCTCAAAGCAAGCCTTGGTAGTTTTTGTTACAGCGTTTTCAATTTCGTCCAGATTGTAGCCAATTGCAATCTTGGAGGTTACTTTTGCAATAGGATAGCCAGTTGCTTTGGAAGCCAGAGCAGAGCTACGGCTTACACGGGGGTTAACTTCGATCACATAGTAGTTTTCAGAATAGGGATCCAGAGCCAGCTGTACATTACAGCCACCTACTACGCCCAGCTCACGAACGATGTCGATGGAAGCCTGACGGAGCAATTGAACCTCTTTATCATTCAAGGTTTGAGCAGGAGCAACAACGATGGAGTCACCGGTATGTACGCCTACAGGGTCCACATTTTCCATAGAGCAAACGGTGATGCAGTTATCAGCAGCGTCGCGAATAACCTCGAATTCGATTTCCTTCCAGCCAGCAATGCTGCGTTCAATCAGACATTGACCGATGGGGCTGTAGCCAAGGCCCTTTTGTACAATATCGTACAAAGTTTCTTCATCCTCAGCAATGCCGCCGCCAGTACCGCCCAGAGTATAAGCCGGACGAACAATCAGAGGATAGCCGATTTCGCGACCAAAATCAACTGCAGCCTCGATAGTCTCAACAATGATGCTTTCAGGAATAGGTTGGTTGATTTTTTCCATAGTCTCCTTAAACAGCTCACGGTCTTCGCCACGTTTAATAGCGGAAATTTGGGTGCCAAGAAGACGTACGTTGTATTCTTTCAGAATGCCCTTCTTATCCAGCTCCATAGCCATGTTCAGACCCATTTGTCCGCCCAGGGTTGCCAGCAAAGAATCAGGACGTTCACGTTTGATGATAGTTTCTAAGAATTCAATGTTGATAGGCTCAACATAAACGCGGTCCGCAATATGTACGTCGGTCATAATGGTTGCAGGGTTAGAGTTAACCAGCACAACCTCCAGGCCTTCTTCCTTCAATGCACGACAAGCTTGAGTACCAGCATAGTCGAATTCAGCAGCCTGACCGATAATAATAGGGCCGGAACCAATTACGAGAACCTTTTTAATATCAGTAAGTTTCGGCATATTAACGCCCCTCCATCAAATCAATAAAATGCTTAAAGAGATATTCATGTTTACCAGGTCCGGGATTAGCCTCAGGATGGTATTGTACGGAGAAGGACGGATGTGTCAGATACTCCAAGCCTTCAATAGTTCCATCATTCATAGAAACATGGGTAACACGAACAGGCTTGCCCTCCATGGATTTTTCATCTACAGCATAGCCATGGTTTTGAGCACTAATAGAAATACTTCCAGTGTGCAGATCCTTAACAGGCTGATTTACACCACGATGGCCAAATTTCATCTTGTAGGTGTCCAGGCCATTAGCGAGAGCCAGCAGCTGATGACCCATGCAGATTGCAAACATGGGGCAATGACCCATTACCTTGCGGATATTATCAATAGCAGATGGGAAATCCTTTGGGTCGCCAGGGCCATTGGACAGGAAAATACCATCGGGCTTGCAGGCCATAACCTCTTCTGCAGTTGCAGTAGCAGGGAATACGGTCAGTCGGCAGTCAAAGAACAGCAGGTAATCAATGATGCTTTTCTTAATACCGAAGTCCAGTACAGCTACATGATATTTGCCAGAGCCCAAAGCGTAAACTTTGGAAGTAGTTACTTCCTCAATCTGGTTGTGTTGGTCAGGGCTGTTCAAAAGCGCCTGAACTTCTTCCTCAGGCATTTCAGCAGGAACAATTACACCCTTCAGAACACCGTTGTTGCGAATTTTACGAGTAATAGCGCGAGTATCAATACCTGCAATTACAGGCACATCCTGACGCTCCAGGAATTGCTCCAAGGTTTCTTCACAGCGCCAGTTTACAGGATAATCGCACAGCTCACCTACAACCATACCTTGGAAGTAGGAGCGTCGGTTTTGATTAAACATATCATTGCAGCCATAGTTACCAATCAGAGGATAGGTCATTACTACGATTTGGCCGCAGAAGGAAGGATCGGTCAGAGTTTCCTGATAACCGCACATGCCAGTGGTGAAAACAACCTCACCAACAGCATTGCGTTTACCGCCATACATGGTGCCTTCAAAAACACTGCCGTCTGCTAAAACTAATTTGCCTTTTCTTAATTCTTTGTGCATACTACACCATCTCTCATAACAAATTTGCCTTCGAACATAGTTGCTACAGCCTTACCCTTGCATTCTTTGCCATTATAAGGAGTGAACTTGCCGCGGGTATAAAATTTGGAGCTATCAACAGTCCATTCTTTATTTAAGTCCATAATAGTAATATCAGCAGTTGCGCCAGCCTTCAGAGTACCACGGTCCTCCAGCTTGAACAGCTTAGCAGGCTCGCAGCTCATTTTGCTGATAATGGTATTCAAATCAAAAATATGAGTATGATAAAGGTCGGTCAGCATTACGCCCAGGCTGGTTTCCAAACCGCAGAAGCCGCAGGGAGCATAACGGAACTCAACGTCTTTTTCTTCATGAGCATGAGGAGCATGGTCGGTTACGATGCAGTCAACAGTGCCGTCTAAAACAGCAGCACGCATTGCTTCAACATGGTCCATGCTGCGCAGCGGCGGGCTTACACGAGCAGCTGCATTGTATGTGGAGCATGCGTCATCAGTCAGTGTCAGATGGTGAACAGTAACTTCACTGGTTACGTTTACGCCTCTCTTCTTAGCCTGACGGATAATGTCAATAGCGCCTTTGGATGCTACGTGAGCGATGTGAACATGAGCACCGGTGTATTCAGCGATGATGCAGTCACGAGCAACAGCAATATCCTCAGAAATTGCAGGAATACCAGGAACACCGATACGTGCAGATACAACACCTTCATGCATATAGCCTTCGGAAGCCAGTTCAGGATCGATAGCATGGCAGATCAAAGGTTTATCAAATGCGGTGATGTATTTAGCAGCCAGCAGGAACAGGCGGGAGCTCTTTACGTAGTGGCCGTCATCAGAGAAGCCCATAGCACCTTTTTGTGCCATATCGCCCATTTCAGCCAGCTCTTCGCCGTTTTCACCTTTGCTGATTGCGCCGATAACTTCAACGTGAGCGTAAGATTCTTCTTTAGCACGCTCTTTGATACCGGAGATAACAATGGAAGTATCAATTACAGGTTTAGTATTAGGCATGCATGCAACAGTGGTTACACCGCCGGCAGCAGCAGCCTTGGTACCGGAAATAATATCTTCTTTCGCTTCCAGGCCAGGTTCGCGCATATGGGTATGCACATCAATCAGACCAGGAGTTACTACCAGACCGGTAGCGTCAAATACTTCGTCAGCTGCTTCAGTAATGTCAGCAGCAACAGCCTTTATTTTACCGTCCTCAACCAGGACGTCCATTACAGCGTCTAAGCCTTGGCTCGGGTCAACAACCCTGCCGTTTTTAATCAACGTTTTCAATGTGCTTACCTCCTGTTAAAGTCAAGAATAAGAGAGCCATACGAACTGCAACGCCGTTTTGAACTTCGTCACGAATTGCGGCATTATCGCAGTAACCAACCTCCCAGGAGATTTCCAAACCACGGTTCATGGGACCGGGATGGAGAACGGTTACGTCCGGTTTAGCCAGCTTCAAGCGATTTTCGTTCAGGCCGAAAATGCGAGCATATTCACGAGTAGTAGGGAACAAGCCTTTCTTTTGACGTTCCAGCTGAATGCGCAGTACGTCAATTACGTCAGCACCTTCAATTGCTTCTTCAATGCGTTTGTGTACGGTTACGCCCAGAGCCTCAATATCATGGGGCAGTAGTGTCATAGGACCGCAAACATGAACATCAGCGCCAAATTTATTCCAAACAGCGATATTGGTACGAGCTACGCGGCTATAAAGAACGTCGCCCAAAATTACCATTTTTCTGCCTTTCAGGTCTTTTCCTTGCTCGCGCAGGGTAAACATATCCAACAGACCTTGGGACGGATGAGCGTGTGCGCCATCACCAGCGTTGATGATTACAGGGTCAGCAACGTTAGCAGCATAAGCAGCAGCGCCTTCAATAGGATGGCGCATAACAATAGCATCACAAGCCATGGATTGTACAGTCAGGATGGTGTCACGGAGGCATTCGCCCTTAACTACACTGGAGTTGCCAGTTGTAATATTTACAACATCTGCACCCAGATATTTACCAGCCAGCTCGAAGGAAGTGCGAGTACGAGTGCTGGGCTCATAGAACAAATTGATAATGGATTTACCACGCAGAGAGGGCACCTTTTTAATATCCCTCTTCATAATCTTTTTCATTTCCTCAGCTGTTTTCAAAACCAGTTCGATTTCTTCAACGCTAAGGCTTTCCAGATCCAGTATATCTCTGCCACTGAGAGATACATTTGCTTTAGCCATTAACCTTACCTCCTAGATTTATATTGTAAAAAATGTGGAATAACGACAGGATTAAATTCCAAACTATTTTTGCACCTTATTTAAAATCGTTCGGCTTTTTGCTGTATTTTGACACAAAAATGGCCTTCTCGCGCCCATGAGGGTACAAGAAGGCCATTGCTAGTCAAAACAATCGCTACCTTGCAGTCTCACAGGACTAATTTAAAGGTACAAGTTTATACATATATATTTTACACCTATGCTTTCCATACGTCAATTTTTTCTTGTAAATTTTCTTATAAATTTTAAAAGTAAAAGAACTGGTACAACAAAAAGCATCTATAAAGCAACTTACCCCCTGCTACTCTTCATTTTTGCTGCTGTGTATAGTATAATTATTTTATATTTTCTTAAATCAGAAAATAATGTACAAGCTTTAGCTGTATCCTAAGCAAAAGCAATATTATTATATAACGGCTTTCAGAGCAAAGGCTTTTTGCCTAAGCCTGCAAACACATATATAATCATTACATTACTATAGAAAGGCTTTCTTATGCGCAATACAATTATTGATAATCTTCGCGGAATCTGTATGCTAGGTGTTATTGCTATCCATATAGGTTCCTTAGCTCTTGCACCAAATAGCTTTACACTATATGTCATTCTTGAAATACTTTCTCGCTACAGCGTGCCTGCGTTTTTCTTTATCTCCGGATATGGTTTAGCTTGCACGGACAAAGCACTTATTACAGGCGAAAGCAGCTTCTCCTATAGGGAATTTATGAAAAAACGCCTCAAAGGAGCTGGTCTTCCCTATCTTTCCTGGTCTCTTTTCTATCTATTCTACTTCTGGCTCATCCTGCCGCCAGGCTATGTAAGCTGGAATCCCCTGCACCTAGCCTTCGTTCTTTTCTTCGGACTTGGCTGCTATCATCTGTACTTCATGGTGATTTTGCTCTGGTTCTACGGCAGTTATCCCATATGGCGCAAGCTACTGCAAATCATCAATAAGTACAGTATAGAGCTTGGATTAGCACTGCTCTTCTGCTTCCAATTGGCCTTTAACTGGTGGACCACCCATCCTGGAATTGATGTAACAAATTGGAATGCTTTGGCCAAAAACTTCTTTATATATAGACTCAACTACCTGCCTATACATTATCTTTTGATTTTTATGGGAGGCTGTTTAGCGGCACTGCATTGGGAACGCTTCCAATGTATACTTCGTAAAAACAAGCTGCTGATTATAGCTCTTTACATTGCTTCCATAATCTATGACGTGGGCAGCTGCTACGAAGCCCATATCTATAAAAACTATAACCTGCTGGATTTAGCCAATACATATCATCAGCTTAGTCCACAAGGTCTGCTCTACACCATAACCTCTATTCTGTTTTTCTGCCTTGCACTTGATAAACTGGAGGCAAAAGCTAAAACAGAAGGCTTATGGAGTAAGCTTTTAGGTGCTATTACCTTGCTTTCTGCCAACTCAATGCTCATTTACTTTGTTCATCCTCTTATCCTGGACTGGATGACAAGCTTCTATAATAAATTTGGCATCGTCATGACGGTAAAAAAAGTTAGTCTATCCTATGTTTTACTAGTAATCTTCTCCTTGCTCATGAGCATATTGCTTACTAAGCTTTTCCAAAGAAGTAAATTACTTAGTCTGCTCTTTACCGGCAAATCCAAATAAAGCAAGCATTCCACTGATTTAATATCACGCAGCTTCTCCCTAAAGACACTGATACTTTTTTATTGGTGCTTTGACTATTTTCAACAATTCAAGAAAAAATGACAGTAAAGCCTATAAAAGCCTTACTGTCATTTTTCTTTTTGTATGCATTCATACGAAGGTCAATATTATTTTTTACTGTTTTCGTAATCTGCCATGAATTGGGCTAAACCCTTATCTGTAAGAGGATGCTTAATCATCTCAGCGAGAACCTTGGTAGGAATAGTAGCAATTTGACAGCCAGTAAGCATTACCTTATCTACATGCTCAAGATTACGAATACTTGCCGCAATTACCTGAGTTTCAATACCATAAATCTTAAAGGCCTTAACAATATTTTCCACAAGCTGCACACCATTTTCTCCAATGTCATCCAATCGACCAATAAAGGGACTTACATAGGCTGCACCTGCACGAGCAGCCAATAGTGCCTGACTCATACTGAATACCAATGTTACATTAGTCTTTATTCCCTCAGCACTTAAAAGCTTTACAGCCTTTAAACCCTCTGCAACGCAGGGAATTTTCACTACAACATTGTCAGCAATACTTGCCAGCTTGCGAGCTTCCGCAACCATCCCCTCACAGTCAGTGCTTATTACCTCTGCACTTACGGGGCCGGAAACCATTGCAGCAATCTCCGGAATTACCTCTGCCTGAGTGCGTCCGCTTTTGGCAATAAGGCTAGGGTTGGTGGTTACACCATAGACTACACCCCAATCAACAAACTCGGCAATCTCTTCCACATTCGCTGTGTCCATAAAAATCTTCATTTCTTAAGTCTCCCATATATTAAGCAGATACTATATACCTGCAATAATTAGCCAAATACCATCACTGAAAGGCGAGGCTTCAGCTTTATACAGCACAAGTTTACTACTTTCCCCTTAGTTTGTCTATGTTTTTTGTCAATAGAATTT
The DNA here is from genome assembly GCA_900547415.1 of uncultured Phascolarctobacterium sp. Taxonomy (GTDB): domain Bacteria; phylum Bacillota; class Negativicutes; order Acidaminococcales; family Acidaminococcaceae; genus Phascolarctobacterium_A. Next base: position 37,096 of record URGS01000012.1, on the reverse strand, counting down.
TCCGAAAATTAAGCTAACAAAAAGGCAACTGTCCATAAGAACAGCTGCCCCATTGCTTAGTTGCTTTCATTGATGCTTCAGCCTGTTACTCTCTGAAGCATCCCTATTACTTTAAAATGGTACCATGATGCCTTATCGCACATTCAGCATCACTAAAAAATTGGAAAAGAGGAAAAAACTCTGTTGCTTTTCTCTGCAGCACGTCGCAATAGCTGCAGTATGGTCTTTTATATGAGCCTCTAAAAAGCTCCTTTGCTATAGGATTCTATACTGTGGCATCATCGCAATAGCCACAGCACAGAGGATTTCATTAACTAGTCGAGAACAACAACCTTGTCTGCATTAGTAAGAGCAGGCAGGCTCATGGTCATTACCTTGGACCAAAGCATCAGCTTAGAACCTCTTTCGATTTCAGCTAAATCCTTGCATGCATCCTTAGTAATGGTTGCAATAACACCATGGTTAACATCAATTACCTGAACAGAATCTGCATCTTGTTTCAGAACTCTGTCTACAACAAAGTATCTGCCAGCATTATTTTCTTCACGCTCAATAACTACTGCATAGCCTCTGGTTTGAGGGGGAATGCTGCGAGTCATAGCTGCGTCATAATATACGCTTACAGTCATACCAACTTTAAGCTTGCTGAATTTTTTCAGCTTGCCATTTTTACCATCTACAATATAGGTATCATAATCATTGTCATTAACATCTTCTGCTGCATCATCCTTGTCATTGATTTCGCCAATCATAACCTTAACCAGCTCGCAGTCGCCTTCACCTTTAACAACAATGAAGTTTTCACCAATTTCAACGATTTCGCCTTTGGTCTGCAAAAGCTGACGTTGTTCCAGAGGACGAATAGCTTCAGCCTCACCTTGTTCTACAACAGCTGCTGCAGGAGCAGGAGCAGGTTGAATTGCTTCAGCTGCAAAAGCATTACCCATACATAACATAGTTGCTGCCGCCATAAGAATAGTTGTATTACGTTTGAAGTTCATAATATAGCCTCCTTAAAAATTGTTCTGGAATTTGTTAGGACTAGTATAACAGATAATTATGGCAAATGCTTGAAGAAAGAGTGGAATAAATTCAGCAAAATTTAGAAAATTCTTCAAACTCAAGTTTTCAATTCTTACTAAAGCACAGTGCCAACTCGCCTAAAGCTGCTGCTGCACGCCATAAACAGTCCTCATTAAAATCAAAATGGTCATTGTGGTGACCTGCGGCAATTTGTGTACCATACATCATGAAGAGAGCTCTGCCCCCATTTTCCTGTACACGCTCCATAAAATAGGAGCAGTCCTCACTGCAGCCAATAGAGGCATGCTCTATTACTTTAGCGTAGTCACATTTTTCCTTTATCAGCTCTGCCACCTTTTGACCAAGCTCCACATCAGGAACACAGCTGGGGGCACTTCCTACAATGCTGGTTTGAAGCTCTACGTCATACATCATAGCGCAGGCACGCAGAATACGCTCAGCCTCATCAACCATAAACTGGTTAACCTCCGTATTTTCTCCACGAGTCTCCAGCTTAAGCTCTGCATAATCAGGTACTATGTTACGTCCTGTACCAGCATTAAGAACACCTACATTTATTCTGCTTGCACCACCGCTGTGACGAGCAATAGTATTAAGTGATATAGCAGCCTGAGCCGCCGCCAAAAGAGCATTTTTGCCATCCTCAGGAGCAGCACCAGCGTGAGCAGACACGCCCCTAAACTCTGCGTTAAGCTTTGTTGTCGCTAAAAATCCATCGGTTCTGACAATTATGGTATTATCAGTCGTAGCCTTAAAGCCAACATGGCCGCTGAAAAAATAGTCAACATCATCAACAACACCAGCATTAACCATGGCATAGGCACCACGAACTCCCTCTTCAGCAGGCTGAAAAATAAGCTTTACTTTTCCGCAAAGCTCATCCCTATGAGCCGCCAAAAGCCTTGCCAATCCCAAGCCAATAGCTACATGACCATCATGACCACAAGCATGCATAGCTTTACTATGTTCAGAGGCAAATCCCTCGGCAGCAGGGCGATGTATCTTATCACCGGTCTCAACTGCATCATTGGAATCTATATCAAAACGAAAAGCCACAGTCTTTCCGACTTTGCCAGTATCTAAGACAGCTACTACACCTGTATATCCACCTGTCATCGCCTGAACAAGCTTGGGATCTGCGCCTTCCCTAACGGCACGCTCCTGACAATCAGCTAAACACTCTGGTTCAGGCACACCTAATCTATATTTTTCATTAAAAATATCTCGGCCAAAAAACACGCTGAAGCCAAGAAACTGCAGCTCTTTAATTATAAAAGAGGATGTCCGAAACTCCGTCCAGCCAGTTTCCGGATACTGATGGACATCTCTGCGCACAGCAATCAATTTGTCCTTCAGCCCATTAGCCTCCTGCCACATTGTCATTTGGAATCATCCCCCTTAAACAGCACAAGCTGATCGCTATCTATAGGTAAAAACACATCGCCATCCTTAATACGACTCTCGTCCGTAACCCAGTTCCCGCAAGCGGGGCAGCTGATGCCAGCAGAAGGCAATGCCCAAGCCAGTTTTTTACCACAGCGAGGACATATAAACAGCACCTGCAATGGTCCCTGTATTTTCTGCTTTCTCATAATTGCCACCTCCATATCAATATATGTTTACATTATACCACAGTGCAGTAAAAGTAAAAGGGCATACAAGCTGCTATTATACTAATGGCTTACAGACCTATGTCAAACAAAGCAGAAGTTTGCAAAATAATCTCTTAAATATGATATTCCTCTAAAAAGAACTTCACATTTGATACAGAAACTAAATCTCTGCTTTTTAATATTTTCTCGGCTATTATCCATAAGGTGTGCTATAATTATGGTATCAAAGCAAAAGAAAGACGAGGTGTCCTATGCTTACTGCAACAGATTTTGAAAAATTAGGCTTTTGGGAAGATACCACTCCCGAAGAAAATATCACTATTTATGGTATGGATTTTGGCCCCAACTATGTAATGCTTACTGACGATTTAGGCAAAACACCTGTTAACGAAAAAAGCTTTATTGTCGTAGCAGCATATGATGAAGCTGACAGCTTCATTTGGGGCGTTGAATTTAAAAACTTTGCAGCTTTTAAGGAAGTATGTGAAAAACATCCTGCTGAAAGCGATGAACTTTTCAATGCACTCCGAGACTACAAGCCTGTAAAATAATAAAATCTACAAAAGCTGCCTTTGTGGCAGCTTTTTATTTTGCAGCTGTGAAATTTCTGTAACATTTTCAAATAGACAAAATCTCGCCACAATTAAGCACTATAATTACCTTAACAAAAATTGGAGGTAGATTTTATGAAAACATATAAAAGCTTATTAGCAGCCTGTGCTATAGTTTTAGGTACATCCTTCCTTAGTGGTACAGCTCAGGCCTACGATGGCAGCTTAGAGGATATTTCTCTTTCTGGTACCGCACAAAAGGCCTATGCACCTGATATGGCCTATGTATTTTTTACTATCATTGGCAGCGGTCAAACCTCTGAGGAAGCTACTGCTATGGCAGCTAACAAGGCAGCTGCGGCAAAACGTGCACTGCTGGGCAATGGCATTACCAGTGACGCTCTGGAGACAAGCAATTACAACCTTTCCCCCATTTACAACGATAAACAAAAAGTCACCGGCTACCGTGTTAACAACACCCTGAAGCTGAAGGTTGAAAATCTGGACAAGCTGGGCGGCACCATTGATAAGCTGGCTGACGCAGGCGTAGACAAGGTTAATTATATCACCTATGATCTGCGCAACATCAAGCTGTATATGCAGCAGCTGGCAGGAGAAGCTGTAAAGAACGCTCGCCAACAGGCTCAGGTAATTGCCTCAGCAGGAGGACGCAGCGTAGGACGTATGCTTCACGCTGATTTGAATACCAATTACAACACTCCCAGGCTTTATAACAATATGGCGATGACTAAAAGTGCGGAAAGAGCCGATACTCCTACTGTTATCGAAACAAAGGATATTCAGCTGAATGCCAATGTGGATGTAGTATTTGCGCTGGAATAGCAGCAGAACCTGACTACTAAGATAAAGCTGTATTTTATAATTACTCTTCCATACAATACACCCTCATATGACAAATCCCTGTTACAGCACCATACAAGGTACTGCAGCAGGGATTTCATTTTCATTGATAAATATTGGCTTATGCGTGAGGAATATCGGTGTGCTCAGATATTTCTCTGCTAATGGTACAAAGATCATTAACACTCAGGTCATGCAACCGTCTATGACCTGTAATACGTGCATAGGAACGCAGCTCAGCCAAAGAAACATTAAGGTAGTTAGCAACACGCTGTGCTGCAGCCTCCACCTTTAGGCGTGCTCTCAGCTCAGGGTCCTGGGTAGCAATACCCATAGGACACTTACCGCTGCCGCAAATACGATACTGCTGACAGGCAGCTGCAATCAAAGCGCCTGTGCCTACTGCTACAGCATCTGCACCCATAGCAATGGCCTTGGCAAAATCACTGGAAACACGCAGTCCGCCAGTAATAATAAGGGAAATATCCTTCGCACCTACAGAATCAAGGTACTTGCGTGCACGATGCAATGCATAGATGGTGGGAACACTGGTCGCTTCTCTAAGCAGGTATGGACTGGCACCAGTTCCGCCGCCGCGTCCATCTATAGTAATAAAATCAGGTTCAGCAAAAACGCAGAACTCTAAATCACGCTCAATACTACCTGCTGCAATCTTAATACCAATAGGACGACCATCCGAACGGTCACGCAGCTCTGCTACCAAAGCTTTCAAATCCTCTTTAGTTTTGATTTCCTGAAATTTAGAAGGACTATGAATATCCTGTCCCAAGGGTTTATTACGTATAGCAGCAATCTCCGGCGTAACCTTTTCTGCCGGCAAATGACCGCCCATTCCAGGCTTAGTCCCCTGACCAATCTTTATTTCAATAGCATCAGAGTTGCGCAGATTTTCGTCAGTAACGCTATATTTATTAGGAATATACTCAAAAATATATTTATTGGCTGCTTCTCTTTCCTCAGGCAGAATACCACCCTCACCGCTTTCCTGAACACTGCCGCTCATAGCAGTTCCCTTAGCCAATGCAACCTTGGTTTCAGCAGACAAAGCACCAAAGGACATATGAGAAACAAAGACAGGATTCTCTGCAATTAAGGGACGCTTAGCATTCTTGCCAATGACCACAGTAGTAATTACAGGCTCATCATCCAACAAAGGTGCTGGATTAAGCTGTGCACCTAAAATAAGGATATCATCCCAATTTGGCATAGCCATAGTCGTACCCATAGCACCAATAATGGTTTTGCCGCTAACTGCCATTTCATGAATAGCGTCCATATAACGCATCTTTTCATCATTGCGTACATATTGTAAATCATAGGACAAGCTATTTTCAGGTTGTGCAGTCTTAGGCGTAGCTGGCAGATTATCCTCTATCCTAATAAATTTAGTCTTAGGCTGCTGACAAACGGGACAGTGCTCCAGCTCAGCAAAACTTTTCCCCTCTGTAGTCTCATCAAAGATAAAGCCACAAACACTACATTTATATTTTGCCATAGTCTTACCTCCTTACATTTCAAAAAAATATTAGCTTCAAATCTCTTCTATAAATTAATTATAGAAGCCATGATTATATTCGTCAACAAAATTAAAACACTCACATCTCCAGCTCCACACCAATTAAACTTTTGTATTCTTCATACGCATATTTTTAATGTATTTACTGTACTTTTTATCAAAAACAATCAACTTACCCCAAAAATGCAAAATTATTCGTATATTTCCTTACTGCAAGTCTTGCCATTTAAGTAATCTTAATTTATAATAGGTAAGTAATTATTTGAAAATTTTGTGATATTTTTGAGAAAGGAATTGGAAAATTGGACAGAGAGAATTTTTCATCACGACTTGGCTTTATTTTAATTTCAGCAGGCTGTGCTATAGGTCTTGGTAACGTATGGCGTTTCCCCTATATTACAGGTCTTTACGGCGGTGCATCCTTTGTACTCATTTACCTGTTTTTCCTGCTGATTCTTGGTCTGCCCATTATGGTTGCAGAATTTGCAGTAGGACGTGCCAGTGTCCGCAGTGCTGCACTTTCCTTTGACGTACTTGAGCCCAAAGGTACCAAATGGCATCTTTACAAATACGGTGCTATTGCCGGTAACGTTATTTTAATGATGTTCTACACTACAGTTTCCGGTTGGATGCTGTATTACGTTTACAAAATGGCAATTGGCGATTTTGTAGGGTTAGACACTAATGGTGTTACTAATGTCTTTGTTGGACTTTTAGGCGACCCTGTTACCATGATTGGCAACATGATTCTGATTGTTCTTGTTGGCTTTGGCATCTGCTATATGGGCGTACAAAACGGTGTAGAGCGTATCACTAAGGTTATGATGGTCTGCCTGCTTTTCTTAATGCTGATTCTTGCAGCTAACTCTGTTATGCTCCCTAACAGCGAGCTGGGCCTGAAATACTATCTGTATCCTGACTTCAGCAAAGTAGTTGAGCATGGTGTAGAAGAAGTAGTATTTGCAGCAATGGGCCAAGCCTTCTTTACTTTGAGCCTTGGTATCGGTGCTTTGGCAATCTTCGGCAGCTACATTGGCAAGGAACGCAGCCTTACTGGTGAAGCTATCTGGATTATCTGCCTTGATACCTTCGTAGCAACTATTTCCGGCCTGATTATTTTCCCTGCCTGCTTCAGCTTCGGCATCAACCCGGGCAGCGGCCCTAACCTGTTGTTCGTAACCCTGCCTAACGTATTCAACGCTATGGCTGGCGGTCAGCTGTGGGGTTCCCTGTTCTTCCTTTTTATGCTGTTTGCAGCACTCTCTACAGTTATTGCTGTATTCGAAAACATTACTTCCTGCATTTGCGATTTGACAGGTTGGAGCCGTCAAAAGGCTATTCGCTACAACATCATCGCAATCATCATTCTGTCCTTGCCCTGTGCTTTAGGCTTCAATCACCTGAGCTTCATTCAGCCTCTTGGCAAAGGCTCCTGCATTCTTGACTTAGAGGACTTCCTTGTAAGTAACAATCTGCTTCCTCTGGGCAGCCTTGTTTACCTGACCTTCTGCACAAGCCGTTATGGTTGGGGCTGGGATAACTTTATGAAGGAAGCTGATACTGGTAAAGGTATTGCATTCCCTAAATGGATTCGCTTCTATGCAACCTACATTCTGCCTTTCATCGTACTCTACATCTTCGTAATGGGTTATAAGGCAATTTTCTTTAAATAAACATAGCTAAAATTCAAAATGGACCCATCCTTAATGGAAGGGTCCATTTTCATATTCCCAATAAAATTATTGGCCTATTCAGAACTCACAAAAATACCTCTAGCTATGGATAAGGTCCAAACTATTAACTCTTACCTACATAACCTGCTGATTATTAATCATCAGCTTAAAAGTAGTTTCCAGCTTGGCTGCCGCCTTCTGACAAAGCAGCATACGACCAATAAATATTTCAAAGTATTCCATAACATTACATACTGTTGTATCAATAGTCAAATCCAAGCAGATAAGCTTTTGCTCAGCGTCTACAATAACCTTGGATTTTTTTACAGCATAATTAACTCTATCATGTATATCAAAGCCTACAGTAGATTTATCACGAACACGAGTATAGCGTACATCGCATTTATCCGCAATAATCAAAGCAGCCGCCACAGGATTAACTGGGAAGGCCGTACTTTCATCATGGTTGCCAATAGCAGTAATAATGGTGGCAATTTCTTCTGTATCGCAGTGTAGCTGATCCAAAATACGAAATGCCATAACAGCACCACTCTGTGCATGGTCAATTCGATTAATAACATTTCCTATATCGTGCATGTAGCCTGCAATAGCAGCAAGCTCTGCATCACGGTCAGAATATCCCAATTTCTCCAAAATCATACGTGCAGTAGCCGCCACACGAGTAACATGAGGGAAGCTATGTTCTGTGTAGCCAAGGGCAATCAAGGACTCATCAGCCTTTTGAATATATGTACGTATAGTTTCATTCTTTGCAATTTCCTCAAAAGTAATATGCATTTAAATTCCTCCTTTAAGAAAACTCTTATATAGAAAAGCCAAAATAGCTTTTTGTTAAATGTAAATACCTAACATTTTTATTTTATCACAAGTAGAGCAGTACTACACGTAAAATCTATGTGTAATAAATGTTACAAAAAATTAATTTGACAAAATCATTTCTTAGGTTATAATGAAGATACAATTATATAAAACAATGCAGGACTGACGGATTAGTGGATTTAACCACATGGACTGCATTGTGATTCAGCCGACCGTCTGGGCAAGCATTTGCGCCCAGGCGTTTTTTGTTTTGGCGGCAAATGCTATGATATCTATTTGTCATAATTTGTCACGAAAAGAGGTTTTCACAATGCAGCAAACAAAAAACAAATGGCTCATAGTTTTAGCAGCAATCGGTATCCACATCAGTATTGGCAGTGTATACGCATGGAGCGTACTTACCAAACCTATTATGGAGTCCATGGGATTTACTCTTAAAGAAGTAACCTGGACCTTTTCTCTGGCCATACTGTTTCTAGGCCTGTCTGCCGGATTTTTGGGCAGCTACGTAGAACGCTATGGTCCCCGCAGCAGCGGTCTTTTAGCTGCTGCTTTTTTCACCACAGGTATGCTGGGCACAGCCTATGCTCTAAACCAGCATAATCTTTGGCTCTTGTATCTTTCCTATGGCGTAATTGGCGGCATCGGTCTTGGAACCGGCTATATTACTCCTGTTTCCACCTTGGTTAAATGGTTCCCGAATAATCGTGGTCTGGCTACAGGTCTGGCAATTATGGGGTTTGGCTTCGCTAGTCTTATTGCAGGGCCTGTTATGCAAATCCTGATTGCGAAATACGGTCTTATTCAAAACTTTGTAATTTTAGGCTGTGTATATGCAGTTGTAATGGTATCCTCTGCCCTCTATCTGGAACCTCCTAAAGCTGCTGCACCAGCTGGCGCAGGCAAGCATAAAGTTATTGTTCCCCAAAATCAGCCTGCACAATTTACTGTTAACGAAGCTATGAAGTCTTGGCATTTTTACGCATTGTGGTGGATTTTCTTCACCAACATTACTTGTGGTATTGGTCTTTTGGCCGTAGCTTCTCCTATGGCTCAGGAGGTAATCAAAATGTCTCCTTTAGCAGCAGCATCAATGGTAGGTATCATTGGCCTTTTAAACGGCGGCGGTCGTATCTTTTGGTCCACGATCTCTGACTATATTGGCCGCAAAAATACCTATGTGGTATTTTTCCTTATTGAAATTGCTGCCTTCTACCTCTTGGCAGATGTAACCGACAGCTTCTGGTTCCAAACTTTGATTTTCATTATCATTACTTGCTATGGCGGCGGCTTTTCCTGCATGCCTGCTTATCTTAGCGACCTGTTCGGTACTAAGCAGCTGAGTGCCATTCATGGACGCATTCTTACCGCCTGGGGTTTAGCAGGTATTGCTGGTCCTCTGCTGCTGTCCTTAATCTACGAGCGTACTAACAGCTACAGCATTACCCTTTACTTCTTCTCCGGCTGCTTTGTACTGAGCTTAGTAATTGCGATTATCCTAAAACTCAGCAATGCTCCTACTTGCAAACAGGCTTAAGATTTTATAAGCACTACCTCTTATTTTTCCAGATAGCTGCTTTTAAATCACTATCCACTGCAAATAAATATTAAAACAAAATCCCGTGAATATGCGGTGTGTCTATTATATAGCACATGCAATTCACGGGATTTATTATGTTCTAAACGTGTCTATGGCAAAATATATGCTGCTCTATACTATTTATTTTCCAACAAGTAATCAAGAGCAAATTGAGTATACACTGCAGTTCCATCAGGGAAAGTATCCTCATCAACATCAAAAGCAGGATGATGATGAACGCAGCAAATTCCTTTGCTCTCGTTGCGTCCGCCCAAAAAACCATATACACCAGGTACCTTATCAAGATATACGGAGAAGTCTTCTGCACCCATAAGCTTGTCCATATGTATCAGTGCACCATCGCCCATGATTTTGCGTACTGCACCGCGAGCAATATCGTTCAAGTTCTTATGCTCGTTAATTAAAGGTGCAGGGCCAAAGAAGTAGGTGCTTTCCACTTCGCAGCCATAACCAGCTGCAATAGCTTTGGCAGTATCTCCAATAAGGTCAGGCAAAGTCTTACGAAATGCCTTGTTAAATACTCTGGTAGTACCAACCAGCTCAACATAGTCAGCAATGACATTATTTTGCTTGCCGCCGTTCATCATACCCACAGTAAGTACAAAGGTGTTCTGAGGCTCATTTTTACGGCTTACAAGCTGCTGCAAGCCCATTACTACAGCAGCCGCAGCTACAATAGCATCTACACCCTCATTGGGCGCACTTCCATGAGCAGCCTTTCCGTGAATACGGATAGTAAAACGGTCGCTGCAGGCCATACGCTCACCATCCTCAAAATTTGCGTACCCAGCATCAATCAGGGACCAGATATGCATACCAAAAATAGCGTCCACACCATACAGTGAGCCATTTTCCACATAATGACGTGATTCAGTACCAATCTCCTCTGCCATTTGGAAAAGCAGCTTTACAGTACCATGAATTTCTTCCCTATGAGTGCTCAAAATTTTGGCAGCACCTAAAAGCATAGCGGTGTGACAATCATGACCACATGCATGCATTACACCTGGAGTCTGAGAAGCATAGGACTTACTAAGGTCACCCTCCTGAATAGGCAGTGCATCAATATCTGCACGCAGCATAACGGTTTTACCTGGATGATCCCCCTTAATAACACCTACACAGCCAGTACATTCTGTAAAGGTAATAACCTCCACGCCCATTTTCTGCAGCTCCTCTGCAATATGCTTGGTAGTATTATATTCTTCAGTTCCAAGCTCCGGATGAGAGTGAAAATAATGACGCTGCTCTGTAATATAGTTCTTTTGCTCTAAGGCCAGTTCTTTTACATTAAGCATTTACTTTCCCTCCCCCGCTAAAAAATCAAAAGCAAATTGTGCATGCAATGCTGCACCTTTATGAAGATAGCTGTCATCCAGATAGAAACGGCAGGAATGCAAAGGCTCTACAGCACCGCACTCATCATTATGATATCCCATAAAAGCCAACACAGATGGTACCTTTTCCATAATAAATGTAAAATCCTCTGAACCCATTTTTTGCTTCATAGTACCAAGTACAGTTTCACCATAAAGCTTTGCAGCAGCACTTTGAGCCACTGCAGTCAGTTCAGGATAAGCATTAGTTGCAGACATTTCCCTTGTATCAACATCAAAGGAGATACTGCAGCCCATTGCCTCTGCAGTTCCTTTTGACATATTTTCCAGCATTTTAGGCACTTCGTCGTAAAGAGCATTGTCAAAGCAACGGATCGTGCCAGTCATCTCCACATGATCAGAGATAATGTTAAATTGCTTGCCTGCCTTAACAGAACCAATAGTTACAACCAAAGGCTGCAGCGGATTATTAAAACGGCTGACCAGTGTTTGAATATTTAAAATAATAGCACTTGCAGCTACAATTGCATCCTTACCCAGATGAGGAGTAGATCCATGAGCGGAAACACCTTGTACTGTTAATGTAAAATTAGTACAAGATGCCATTCTAGGACCATTTTCAATACTAAATGTACCTTCGCTAAGCTCATTCATTACATGCATAGCAAAGGCAGCATCAACATTATCCAGGCAGCCATGCTCAATATAGTAGATAGAACCATGACCACACTCTTCTGCAGCCTGAAACAAAAGTTTAACAGTTCCCTGCAACTCTTCTTTGTGAGCACTTAATAGCTTGGCAGCACCAAGAAGCATTGCTGTATGGCAGTCATGTCCACATGCATGCATAACGCCATCATTTTGAGATTTAAACTCTAGATTAACTTCCTCAGTAATCTGCAGAGCATCAATATCACCACGAAGAAGAATGGTTTTACCAGGCTTGCCGCCCTTAATGATACCAATACATCCATAGTAGTCAGAAAAACGCTGTACTTCTATTCCCATTTGCTCTAATTCCCGGGCAATATGCTCCGTAGTATTTTTTTCAGCAAAGGTTACCTCTGGATGCTCATGCAGCCAACGACGCTGGTCTTGAATATATGGCTGCAGTGCAGCCGCTTCATCTTTAAAGTTCATAAATTGCCTCTTTTTCAAAATCAATTTGACCAAGCTGTTTTATCTTTATACGTGCGTTTCGCCTGCTTTTGCTCAGTCATTTTACTGCTAACAATTATACCAAATTACAGCACAAATTATAATACAGGCGGAAGCAGCCTCCCGCCTGTACATAAACAAATCATTTTGGCAGATGTACGTAACCGCCGGGTCCTAATGGTAAATCAAAGGTTACCCAGATTACCAGCAGAACAATCCATGCAATAGTAAAGAAGAAGGAATAGGGCAGCATGTTAGCTATAATAGTACCCATACCAGTATCCTTTTCATATCTACGTACAAAGCCTAAAATCAGCGGGAAGTAGTAGAACAAGGGAGACAACGGATTGGTAATGGAGTCACCAATACGATATGCTACTTGAGTAATTGCAGGGTCATAGCCAAGAATCATCATCATAGGAACCATTACAGGAGCAAGAATCGCCCACTTTGCAGATGCAGAACCAATGAAAATATTTACGATACAGGAAACTAGAACCAAGCCAACAATCAAAGGAACACCTGTGAAGCTCATCTCTTTCAGCAGACTTGCGCCCTTGATAGCAAGAACTGCACCTAAATTAGACCAAGCAAAATAGCTTGTAAATTGAGCGCAGAAGAAGCACAGCAGGATGTAACCGGATACATCTTTAAATGCCTGAGATACATCAGCAAACATATCCTTATCACTCTTGTATTTGCCGGAAGCAAAGCCATAAACTGCACCAGGAACAAAGAGAATCAAGGTGACTGTAAGAATAATACCTGTCATAAAGGGAGATGTACCTGCCATAATGGAGCCAGTCTTAGGATCACCCAATACAGGCTTATCACCAAGGCAAAGAGCAACCAATATACCTAAAGCAATTAAAGTTGCAACAATAGCATAGGTAACAGCTTTGCTCTTTTGCGGAGTAATGCGTAAAGTTTCTTCATCTAACTCGTATTTGGACAGGTCCTGTCCTGCAAAGCGAGGAGCCATAAATTTTTCAGTAACGAGAGTACCAACCAGTGACAGAACAACGCAGGAAGCCACCAGGAAGTAGTAGTTAATTGCAGGAGAGCCAGTATAATTGGGGTCAATCATACGAGCTGCTGCTTCTGTAAAGCCGTAAGCCAAAGAGTCGGACATACCAATCATAATATTAGCACAGAAGCCAGCCGCAACACTGGCGTAACCGCAGAATACCCCCAAAAGCGGATGACGTCCCATTCCTAGGAAAATCACACCTGCTACAGGAGGAAGAACTACGAATGCAGCATCGCCTGCAACGTTGCCGTTAATACCAACAAAAATAATTGTAAAGGTTACAAGAGCCGGAGCAGCACTACCCAAAACCTTCTGCATAAAGGCAGCCAAAAAGCCGCTCTTTTCCGCAACGCCTGCACCAATGACACAAACAAGAACCATTCCCAAAGGTGCAAAGCCAGAGAAATTGGAAACAGCCTTGCTCCAAATCATCCTAAAGCCGTCCTCAGTTAAAAGATTTACGACCTTAATAACCTTATGAGTGCCAGGATGAACCGCGGACACACCCATACTGCCAAAAATAGCAGATAAAATTAAAACAAATACAGCCAACAAAATAAATAATGTGGCTGGGTCTGGAAGTCTGTTGCCTGCGGCTTCAACGGTATTCAAAAAGCGATCCATTAAAGTCTTTTTAGACGCAGCTTTTGTTTCTTCCATACAAATCCCTCCTAAATAAAATATTCGGATTTTCTTAATTATGCAGATACTTAACAATATTAAGAAAATCCTTCCAACATAAATACACATTGATTATAACATAAATTAGCACAAAAATCATTATTTTAACACACTTTAGTCACATTTACTTTACTTCATTAACGTATTAATCAGAAAATACTTATTATTTTATCCAGTACAGTATTTTCTTTTTCAAGCAAATTTAAGACTATTACATTGTTTACCATAAATTTCTTTTATATTAATAATATGTTAAAAAAACTAAAACTGTAACCATGAAATAACTTAATATTGCGAATATTATTTTAAACAAATAAAAACGAGGTGGTCTAAATAACAGACTCACCTCGTGAAATGACAAATGTTTATTGTTTTGTAACTACCTTGCCAATATAATGCCTGAAAAGCATTCTGTCTATAGACATTACTTGTACAAGTCAATAGGAACAAGCGCTCTCAGGCCATTAGTACAAGCAAACTCATCAGCTTTCACACCAAAGACGTCCTGCAGCAAAGATGAAGTAACTATGTCCTTAGGGATGCCGCTGGTTACGAGATAACCACCTTTAATAACAGTCACATGATCTGCATATTGAATAGCGTGGTTCAAATCATGAATAACCATTACAACTGTAAGTCCCAATTCCCTATTGAGCTTAACTAAAAGCTGCATTACCTCCAGCTGATGACATATGTCCAAATATGTTGTAGGCTCGTCCAAAAGCAGTACCTGAGGACGCTGTGCCAAAGCCATGGCAATCCACGCTCTTTGGCGTTCACCACCTGACAAGGTATGCAACAGACGATTCTGCATATGAGTCATGTTTGTTTGCTCTAAAGCCCATTCTACATGAATATGATCATCCTTACCGCCTCTACCTAAAAATCCTCTATGAGGAAAGCGTCCCATCTCCACTAAATCCTTTACAGTCAAATCAGTTGGTGCTTGTGGAGATTGGGTCAAAATAGCCAAACATTGGGCAAATTCCCTATGACTAAAGGAATGTATATCTTTATCCTTAAATGTAATCTTACCAGCATATGGCAAAATACGGGAAACAGCCTTCAAAGTTGTACTCTTGCCACAGCCATTAGGACCAATTATAGCAGAAATCTTCCCTTCAGGAATTTCAAAGCTAATATCATGAATGATTTCTTTTTTATTAATAGTAACGGTTACATGCTCCGCCTTAATAATTGCCGTCATCAGATTTCCCTCCTTAACAGAAACAGAAAGAAGGGTGCTCCCAAAAAGGCCATAATAATGCCAACTGGAAGCTCTATAGGAGCAAATATAACTCTTGCAAAGGTATCACTTAAGGTTACAATAGCAATACCTAACAGACCTGCTGCAGGAAGCAAAAAACGATAATCACTGCCAATTAACAGTCGTGCCGCATGAGGAACAACCAAGCCAACAAATCCAAGCAAACCTACAACGCTGACAGCACTTGCTGCCAAAAGAGCTGCGATGGCAGTCATAACAATACGAGTAACCTCTACGTTAATACCAAGACCTCTTGCCATTTCGTCGCCCAGTTGAAGAATATTTAAGTACGCTGCACCAGCCAAGGCCAGCACCAGACCAATTACAGCATAAGGAAGGATAATGCTGACATGAGGCCAGCTGCGTGCCGCCAAGCCACCTACCATCCACATCAGTGCACCATGCACGCGGTCACTGTAAAATATCATAAGACCACTAATACCTGCACTTAAAAAAGCAGAAACAGCAACACCTGCCAAGATAATACGTACGGGCTTAATACCATTTTTCCAAGCCAGAATATAAATGCAAATAGCCGCAACCATAGCACCTACAAAAGCCACTGGGGTAATAAGATATTCCAAAGCAGGAAATAAAATCATGATGACAACACCTGCCAAGCCAGCACCAGAGGAAATACCTATAATATGAGGGTCAGCCAAAGGATTGCGCATTACTGCCTGCAGGATAGCACCAGAAAGCGACAGATTAATTCCAACCAAAGCACCTACAATAGTTCTGGGCATACGGATATTCCAAATAATCTGGCTTTGCGGATCAGTACCAGGATTGAGAAGAATATCTACAATCTGGCTCAATGTAATCACGCTAGAACCCTTAGTCAGACTTAAAAAGGCTCCAACAACAGCCAAAAGCAGAAAAAATGACAATACACCCATACGCCATACGGTTCTGGATATGCCAAACTGCTCCACTGCCTGAGAAGCATCAAGCTGTTTATTTTCCATCTTTAAAGACCTCCGGGTATACCTGCTTAGCCATATACTCAACAGCCTCCGGATAATTCAAACCAGGATTAATTAAGAAAAGACGCTCAGGCAGGACGTATACCCTACCCTTCTGCACAGCTTCCAAGCTGTTCCAAGCAGGATTATTCTTAAAATCTGCACGAAGACGATTTTCAATTTCATCAGCCTTGCCCATGGAAGTAATAAAGATGATTTCTGGATTTTGTCCTACAAGACTTTCCATGCTATAGGGAGTTTTTTCAGATTTGCCACCTAAAGCTGCAGCAGCTACGTTGTCAAAGCCCAGCAAATCACTTACGCAGCCTGCAATGCTCTTTTTACCTTCAACAGTAACACTGCTGGCAGTAGCGTGCATAATAACAATTTTCTTTTTATTTGTTTCTTTAGGAAGCTTGTCTGTAACAGCCTTGATTTCCTTATCGAGAAGCTGACATTCAGCTTCAGCCTTATCCTCAGTACCATAAACCTCGCCCAAAACCTTGACGGTTTCCTTTACCTCGTCATATGTTTTGGCATCAAACTGGATAACATTAATATTATTAGACTCTAAAATCGGAGTAAATTTATCATGCTGATTACGACCAGCCAAAACCAGGTCCGGACGCAGAGCAATTAAGCTTTCCATGTTAATATTGTAAACAAAGCCTACCTCAGGTACCTTTTCCATAGAAGGAGGAACAACACCTACCTTTGATGTTGCACGACCAACAACAGTACCACCAACCGCATCAATCATACTTAAATAGGATGGTGTCAGGCTTACAACACGCTCTGGCTTTTTGGCAATAACAATATGTCTGCCTGCAGCATCAATTAACTGCAAATAAGCATTTTCTACAGTAGCCGCTTTTTTTTCATTGCCGCCACAACCAGCCATAGCAAGAAGCAGAACTCCCAAAAGGAGGCAGGTTATTTTCTTAAAGCTCATAATATTTCACCTCAAAACATCAGGAAAAGCCTTATAAATCGGGCCTTTTTATACTGATAATATCTCTCATTAAAACCTTCTTCATAATAACACAAATAGCAATCTCAGTCAACGCAAACGGTTAATTGGCTTGTAGTTTTACGTTGCCTTTGCTATAATCTATAAGTGCTATAATATCGTAAATTATACTTATTTTCGATACTACAGCAGCTTATCTACAGCTAAACTACGGCTGCGCCTATGCATCCGTTGCATCTTATACAAGGAGTGAAAAATATGGATTATCAAGTATTAATTAAACGCATCAATGAGCTTGCTCATAAAAAGAAAACTGAAGGCCTTACCCCTGATGAGCTTATGGAGCAAAAAAAGCTTTATGGTATTTATCTTGATGGAATTAGAACTCAGCTGAAAAATCAACTGGATAATATTGAAGTAGTTGACGAACTGCCCAAAAACCAACACTAATATGACCTTTGAGCTTTCACCAAATCCAAATGCTCAACTTACGCCGCAGATGATTGCCTACGAAGATGATTTTATGCTCATTATTGACAAGCCTGCTGGTATGCTCGTACACCCTACAGTCAATGAACGCGGCTTTACTCTTTATGATTATGTAAGCAATTACTATAAGGCTAAAGCCATTTCTGCAGATATTCATCCTGTGCTGCGCTTAGACCGCAACACCTCTGGTATGGTAATCTTTGCCAAGGAACCCATTGTTCAATTTTGGCTTTCACAGCAAAATATGCATAAGACATATCTTGCTATTGTTACAGGCCAGCTGCCTGCTCCTGAAGGAATCATTGAAGCACCTATTGCTCGTAAAGAAGGCAGTATAATAGAACGCTGTATAGATTTTGAAAAAGGCAAATACGCAAAAACAGCCTACAAGCTTCTCAGTAAAAAAGGTGATAAATCATTGGTGGAGCTAAAGCTGTTTACAGGTCGCACCCATCAAATCCGCGTTCATATGGCTCATATTGGCTGTCCCCTTTATAATGACAATCTTTATGGAGCACCAGGACCGCAGTCAAGACACGCATTGCATGCCTACAAGCTTGCTTTTATCCATCCTGTAAGCGATAAACCCATGGAAATTACAAGAGAGTTACCAGAAGATCTGCGCAGTCTGCTATAGCAGTAAGCACCACCTGATGCAAATTATAATGCTCATCATTAACCGCAGTGTGTAGAAAAATACTATACCAAAATCTGAGAATATGCTATAATTAGAGTATACTAAATAAATTTAAGGAGGAATCGTAAATGCCCTTAGTTACAACTACTGAAATGTTTAAAAAAGCTTATGAAGGCCACTATGCAGTAGGTGCCTTCAACGTTAATAATATGGAAATCATCCAAGGTATCGTTGCTGCTGCAAAACAAGAACAATCTCCTTTAATTCTGCAAGTTTCCGCTGGTGCTCGTAAATATGCTAGCCATATCTATCTGATGAAATTAGTTGAAGCTGCAATTGAAGACACTGGTCTTCCTATTGCATTGCACCTGGACCATGGTGAAGACTTTGAAATCTGCAAAGCCTGCATCGATGGTGGTTTCTCCTCTGTTATGATTGACGGCAGCAAACATCCCTTTGAAGAAAACATCGAAATGACTAGACGCGTTGTAGAATACGCTCACAGCAAAGGTGTTGTAGTAGAGGCTGAACTGGGTCGTCTGGCAGGCGTAGAAGACGCTGTTAAGGTTAACACTAAAGACGCTACCTACACCGATCCTGACCAAGCAGTAGAGTTTGTTGAACGTACTGGCTGCGACTCCCTGGCAATTGCAATCGGCACTAGCCATGGTGCATACAAATTTAAAGGTGACCCGGAATTAGACTTTGCTCGTCTGGAAAAAATCACCAACATGCTGCCTAACTTCCCGCTGGTTCTCCATGGTGCGTCCACTGTTATCCCGTCCTTTGTTGAAGAATGCAACAAATATGGCGGCAAACTGGACGGTGCACAAGGCGTTCCCGAAGACATGCTGCTGAAAGCAGGCAAATTCGGCGTTTGCAAAATCAACATCGACACTGACCTGCGTCTGGCAATGACCGCTTCTGTTCGTAAACATTTAGTCGAGCATCCGGAAGATTTTGACCCCCGTCAATATCTGAAACCTGCTCGTCAAGCTATCCAAGATATGGTAGCTCATAAAATCCGCAATGTACTGAACAGCAGCAACAGACTGTAATCGTACACATAAACAGCAATCCCCTGACCATCATGGTCAGGGGATTTTTTCGTTAAAAGAACTATGCACCTGCATATTCCCTTATCTGTATTTTCTTGCCATGAGGCATACTCCCATACGCCCTGTATTTCCCTTCTCTGCCCTATATGAGCAAAACAAACTGCTGTTATGTGCAGTACAAACCTCCGCCACAGCTATATTTTCAGACAGAACGCCATACTCTAAAAGCTGCTTTACATTATATCCCCACAAATCCAGCATATATTTACCAGCTAACTCTTTAGGTGCAAAGAATTCCTCATAACCAGCTGCCTGGTTGCGTACAAAATCGTCAACCTCATAGCAGCATCGACCTATGGATGGACCAATGGCCGCAACAACATTCTCCGCCTTAGTACCAAATTCTTCCGCCATGGCATCCAATGTTTTTTGTGCAATTTTCGCTACTGTACCGCGCCAGCCTGCGTGTGCAAGTCCCACTGCGCCACTAACATTATCCGCCAAAAGCATAGGTACGCAGTCTGCATAAAACAGCATCAAGGGTACGTCAGGAATATTGCAGATCAAGGAATCAGTGTCAGCTACAGTATTCTCAAAAGACACTGCACCACTGCCTATAAGTTCTTCGGTAACACGTACAACCTTACTGCCATGTACCTGTTGACAAGTCGTAAATTTAGCAGCATCAACTCCAAGAGCTTCTGCAAAGCTTTGTCGATTTTCAACAACCAACTGCGGATTGTCACCAACGTGCAATGCTAAGTTCAAAGTTCCTGCTGCTACATCGCTTACTCCATTTAGTCTACAGCTGCAGCCATTAACAAAACCATTATTCTCTAGTAAGGGAAAGCTTCCGAACCATAGATTATTTTTTTGCAGTAAATGAAAGTTCTTCATAATAACCCCCTCAATTCCATTAATGTATAACGGCTGCTGCATCGGAGAAATTTATCCACCAAAGCCAGCAGCCGTCAAAACCTATACCCAATTATTTACTTTTTTCACAAACGCCACAGCGACTGCAGCCATCAAAGCACATAGGAGTAAATTTTCCGCCCTCACTACGCTTAAGCTCTAAAGCTAAATACTCATTGGTTACGCCCATATCCAAATGATTCCAAGGCAATGGCTGACCAACCTCCAGCTCACGCTCTGCCAGCTCTTCAATATCAGTGCCCTGCTCCTTAAGTACGCTCTTAAGGTTTTGACCACTTTCATGCGCTGCCAAAAGAGCCTGGCCAATCCTGCGATCGCCACGCGCCAAAACTGCCTGAACAACAGACTCGCGTAAAGACTCAGTAATCAGCTTAATATGGCGATTCTTTTTCAGGCCATCATTAAGCATTTTAAAACGCTGCTTTAAAGTACGTACATTGCACAAAGGCGCCCATTGATAGGGAGTAAAGGGCTTGGGAACAAAGCCATTTACAGAAATAACAAGCTCGCCCTTATTGCCTACCGCATCCATCTTGTCACGAATACGCAAAATCATAGCTATCATTTCTTCTATGTCTTCATCCTCTTCACCTGGCAGGCCAATCATATAGTACAGCTTAATGTTGCGCATGCCTGCGCCTGCTGCCAGCTCAATTGCATTGTAGACATGCTCCTCTGTAATGCCCTTGTTAATGCTGTCACGCATTCTGCTGCTGCCAGCCTCGGGAGCAACGGTCATAGTACGCTGACCACTGGCAGCCAAAGCCTGTGCCATTTGCTCATCCAAAGTATCTGCACGCAGTGAAGCCACAGAGAAATTAATCTTCTTCTCTGCCAAGTAAGCTGTGAGCTCCTTAATCTGCGGATGGTCAGAAACTGCTGCACCCATCAGACCAACCTTTTTAGTACGCTCAGGACGATTAACAATATCTGCCAAAATATTTTCCAAAGCACGTGAACGGGGCTTACGGAAGCAGTAACCGGCCATACAGAAACGACAATGGCGTCCACAGCCACGAGCAACTTCAACAATAAACATATCCTCAAATTCAGTTTCGCTAGTTACAATAGCAGACGTATGGGGATATGCATCAATGTCACGTACCCATTGACGCTTTATTTTTTCAGGAGCAGGCTCCAAATTTCGCATACCTGAAAATTCCTCATTCTCATTGTATTGTGGCTCATAAAACCTAGGAACATATACGCCGTCAATCTGTGTCAACGCAGTAAGACGCTCATCCTTAGTTGCCTTACTATAAATAGTATCCAAAATCTTCTGAACAGTTTCTTCGCCCTCGCCAATAACAAAGGCATCTGCAACCTCTGCCAAGGGTTCCGGATTAAATGTAGCGCAAGGACCACCAATAATAACTAAGGGTTCTCTCTGATTGCGCTGTGCTGCACGCAGCTTAATGTTTCCTAAATCCAAAATAGTCAGCAGATTATCATAGTCCATTTCAAAGGACAGCATAACAAAAATTACCGCAAAATCTGCTAAGGGACGCTGTGTCTCTACACTTAGCAGCGCAGTCTTGCTTTTAATATGCTCCTTCATATGCTGACGGGACGGTAAAAAGAAGCGCTCACAGGCACTGTCACCACGACTGTTAATCATTTGGTACAAAATATGCATGCCTAAATTAGACATACCCAAATGATATTCATTAGGATAAACAAAGGCAACAGGATGCCTCAATCCCGGAGGATAAACCTGGAACCCCCACTCTTTTTCCTGTAATTCTTTTAAATAATTTTTAATAATTCGCGACAATTTCTATCCTTTCTCTGATTACTTACCTAGCTTTTTCTCAAATAAGTCAATTACAGTTTTTAATACCTTTAAACGGGAAAAATACTTATTATTGCCCTCTACAATAGTCCAAGGAGCAAAATATGTATCAGTACGGACAAGCATCTCATTAACAGCTTCTTCATAAGCGTCCCACTTGGCTCGATTGCGCCAGTCTTCATCAGTAATCTTCCATTCCTTATTAACATCGCCCTGACGCTCGTTAAAGCGGCGCATTTGCTCGTCCTTGTCAATTTGGAGCCAGAATTTGGCTATAGCCACACCGTGCTCAGCCCATTGCTGTTCCATATCTTTTATTTCATCATAAGCACGCTGCCACTCATAATCCTTGGCAAAACCTTCGATACGCTCAACCATGACTCTTCCATACCAACTACGGTCAAAAATGGCAATGGTACCGGGGGCAGGCTGATGAATCCAGAAACGCCACAAATAATGGAATTGGTTCTCGACCACATTAGGAGCAGCCATAGGATGTACACTAAAGCCCAATGGATCCAGGGCTGCAGTAAGACGCCTTATTGCACCACCCTTACCTGCTGCATCCCAGCCTTCAAAGCAGAAAATTGAAGGAATTTGTGCTCTAAACATATCAACCTGCAGCTGAGTAAGCTTCTTTTGATATTTTTCCAGCTTGTCCTTGTACTCCTCTTTTGACATTTCCTGATATGGCTGCACCTTGCTTAGAACATCATATGAGGCTGCAGGTCGAACCGCAGACATCTCAATTGCTGGAGCCTCTAGAACGCGCTCAATAGTCTCGCAAATAGAACGGAAAACTTCTAACTGCGCATTACGGCCATCATCAGCTGCAATTAAATGCCATGGAGCGTTGACAGTGTCAGTTGCCCCCAGCATTTTTTCATAACGCTCTAAGAATTCCTCGTAACGACCTGTTTCGTCAACAGCAGGACAAATGTCACGCCAAGCCTTGCCTAATGATTTAGAATGCTTGGAAAGATTCTTTTTTTGCTGTTCGGGAGTAAGATGCAGAAAATACTTAAGGACAATATAATTATCATCAGTAAGCATCTTTTCAAAATTATTAATATGACTATAGCTTATATCGTCACCATGACGAGTATCGCCAAGCACCTCATTGCCATTCTTCAAATAATACCAACTGCGATGGTAAACAGCAATATTTCCCTTAGCTGGCAGCTTTTGCCAAAAAAACGTAAAAAAGGGATAGTCGTGCCCATTGTTAGTCATACCAACAGTGGAATATACATTGAACCCACGAGCATCCATGCACTGCATCATTTTATTGATAAGAGTACTGCGTCTAGCTCCACGCCAACCTTCAAACACGATGAGTATAGGCTTTTTAGCTTCACGAGCTCGTCGCTGAACTAATCCCAAACGAATTTCCAGTTCGTCCATAGCGGTATTATACTCGTCCTTAGATATCTTTTTACTCATATCCAGTTTTTCCAACACCAGCTATCAGTCCTCCTCTCCATAGGGTTTAAAGGCCCTAGGCTTGCCTAAAATCTGCTCCATAATAACACCATTAACAAGAGCAGCGTGTTTAAATCGCTTTCGTGGCTTCTTTTTCGTGCCAATTGACTGCACCTGTAAAGACGCTGTTGCTTTATCCAATGATGAACTTCCTGCACCAGCATATTTATTAATGTATTCACGATAAAGATTACCTTTTTCATGAGGAATCTGACAATCGTCACTATGTACAGGCTTATAATCGTTAATTATAGGCTTATCACTGCGTACTAAGCTTCCGTCCCGTTCTTTTGGACCATCTCTAAGCACACTGCTGCCATCTGCCTCAAAATCGCTGTCATAGCGTACTGAAGAACCATCTTTTTCCACAGCGCCGTCATATATTGTCCCGGTTCCGTCGTGAACAATGGTTCCACCAATACCGTTATGCTCTTTTTCTTCCTTAGCAGACTCCTTATCACGCATTTTGCGCTCAAATATTTCTGCTGGCGTAGGCTGACGATACTCCTGTGGTGGTTCATCGTCATATTCATACTTTGAATCATTATCATAGTAATCATCAGGCAGTTTGTCCGATTCAGGCCTACGCTCTTTCTTTCCCAAAATTGTAGTCAATATACCTCTAAACAGCATAAAGATAATAACTACAGGAACTATATTATCTAAAATATCAAACAGCATAGGAATAACCTCGCTTATTTGCCGCTAACAGGATTTTCCTCACCCTCAGGAGCTACATCAGCAATAGTTTGACGCATTTGAGTGTCAGCTTGAATATTATTCAGACGATAATAATCCATAACACCAAGACGACCCTTCGCCAGAGCCTCTGCCATAGCTACAGGAACCTTAGCCTGAGCCTCTACAACCTTAGCCTGCATTTCCTGAGTATAAGCCTTCATTTCCTGCTCCTTAGCAACAGCCATCGCACGACGTTCCTCAGCTTTAGCCTGAGCAATGCGCTTTTCAGCTTCAGCCTGATCAGTCATCAAAGCAGCACCAATATTACGTCCTACATCTACGTCCGCAATATCAATGGACAGAATCTCAAAAGCAGTACCTGCATCCAAGCCCTTATCCAATACAGTTTTGGAAATATAGTCAGGATTTTCCAGAACCTTGCTGTGGTCCAGGGAAGAACCTACATTAGTAACAATACCTTCTCCGACACGAGCAATAATTGTAGCCTCACCAGCACCACCTACAAGACGGTCAATATTAGCACGTACGGTTACACGAGCCTTAACCTTCAGCTCAATGCCGTCCTTAGCAACTGCAGAAACTACGGGAGTTTCAATAACCTCAGGGTTAACACTCATCTGTACAGCCTCTAAAACGTTACGACCAGCCAAATCAATAGCGCAACCACGTTCAAAGCTCAGATCGATTTGTGCACGATGTGCAGCAATAAGAGCATCAATAACACGGTCAACATTGCCTCCTGCAAGATAGTGTGCCTCAAGCTGATTAACATTAACATTTAAGCCAGCCTTATTAGCCTTGATTAACGGCAGAACTATCTGAGAAGCAGGGACACGACGCAGACGCATACCGACCAAGTTAAAAATACCTACATTTACACCAGCTGCGATTGCAGAAATCCAAAGTCCCAAAGGAACAAAATTAAAAAATACAGCAACACCAATAACAGCTAAAATAAAAGCAAAGCCGCTACCAAAAATAAGATTAATTAATGCATCCATTCACTTCACTCCTTATAATAATCTACGAAGATTTTACTGCCTTCAACCTTTACAATC
Organism: uncultured Phascolarctobacterium sp.; assembly: GCA_900547415.1. Classification (GTDB taxonomy): domain Bacteria; phylum Bacillota; class Negativicutes; order Acidaminococcales; family Acidaminococcaceae; genus Phascolarctobacterium_A. The sequence goes on along the minus strand of URGS01000012.1, from coordinate 11,815 downwards.
TGTACCTTAGCGGACTTAGGAATATATTCTCCCAAGCTTACTACATCGAGGCGCTGTCCATCAACAATCACAGTCCCCGCAGGTCTAAGAACAGTCAAGGTTCTACCTGTCTTGCCTAATAATTGCTCCAAATTTCGACTGCCTGTATATCCTTCACTATTACGTTGTTTGTCCCAAAGAACAAAAGGATTCCACTTGCTTTCCCGAGGCAGATACAAAAACAGGACTGCTAATATTATAGCCAAAAGCAGATAAAGGCCTAAAATCATCAACAGTGCAGGCATACCTCCGCCCATAAGGTAATAACTGCTGCCAGTAAGACACATAATGCCTGCAATTCCAAAAACGCCAAAACCTGGAACAGCAAATTCTATTGCCATTAGTATAATTCCAGCTAACAATAAATAAAACTCTATCGACATAGTACACCTCCTCTGCATAAAACTTCATAATAATTATAACAAATATATAGGGAAAATAAAATAACCGCACTAGAAATCTCTAGTACGGTTATCATTTTTGTCATTTAAGTAGATCTCTAACGATGGCGTTAATACGCTTGCCATCAGCACGGCCTTTAGTTTTTGCCATTACAGCAGGCATTACCTTACCCATGTCTTTCATGGTAGTAGCACCAACCTCTGCAACTACTCCAGCCACGATAGCTTTAAGCTCGTCATCACTGAGCGCTTCCGGAAGATATTTCTTAAGAATAGCAATTTCTTCCTTAGCTTGGGCAACCAATTCGTCGCGTCCGGCTTTCTCGAATTCCTCCAAGGAATCCTGACGCATTTTGACCTCTTTCATCAATACAGCTAAAACTTCATCATCGTTCAGTTCACGCTTATCATTGATTTCTACGTTTTTAATATTAGCACGTACCATGCGAATAACAGCGAGACGCAGTTTACCTGCTTCTCTATCCTTCATAGCCTGCTTCATATCTGCAGTCAATTGGTCTTTTATAGACATACAGCCCGCCTCCAATTATCTGGTTTTACGTTTTCTGGCTGCTTCGGATTTTTTCTTACGGGCAACGCTAGGTTTTTCATAATGCTCGCGTTTTCTAACCTCAGAAAGAATACCTGCTTTTTGGGTTGCTCTTTTGAATCTGCGCAGTGCGCTGTCTAAAGTTTCGTTCTTGCCAATTTTAATTTCTGCCATCTGATCTCCCTCCCTCCACACACTTAGGGAAGTGTATATGCAATTTACGTTCCTAGATGAATGCACCTAAAAACACTTACTAAGATATTATACAAGAAAGTTCAACCAATGTCAAGGATTAACAAGGAGGCCAACCCAAAGCTTTGCCGCCAATTACATGAATATGAAGATGCTTTACAGTTTGTCCACCGTCATCACCAGTGTTGATAACTACGCGGAAGCCTTTCTCCATAATTCCGGTTTTTTCAGCAATCATTTTTACCTTACCCATCATGTATGCAACCAATTCGGGATCGGCAGTAGTAACATTATCGGTGTGTTCCTTGGGAAGCAGCAGTATGTGAACCGGTGCAGCAGGAGCAACATCATAAATTGCTACCATTTTATCGTCTTCGTATACCTTGTTAGAAGGAATGTCGCCTTTAATAATTTTGCAAAAAATGCAATCCTCAGTCATCTCTTTTCCCTCCTCTCATAATCAGTTATTCTTACGGTATTCGCTAAAAATCATGATATTCCTGCCTCTAGCGAAAATTTTACTAATTTATTTTTAGGAAAATTTTCTTACAGCTCGCCTACCAAATAGTCGTCCTCAACACCAACAATGTGCACAGTACGAATTTGGTCGCACAGCTCTTGGCTTCCTTTAACTACAACACGCATATAAGCACCACAAAGGCCCTCTACATGGCTATTATCTACGGGCTGCTCAAATTGTACAGTTACGTCTTTGCCAATCCAATAGCTCATAGACTCATGCTGCATTTCTTTATCCAGCTCGGACAAGCGTGCAGCACGCTCCTGCTTAACCTGTTCTTCAACTTGATCAGGCATTTTCTCTGCAGGTGTTCCCTTTCTCTTTGAATATGGGAAAATATGCATTTTAGCAAAGCCACAGCTCTTGGCAAAAGCTAAAGTCTCCTCAAAGTCCTCCTCGGTTTCGCCAGGGAAACCAACAATAATGTCAGTTGTTACTGCAATATCAGGCACATAAGAACGAATTTCCTTAAGCAGCTCGGAAAAACGTGCAGTATCATAGGGACGATGCATAGACTTCAAAATCTTGTCGCAGCCGCTCTGCAGCGGTAAATGCAGATGATGACACAGTCTCGGATCCTTAGCCATCAATTCAAGAAGTCTAGTTTCAACCTCTACAGACTCCAAAGAACCTAAGCGTAGGCGTTCAACGCCAGGCACGCTTAACGCTGCCTGCACCGCATCATACAAACTTAGCTTTATACCCTCTTTAGCGAGCTCTTTACCATAGCATCCCAAATGGATACCTATAAGCACTACCTCTTTATAGCCTGCTTCTACAAGCTTGGCTATTTCTTCTTTTATGCTTTCTAAACTGCGGCTGCGCAGCGGACCACGTGCAAAGGGAATAATGCAGTAGGTACAATATTGATTGCATCCTTCCTGAATTTTAAGAAACGCACGTGTTTTATTAGTTTCTGTACCAACGCCAAGCTCTTCAAAACGAGTATCCACTGTCATCTTCTGTACGTTGTCAAGTATATCGTCACGTTTGCTTGTCAAAGCCTCCTCAACCAGCTCTACAATACGTCCACGCTCTTGGTTGCCAATGATAACATCAACACCATCAATAGCACGTACCTCCTCAGGAGCAGTCTGAGGATAACAGCCAGTTACGATTGTCAGTGCAAGGGGATTGCAACGCACAGCACGGTTGATAATCTGGCGAGATTTTCTTTGACCAGTATTAGTAACAACACAGGTATTAACAAGATACACATCTGCATCTTCATTAAAGCCCACTACCTTATAGCCAGAAGCTTTAAAAATAGCCTCCATGCTAGCTGTATCAGCTTGATTTACTTTACAGCCAAGTGTATAAAAAGCAATTCTCCTCATTTATAAAACTCCTAAAATTTCAAACCAAAAATAATTTTAATCTCCTAAATCACCGGTCTCGTAAAATATAGCACTAATTGCTACCAATCCTGCCGTTTCAGCACGCAAAATACGTCTGCCAAGGCTTACAGCCATAGCTCCTGCGTTCTTGGCAAGTTCCAGCTCGTGCTCACTAATACCACCTTCAGGACCAATGATTAAAAGCAAATCTGTAATTCCTTTTTCTTCTGCCTTGCGCAGGGCAGTCTTCAGGCTTAAACGATCCTCACATTCGTAGGCAATAATCTTGGTGCTGCAGTCATTGCTTGCCAGCATTTTATCCATAGTTTGCACAGGCTGAACTTGGGGAATAATATCACGCTTACTCTGTTTAGCAGCAGATTCCGCAATTTTTTGCCAACGCTCCACCTTTTTATCAGCCTTAGCGCCATCAAGACGTACTACAGAATGCTCCATAGCGACAGGTACGATACTATAAGCACCCATCTCCACAGCCTTTTGGATAATAAAATCCATTTTCTCACCCTTAGCCAAGCCCTGAGCAAGAATAAGTCTTACCCTAGGCTCATGACTTTCAGATAATTTTTCAATACAGCGTACTGTTACCTGCTCACTGTCAATAGCAATGATTTCTGCTAAAGCACTCACACCATCATCACTGACAATCTGCACTTGAGCGCCAAGCTGCATACGCAGCACCTTACTAATATGACGAGCATCAACACCAGAAATAGTCATTTCTTCATTGTATAATTGTGGAACAAAAAATCTATGCATCTTCTTTTCCTTTATGCCTTACGCATTTGCATTACAACCCAACCACCACGATGGTCTATATTAACAACCTCAAGACCGTTAGCTTTCGCCTCAGCTTCAATATCAGCCACGCGCTCCTCAATGATGCCGCTGGCCAGGAAAATACCGTCATCATTTAATTTTACCGGAATATCCTTCAGCAGCATAATAATAATATCTGCAATAATGTTAGCGATGATTACGTCGGCTTTTCCCTCGGTACCGTGGAGCAGGTCGCCCTCTTTTACATCAATTTTATCACTCAAATGATTATCAGCAACATTTTCACGAGCAACACGTACTGCTACGCCGTCAATGTCAACAGCCTTAACCTCCTTGGCACCTAAAAGTGCTGCTGCAATAGCAAGAATACCGCTGCCAGTACCTACGTCAAATACAGTTGCGCCAGCAGGCAAAACTTTTTCCAGACGCTCCATACACATATTGGTAGTATGATGAGTGCCTGTACCAAATGCCATACCAGGATCAATCTCAATTACATGCTCACCTTCTGCAGGAGTATATTCCTCCCAGCTAGGCTTGATAACCAAGCTCTTTCCAACGTGAGTAACATGGAAATATTGCTTCCACTCATTAGCCCAATCCTGCTCGTTAACAGTGCGAAAACGGGTATTGCCAAAACGATATTTGCCAATGCGCTCCTCAACCAAGGTTAACTGCTCTTCAATAGCTGCTAAGCGTCCCTGAAGCTTTTCGTCATCAGCATAATATGCGCTAACAGTTACAACTTCAGTATTCTCCTGCTCAGGAATATCACACAACTCCCAAGTTCCAGAATTACGAAGGTCATTAATCAGTTGGGGGTCCTCAATAGCAACACCCATAGCACCTACACTAGTCATAATATCCGCTACAGCTTCTACAGCCTCGTGAGTTACTGCAACATTAACTTCAATCCACTGCATATTAATTCTCCTTTACTTATGTATATTATAATTAATTTTCTGCATTCTCCAGCAGAAATAAAAATCACGTACATTATATGATAACATTTTTTAGGAGTATTGAAAAGGAGCAGTGCTGTTTACATAAGAAAAGTCATTTATTTTTCAAAAATTCTTAATCTTATACCTTCTCTGTTTCCCCTTGACTTAATATCCTTCACTATCTATAATATGCTTAATGATGATTTAGTGGACAAATACCATTTTTTCCACTCACAGTGGACACGAGAAAAATCAATAATTTCAGGAGGGCAATTATGCTGACATTGGACAAAATCTACCATGCTTCATTTACGTTAAAAAATGTGGCACGCAAAACAGACTTAATAGCAGCACCTAATCTCAGCTTAGGCAAGCAGCTTTATCTAAAAACAGAAAACCTTCAAGTTACTGGCAGCTTTAAGCTTCGCGGTGCATATTACAAAATTAGTCAATTAACCGAAGATGAACGCAGCAAAGGCGTTATCGCCTGCAGCGCCGGCAACCACGCACAGGGCGTAGCTTTGGCAGCCACTAGCATGGGTATCAAGAGTATTATCTGCATGCCTGATGGTGCTCCCATCATGAAGGTAGAAAACACCAAACGCCTTGGTGCACAGGTAGAGCTTGTTCCTGGTGCCTACGACGAAGCCCACGACCGCGCAGTAGAACTGCAAAAGGAAACTGGCATGACCTTTATTCACCCCTACGATGATGAGCTGGTTATGGCTGGTCAAGGCTCTATTGGTCTGGAAATCTTGGAGCAGCTTCCTGATGTAGAAGCAGTAATTGTTCCTATTGGCGGCGGCGGTCTTATTTCCGGCGTAGCTTTTGCAATCAAGGCTCTGCGTCCTGAGGTTAAGGTCTATGGTGTACAGGCAGCAGGTGCAGCAAGCATGTACAAGGCATACCATGAAAAGCATTATTGCACTCTGGATTATGTAAAAACCCTGGCTGACGGCATTGCAGTAAAAACTCCTGGTGAAAACACCTACGAAATTATCAGCAAATATGTTGACGATATTGTCACTGTCAGCGAAGATGAGATTTCTGCAGCTATCCTGACCTTGATGGAAAAACAAAAGCTAGTTGCTGAAGGTGCAGGAGCTACTCCCGTGGCTGCAGCCCTTTTCAACAAGCTGCCTATCGAAGGCAAAAAAACCGTATGCCTCGTTTCCGGTGGCAATATTGATGTAAATATTTTATCCCGTGTTATTACCCGTGGCCTTGTAACTGGCGGACGCTTAGCACATCTTGTAGTAAATCTGGAGGACAAGCCCGGACAACTTAAACGTGTTATCGACATTGTCAGCAAGTACGGTGCTAACGTTGTCAGCGTACATCATGACCGCTCCGATGCTAATATGCCCATTACCAGCTGCATTTTAAAGCTGAGCCTGGAAACAAGAGATATTAAACAGATTAAGGAAATTATTGAACATCTAGAGGCAGATGGCTTCTGTGTTGTCAACCGCAACACGGTTTCCAATGCCTGCTGCGAATAAATACCTAAAGTATATATCTGAACCAATATGATATACTGCTCCTAAAGTAGACTGACGTAATATTAAAAGTCTACTTTAGGAGATTTTTATATGCAGAAACAGCTCTTGATATTTCCTAGGAAATACCAAGAGCTGCTTTCTTTACGTCAGTATTTGTTATTTAGTAATAAGCTCGATAAGCTTTAAGGTCATAAGGCAGGATTTTTCAACTGCGTCCATAGGCATAAACTCGCAGTTAGAATGGAAGTTATGCGCACCAGTGAAATAGTTAGGAGTCAAAATACCTTTGGTAGAAATAAAGGATCCGTCAGTACCACCACGCATAGCCATATTCTTAGGCTCGATTTCCAGCTCCTTCATAGCTTCAAAGATGTAATCAATGCACATTTTATTGTCCTCGCGAATTGCATCAGCAATATTTGCATATACATCGGTTATTTCCATCTTAATTTCAGCCTTAGGATTTTTAGCCTTTACATATTCCAAAGCGTCAACAAGATATTTTTTGCGTGCTTCATACATAGCCTTGCTATGGTCACGAATCTTGATATTCAAATGAGCTTCTGCTGCATTAGATTCAATGGAACCAACCCAGATAAAGCCTTCTGTACCTTCAGTATGCTCAGGAGTCTGCATTCTGTCCAGGCAGTTGATAAAATCTACTGCAACAAGGCCAGGATTTACCAATGTATTTTTTGCAGACATAGGATGTGCAGTTACACCTTTAATGTCAATCAATGCAGTACCTGCATTAAAGGTTTGGTAAACAACCTCGCCTAACTCACAGCAGTCAATGGTATAAGCAAAATCTACGGGGAATTTGCTGAAATCCATCATTTTGCTGCCGCACAGACCAACCTCTTCATCAGGAACAAAGCCAACATAGATATCTCCGTGAAGAATATCCTTGTTTTCTGCCAAGGTCTCGAAGGCAACCATCATATTAGCAATAGCAGCCTTATTATCAGCGCCAAGCACAGAGGTACCATCGCTGACAATCAGGTCACTGCCAATATATTTGTTCAGCTCAGGATGCTCGCTAACCTTAATATAGATTTGTTTTTCTGCATTAAGGAGAACGTCGCCGCCTTGATAGTTTTTTACAACTTGAGGATGAACCTCAGGAGACATGTTAACATCAACAGTATCCAAATGAGCAACCCAACCTACAGCAGGAACCTTATGGTAGCCCTCAGGGAGATTTGCAGGCAGCTTACCAGTTAATACACAATATTCACTAATCTCCAAATCCACAAAACCAAGCTCAGCTAAATCAGACTTTAACAGCTCTGCCAGCTTCCACTGCCCCTCAGAACTAGGAACAACAGATGCACCCTCTACAGATTGAGAGGAAATTGCAGCGTAGCGGAAAAATCTTTCAGTAAGACGTTCTTGAATATTCATTCTTTAATACTTCCTTTCCAAAAGTAAAATTATAGAAACGTAAATTATGGCAAAGGCTCCGCCGAAGTAGGTATTACATCGGTAGAGCCTAGGCCTTTACTAAAGCCTTACGGCCTCACATTATTACATTACACGGCGCGGATATACATAGTCAGCCTGCAGTCCCAGAGGAATATCCAGACCCCAGAATACGTACAGCATAATGGTCAAGCTAATCAAAAGCGCTATAGTATAAGGCATCATCAAGGAGCTGAGGGTACCGATACCAGCACTCTTAACGTATTTTTGGCAATACAGAATAATCAGGGGGTAAAAGGCAAACATAGGAGTTACTACGTTTACAGCAGAGTCACTGACACGGAATGCAACTTGAGTAAGCTCAGGAGCAATACCAACAGCCATCAGCATAGGAACAAAGATAGGAGCTAGAATAGCCCATTTTGCGGAAGCAGAGGTAATAATCAGGTTCAGCAGAGCAACAAAGATGATGATGCCGAAAACAGTTACCTGCGGAGGCAGAGCCAAGGATTTCAGGAATTCTGCACCAGCAATAGCAATCAATGCACCCATATTGGAAGCACCAAATGCATAAAGGAATTGTGCTGCAAAGAAATAGAACACAATAAGCTGTACTAAGGTTTTGGTAATATCCTCCATAGCCTTAGTTACGTCCTTAGGAGATTTGAACTTGCCAACCATAACACCATAAACAAGACCAATAGTACCTGTGAATACAAAGAGCAGAGATACAATGGACTGCATAATCGGTGCTTTAAAGCTTGCCAACATACCATTGCTATCACGGAAAATAGAATCAGCAGGCATCAGCAGCATAACCAGACCAATAACCATAACAGTAAATACAGCACTTGCAGTATAGAATGCACGATTCTCTTCATGAGTAACAGCAGTATTGGAGTCCTCACCTACATCAATATCAGAATCCAAGGGACATGTTTTCCACAGCCACGGCTCAACAATACGTTCAGTTACATACCAACAGCTAGGAATAACAACAAAGGTAGCACCAAAAGCGTAGAAATAGTTGCACAGTACGTTAACCTGATATGTCGGGTCAATGATTTGTGCAGCGCTTTGAGTAAAACCTTGGATTACAGGGTCAATTGCAGAAGGAGTATAGTTAGCAGCAAAAGCACCTGCGATACCAGCAAAGGAAGCACCAATACCAGCCAAAGGATGCTTGCCGCTGGCATAGAACATGTATGCTGCCACAGGAATAATAATTACATAGCCGGTATCAGGTCCCAGATGGCTCAGCATACCAACTAAAATAATAATCGGAGTAATTAAAAATTTAGGGGTAACAGAAAGGATTTTTTTCAATGCGGTATTAATGTAGCCAGAACCATCAGCAATACCGATACCTAGAGTTGCAACGATAACCATACCCAACGGAGGGAAACCTGAATAGTTAGTTACCATTTTACTCAGCAGGTCAACGAGGTTTTTGCCACTAAGCATGTTATTGACAACGATTTCCTTACCAGTTGTAGGGTGAACGTAGCCAAAATGGAATTGGGATAAAATTGCGGACATAACGCAGCAGATAACAAAGGCACCGATAAATAAAATGGTAATATCGGGGATTTTATTACCTACACGTTCAATTAAACCAAGGATGCCACCAACTTGGTTCTTGTTTTGTGTGTCTTGCATTAAGATTGTCACTCCTTTAAAAATAATAAGACAGTGGTTATTATACCATTTTATAGTCCAAGATAAAAATATAAGAATATAGAGAAAACAGAAGAAAAACAAAGAAATTTAAACATAATAAAGAAAAATCACCAAAATATAATATTCATCTATATAAAAGGCTATAAGCATCTAATTATGCCTATAGCCCAGCTATTAAGAGATTATTTACATTTTCTAATTTAATATCGCTATATGACTGTTTTATCAATTTAAAGCTAAATTTTTACATATAGTTTATAACTAATCATCCAATAGCTCCATGACAAACTTTTTAATAATATTATTGCTATCAACGCCAATAATAAAACGACAAGGCTCGTTTTCTGACAAACGATACTCGTATTCTGTGCAATCATTATTATAAACTACTCCGTCAGGCATACCATATTGTCCGATAGCACGACTATTACTGTCACCAATGCTTACTCCACGCATTGTAATAAACTGTGTATCTCTGATTTCTATGCTAGCGACCTTATTATGGCGGATACCAAGGGTAATTTTACCATAGTCATACATATCCCGCTTAGTTTTTTTATCACGATATTCCTTTACAGGTTTCCCAAGCCTAGCATTAGTTCCAGCTTCATCAAATTTAGTTCCTAAATCAGCTAACGCACCAGTAAAATCCTCACTAGTGAGTTCATCCTGTGAGCCTGCACCTACAAAAGCAGCAGAAAGATATCCTTCAGTTCCACTAATGTCCACCTTAAGCCAGTCACCCTGACGCTCCAAAACTCTCACCAAGGTATGATGAGGCAGACACTTAATTACCTGACCATTAACCGGGGCCTTACGAAAATTTACATCATCGCCAGTAAGAAGCAAAAATTCGGCTTCCTTATAGCCTTTTAGTTTTTCATCTAGATAATATTTATTTTCTGCTCCTACTGATGCAGGCAGCATAGCCAATATACATAAAGCTAACAAAAAATTCTTAAGCTTCATAAACTTCTCCTTAAAATAATAATGGGACTGTCAAACGACAGTCCCATTATATCACAAAAAAGATAAGAGTAATATAAACTATCTAATATTTTTCAACTGAATAGGAAGCTTTTCTGCTAAATCCCCCATACTATCAAAAGCCAGCTCATGAACAATGTATTCAGGCTGAATAGTTTCGATAATTCGTTTAACAGCATCAGTTTCAAAAGGCTGATGTCTGTCTATCTGAGTAACATGACGCCAAACCTGCTCATAGCCAAGCTCTGCAGGAACCTGACGATTAAAATTACGCTGGTAGGAACCGCTCAAACTGCAGCTTAAATGCAGACCCTTAACAAGCTTACCATAATCACCCAGCTTTTCATAGGTACGACAAACAAAATCCACAGCATCAGCTTCATTTTTCAAGCGCAGATTGGTGTTCATCAAATGACCGGTATCCATCATAATACCAACATTATCACGTTTAATTCTATCAAAGAAGAATTTTACATTACGTACATCGGTCAGACGTAAGCCAGGCCACCACAGGTTTTCAAATAATACAGTAGTACCTGCAGGAATCTCATCAGCAATAGAATTAAATACATCAGCACTAGCCTGTAAAACCTCTCTATCACTGTAGTTGAACTGATACGTAAATATTTCCTCATTGTTAGCTTCTGCCACGTGCCATACAAGATACTCAGGCTTCTCAGCCATTGCTACGTTAATATTACGGCGAATTACGGACAGCCATTCCTCGCAGCTTAATGCATCATGGAAATATTGATTACGTTCATGAATATTACGGAAATACTGTTTGAGACGTTTAGCCTTTTTCAGCCAAAAATCCATCCAATAGGGCCAATAATTAAGATGTACACCTACGGTAAGATCACTATAGGAATTTTTATTAGGCTCCATAGTGTAAACGAATTGTTCTACACCATCTACACCAAGCTGGTTAACAAAATCAGCCAAGGACTGACCGCGTTCCGCCAGCTCATTTTCATACCAATCAATAGCACAAAAGTTAACTAAATGCTTTGTCATATCCACCATCCCTAAAAATAAAATAAAGACCGTGCAGCCACGGTCCTTACAAATATTCAAGGCCCGTATAAGCAGGCAAGGAAACACTCCACCTAAATAAAAGCAGAATGCATAAATGCTCCCCAGCTTGTACTCGCAAGCTCTAGAAAACTAATGGTACCCTGACTAAGATCATCGCCTTTCCATCCCTCTGTAAAAGGACTTGACAGAAAAACTCCCAACACAGTTGCGGTACAGTTTTGGAATTTCACCAAATTGCCCATTTAAAAATATTTACTTGTTGAATCTGATTTTAATAAGAATCTATCTTAAAATCTTCTTCTTATTATATCAACATTTATTCTTGCTTGCAATAGCTCATCAAAAAAGAGATATAATCAAAACCACCGGCGTAGCCGGTGGTTTGTCATTTACCGCCTAAAAGGC
>URGS01000011.1 GCA_900547415.1 uncultured Phascolarctobacterium sp. | reverse complement strand
CCGCACATTCGCTTTTTTCTAGGTTATTGTTCAGTTTTCAAGGTTCGTTGTTGTCGCCATGTCCCGACGACTTGTTTATAATACCATAGCTTTCCATTGCTGTCAACACTATTTTTGATATTTTTTGTTTGTTTTTTAAGAAACACACGGATATGTAGTCAAACAAACTACCATTATATAAGGATTTTCTTCATTAAATTTTTTTAAATTTTTCCAGAAAAATCTTGTAAAAAACATAAAAAAGCTGTCGCTTTCGCGACAGCTTTTAAAAATCCTTCTGAAAAAATTGTAAAATTAATACAGCTTTGCACCAGCAGGAATACGATCATTCACCATCAGAACATTAAGACGTTCTTCACCCTCTTCAGAATGAATAGCAGAAATGATCATACCACAGGAGTCAATGCCCATCATTTTACGCGGAGGCAGATTAGTAATAGCAATTAAAGTCTTGCCTACAAGCTCTTCAGGTTCATAGTAAGCATGAATACCGCTCAAAATTACACGGTCAGTACCGCTGCCGTCATCTAAAGTGAATTTCAGAAGCTTTTTGCTCTTGGGCACAGCAACACATTCCTTAACCTTAACAGCACGGAAATCAGACTTAGCAAAGGTTTCAAAATCTACAAAGTCTTGGAACAAGGGTTCTACTTCTACCTTGGAAAAATCAATAGGTTCAACAGGAGCAGTCTCAGCTACAGGAGCTTCAGCAGTCACAGGTGCACCTACAACAACCTCTTCACGACGTTCCTCGCCCTTTAAGGGTTTCATGGTCGGGAAGAACAGTACGTCACGGATGGTAGAGCTATTGGTAAGGAACATAACCAGACGATCAATACCAATACCTAAGCCGCCTGTAGGAGGCAGACCATATTCCAGTGCAGTAACGAAATCTTCATCCATCATATTTGCTTCTTCGTCGCCTGCAGCACGCTCTTCAACTTGCTTCAGGAAACGTTCTTTTTGATCAATAGGATCATTAAGCTCGGTAAAGCCGTTGCAGATTTCGCGGCCATAGATATAAGCCTCGAAGCGATCGGTAATCTCGGGATTTTCCGGATTGCTCTTTGCCAGAGGAGAAATTTCTTTCGGATGACCAGTAATGAAGGTAGGCTGAATCAGCTTGTCTTCAACATATTCTTCAAAGCATGCATTAATAATCTTGCCAATGCCAAAGGAAGGCTCAATTTCAACATTCAGCTCTTTAGCCATTGCGCGTGCTTCTTCAATATCGGTAACATTGGTGAAATCTTTGCCGGAATATTCCTTAACAGCATCAATCATGCTGATGCGCTTCCACGGACTAGCCAACTCAATTTCAGTACCTTCGTATACAATTTTAGTAGTTCCCAGAACCTTTTCAGCAGTTTTAACAACTACTTCCTCAGTCAGGTCCATCATATCGCGATAATCAGCAAAAGCTTGATAAATCTCAACACTGGTGAACTCAGGGTTATGTCTGTTGTCAATACCCTCGTTACGGAATACACGACCCAGCTCATATACTCTGTCCATACCGCCAACAATAAGGCGTTTCAGATACAGCTCAGGAGCGATACGCATATAAACCTGCATATCCAGAGTGTTATGATAGCTGATGAAAGGACGTGCAGCAGCACCACCAGCAATGGTATTCAGAATAGGAGTTTCTACCTCCAGGAAATCATGACTGTCCAGTACCTCACGCACACTTTTTATAATTTGGCTGCGTTTTACAAAAGTATCACGAACTTCAGGATTTACAATCAGGTCAACATAGCGTTGACGGTAACGCATTTCTACGTCCTTCAGGCCATGATATTTTTCAGGCAGAGGACGCAGTGCCTTAGACAGCATTTCGATAGCTTCTGCCTTAATGGAAATCTCACCCATATGGGTACGGAAAATAGTACCGGTAACACCAACAGTATCACCGATATCCATCATTTTAATCAAAGCGTAGTTTTCTTCGCCAATAGCGTCTTTACGCACATAAACCTGTAGGCGACCAGTTTTGTCCTGCATATCCATAAAGCAGGTTTTGCCATGGCCACGAATAGCCATAATACGGCCAGCCATTTTTACCTTTGCGTCAGCTGCAGACAGCTCTTCAAATTGGGCATCTACATTTGATGCATGATGGGTCCATTCAAAACGATGTCCAAAAGGCAACCAGCCCTTTTCCTCAATTTTATGCATTTTATCAAGACGAACCTGCATTTGTTCGCTGATTTCTGTTTCAGTAAGGGGAGCCTTTTCTTCAACCTGTTGCTTATTCTTTGCTTCAGTCATTCTTCTTCTCCTTTTCTAATAATCGATAAAGCTCCTGGCTCTATCATTGATTATGCTATAACTATGCTAAAACAGCTTATTTAATCTCCATAATCTTATAGGACAGTTCGCCCGCAGGAGTATTAGCTACAACTACTGCACCAACCTTTTGTCCCAGAATTGCTACACCTACAGGAGATTCGTTGGAAATACGGTTTTCAAAAGGATCAGCCTCTGTGGTACCAACAATAGTGTAGGTTTCTTCTTCCTCAGTTTCCATATCTTTCAGGAGTACAGTGGAGCCCAGGGAAACAGTATCCGCATTTTTAACTGCAGCATCATCAATGATGATTGCAGTTTTAATCATTTGCTCCAGCTCAAGGATACGACCTTCAATAAAAGCCTGCTCACTCTTTGCATCATCGTATTCAGAGTTCTCACTAATATCGCCATAGGAAATAGCAATTTTCAAACGCTCAGCTACCTCTTGGCGGCGGACAGTTCGCAAATTGTCTAATTCTTCCTCTAATCTTCTAAGACCATCAGCTGTTAAAATAGTTTCTTTAGTAGCCATTTTCCTGCTCCTTCGTTTATATTCTCATCTATACAATACCACGCAAGTTTTTTGCGCAGTTAAATATATCTATTTAATTATATGTACTGACTCTCTGCTTGTCAACCTTAGCAGCCATGAATTGCCAGCTCGCGCTCTGCTCTAAGCTTTACCTCTATAATATGCTCAGAGGTAACTGCTCTTTCAAAATTACGGAAGCCTGCCAATGTAAAGTTATGCTTAGCTGCAAGAGCCTCTATTGTTTTAATCTTCTCCAATTCCAGATTTCTGCCTAAAGAGAAATTTTCGTATCTTCCGTCTAAAGCCAGAATCATTGTCTCAGCCATACATGCATAAGATGTTCTCGGTGGAAAGCCAAAATTAAAGTGAAAATCAACATTGCCGGGAATATTAATTACACCACCCTCAATCACAAGAACGTCGTCACGCTGCATGGAAACATCGCGGGATACATTTCTCGGACGAGCAACATCACAGACAACTGCACCTGGCTTCAAATCCTTGGGCGTAATTAAAAAGTCCAATGCGCTGGTAACTGTAATAACAATATCCGCTTCCTTTAGAACGCTTTGAATATCATTGGAAATGGCTACATCACAATTATTTTCACGAATAAGCTCCTGAGCCAGCTCCTCCAAAGGCTGTTTATGACGGGCAACAAGAGTAATATGACTTACTTCTCTTGCTAAAAGACGTACAGAAGCTGCGCCAATAGAACCAGTTGCACCAATGACTACGGCACGGCAGTCACTGAGCTTTTTGCCCATCAGCTTAACAGCTTCCTTTGTACCTTGAATTGCAGTTGCCACAGTGTAGCTGTTGCCAGATGTTACGGCAATATCCAGATTTTTGGCAACAGTAATGCCTGCATCGCCAACAATAGAAGTAAATGCTCCTAAGCCTACTATTTTAGCGCCTAAATCCTGCGCAACCTTACCGGATTCAATAATCCTGTCCATTACAAATTCTTCAGGAAGCTCAACCATTTGCTTAGCTGTCAGAGGACAACCAATAAACCAGCCCTCTGCCTCAGCATAGGGACTTTTAATTCCAGTAATATGAGAAACCTTAAATGGCTTCTTCATTTTCAGGCAAGCCTCAATAATGCTTCCTGGTATATATTTCATTATAGGGGATAAATGCTCCATGTCCTGTAAAGACAGGGGATGGAAAATAAAAGCAAACTTTTCCATGAATTTTCATTACTCCTTCGCACACAGGTACTCAGTAGAGGATTCTATATGATATTGCTCTATAAGCTCTAAATATTCCTCAGCACTTAAAGCTTTATTGCTGCCCTTTAGAGCTACTAGCAGCGCTTCCATAACATTTGTGCCAAAACTGCGTCCTTCCAAACAGGGCGTAGTCGTAATCAGAATACTGACGCCAGCCTGGCGCAGCATCTCTCTATCTGCTGCCGTTACTGTATTAGTGATAATTATCTTTCCAGGCAGCTTATTCGGCATGAACTTCTTGATAAAATGAAAATCGCCGGCAATGATATCGTTCTCAAGAAAATATTTGGTGTGGCGTACAGTACGCTTCTCCTGCTGTTTACCCATAGGGTAAAACCAGCTTACAGGCAGCTTTGTTATCAAAGGAGCCAGCAGCTCTGCCCACCAGCCTAGGGATTTTAACGAGTAAAGGGGTTTGTCAATATTAAGTCCAAAAATCAAATCGCCAAAGGTTACTTCGGCTCCCGCCTCCTGCAGCGCCTCTGCCATACCAAAACGGTCTACAGCACACACAAGCAGGACCTTGCTTCCTTTGATAGGAATTTTTCCCTCGGACGCCAGCTTACGGATAAGCTTACGCTCAAGAGTATTCTTTAAACCACTTCCATCTAAAACGGGGGTTTTGCGGACATTTTCTATCAGCTTAGCAGATTCTCTAAACACGTAGCGCTTTGCACCTGCGCACACATATAAATCCGTTCCGCCTAAGCCAATGGCATCAGCCTTGCCATCCCATTGCTCCATCAATCTGCGAGCCTTGCCAAAATCTCCGTCTGTTCCACGGCGCTCTACGATAACTCCCCTGTCGCCTAAACGGAGTACAGCCTGAGCATCACGAGTAGATGAACCCAGACTGATGCTGATTACATGCTTGCAATTCTCAGTAGATTTCATAAAAAATTCTCCCTAAATACTTCTATTACAAAATACTATTTTAGCATATTTAATCAGCTTCTACAACATTTTAGCAAAGCTGCTTTTAACTAAACAATTACTCATTCTGCTATTTTTATAATAAAGTAATTTTTTAAATTTGCTTTTCAGTCATCCCATCTTTAGCATGCTCATAGTATTCGTGAGCACAGTCTGCGTACTCACCCAACAAAGCCATAAACTGCTCTTGAGTATCTACTTTATGGAAACGCCCTCTAAATTCAGCAGCATGAGGCAATCCTTTCAAATAAGCAGATATATGGCGACGCATTTCCTTTACAGAAACATATTCACCCTTATAGTCTATAAGCATCTGAAGATGCTCTGCAGCCTGTGCCAGTCTAACATCAAGCTCAGGTGCACCTGGATCTTCCTGTCCTGACATCACTGCCTTAAGTCGATTAAACAGCCAAGGATTACCATCCGCACCACGACCAATCATCAGACCATCACAGCCAGTTTCTTTAAGCATACGCAAACCATCTTCAACGGTAAAAATATCACCATTGCCAAACACTGGAATATTTACAGCGTCCTTTACCTGACGGATAATATTCCAATCAGCCTTGCCTTCGTAAAATTGCTGACGTGTACGGCCATGGACAGCAATTGATGACACGCCTGCTTTTTCAGCGGCCAAAGCAATCTCTACTGCATTACGATGCTCATCGTCCCAGCCTGCACGAAACTTGACGGTTACAGGGATCTGCACTGCATCAACCATTGCCGCTAAAATTTCATAGGCAAGCTGAGGTGTTTTCATCAACGCGGAGCCTTCACCGTTATTGACAATTTTTGCCACTGGGCACCCCATATTCAAATCAATCATATCAGCGCCACTGGCCTCAACCATTTTAGCAGCCTGAGCAAGCTCTTGAGGAACACTGCCAAAAAGCTGTATTGCGGTAGGACGTTCACCATTATCAATACGCAGCATTTCCGTAGTTTTGACATTTTTATATAGCAAGCCCTTGGCACTGACCATTTCAGATACAGTCATGGCACAGCCTAAACGGCGACAAATCAATCGAAATGGCAAATCCGTAATTCCTGCCATAGGTGCTAGAACTAAGGGGGCTTCTAATTTAATATTTCCTATCTGCATATATACTCTCTTTCTATAAATGACAAAAAACGCCCGCCGAAGCGGGCATTCTTAAAATTCAGGTTTATTTAGCGTTCTTTTCGTATAAAATACGCAGACCATCAAGGGTCAGGAAAGGATCTACTACGTCAATAGAATCACTTTCTGCAGCCATAGTATTGGCAAAGCCGCCGGTAGCAATTACATAAGCATCGCCGCCCAGCTCCTTCTTCATATGGTTAATGATGCCCTCCATCTGGCCTACTGCGCCATAAATAACGCCAGCCTGCATGGAAGCAACAGTGTTACGGCAAATAACATTCTTAGGCTTGATAAGCTCAATACGAGGCAGCTTAGCAGCTCTCTGGAACAAAGCCTCAGTAGAAATACCAATACCAGGAGCAATTGCACCGCCAAGATACTCACCATTAGGCAGCAAAGCACAGAAGGTATTAGCAGTACCAAAGTCAAGAATAATCATAGGACGGTTCAGATGACTGTATTTATGAAGTGCAGCAACAGCATTTACGATACGGTCAGCACCAACCTCTTTAGGATTGTCGTATCTGATGAAGATACCGTTCTTGATACCAGGTCCTACAACCATAGGTTTGCAGCCAAAATATCTTTCACACATATGGCAAAGAGGGATAAGCACGGGAGGCACAACACTGGAAATGATAATGGAATCAATGTTATCCATTTCTACATCGCTGTATTGGAACATACTGCGCAGAAGAATGCCGTACTCATCAGCAGTTTTAGAACGGTCAGTGGAAAAACGCCAATGAACCTTCACTTCCTTATCGTCAAATACACCAGCAACGATATTGGTATTACCAACGTCAATAACAAGTAACATAAATGGTCCTCCTCGGAAACCCTGATTTCCGTTTTAATATACGGCTTAAAGCCTTCTATATTTTACCACAAAGTCTGAATAATGCAAGAAAAATATACTAAATATATTTATTAGGAATAAGCACCATTTTTAGCTGCAGCAGGACGAATGGAAACATCTCCGGCTACAACCTTTTCCATTGTACCGTCCTCCTTGCGTACTATGAGCAAACCCTCCTCGTCAATATCTACTGCAGTACCAAAATAGGTCATGTCGGGAGCAATTACCTTAACCTCCTGACCCAAGGTACAGGAATACTTACGCCATTCTTCCAAGATAGGTACAAAACCTTCCTTGCAGGCAGTCTCGTACAGTTCCTCCATATTCTTCAGAATATCTGCTAAAAGCTGTACCCTTGTAAAGGACTCCTTTGCCGCATCAGCAACAGAAACGGCCAAATCCTTTACTTCGTCAGGATAATCATCAGCAGTTGCATTAGTATTGATGCCAATACCGATAACAACATAATTAATGTGGCCAAATTCTGCATTCATCTCTGTCAGAATGCCAACCAGCTTGCGTCCATTAAGCAAAATATCATTAGGCCATTTAATAGCTGCCTCAACGCCTTTAATACAGTTAACAGCCTTGACAACAGCAACTGCTGCCATAAGAGTGCATTTAGACGCCTCCTGAGGCAGAAATGGCGGCTTCAGGACGATGGAAAACCAAATACCCTTAGCGTAAGGAGATATCCAGCCCCGTGATAAACGACCCTTGCCTGCCCCCTGTTCCTCGGCAACAACAAGAAGTCCGTCCTCGCAGCCTGCATTCGCCAAAGCCTTGGCCAAGTTATTGCTGGAATCCACAGAATCCTTATAGCAAATATTGCGCCCAAGCCACTTTGTTTCCAAACGAGACTGAATTTCCTGCGGAAAAAGTCTGTCCGGAGTCTCTAAAAGCACATAGCCGCGCTTAGGTACGGACTCAATAGCATATCCCTCACTTTTAAGGGTTTGAATATGTTTCCAGACTGCAGTACGAGAAATCTCCAACTGTCTGGAAATCTCCTCGCCAGATACAGGCTCCTGATTATTTTGTCTTAAAAACTCCAAAATACGTTTACGCATCATATACCTCCATATTTATTATGGCAACAGCTTTATCTGTAATTTTCTCTATGGAAAGGTTAACACTAGGTTAACCAAAAGTCAAGTCCATCGTAAACCAAGAAATATCCTGCAAAAGAAAAATCCCCGGATTACTCCGGGGACAGTCTTACAAAATACTATTAAGCAGCATTCAGCGCTTCTGCGCATGTGCCACAGCCATCTGCATTTTAAGATTGCGTTGACGCAAACGCCAACGATACCAAATCATAGGCAGGACCAGCATAGGAACACCAGCATACAGGGTTTGGCGCAAATCAGGTGTAAATGCAATAACAACAAGACAAAAGATTTGAGACCAGATACCGAAATAAGTCACGTAAGGAAAGAAGGGAGTCTTATATTTCAAAGTATGCTCCAAGCCTCTTGCGATTAAATCCTTACGGAAGTTGTACTGACTCCAGCAAATAGAAATCCACGCCATAGCACCAGTAAAGCCGGAAACAGCCAACAGGTAGGTGTAAATCGCAGAGTCCTGATTAAAGGTATATAGAACAATAACTAACCAGCAGGCACACACTGAAATAATAATGGAATTCTGAGGCATACCATTCTTGTTCAGCTTACCAAGAAAGGACGGCGCCATCCCCATATTAGCCAAAGCGTGTAGCGCACGAGCACCGCCATAAAGGCCAGAGTTGGCACAAGAAACACCTGCTACCAAAACTACAAAGGCAATCAGAGATGCCATTCCATCAAAGCCATATTCAGACAAAGCAGCTGCGAAAACGCTCTCGTTAAGGCTTGCCTTGTTCCACGGCAAAATAGAAAGAAGCAGAGTAATAGGAATAATATACAAAGCGATTACACGCCAGGAAACATTACGAACTGCAATAGGAATACTCTTGGCAGGATCCTTGCATTCGCCTGCAGCCAGGCCAATAATTTCAGTACCCTGAAAATTTACAAGAATAATGACCATAGTCAAAATGATTGGCCAGTAACCCTCAGGAGCAAAGCCCCCTTGAGACAGCAGAACACTGGTTCCCAAATAGCCTTGATCACCAACGACACCCAGCACAATCAATCCTGCAACAATGCAGAACACGATTAAAGCAACTACTTTAATCATAGAAAGCCAAAATTCGCTTTCTCCAAAATTATCTACTTGAAAAAGATTGATAATTGTTACAATTAAGCCAAAGAAGATTGCCCACCACAGCTGACTGATCTCCGGTACAAAATTATTCATAATAATACCGGCTGCAATCATTTCTGAAGGTACATAAGCCATCCAATTCAGCCAATAGGCCCAACCTACGCCACAAGCCCATGTCGAAGATATGTTTTTCTTGGCGTAAGAGACAAATGACCCGGAAATAGGCTCAGCCACCGCCAACTCTGCTAAACAAAGCATAACGCATAATACGATGATACCACCGAAAAGGTAAGAAAGGATAATGGCAGGCCCAGCCTGCTCAATCGCGTATCCAGCTCCTAAAAAATAACAGCTTCCGATAATGCCGCCCAGGGAAATCATTTGCAAATGCCTGTTTTTCAAGCTTCTATTCATTTCCGGTTCATTCATAGCCTTAATAACACAACCTTTCGTTTCTAAATTGTGAGCACTGCAGAAACAGTACTAACGTGTGATAAAAGTTTACTACAAAACTCGCAAGAATGCTATATATTTTTTTATTTTTTTCAAGAAATTCATACACTTTTTTTCTGATTATTTCTCATAAAAAAAGCATCTGTGACCTAAGCCACAGATGCTTTTAAAATCCTTATAATTATTGCTATAGAATATTACCCCTAAAGAGTCCTATTCATTTTCAGGTGCAGCCTCAGATACAGCTTCTGCAGCAGCCTGTTCTGCTTCCTTTTGTTGCTTCAGATACAGTCTTTCCTCAGCAGTAAGGATATGACCATACTCTACCAGCTCGTTGATTTCGTTCTCGTCCAAGGTTTCACGCTCAATCAGAGCCTGTGCAATGACATGGAGAGTATCGAGATTTTCATTTAACAGCTTTTCAGTAGCAGCATACGCATCTTCCATAAAGGAACGTACCTCTTTATCGATTTCAGCAGCAACCTCTTCGCTGTAGTCCTTATCGCGGGCAATGTCACGACCCAGGAATACCTGATCCTGACGATGACCGAAGGTTACAGGTCCAATGTTTTCACTCATGCCGTACTCGCAAATCATCTGACGAGCCAGGGCAGTTGCACGCTGCAGGTCATTGCTGGCACCGCTGGAAATTTCCTTCAGCACCAAAGCCTCAGCTACACGACCGCCTAAGAGAACCTTAAGCTCATCAAGCATTTCGCTGCGGGTTGCGTAGTACTTATCCTCCTTAGGCAGGCTCAAAGTATAGCCGCCAGCACGTCCGCGGGGAATAATAGTAACCTTATGGACAGGGTCAGTATGCTCAAGCAGCATACCTACTACAGTGTGACCACCTTCATGATATGCAGTCAGACGTTTTTCCTTGTCACTAATAACACGGCTCTTACGTTCAGGACCCATAATTACACGTTCAGCGGCCTCTTCCATTTCAGGCATATTGATGACCTTTTTGTCACGGCGAGCAGTCAGAAGCGCAGCCTCGTTAACAAGGTTGCTTAAATCTGCACCAGTGAAGCCAGGAGTACGCTGAGCAATAACCTCCAGCTCTACGTCATCACCAAGAGGCTTGCCTTTAACATGTACCTTGAGAATTTCCTTACGTCCCTTGATGTCAGGACGATCCACTACAATCTGACGGTCAAAACGGCCGGGACGCAGCAAAGCAGGGTCCAAAATATCAGGACGGTTGGTAGCAGCAATCATGATGATGCCTTCGTTAGCGCTAAAGCCGTCCATTTCAACCAGCAATTGGTTCAGAGTCTGTTCACGTTCGTCATGGCCGCCGCCAAGACCTGCGCCACGCTGACGACCAACTGCGTCAATCTCATCAATAAATACTATGCAGGGAGCGCTTTTTTTAGCCTGATCAAACAGGTCACGAACACGGGAAGCACCTACACCAACAAACATCTCTACGAAGTCAGAACCGGAAATGCTGAAGAAGGGCACGCCTGCTTCACCTGCAACAGCCTTTGCCAGCAGGGTTTTACCAGTACCAGGAGGTCCATAGAGCAGCACGCCTTTAGGAATTTTGGCACCAAGCTCATTATACTTCTGGGGAGATTTAAGAAACTCTACAACTTCCCCCAGCTCTTGCTTGGCCTCGTCAGCACCTGCAACATCTTTGAAGGTAATCTTGAGCTTTTCCTCATCATAACGACGGGCACGGCTTTTACCGAAGTTCATAACCTTACCGCCGCCTGCACCACTTTGATTCATCAGCATAAACCACAGACCTACAATAATCAGTATGGGCAGAATAGAGCTGAGAATTCCCATCCACCATGGTGGCTGCGGGGGAAGCTCTGCTTTAATGTCAACTTTGTTCTGTTCCAGCTTTTCTACTAATTTGCTGTCATTAGGAGCAATGGTGGTAAACTCTTTACCATCGCTAAGCTTACCGCTGATAACATTATCGACAATGGTTACCTGCTTAATTTCCGCCTGCTGGACATGCTTCATAAAGCTGGAATAGCTAATTTCGCTTGCCTTGGGAGTGCTTGCAGAATAATGGTCAAACATCCAAATCATCACGATAATAATCAGCAGATAAAAAGTCACGTTCTTAAAAAATTTATTCAAGCACGTATCCTCCTTCCACTCATTTACACATTATAACTGTAATTATAGTATAGCTAAGATAATCAAGCAACATTTTTATAGTAACTTATTAAGCTCTTGCGTATACAGAGGGCTTTAAAACGCCAATAAAGGGCAGGTTGCGGTAGTTACCGGCATAGTCCAGACCAAAGCCTACAACAAACTCGTCAGGAATATTAAAGCCTACGTAATCAGCATCAAGGCCGTTAATGCGGCGTTCAGCCTTATCGCAGAGAGCAATAGTCTTCAGGGATGCAGGCTTATGCTGACGCAGCATGTCGCTGATTGCAGCAAAGGTTACACCGCTGTCAATGATGTCATCCACCAAAAGCACGTGCTTGTTGGTAATATCCTCGGAAAGGTCCAGCTTAACCTTAACAGTACCGCTGGTAGAAGTACCATTTCCATAGGAGGAAGCTACCATAAAATCAATTCTCAGAGGAAGATCAATCGCTCTTGTCAGATCTGTAGCAAACCAAGCAGCCCCCTTCAGTAGAACAACAACAACAACATCCTTACCTGCATAGTCTTTGGTAATTTCAGCGCCAAGCTCTTGAATACGCTGTTCAATCTGCTCTTTAGTCAAAAGAATGTCTTTAATATCTTCGTTCATGGATTATAGCTCCTTTACTTAACGTTATCTTCCTGCTTATACAATACAAGCAGTTTATTTTTATAGCAGGCTGTTATTCCTCCTGACAGCTGCAAAAGCTTTCCGCCGACACCTCGTCTGCACAGAAGCTCCATTGCCTCTGTACGTTCAAAGCTCAGCTCCTTGCCGCCCAGGTTAAAATAGCCCTGCCGTAAAATGCGTTTTCTCAAGGCCACAGGCAGTTTTATCAACTTAGCCATTTTGAAAACAATCTTATTTTTATCTGACGGTACTACAGCTTCCAGATAATACTGCTCCGCAAGCAAGGCAAGATATTCTGCATCCTCACGCAGCAAATCGGCAGTACGACCCAGAGTTTCGACTATATTGGGATTAAAATCACGCTTCAGATAGGGTAACAGCTCCAAGCGCACCCTGTTGCGGGTATAGCTGGTATCAGAATTAGTGCTGTCTGTGCAATACTGCAGTTCATTAAACTGACAGTATTCCTCCAGCTCCCTGCGGCTCACCTGAAGCCAGGGCCTGATAATATTATCATGCTCGGTATCCATGGCCGCCAATCCCTCCAGACCAGCGCCACGCATCAGCTTCATCAATACTGTTTCAGCCTGATCGTCTTTATGGTGAGCTGTCAAAATGCCAACAGCAGAAACCTTTTCCGCTATTTTTTCCAGAGCCTCGTAGCGAAGCTTTCTGGCAGCCTCCTCCAAAGTCAGATTAAAATGCTCTGCTTCTTTAGGTACATCCACATGACAACAGAAAAATGGAAGCTGCAGTTTTTCACACAGCTGCGCAACCAGAACAGCATCGTTTAATGCTTCTTGTCCCCTAATACCATGCTCTACGTGACACACAGTAAAGCTGAACAAATCCTGCATCCCTGCTGCCACATGGGCAAGGGCCATGGAATCTGCACCTCCGCTAACAGCCAAGACATAGGCCTTATCGCTGCACAAATGCTTTTTCAGCTCCTGCTGCAGACGAAACACCAACGGATGTATTACCATAAGCACCTCTCATAACCATTTGAAAATAAGAAAACGAGGACACCTATTAAAGCGCCCTCTTGCTTTTCTTCGTTATCTGTCGCGTCTAGCTCCACGACCACCACGTTTGGATTCAGTATTACGCTTTAAATCCAGCATACGGTCATCGCTGTCCTTCAAAAACTTGGACAATTTATCCTCAAAGGTCAGAGCCGGAGCCGGTTTAGCACTTTGCTGGCGCATACCACCATTGCGGCGCTCACGGAATTCGTTTTGCGGACGCTGAGGTTTAGGCTGCGGAGCAGCCGGCGGTGTAGCCTGTTTAATGGACAGACCGATCTTACCACGCTCATCAACAGTCAGTACTTTGACTTTAACCTTATCATGCTCCTTTACGAAGTCATGGACATCTTTAACATAAACATTGGAAACTTCAGAAATGTGAATCAGTCCAACCTTATTTTCAGGTAATTGGACGAATGCACCAAAATTGGTGATGCGAATGACTTCACCTTCAACAATTGCGCCTACTTCAAGTGCCATTGAGATAAAAATCCCCCTTAAAATTACTTTGATACTAGCTTAGTATATCACCTTTTTTTTATTCCTACAAGAAGAAAGACAAGAGAATTTATAATAATTATTTTTAAGCATATAAAAAGCAGAACAAAATTCTCACAATCCTGTTCTGCCTATTTTTTATCTTCAACAATAAACAAAGGAACCTCGTCCTTACCAACCATATTATAATTTTCACGTGCCAGCTTCTCTATGTAGTGAGGATCATCCAAGCGCTTTTTTTCATCCTCAAGAGCCTTTTGCTCCTTACGAAGATCGTCAATACGCTGTTCGGCCGCTGCCTGAGCCTTACGAACCTGATGTATTTCATACTCCTGCTTAAGGAATAGATAAGCACCAACTGCAAAGGCAACAAATCCTATAAACATAATTAAGCTAAAATGCACATGCTTTTTCTTTCTTCGCATTTTAGTCATTTTAAGTACTTCCTTGTGCAGAGCCACGTTTCAGATAAGAAATGCCCGACTCAGTCAGCCGGGCACTTATAGTATAAATTATTTCGCGTTTACAACGTCTTTGAAAGCTTTGCCTGCTTTGAATGCAGGAACGGTTGCAGCAGCAATCTTGATTTCTTCGCCATTGCTAGGATTTTTGCCGATGCGTTCTTTGCGGGTACGAGCTTCAAAGGTACCGAAACCAATAATTTGAACTTTGCCACCTTCAGCTACTTCTTCTTTAATAGTTTCCAGAGTTGCAGAAACAGCTTTTTCTACGTCTTTTTTAGTCAGGCCAGCTTTTTCAGCAACAACTGCAATTAATTCTGTTTTGTTCATTAATTGTTCCTCCTTGAGTTTGTGATTAAGGCACTTAAAGAGCCAAATGAGCAGAGCTCACATTGCTTGCATTAGTATTCTACACTGTACATTGCTTTACTGCAAGTCTTTTCGTGAAAAAAATTGCAAAAATTAACATATTATTCAATTTTTAAAGCAAATGCTCCACCAATTACTAAAAATATCTCTAAAAGTCCTTTATACCTGCTTTTTCTAAGGCTTTTGCCTCATTCCAAAACTCGTCCAGCTCTGCTAAAGAAAAATCCTGCCAAGCCTTGCCACTCTCTAAAACACGCTTTTCCACGTGATTAAAGCGGTTTGTGAAACGATTATTGGTGCCATTAAGAGCTGTCTCCGGCTCTATTTTATTAAAGCGAGCATAGTTTACTATAGCAAAAAGAACATCGCCAAGCTCTGCCTCGGCAGCTTTAGAGTCGCCTGCAGCAAAA
Organism: uncultured Phascolarctobacterium sp.; assembly: GCA_900547415.1. Lineage (GTDB taxonomy): Bacteria > Bacillota > Negativicutes > Acidaminococcales > Acidaminococcaceae > Phascolarctobacterium_A. Next base: position 45,918 of record URGS01000011.1, on the reverse strand, counting down.
GCCTCACGCAGCTCACCCAGTTCCTCCTCCACTTTAGCCCAGACATCTTCAGCATTATCCCAATCAAAGCCAACCTTCGCAGCCTTATTTTGAACCTTGTAGGCGCGTAAAAGTGCAGGCAAGCCTTGGGTTACTCCATCCAATACATGCTTGCGTTCAGTCTTTTCCTGCTTTTTGATAGCTTCCCAATTAACAAGAACCTCATCGCTGCCATCAACATGGGTATCCCCAAAAACGTGAGGATGACGACGTATCAGCTTATCAACTACTTCGTCAATAATATCCTGCAAATCAAAATGACCTGCTTCCTGAGCCATACGTGCATGGAATACAACCTGCATCAGCACGTCACCCAGTTCCTCACGCATACCGTCATAATCACCTGCGTCAACAGCCTCAAGATATTCGTAAACCTCTTCAATCATATTGCTGCGGATGGACTCATGAGTCTGCTCAATATCCCAGGGACAGCCACCAGGTTCACGCAAAGTCCTGATTACATCTGCCAGAGGCTGAATATCAAAATCGTCATAGGAATCTGTAGTATCTAGCTCATCTTCATAATCTTCAGTAATGACAAATTTATCATCTTCCTCGTCATCAGGGCCAAAAGTCAAAATCTCTGCAGCATCGCTTGCCATAGGAGGAACATATACACTGGTCAGGTGATCAATATTGGGCTGACGGTCCAACTCAAAAAGCTGTACACTACGACACTCTTCATCAGGCAGTCCTAAATTGCGCAAAAAGTAAATTTCATATTCATCAGGAAGATTTTCCATTAAGGCCAGCTTTAAATCAGAAGCTACCAGCTGACTATATACCTGGGTAATCATCAACGGATAACTTCCGCCGCTAGCAATGGCTTCAAAATCCTGAGCATCAATAATGCGTAGGCCAGCAATGGGGTCAATACCCAAATCAACATATGCTAAATCCAAAAAGCTCATGGCAGGCTTAATAATCAGCTTAACTCCGTTTTCCTTAGCCGCATCACGCAACAGCACTACAGTACGCTCAGCAACAAGAGGACTGCCAGGAACAGCGTAAACTACATCTCCCGTCTCAGCAGCCTTCAGTACACGCTCAACTACACTATTATATACTTCTTCAAAGGACGCTCCTGCCTCATACAAATCATCGCAGGATGTAAAATGTACGTTTCTTTTGCGCAGCTCCTCTACAGTAGGATGTACCTCTGTACGCAAAATTACCTGCTCGCAGCCCTGCAAAAGCTCCATTGTCTCCAAGGATAAATTGCCTGCTGCACCAGGTCCTAAGCCAACGATTGTAATAGTACCCATGCTATACCTTCTTTCTAGTAAAATGTTATTTTATCAATTTCTTTATTAACGGCAAATGCTTCAGCTCATCTTTTTTAATAACGCCTAAAGCCATCAGTGCCAAACTATAGACGATGACCGCAATAGCCATGGCACCCAAAGCAGCTCCAGTTTTACCCATGCAGCTGCTAAGTAAAGCATAGCCTTCCACCGCAGCAGCGCCCATTACAAAGGCTCCGCCTATTATTTGGGCTGTATCACTCCATTTAAATGATATTCCAAAATGGCGCAGCACTAAAATATTCAGCAATGCAGTAAGGCCAAAGTTAATATTAGTAGCCCAAGCCGCTCCTGCAATATTATTTGCAGCATCAGTAAGAAGCCATACGGCACCAATCTTTACCAAAATACCTGCCAGCATATGCAGCATTGGCAGATTAATTTTTCCCATACCCTGCAAAACGCCTGTAGTGATCTGCTGCATTCCTAAAAGCCAAATTGCCGGACCTGTATGCATAATGGCAGCTGAAGCCTTGGCAGTTCCATATAAAAGCAATGAAATTGGTTCAGCTAACGCACTCATTCCCACTGCTGCAGGAACTGTCAGCAAACAGCAGAGCTTCATAGCTGTTGCGGCCTTTTTTTCAATACCTGCTTTATCCTGCAATGTATAAGCCTCGGAAACAGCTGGTACAAGGCTTGCAGCCAGGCTTACTGTGGGAATAGTGGCCATCATCAACAGAGGCTGAGCCATGCCTGCCAAATATCCAAAAAGTGTTGTAGCCTGCTCTACAGTAAAACCACTATCAATCAGGCGGTTAGGCACCAGCAGCATATCAATGCTGCTGGTTACAGGAACTAGAATATTGGCGCAGGAAACCGGCAATGCCAAAATGAGCAGTCTTTTGACTACAGGACCTGCTGCGATATTCTTATGCTCGCCCTGCTGCCACAGATGCCGATATTTTCTATAGAAAAAGCTTAAAACAATAATGCCTGTAATGCTTCCAGGAACAGCACCAAAGGCTGCGCCAGCAGCAGCAAACTCCAATCCATGGGGCAGAAGCATATAGGCCAGCACCAACATGGTGACTACTCTTACAAACTGCTCTAATATCTGACTGACAGCAGGAGGGGTCATTAGCTGATGTCCTTGAAAAAATCCCCTGAAGCTTGCCAAAATAGTAGCAAAGAATACTGCTGGAGTCAGGGACAGCAGAGCATAGTAAGCACGCCCGTCCTGAATTATACCGCTGCCAATAAGCCAGTTGGAAACTACTACCAAACTGCCTGCCAAAAGAATACCTAAGCCAAAAGTCAAGCGTAATGACAGTCTAAAAATTTGCTGCACTCCGCCATAGTCTTTTTTGGCCAAATGCTCGGCAACTATAATGGAAATGGCTACAGGAATACCTGCAGAAGATACAGCCAACAACAGCAGGTATATTGGGTATGCCATCTGGTATAGGCCAATACCCTCGCCGCCTAAAAGACGTGAAAGCAGAATACGGTTCACAGAGCCTATTACCTTAACCATCAAACCAGCAATGGTTAAAATTATGGCACCCCTTAAAAATTTGTCCTTACTCAAGCTTTCACCTCACTTTACTCTATTCATACTGTGTTAACCTACCTTGAATTTAGATCCAAGGGCCAGCTTAGGCAGCTGCTGTTCAAGCCATGTTAAAGGCTCTTCCTTCAGGCCTACGGTCTTAAAGAGCAGCTGACTTTCCTTGCCGCTCTTAAATGTCATCTTGTTTTTATATTTCTCCATCAACTTCAGCATCGCCTCTGGCTCTACATTTGCATGCTCTGCAAAAATAATACGAATATTGCCTGAGCTTACATGAATTCCACGAATCTTCATTACTCTGCACAAGCCTCTTAGAGCAGCAATGCGCCAAAGCATTACTACCTCCTCAGGAGGATCGCCAAAGCGGTCATAGATCTCATCAAGCAAATCGTCCTTATCCTTGTATTCCAGCTCAGCAAAGCGACGATACAGCTCCATCTTGTAGCGAGGATCTTCAATATATTCATCAGGAATATACGCTTCAGCAGAAATCTCCAGAATAGGATCCGGTTCTGGCTCTACAGCAGCTTTGCCATCCTTGAGCCGACGAATAGTCTGCTCAAGCATTTCACAATAAGCCGCAAAACCAATGCCTGTAATATGTCCGTGCTGCTGTGCACCTAAAAGATTGCCAGCTCCACGAATTTCCAGGTCACGCATTGCTATTTTAAAGCCTGCGCCAAGCTCCGTAAAATCGCGAATAGCCTGCAAGCGCTTTTCCGCAATTTCACTTAAAGCCTTATTTGGCTTATATACAAAATACGCATACGCCAATCTGGAGCTGCGTCCCACACGGCCACGCATCTGATAGAGCTGGGAAAGTCCAAAATTCTCTGCACCATCAATAATAATTGTATTGGCCAAAGGAACGTCCAAGCCATTTTCTACAATAGTTGTACAAAGAAGTACATCGCAGGTACCCTCGTAAAAGCTTATCATAGCGTCTTCCAGCATTTCTTCATTCATCTGACCGTGAGCCATTCTGATATTAATGCCAGGCACCAATTTACGCAGTCTAGCCGCAATCTGCTCCAAGCCACTTACACGATTGTGAATGTAGTAAATTCTGCCGCCACGACGCAGCTCCCGCTCCAATGCTTCTTTAATCATGCCCTCATTATATTCGCTGACATAGGTTTCTACTGGAAGTCTATCCTCCGGAGGAGACTCTATAACGCTCATATCGCGACCATTTACAAGAGCCATATGCAGTGTTCTAGGAATTGGTGTTGCTGAAAGGCAGAGCACATCAATTCCCAAGCACCATTTTTTTATTTTTTCTTTTTGAGCAACGCCAAATCTCTGTTCCTCATCTATGATCAGAAGTCCTAAATCCTGAAAACGGATATCCGGCTGCAGCAGACGATGAGTACCAATAAGAACATCTATACGTCCCTCTTCCAAAGCCTGCAATGTCTGTTTTTGTTCCTTAGGTGTGCAAAAACGATTCAGCACAGCTACATTAACACCAAAATTATGCATTCTCTCCTTGAAGGTTAGAAAATGCTGCTGAGCAAGTACCGTTGTAGGCACCATTACGGCCACCTGCTTGCCATCTACGACTGCTTTAAAAGCAGCACGAATGGCAACCTCAGTCTTGCCATAGCCAACGTCGCCGCACAACAAGCGCTCCATAGGCTGAGGTTTTTCCATATCAGCCTTAATTTCAGCTATAGCCTTAAGCTGATCAGGTGTTTCCTCATAGGGAAAGCTTTCCTCAAAGTCATGCTGCATCTGCCCATCAGGACTATAGGCAAAGCCCGTAGTAATCTGACGCTGAGCATACAAGCGCAGGAGCTCTTCGGCTAGCTCCGTAATAGCTTTAGAAGCCTTGGCTGTAGTACGCTTCCAATCGCTGCCGCCCATTTTTGACAAACGCGGAACAGTACCTTCGCTGCCAACATACTTATGCAGCATTCCCACCTGGTCAACTGGCACATAAAGCTTGTCGTCTCCAGCATATACAAGCAGCAGATAATCACGATGAATACCGCCTACAAGAACATTCTCGACACCAATATAACGGCCAATGCCATGTATCTTGTGAACGACATAGTCGCCAGCCTTAATATCGCTGAAATACTGGAGCTGTTGTCCCTGATGCTTGGTATGCAGGCGCTTGCGCTTTTGCATACCAAAAATATCATTTTCCGTAAGCAGCAGCCATTCTTCATTCCAAAATCTAAAGCCGTGGTCAAGATCACCATATGTAACATTGACTACACCAGACTGAAGTTCTCCTTCTGCATACACACCCTCCAGCTTATAGTTACGCAAATTTTCTGCTAAACCACGGGCCTTTATGCTATTGGACATCATAATAACAGGTGTAATGCCATCCTCCAGCCAATTATGCAAGTCCTCTGTCAGCATGAAAATATTCTTGTTATAAGGTGAAACAGCTCTAACAGGTACTGCCAATGACGGCAAATCCTTTAGATAACTGTGTCCAAGAGCGGAAACAAAAATAGCTCCAGCCTCTGCGCTGGCAGTTATCAGTTCATCATGTGTAAACAAGTCCTCAGCATAACCCTTGTTTTCTTTATCCAGCTTTTCCAGCATGGAAAAAACCTTAACTGGCTCATCTACTACAATCATCGTTGTATCTGCACAATATGCAAAAACATCAGACTCATAGGCCTCCGATGCTTCAACATTAATAGGAGCGACCTTCAGATCATCTAAAGGCTGCAGACTGCGCTGATTATCTACATCAAAGCTGCGGATAGCGTCAATTTCTATATCAAACCATTCCACACGAACGGGCACATTGCTGTTAATGGGAAATACGTCCAATATACCACCGCGAACAGAAAACTGACCAATTGCATCTACCTGATCAGTACGTTCATAGCCTAATTCTACAAGTGTACTGATTACCTCCTGCTGCTCCCGTTCCTCACCCAGCTTCAAAAGCAGATGACGACCACCAACTCCAGCAGGACGCAGCTGCTTTTGCTGCAGAGCCTCCGCTGTGATGAAAACAATACCTCGCTCCTCACCCTGTAAAAAGCGCAGAGCCGCTGCACGACCTGCCTGCAGCTCCAGACTCTGGGTGTCAGCCTGTACACGCGGCAAATTATCAGGGTAAAATTCCTGCATAGGTAGGTCAGGATAAAAATAGTTCAGCTCACGCCTGTAGGCACGAATTTCTTCACGTGAAGCTGTAATAAAGGCAATACTGCCACGCTTTTCCAAAAGCTTGTCCATGGCAGCAAAAAAGACCGGCTTGTTGCTTGAGGCCAACCCGGTTAAAAGATATGCTTTTTTATTCTTTTGATATTCAGCTGCCTGCTGCACCTCTGGTACAGCAGCAACTAGCTCTAAAATAAGATTTTCCATAATATAAACAATTAATAGGGCATGAATAATTTCACGCCCTATTAGTAAAGAACAAAATTAAAGTTTAACGGACAGCACTTTACGGTCAATGCTGTGAATAGCGTCTACAAAGCGAACAGTACCGGTTTTATAACGAGCAGAAATAGTATGAGTACGTACGCCGTCATTAAAGTAACGCAGACCATTGAGCATATTGCAGTTGGTAATTGCGGTTGCAGTAAACATGCAGTCATCACCCTTAACCATGTCATCTAAGGTCAGCACTTGGTTTACATCGGTAATGCCCATTTTATGGCAACGCTCGATTTGAGCCTCATCTTCAGGATAGAGACGGCATTGCATATCACCACCAAGGCATTTAACAGCTACAGCACCCAGTACGCCTTCTGGAGCACCGCCGCGGCCAACATACATATGTACGCCGGAGCCTTCAATGCAGCACTCAACGATGGGGTTAACGTCACCGTCAGTGATCAGGGAAATACGTGCACCAGCCTTACGAATTTCTTCCATGATTGGATAATGACGTTCTCTGTCCAGCAGAACTACGTTCAAATCAGAAACCTTACGGTTCATAGCCTTTGCAACGCGCTCCAGATTTTCAGAAATAGGAGCATTGATATCGATGCAGCCCTTAGCACGAGGACCAACAGCAATCTTGTCCATATACATATCAGGAGCATGGAGCAGGCATCCACGAGGAGCAATAGCGATTACAGCAATAGCACCGGGTTGTCCTTTAGCTACCAGATTAGTACCTTCAACAGGGTCAACTGCGATATCAACAGGAGTGCCGCCAGCACCAACCTCTTCGCCAATATAAAGCATGGGAGCTTCATCCATTTCGCCTTCGCCAATTACAACAGTACCACTGATATTTACAGTATCGAAAGCAGCACGCATAGCATCAACAGCTAAACCGTCAGCACCATTTTTATCGCCTCTGCCAACCAGATGACCGCAGGCAATAGCTGCAGCTTCAGTAACACGTACAAATTCCATAGAAAGCTCTCTGTTCATTCTTCACAACACTCCTTAAATATATGATATTGAAAAAAAGTAAATTCTCTATTTATTATGACACTTTCGCGAATTTTTAGCAACCTAAAAATCCCTGCAGCAGAATATGACTAAAAGGTAATCATCATAGACCTAAGCTGCGCAGCAGCATACTACAGCCAATCTGCCACGGCAGTACCATAACAATGTACAAGAGAAGCAGGCTAAAAAGAACAGTAACGGAGGCACGCATAAAGTCAATAAGATATACAACCTCAAGTGTCCTCACTAATAAATACAGCATCCAGACAAAGCCTATTAGGAATACCACCCCTAAAAATACCAGACCACCCCAACCCATTTTTCCGGCTAGGAGCGCCGCTGGCGTCAAAATTAGAAATGGCAGCGTAGTATAGCCCAAAAGACAGATTAAGCCTACCGGATCCCCGGCAAGAGCACCGAAGGTTTCCATAATTCCATGCAGCAGAAAACCATACAGAGTAAGAGCCGTAGCACTAATAATGATTGCTGCTGCTATAATGGCCAAACGAACCTGCAGTGTTTGCTCAATCAACCAGCAGTTAGTAACAACCCCCGTAAAGAAACCTATGCTGAGGACAAAATAAAAGCCACTGCGCCACAGGCAAGGCTGCTTTACTAAAGCGGTCATACCAACACTAGGTTCAAAAAGAACATCATAGGTTTTGCGCCTCATAGCTCATCACCTCGCACTCTGTAAAGATGCGTCACCCTGAAGACCTGCACTAATAGACTCAACCAGCTGGGACTTGACAACATTAGCAATTTCAGCACCTAAAAGATACTCCCAAGGCTGCTGCTTCACATGTTGCTTTACAGGAGGTAAACCATCCTTGCCTGGAGTAATTTCTGCCAGCTTACCTGCTGCAGCCAGCGCATCATAGTAATTGCCCAGCTCATCCACAAGACCCAGATTTTTAGCCTGAGATCCAGTATAAATACGACCGTCAGCCAGATTGCGTACGTGAGCCTCATCCATTTTGCGACCTGTAACAACAACAGTAATGAACTCATTGTAAATCTCATTTACCATGTTTTGGAGCAGAATTTTTTCTGCTTCAGTCATAGGACGGTCATTGCTTAAAATATCCTTATAGGGACCACTTTTGATTTTGTCAGTCTTAATACCAATTTTCTTGAACAGCTCCTGAGTGTTCATATACGGCATATAAACACCGATGCTACCAGTTAAAGTAGTGGAGTTTGCATAAATCTTATCGCTGCTGCAGGCTGCAATCCAATAAGCCGCAGAAGCACCCATATCGCTCATAGTTGCAACAATAGGCTTATTAGTAGTTTCCTTAAAGCGCTTCAGCTCACGACCAATTTCCTCTGCTGCAGTAGCGCTGCCGCCGCCGCTGTTGATATTAAGGAGCAAAGCCTTAACACTGTCGTCCTCAGCAGCATCTCTAATCTGACGCATAATGCTGCCGCTGGTTACACCAGTAGACTGTTGAAACAAAGTGTCCTGAACATCGCCGCCGCTGACAATGGTCCCCTCAATATTAATTACGGCTACTCTATCCGGACTAGAAACAGCCTTTTCTGCGCTATTATTGCCCTTCAGCAAGGACACGACAAAGCACAGCACTGCAATCAATAGGATTGCGCTTATAAAAATTTTTTTCAGCATATAAGCCTCCCTTCTAAGCTATAGCTTAACGAAAAAAGAGCAGACCGCCTTACAGCAGTCTGCTCATAAAGACCTGGTTTATTTTTATTCCCTCAAAGCAGCTGCGATAAATTTAAGGAACAGTGGATGAGGATTAGTTGGACGGGATTTCAGCTCCGGATGGAATTGAGCTCCCAAAAACCACGGATGAACATCGGTAGGCAATTCAACAATTTCAACCAGACGACCGTTAGGCAGCGTACCGCCAAATACCAGACCATGCTTTTCCAGTTCTTCGCGATAAGCATTGTTCACTTCATAGCGATGACGATGACGCTCGTAAATCAAAGCTTCGCCATAAGCCTTTTCAGCCAGACTGCCAGGAGTAAGCTTGCAGGGATACTGCCCCAAACGCATTGTACCACCCATATTCTCAACATCATGCTGATCAGGCATCAGGTCAATAACAGGATGAGTGGTATCAGGATTAATTTCAGTGCTGTTGGCATCAGTCATGCCAATATGACGAGCATACTCAATTACAGCACACTGCATACCTAAGCATATTCCAAAGAAAGGAACCTTATGCTCTCGAGCATACTTAATAGCACTAATTTTTCCTTCGACTCCTCTATTGCCAAAACCACCTGGAACCAGGATACCATCAACATCCTTCAGTTCATCTTCTAGATTTATACCGCCAGCCTCAGCCTTCTCTGCGTTAATCCATTTGATTTCCAGATTAGCTTCATTACCTATTGCTGCATGACGAAGAGCCTCTGTCAGACTAATGTACGCATCCTTCAGCTCAACATATTTGCCAACAACACCAATAGTTACCTTACGGTCATAATTCTTCAGCATGCGTTCTACCATATCATGCCATTCAGTCATATCCTTAGCATGATTTTCAGCAGAAACATCCAGCTTACGCATTACAACCTCATCCAACCCCTGCTCCTCCAACAGCATAGGAACCTCGTAAATACTTTTTGCAGTCAGGTTTTGGAAAACAGCATCAGTATCTACGTCACAGAACATCGCCATCTTCTCACACATATCATGGGGAATAGGCTTTTCACTGCGACAAACCAGAATATCTGGCTGAATACCCAGACTACGCAGTTCTTTAACACTGTGCTGAGTAGGTTTAGTCTTTAGCTCGCCTGCTGCAGCTACATACGGAACTAAAGTTACGTGAATGTAAAGGCAGTCATTGCGGCCAACATCTTTCTTAACTTGGCGGATAGCTTCAAGGAAAGGCAATCCTTCAATGTCGCCAACTGTACCACCAATCTCAGTAATTACGAAATCAGCATTGTCCTCACGACCTACGCGGAAAATCCGCTCTTTGATTTCATTGGTAACATGAGGAATAACCTGTACGGTACCGCCAAGGTAGTCACCACGACGTTCTTTGTTCAGAACCGCAACGTAAATTTTACCTGCGGTACTGCTAGAATCCTTAGAAAGATTTACATCAACAAAACGCTCATAGTGACCTAGGTCCAGGTCGGTCTCCGCACCGTCATCAGTTACAAAAACCTCACCGTGCTGATAGGGGCTCATAGTACCAGGATCAACGTTAAGATAGGGATCAAATTTTTGGATAGTCACCTTAAAGCCGCGGCTTTTCAGCAAACGACCTAAAGATGCAGCAGTAATGCCCTTGCCTAAAGAAGAAACTACGCCACCGGTTACGAAGATATACTTTGTCATATTTACCCGAACCTTTCTTTATTTAATTTTTATGTAATATACAGGAACCTTTAAGGACTTTTGACCCGACTTACATTCTTTCCGGTGCAGATACACCCAGAATTCCTAAGCCATGGCGAATGGTATGGCCAACAGCCTTAACCAATGCCAGACGTGCCTGCTGCAAATCACTATCCACACCTAAGATACGGCAATGGTTGTAGAAGGAATGGAACAAGCCTGCCAGCTCATAGGTATAGGTTGCAACATGATGCACAGCACGTTCACGTGCTGCACCAGCCAGCATTTCAGGATATTCGCCCAGCTTTTTGATCAGAGCCAGCTCCTCAGGAGCCTGTAATACATCAAGCTTCAGCTCATCATTAGAAACAGCCTCAATACCAGCTTCAGCTATCTGACGGCCAATGCTGGAAATACGGGCATGAGCATATTGAATATAATAAACAGGGTTTTCATTGGATTTTTCAGTAGCCAGAGTCATATCAAAATCCAGCTGACTATCCAAAGAACGCATGCAGAAGAAATAGCGGGCAGCATCAGTACCAACCTCGTCCATCAGTTCACGCAGAGTAATGGTTTCGCCAGTACGCTTGGACAACTTAACCATTTCGCCATTACGATAGAGACGTACCATCTGCAGCAGCATGATTTCTAAGTCATCTGCATTATAGCCTAAAGCATTAACTGCAGCCTTAACACGAGCAATGTAACCATGGTGGTCTGCACCCCAAAGGTCAATCAGATGAGCAAAGCCGCGCTCAAATTTATTGCGGTGATAAGCAATATCAGCGGCAAAATAAGTAGGAATACCGTTGTCACGAATAACTACACGGTCCTTGTCATCGCCCTGAGCAGTAGAATTCAGCCACAGAGCACCGCCTTCTTCATAAATATAACCACGCTCTTGCAGGAACGCACATGCTTCACGAATCTTGTCAGCATCATGCAGAGACTTTTCGCTGAACCATACATCAAAGGTCACACCAAAGGCTTCCAAGTCCTCTTTTAATGCAGCAAGCTTTTCCTTATAAGCAATATCCAAGAATTTAGCCAGACGTTCTTTTTCGTCCAGGTCTACAAATTCCTTACCATAAATGCGGATAATACGTTGAGCGGTTTCAATAATATCATAGCCATGGTAGCCATTTTCAGGGAAGGCAATACCAGTGGGCATTTCGTCTAATTGTTTAACAGTTAAGTCTGCCGGAACACCGCCCATTTCCTCCAGCTTCAACAGCTGCAGATAACGTGCATTAACAGAAGCTGCCAGATTATTCATCTGGTTACCGGCATCGTTAATATAGTATTCGCTTTCTACATCATAGCCAGCAGCACGAAGCAGGTTAACCATAGCACTGCCAACAGCAGCACCACGAGCATGGCCAATATGCAGAGGACCGGTAGGGTTAGCACTTACATATTCTACCTGTACCTTGCCTAAGCCATTAGCAGGCAGATTGCCGTAGTTTTCACCGGCAGCAACAATACCGGCCAAAACATCAGCAGTCCAGTTTTGTTTCAGGTAGAAGTTAATAAATCCAGGACCTGCAATTTCCATTTTATCTACAGAAGCACAATCCAGATTGTCTACAACAGCCTGAGCAATTTGTCTGGGAGCACAGTGGAGACTGCGTGCAGACTGCATTGCAAAGTTAGTAGCAAAATCGCCAAATTCCTTTTGGGGAGGAACTTCCAGCATAACCTCGGGCAACGCACCGGGCTTTAAAACACCATTATCAATAGCTTTTTGTGCTGCATCTTTAATAGCAGCAGCTAACAAATCCTTTATATCCAAAGCAAAATCTCTCCTTATGTTTTTACTTATATAGTTTCATAAATAGGGTCGTTAGTTAAATCTACGCCCAGCTTCTTGAAGATTTTAAAATCTCCTTCTGTAAGCATTACTGTAGAATGAGCCTGGCATCCTTTCAGCTTAGGCAACTGCTCTAAGGCCAATTTAGCCATTTCGTCAGTAGCAGCACACATGGACAAGGCAATAAGCACTTCATCCATATGCAGACGGGGATTTTTGCTGCCCAAGAACTTTGTTTTCAAATCCTGAATAGGATTGATATAGCTGGGAGAAATAAGATGCATCTCATCAGCAATTTTAGCCAAAGCCTTAACTGCATTGAGCAAAACTGCACTAGCAGGTCCCAGCAAATCTGTAGTCTTGCCAGTAACAATGCTGCCATCAGGCAGTTCCAAGGCAATTACAGCACATTTGCGTTCTTCTGCGACCTGTTTTGCCACAGTAACTACGCGGCGGTCATTAATACTTACCTTAGCCTGCTTCATCAGCAGCTCCAAAGTATAAACCTCCTGCTTAGTAGCCTCATCCTTTACCATACGGTTCCATGACTGATAATAGCGACGTACAATCTCCTGGCGGGATGCCTCACGACAAACCTCGTCATCGCAAATACAATTGCCAGCCATATTAACACCCATATCAGTAGGGGATTTATAAGGGCAGTAGCCGTAAATACCTTCAAAAATTGCTGCCAGAACAGGATAAATTTCCACATCGCGGTTATAGTTAACAGTAGTTACACCATAAGCCTCCAAATGGAAGGGATCAATCATATTAACGTCCTGCAAATCTGCTGTTGCAGCTTCATAGGCCATATTTACAGGATGCTTCAAAGGAAGGTTCCAAATAGGGAAGGTCTCAAATTTAGCATAGCCAGCCTTAATGCCACGCTTGTTCTCGTGATAAAGCTGAGACAGGCAGGTGGCCATTTTGCCGCTGCCAGGTCCAGGAGCAGTAACAACAACTAATGGACGGGTTGTCACCACATAATCATTTTTACCATAGCCCTCATCACTGACGATTTGCTCCACATTATGAGGATAACCTTCAATAGGGTAATGATAATAAACCTTAATATCCATAGCCTGCAGCTTATTCTTCAAGCTTTCAATGGATTTTTGTCCCTTATATTGGGTAATAACAACACTGCTTACATAAAGTCCCTTGGAACGATACACCTTAACCAAACGCAGTACCTCTAAATCATAGGTCAAGCCTAAATCGTGACGTACCTTGTTATTTTCGACATCAGATGCATTGACAGAAATTATTACCTCTGCCTGATCTACAAGCTGTAATAGCATTTGCAATTTACTATCAGGTGCAAAGCCTGGCAGAACACGAGAAGCGTGATAATCATCAAACAGTTTACCGCCAAATTCCAAATACAGCTTGTCGCCAAATTTGCTAATCCTCTCCCTGATATGTTCGGATTGCATACTCAAATACTTTTGATTATCAAAGCCAATTTTCATATTAAATTCCCTCAATCTCTATTAAAATCTGCATTTCCCCATAAAGAGCATCATCATGATATAGGGTATATTCTATTTCCAAATACCAGATCCCTTTACGGAAATAAGTATAAATATAGCTTGTTTCTGTTTTTAAGGGAATTTTCAAATAAGGGGTCAAATAAACACTGTGATCAACAAGCCCCTTAGCAAACTCCTGCCGATGCTGGACACTGCCATTACGCAGAATAAGAACATGGTCCTGTTCCCATTTAACTGTAGTTTTAGTTCCATCAAGACCTGACTGTTCGTTTTCTTGGTAAATAAGGTAGTTTTTTCCATGCTTCTCAGCAAGCTGACCATGATAATGCTGTTCAATGGTCTGACTGTTGTCACCCTTATTACGGCTTACAATACGTACTTTAACAGGTTTCATAAAAATTCTCCGTAAACACGAGTAGAGCCTGCTCCTTTTCGCCCAAACCACTATGATCGAAAGGTAGCAAGCCCGCAAGATTTTTGTCATTTCAGTGTCTTAAAAAGCAACACCAAAAAAGACCTTATATATTCTCCAACATTATATAACAGCTAAATAAATGCGTCAAGAAAAGTCACGAATTCCACAATATTCTTTATTATTATGATAATTCTGTATATTATACTTATATTCTCCAGTTATTACACTTGTCTTAATAAGCTATTTCTTGATATAATGTATGCATCTATATGCGTTTGGAGGGGTATAAGTGAATTATACTGAGATGATAGTTTTCATCGTTTATCTGCTATTTATGCTATCCATCGGTATTTGGTTTTTCATCAAAGACCGTAATGGCGGCGAAAAAACCTACTTTTTAGGCGGTCGACAAATGGGTCCATGGGTAACTGCTCTTTCTGCAGGCGCCTCTGACATGAGTGCCTGGGTTCTTATGGGTCTGCCAACCTCTATCTATGCTTTAGGTATGGGCCAATTATGGATTGGTATTGGTCTTTTGACAGGCTATGCACTGAGCTGGATTTATGAAGCTCCCCGCCTGCGCCGCTTCTCTATCGTTACAGATGATGCGATTACCATTCCGCAATATCTTAGCAACCGTTTTCTTTCTAAATCCCATCTTCTGCAGGTTATTTGCGCAGCAGTTTTCCTGATTGCCTACACAATTTATGCTGCTTCAAGTATTAAAGCCTGTGGTACTCTTTTCAACACCGTAATTGGTATTGACAGCAACATTACCATGTATGTATCTGCATTCATCATTATCGGCTACACCTTCTTAGGCGGCTTTGCTGCTGTTTGCTGGACTGACTTCTATCAGGGTCTGATGATTTTAGGTTCTCTTTTAATTGCTCCAATCTTCGCAGCTTCCTTGATTGAACCCAGTGCAGTAAGCACTATACCGGCCGAATATTGGAATCCTACCGCTAAGGTAACCGATATTATTTCTGGCTTTGGCTGGGGCTTAGGTTATTTTGGTATGCCTCACATCATTATCCGTTTCATGTCCTTAAGATCTCAAAAGGAAATGAAAAAATCTGCAATTATTGGTATCGGCTGGACTGCTCTGATTCTGTTCTTTGCAACTCTGGTTGGTATCGTTGGTCGCCTCTATCTTGGTCTTGATGAGCACATCACCAAAAACTCCCTGGTATTTATTGCTATGGTACGCAATATCTTCCCGGCACTTATTTCCGGCGTACTGCTTTCCGGCGTACTTGCTGCTTCCATGAGTACTGCTTCCAGTCAGCTGCTCTCCTCTGCATCTTCATTTGCCAGTGATGTTTACAAACCATTCCTGCGTAATAATGCTTCCAGCGATAAGGAAATGCTCTGGGCTGGCCGTATCGTTGTATTGGCTATTTCCTTTGTAGCTCTGCTTATCGCAGATTCTCCTAATGCTGGCTCTATTATGGAGCTGGTGTCTAATGCTTGGGGTGTATTCGGTGCAGCATTTGGCTCCGCTATTATGCTGAGCCTGTTCTGGCGCAAATTCACATTTCAAGGCGCTGTAGCCTGCATCATCGTTGGTGCTGTTGTAGATATTGGCTGGCTGCTTACTATGGCATCTTCCACTGGCATCTACGAAATCATTCCTGGCTTCTTTGCCAGCCTTATTGCAGGTGTTGTAGTATCCCTTGTTTATGGCGGACCTGGTAAAGAGGTTGAAGAGCTCTATGACCGTGCCGCCAACTACAAAGAAGAATAATAACTACATAAGCATTAAAAGCTCCTGTCCATGACAGGAGCTTTTTTAATGCCTAAAATAAGGCCAATGCTTCACCATATCTAAAAATGATTATTTCCCACTTAGGTTCTTAAATAGTTGTCCACTACAATGTTGTGGATAACTAACAGTTTATCCACGCTTTATCCACAGGTTATCCACAGGTAATAGAATTATTTATCCACAAGCACCTTTATTAACAGCAATTATATTCATATCTACCAACTAAATTCATCTCAAAAAACTCAGCATTTTACGGCCAGTTATACAATTACTGCTTAAAAGTTATGCTGAACTAGAAGCGACTACATTTGTGACTCCAACAACCTGTGAAAAGCAATTTTACGTCGTCAAAATGCTTTGCTGAAACATTTTCTGAAAAGAGTACTTATAAAACAAAAATACCGTCGCCAAATTATGACGACGGTATTGATAAAGCCTATTAACTTGATTAATATTTACTAGTTAAATACTATTATTTGCCTGCAACTGCACCGTAGCATTCAGGTCTGCGGTCGCGGAAAAGGCCCCAGCTCAGTCTGTCCTCAGCCAGCTTGTCAAAATCGTATTCCTGATACAGGATTTCTACATTGTCACGAGAAGCGCTTTGGAGGATATCACCAGTTCCATCAGTCATAAAGGAGGAACCGTAGAAGTTCAAAGCAGATTTTTGACCACCATTTGCTTCACAAGGTTCAACAGTTTCCATACCAATGCGGTTAGCAGCAACAACAGGCATAAGATTAGCAGCACTATGACCCTGCATAACTCTGCGCCAATGAGGCATGCTGTCGCAGTCTAAAATAGGCTCAGAGCCAATAGCAGTAGGATAGAACAAAATCTCGGCACCGCCAAGAGCTAGGCAGCGAGCAGTCTCAGAAAACCACTGATCCCAGCATATACCAATACCAACACGACCGTATTTGGTATTGAACACCTTAAAGCCGCTGTCGCCAGGCTTAAAATAGAATTTTTCCTGGTAGTAATGGTCATCAGGTATATGAGTTTTGCGATATACACCTAAATTAGTACCATCGGCGTCAATGCAGGCAATGGAATTATAAAGCTGATTTACATCACGCTCAAAGAAGCTGATCGGCAGTACAATATCAAGCTCCTTAGCTAAGCGCATACCCATTTGTACAGCAGGGTTTTCCTCTGTAGGCAATGCATATTCATAATACTCATAACGGCGCTCCTGACAGAAGTAAGGACGCTCCCACAGCTCCGGCAAAAGAATAAGCTTAGCACCTGCAGCCGCTGCTTCTCGCACTAATTTTTCTGCCTGCTGTAAATTTTCTTCAACAGTAGCTGCGCAGCGCATTTGAATGGCTGCTACTTTAACGTTTCTCATAATTTATCTCCTCTGTAATTACAGCTTAACACCCTTGGGCAGCTGCTGCGTAATGCAGTGAATATTGCCGCCGCCAGTTAGGATTGCACAAGCAGGAATGCTCACAACCTTGCGTTCAGGACAAAGCTTGGTCAAAAGTTCTACAGCACGCATATCGCTTGCTACATTTTCACCGCCAAAAGCAGGGACTACTACACTATCATTGCTAAAGTAAAAGTTAACATAGGATGCTGCCAGTCTTTCGCCAGCTTCACGCATATCCTCGCCCTCTTCAAAATCGTAACCCTGAACCTCATCCTCTGCAATGCATACAGGCACGTCAGGAATAGGCAGCTTATGGACAATGACTTTACGCCCCTTAGCATCTGTTGCTGCTTCCAACGCCTCAAGGCTAGCCTTGGACAGTGCATATTGAGGATCATCTTCCTTATCAGTCCAAGCCAACACAACCTCACCAGGACGAATGAAAGCACACACATTGTCTACGTGCTCATTAGTTTCGTCATTATAAATGCCTCGAGGAATCCACAACACCTTTTCTGCACCAAGATATTCCATAAGCTTGGCTTCAATTTCTTCCTTACTCAGCTCAGGATTGCGTCCCTCGCTTAAAAGACAGGCCTCTGTTACAAGAACAGTGCCCTCACCATCACAATGGATGGATCCCCCCTCTAATACAAAGGGTGCTGCATCATACATTTTAAATCCGTATTTATCGCCAAAGGCTTCTGCGAAAGCATCGTCCTTGTCCCAATGAGGATAAAGACCGTCAAACTCGCCGCCCCAGGCGTTAAAAGTCCAGTTTACGCCGCGAACAGTTCTCTTGCCAGCCTCATCCTTTACGACACAGGTAGGTCCAATATCGCGAGCCCAGCTGTCATCAGTCTCATGCAAAAACAGCTCCACATTCTCAATGCCCTTAAGCATTTCCTCAGCTCTGGCAAAGTGCTCCTGACCACAGGCAACATAAACCTTTTCACTAGCTGCAATAGCATTAATGACTGCAGTAAAGGCCTTGCAGGCTTCATCAGCACCAAAGCTCCAGGAACCAGGACGCTGAGGCCATACTATAATGCAGCCCTCGTGCTCTTCAAATTCACCGGGCATATGAAAGCCATCTGCCAACGGTGTTCCTTTTTCATAAATCATAAGCTTTTCCTTTATTATTTACGGCTCAGGCCGTTTTATTTTTTGTGCACCTATTATGAAAGACGCATTTTAAAGTCTTCATAACCAAAACGACGCACTAACTCCGTGCTGCCATCCTCATGAAGAACTACAATATCAGGCAAAGGCATACCATTAAAGGTATTATTTTTAACCATGGTATAGATAGCCATATCTTCAAAAACAAGCTTGTCTCCAACCTTGATTTCTTTCTCAAAGCTGTAGTCGCCAATAACGTCTCCTGCCAAGCAAGTCATAGATGACAAACGATAGCGGTAGGGCTTTTCGCCAGCAGGGAAGCTATCTCTCAAGGGCTGTCTGTAAGGCATTTCAATAACGTCGGGCATATGGCAGGCAGCAGAAGCATCCAGAATCAGGATGTCCATGCTGTTATGCACAATATCGAGAACCTCAGTTACTAAGTAGCCTGCGTTCAAAGCAACAGCCTCACCAGGCTCCAAATAAACCTGTACATGATAGGTGTCTTTAATATAGTTCAGCAGATCAATCAAATCCTGCAGCTGATAATCAGCACGAGTAATGTGGTGACCGCCTCCCAGGTTGATCCATTTCAGCTGACCAAAATATTTGCCAAATTTTTCTTCGAAAGCTTTGAATGTAGTAATCAGGTCATCAGCATTCTGCTCGCAAAGAGTATGGAAGTGCAGGCCTTCTATTTCTTTAGGCAGCTCCTCAGGGAACTGGTCCAAGGTTACGCCCAAGCGAGAACCAGGCGAACAGGGATCATAAATCGCATGGTCCTGAGTAGAACACTGGGGGTTAACGCGTATGCCGACGCTTACACCCTTGCACAGCTCCTTATGCTTTTCAAATTGAGCAAAGGAATTAAAAATAATATGGTCACAAATCTTAACCAGCTCCTGCATATCCTCAGTTCTAAAAGCGGGAGCAAAAACATGGTTTTCCTTGCCCATTTCCTCATGACCAAGACGTGCTTCATAAATACCACTAGCAGTAGCACCTGCCAGATATTGGCCAATCAAAGGATACAGCTTAAACATGGAAAAGCATTTCTGTGCCAGCAAAATTTTGCAGCCAGTCAAATCCTGTACCTTTTTCAGCAGTTCTAAGTTTTTAATCAGCTTGCCCTCATCAACTACATAGCAAGGAGTGGATAAATTTTCTAAGCTCATATAATATCTCCATAAAACGAAAAGCTGTCGCTCCGCCCCGACAAATTCTTCGCAATTTACTGGGGCGGCTTGATGCGACAGCTTCAATTTCATATTAATCTACTAAAACAGGGTTTTCGTCAACTACCCAAGGCAGACCGTATTGGTTCAGCATATCCATGTACGGATCGGGATCAAACTCTTCTACGTTGAATACGCCTTTTCCTTGCCATTGTTTGGTGACAACAAGAGCAGTACCAATCATTGCAGGAACACCGGTGGTGTAGCTGATAGCTTGGGAACCAACCTCTTTGTAGCACTCTTGGTGATCACAAACATTGTAGATGAAGATGGTTTTCTTTTCACCGTTTTTGGTACCAGTGAAAATACAGCCAATGTTAGTTTTGCCAACGGTGCGAGGACCTAAGGAAGCAGGATCCGGCAGCAGAGCCTTCAGGAATTGAATAGGAACAATTTCCTTGCCTTCAAAGTTGATGGGAACAGTACCCAGCATACCAACATTCTCCAGACATTTCATATGAGTCAGATAGCTTTGACCAAAGGTCATGAAGAAGCGGATACGTTTAACGCCAGGAATATTTTTAGCCAGGGATTCAATTTCCTCATGGTGCAGCAGGTACATATCCTTCATGCCAACTTCGGGGAAATTGTACTCACGTTTAATGGACATTGCAGGAATTTCTACCCATTTGCCATTTTCCCAATAGGAGCCAGGAGCGGAAACCTCGCGGAGATTGATTTCAGGGTTGAAG
This sequence comes from uncultured Phascolarctobacterium sp., assembly GCA_900547415.1. Classification (GTDB taxonomy): domain Bacteria; phylum Bacillota; class Negativicutes; order Acidaminococcales; family Acidaminococcaceae; genus Phascolarctobacterium_A. The sequence continues at coordinate 25,435 of URGS01000011.1, read as the reverse complement.
TTGGTAGCGAAAGGATAGCCATGGTCGCCGCCGTTGCAGTCCAGAATATCAATAGTGTCGATTTGATCAAAGTAATGTTTCAGAGCATAAGCAGAGAATACGCTGGTTACTCCAGGGTCAAAACCAGTGCCAAGTAGAGCCATAATACCAGCTTTTTCAAATTTTTCTTTGTATGCCCATTGCCAGGAATAATCAAAGTATGCAGAGAAGCCTTCCTCCTCGCAGCGTTTGTCATAAATTGCGCGCCATTCAGGATCTTCAGTATCTTCAGGCTCGTAGTTTGCAGTATCAATGTAGTCAACCTTGCACTCCAGGCATGCATCCATAATGGTCAGGTCCTGATAAGGCAGAGCAACGTTCAGAACAGCATCAGGTTGATATTCTTTAATAAGAGCAACAAGTTCTTCCTTGCTGTCAGCGTTAACCTGAGCAGTAGTGATAATAGTAGAGGTGTTGCCCTCCAGTTTTTCCTTTACAGCATCACATTTAGCCTTAGTACGGCTAGCAATGCATAGCTCAGTGAATACCTTGTCGTTTTGGCAGCATTTAGCGATTGCTACACCAGCAACACCGCCGCAGCCAATTACCAATAATTTACTCATGTCGGTCATCTCCTTCTTGCATCTATAATTTGTAGTATATATTAACTAGGGAAAGCAATAAAATAATCCTTCCGTCGAGCAAGTCTGCTAGCTGTGACGACGGAATACTGTGCTTATAGCCCTTGTTAGAATTATTTTTCTTCTTCTTCCAACATATCCTCCACATACTTCGGCAGCATAAACGCACCGCTGTGCAAATTGGTGGAATAATACCAGGTCTTGATCTTACGAGCACGCCACTTTTGCGCATCTAAATCCTTGAGAGGATGATACTTTTTGGAAGCAAAGCCAAAGAGCCAATAGCCGGAGGGGCAGGTAGGAATAGCTGCCTGATAAACACGGCTGATAGGGAAGCTGTGGCTGGCCTTACGGTGCATAGCACGACATGTTTCCTCGTCTTCATCATAGAAGGGACTGCCATGCTGATATACCATGATACCATCATCCTTGAGAGCACGGAAGCAGTTGCCATAGAACTCCTTAGTAAAAAGTCCTGCTGCGTGACCAAGGGGGTCTATAGCATCGTTTATAATCAAATCATACTCATCAACTTTGGTACGCAAAAAGCGCAAACCATCAGCATTATAAACTGTTACACGAGGGTCATCAAGTCCACGTGCATTGTCTGGGAAATACTCACGACATACGTCAATGAAGACGTAGTCAGTTTCAACAACATCAATTTGTTCAATCTCAGGGTAGTAGGACAGCTCGCGAGCGACACCGCCGTCGCCGCCGCCAATTACCAGAACCTTGCGCACATGAGGATGTACTGCCATAGGAACGTGTACAATCATCTCATCGTAAACAAATTCATCCTTTTCAGAAAATACTATACTTCCATCACAGCTGACGAATCGGCCAAACTCCTTAGATTCAAATACGTCAATTCTCTGGTAGTCAGTATCCTGACCGAAGAGCTGACGCTCAACTTTGATATTCAGCTTTACATCATCTGCATGATAATCTGCAAACCACAGCTCCATGGCTATCACACTCCATTTTTCAGATTCCACAGGGTTGCTCCGGCAGAGTGCCGGAAATGAGTCTTGTCAAAAAGCTCACCAGGCCTGCAACATTACCCTGAAAAGGTCTTATACTAAAACGTTAATATTGTTTACCTCAGGATCTTCGGGGCCCTGCATAGAACAGCCCTTCTCCTTGGCATAAACAATATATTCGATAATTTCCTTGGTAATTACCTCACCGGGAGCCAAAATAGGAATACCGGGAGGATAACACATTACAAACTCACTGCAGATACGTCCTGCAGTTTCTCTAATAGGCAGGGATTCGTCCTTGGCGTAGAAGGCTTCCTGAGGAGATACAACAACCTTAGGAGCAATATACTCAGTATTGAGCATTTTAGAAGTATCGCGGGAATAAAGACGTTTAATATCCGCTAAAGCACCAACAAGACGCTCAATGTCCTGAATTCTGTCGCCAATAGAAATATAAGCCAAAATATTGGCAATATCACCAAATTCAATCTGAATATCATACTCATCGCGAAGCAGGTCATACACCTCAATGCCTGCTAAACCAATATCGCGTGTATAAACAGAAAGCTTGGTCACGTCAAAATCGTAAACGCTCTTGCCATTAATCAGCTCGCTGCCATAAGCGTAAAAACCGCCAATAGAATTAATTTCTTCTCTGGCATATTCAGCCATCTCACGAACCTTGGCAAAGGACGATGCTCCGCGCTGCACCAGATTACGACGGGAAATATCCAGACTGGACAGCAGCAAATAGGAAGCACTGGTAGTCTGGGTGAGATTTATAATCTGACTCACATATTCCCAGTTTACATTGGGACCCGTAAGCAACAAGGAGCTTTGGGTAAGGCTGCCTCCGGATTTATGCATGGAAACAGACGCCATATCAGCGCCAGCCTTCATGGCATTTATAGGCATATTATCGCCGAAATAGAAATGAGTACCATGAGCCTCATCAACTAAACAGAGCATATTATGGTCATGAGCCAGCTTTACTATGGAGCGCAGGTCAGAGCAAATACCATAATAGGTGGGATTATTAACAAGAATACAGGTAGCGTCAGGATTGGACTTAATAGCCTTTTCAACCTCGCTGATTTCCATACCTAAGGAAATACCAAGTCTGCTGTCTACCTGAGGATTAATATATACAGGAATAGCACCGTTTAAAACAAGAGCATTAATTACACTCTTATGAACATTGCGAGGCAGAATAATTTTATCGCCAGCCTTGCAGGAAGCAAGCACCATACTCTGTACAGAAGAGGTTGTGCCGCCAACCATAAAGAACGCGTGTGCTGCACCAAAGGCTTCTGCAGCTAAAGCCTCTGCATCCCTGATTACAGATACAGGGTGGCAAAGATTATCCAAGGGCTTCATGGAATTAACGTCCAAATTTACACATTTTTCTCCCAAAAGCTCTCTTAATTCCGGATTTCCACGGCCACGTTTATGACCAGGTACGTCGAATGGTACTACACGTTTTTTACGAAATTTTTCTAAAGCTTCGTAAATAGGTGCAGATTTCTGTGAAAGTTCTCCCATAATTCTCTCCTAAAATAAATAAAGACAGGTGAAAATATATCACCTGTCTAAAATATGCTTTCCGAACTATAGTGCAAGCATTTTTCTACGAAAACTACTTTCAGAGTCTATATAGCAAATATTACTTTTACTACTCTTATTGATCGTTTCACAAGTGATACTATCTGATTAATGGCTAATCAACTTATAAAATTTGAGCTTTCAACTCAATCAATAATGTGGTATACCACGCCGGCAGCAGCCCCGCCTGTCCGTATGGGCTTAACTATTTGTAATAGTGGGCTAATATTTGCATGAAAGCAGTCAGCATTCATGTATTTTTATTGTAACATTTTATACTAAATTCATCAAGTAATAAACGTAAAATTCATAGGGGAATTATGCTTGTCCACTAAGACCCACTCTTAGCCTATCAGCCCTTAGGTAATACCTTGCCATGTCTGTCAATATAAAACTTATCAATAGCAACATAGGTATTTCCTGAAGCATAGGGGCCTAAATCGTAGCGTTGGTAGAGCAATCTGATATTGTCCTTGTCATCTAAAATGTATTGGTCGCTGATGTATTCCAAGCCAAAGGATTCGTCATTATAGGGCAGCTTGCTTCCATCTTCAGCCTCAAGCTCAAAGTAGCCATATTTTACAAACTGCTTCATTCTGTTCAAAGACGGAAGCTGTACAAAATAGCTTAATGGAAGCTGTTTACCTGTCTCCTTGTCAAAAACCATACCATAGGACATATGGGACGGATGAGCTGCTTTGTCAGGATAGAAGGAGCAATTCAGGTATACGGTCAGATATTTATCATCATCGCGAATAATTTCATAGGATGAACCAAGCTCCATTTTCATATCCTTATGCTTTTCCACAAACTCCTTAGCATCCTCGATTTTTTCGTAGATAGCCTTATTAATTTTCTTTTCCGCAGTTTTGTTCTCCAGCTCTACAGCCGGAACACTCAGTGTAACACCATTGTAATTTTCAGCTAAATCTACAGTTTTAGCCATTGCGACACTGCTCATAGCCAACAATGCACCAGTGATTGCCAATGCCTTTTTCATAAGACACCTCCTAAATTATTTATAATAAAAACCACATATAAAATTCTTATACTACTGTGTTAATTGTACTCTTTACATGCTACAAAAGAAAGGCACAGATGTAACATTTAAATGAATTAATTTAAGCAGTTTCTAAAAAATTCCGCAAAATCACCTGACGCCCAAATTATCCCAATCTCAAAGCCATAATTTCTAAATTTTTCCGGCAAACAAAAAGCACTATGACCGAAGCCATAGTGCAAAATTACTGGTGCGAGTGACAGGAATCGAACCTGCACGCCGAAAGGCGCTAGATCCTAAGTCTAGTGCGTCTGCCAGTTCCGCCACACTCGCATATATTCATTACAGACAAAGCCCATAAAACAAGAAGTTTTTAAGCATTATCGCAATAAAATCAATATAAAATTTTAGAGATATTACTACGCACTATATAAAGTATAGTGCGTCTGATATGTATAATAACTCATAGTACAATACGTGTCAAGCTAGGTTGAGAAATATTTTATACTTTAACAGCAAGATTCCAAAACCCAAAAAGCATCTGTCATTAATAAAGTTCTACAGTGCCATCAAAGCCTTCCCAACGATTTTGAATAAGCATTCGTTTATAAATGTTCCAGCCTTCGTCAACATTCATCCATTCTTCAACGCCCTGTTCATTATAGTCAAGCATCTGCTCAGAAGCAAACTCCCATTGCCCATTTTTATACAAGTACAAATAGCGATAATGATTAGGATGACCTTCCTCCGCAATATTCATTGCACGCTCTGCTTCTTCCTTAGTCTTAAACTCACCATATGTATTTTCAGGAGAGCAATAATAAATAGTTCTATTAGCTACCTCTATGACACCTATATAAGGAGCTGCTGCATTTTGATTAGGATATACCGCATACCCTGACCTAAGACTATTATAGCCCATTTTCAGCCAGCCGCCGCTAGTGCCATCCGCAAAATAAACATCATCGAAATATACTACAGCATAATCCCCCCTATTATAACTGTTATTCAAGTCCTGTATTATTGTTGCAGCCATCTTTTCAAAACTGCTTTTTGCATGCTGCTCATTAGCAAACGCAAAGGAGCACAGAGAACATAATATCATAACTAAAGCCAAGAATTTTTTCATTCCATTACCTCAAAAGCTTTCACAATTCATCTGACTAATTTACAGTACCAAATTAATCATCATCGCAATGTCTTCTGTGATGACGACGTTCATAACGATCATCGTCACACCAATCGTCGTCATCATGATGTCTGCGATAGCGGCGACGTTCATAGCGGTCATCATCGTCATCGTCAGATATATCATCCACTACGTCCTCAATGACATCCTCTACAACATCATCAATGTCGTCTTCTACTATGTCTTCCAAAATTTCCTCAGCTACGCTGTCATAATGTATAACTGCAGCATCTGCCCTAGGCATAACATCAGTACACATAACAAACTGCATAAGAAGCACACCTAACGACACACTTAAAAGTTTATTCACAGCATTAACCCCCTTTTTTACGTGCAGATTTCTTAAAATGATTATATCATACATCTTACAAAATTTAAAAATTTACCTTGGAGAACATCAGCAGTAAACATGTGCCTTTATTTCTATCCTTATTATATAAATAATTAAAATACAAAATGTATTTGGCACAGTCTTACCGCAGCAACCTTATACATAATTTACACTGCTTACTATCCCCCCACAAGCATTCGCTGCAAAAAAAAGAAAACCGTCCGTATAAATACGGACGGTTGATTGCGATTGGTGATCCACCCGCGACTCGAACGCGGGACACCCTGATTAAAAGTCAGGTGCTCTACCGACTGAGCTAGTGGATCACTTGGCTGGGGCGGCTGGACTCGAACCAACGCATGCGGGAGTCAAAGTCCCGTGCCTTACCGACTTGGCTACGCCCCAATAAGAAATAAATTAACAGGTGGGGTGACTGGAGGGATTCGAACCCTCGCGTAACGGAGCCACAATCCGCCGTGTTAACCGCTTCACCACAGCCACCAAATTGTTTCCAAACTTAATAGCTTGGCGACGAATGTTATTATACAATATGGCACTCATATCGTCAAGTCTTTTTCGAAAAATTTTTAAATTTTTTTGTTAACAGCTATAATGCAAGGGAATTTAGGTCTAGCAGAAGCATCCCAGTCCCATAAAATATAAAAAAACTCCGAAAATCCAAAAAATTCTCGGAGTTTTTATACGCTGTCAGCTTACACAAGCAGCCTTAATTATTTAATAGCCAGAACCTCGATTTCTACACGAGCTCCCTTCGGCAGAGCTGCAACTTGTACAAAGGAGCGTGCCGGCGGAGTCATTTTGAAATACTTGCCATAAACCTTGTTGATTGCGTCAAAATATGCAATGTCAGTAGCAAAAATAGTAGTTTTTACAACGTAATTGAAATTGTAACGAGCTTCGAGGAGAATAGCCTCAATATTGTTCATGATTTGCTCGGTTTCTGCCTCAATAGAGTCCTGTACCATAGCACCGGTTTCGGGATTAATAGCGATTTGACCGGACAGATACAGATTGGCACCAGCCAGAACTGCTTGGGAATAGGGACCTAAAGCTTGAGGTGCATTGTTAGTGGAAATTGCTTGCATAATTAACACTCCTTATAAATATATTTCAGGACTTATGAGAGCTTCCTGATATTTAATTTTTTCATAGGCTTAAATTAACCTACTGCTTAATTCGACATCAATTACTTATCTTCCTTGCGGAAATAATTTTTTGCCCATGCCAAAGCTGTGGGAGAAACAGCAATACCACCGCCTGCAGTTTCCTTCAAGGAGCAGCACATACTGTCGCCAACACTCTTCATAGCGTCAATAGCCTCATCTGCAGGAACAAAACTGCCAATACCAGCTAAAGCCAGCTCCGCAGCTAGCAAAGCCTGCAATGCACAGGAGCCGTTGCGTTTGATACAGGGCACTTCAACAAGGCCTGCTACAGGGTCACAAACAAGGCCTAGAACGTTTTTGAACACAATTGATACTGCAGTACCTACTTGAGCAGGAGAACCGCCCAGCATGGCTACAGCTGCACCAGCAGCCATTGCCGCAGGACTGCCGCATTCGGCCTGACAGCCTCCCATAGCACCTGACAAGGAGGCACGGTCGGCAATAACGAGACCGATACCGCCAGCAACAACCAGACCACGCTGCAGGCATTCATCAGAAAGCTGATAATGCGTCTTCAAGGAAAAGAATACTCCTGGCAGCACACCGCTGGCACCAGCCGTAGGAGCAGCTACGATTCTGCCCATGGCAGCGTTGCACTCACCTACAGCAGTTGCATAAATAACAGCATCAAGAGCCTTATCTCCTAAAAGGCCTGCAAAACCTTCAGCTCCTACTGCACCTGCCAGACGCTTAGCATCACCGCCGGTAAGTCCGCTGTTAGAGCGTACACCGCTCATTCCAACCTCTACGGAGCGTTCCATAACCTCTAACATAGCCTGCATTTTTTCAAGCAGCTCCTGCTGAGAACACTCCAGCTGAGCAGTATTATAGTCCAGCAAAAAATCATCCATGGATTGTCCCTTGGACGCAGCCTCAGCAATCCATTTATTAAGAGAAAGCATTTCTTGTTTCATCGGTATCCTCACAAAACACTTGCAATAAAGCGTACAGATTCAATAGGCTTTATCAGTGAAATTAAATTAATAATATGATCAGGTACATCTTGGTCGCACTCTATTACCATTGATGCCAAACCACCCTTATCGCTGCGGAAAACACGCATAGTGGCAATATTAATGCCAACATTGGCCAGAGCACTGGTAACCAAGGCAATAATGCCATGAGTATCATGGTGGACAGTAAGAATGGCAGGCAATCTGCCGGTCAGCTCTACAGGATAACCATCAATTTCCGTGACCTTGACCTGACCGCCGCCAACTGAAGAGCCTATAATTTCACATTCACTGCCATCTGCGCCAGTCAATCTGAATAATACGGTATTAGGGTGAGCCAAAGGGCCTAAATCACATTTCTGAAAGCTATATTCCAATCCTGCCTTCGCAGCATATTCCTTAGCCTTAGGAATACGCTCATCATCAGTAAGCCAGCCCATAAGACCTGCTAAAAGAGCTACATCAGTACCATGTCCCTTATAGGTTTCAGCAAAGGAACCGTGCAAATGAATTTCAGCCTTCACAGGTTTGCCGCCGACAATACTGGCAGCCAATAAGCCTAAACGTACTGCTCCTGCAGTATGAGAACTGGATGGACCTATCATTACAGGACCGATAACATCAATAATATTCATACAAACCTCTTTTTAAAATTTTCTCAGAAATATTAAAAAAATTAATTCTATACAGATAAAACCGCTCCTGCCTAAAAGCAGGAGCTATAAAACAAACTATTCATCACTGGCCAAAGAACGATGAGCAAGGCCAACACACATTTCATTTAAATTAAGAACACCTACGCCCATATAAATAGCAACACAAAGATGCTCACCGCTGCGGGCAAGACCTATTTTACCACCTACATTAAAGCCTACGGCCTTCATCTTAACCTGCTCCAAGGCCTCATGAGCAGCACCAGCAACGGCACCTGCACCAACATGAGTTTCTGTCACCAGTCCCTGGCGCTGAGCAGCAACAACTGCTCTTTCGATAATCTTGACAATGGAGGGAATAAACTCGCCGCCAAAATCAACTGCAGTAGATTTAATGCCTTGCTTTTGCAGCTGATCCTTCATCTGTGCTTCTTCTGTTCTATTGGCGGTCAATGCAATACGCAGAGCCGCACGTCCAATATCAATACTGCTTGCAGGTCCCTTACCATAGTTATAGTCGCTCATAAAATCAGTCCTCTTCTACAATATCTAATTCTTGAATCTTATTTTTGTCAATTACAGCTACAATCAAGAATGTGGCAATACAAATTACCCACTCAAAATATACAACCTCTTGGAAAATAGGCTTGATGCTTCCTAAAGGATTGCCCGGCATAAACCACAGCACAATACCCACAATACCTACCAGAGTTGTCCAAAAAGCACTGCTTTTGCGGCAAATACCAGGAGCAAAAACTGTAAAGAAAAAGATACAGGTCAAAGCAGTTGTCATGGAAAGGCCTGCAATCATTGTTTTCAGGATTCCTGCTGCATTAAAGGCAAACCACAATGTAACAAGACCAATGCAGAAAATAGTCAGACGACTGATTTTTAAGAATTTATCATCAGAAACATTTGGATTAATAAAGCGCTTGTAAATATCTTGGGAGAACAAGGTACCAGCACCTAAAAGAATTGTGCAGGCAGTAGAAACATCGGCTGCCCACAAAGCTGCCAAGGTCAGACCGGATGCCACAGGATTTAGTCCCATAACAACCTTGGGCATAGCCAACGCTGCCTTTTCCACAGGAATTTCAGGATACATGACTTTAGCTACCAATCCAAGCACTGCGCACAAAAAGCCTACAGGCAAAATCAGCAGACCACCTAAGAGGAAGCCATTACGTGCAGTTTTAGCATCCTTAGCACCGCAGGCAATCTGCACAGGTCCCTGTGCTGTAATAGCTTGAGTAATCATTACAACAAACCAGCTTACAATAACAACAAGGGGAATACCTGCCAACGGATCCACCATAGTTGCTGCATTAGGAAGCTTAGCAACCAAAGTGTCCCAGCCGCCAACTTTGCTTACAGAGCTGACGCAGGAGTACAAAATACCAAAATAGATCAAGGTTACACTGACAATATTTGCCAGACCACTGGACCATAAACCACCAATTAAGGTAATACCAATAAATACAACAGCACTCATCAGCATACCGCCTTGGAAGGAGAAAATTTCGGGCAAAAGACTGCTCAAAATCGCTCCGCCTGCCAGATACTGCAGCGCTGTAATTACACACATAATGATAACAAGGCCAATAGCGCTGATTACACGGCCTTTAACATCATAGTATTTTTCAAAAAACTCCGGAATAGTAGAAACTTTCATAGCACGCAGCTTACCTGCTGCCACAAGGCCCATAACAACGGAGCCTGCTGCCCAAGCTGCATTATACCAGCCTGCTGCCATACCAATACTGAAGGCTCTTTCCGCCACACCTACAGTAGAAGCAGCACCGACTGCCAATCCTGTAATATTAACCGCTATCAAGGTGCTGCTAAGCTTGCGTCCCGCAAAAAGATACTCTGTTGCGCCCTTATCAGCCCTTCTCTTGACCCAAAAGCTAATGCCAAAAAGCATTGCTATGTACAGACATACAATTACCAACTGAATAGACATAAAATACACTACCTTTCTTCCATGCTTCGAGCATACTACAAAATTTTGCACTGCTCCCAAGGAGCCCTACCATACTACCATCGTGCATTGTGGTAATAAATCATTTTCATTATACCAACTTTCACCAACAAATTAAAGCATTTACTAAAAATTTTACTACGACATACCCAGCTATCGGCACGCCCCTTTATTTAAGTGTAAAATCCGTAACAGCTTTTAAAAATATCCTGAAGAAAATTTCCTCGTTTCCCTGCTTTATAAGAGGATTTTAGTAATTTACGTCGAATTTTAATAAAGTATATAATTAGTACCTTTAGGAGATTTTCGTTATGTATACCTATAACACTATAGGCACCTGTGCCAAAAAAATTAACTTTGATATTGTAGACGGTAAGCTGCATAATGTATCCTTCATTGGCGGCTGTCCCGGTAATCTTAAGGCAATCAGCCTGTTAGTCGAAGGCATGGACGCCCGTAAGGTTGCAGAGCTTTTTGCCGGTAATGACTGCGGTGGCCGCGGAACAAGCTGTGCGGACCAATTAAGCAAAGCAATTCTGGAAAAAATATAAATAACTGCTGACGAGCTTAGAGAAAGGAGGGTCATTATGTATAAAATCGTAAAAAGCACTGAACAAGGTTTAAACGAAGTAGAGCTGGAAAGCCTGGAAAAAGGCTGTTGGATTGACGTAGTGGCACCTTCTGAGGAGGAGCTGCAGGAAATTGCAGAGGCAACTGAGCTCCAAATGGACTTTTTGTCCGCAGCCCTTGACGAAGAGGAAAAATCACGTATTGAAGTTGAAGATGACCAGATTCTCATTCTGGTAGATATTCCTTTTCTGCGCAGTAATAAAGACTATGACACACTCCCTCTGGGTATTGTTGTCAATCAAAACTATATTATTACTGTCTGCTTGGAGCCCAATGCTGTAACAGCAGATTTTGGTGCTCATAACAGCCGCTTGTTCTCTACCTTCAAAAAGACTCGTTTTCTGTTCCAAATACTCTACAAATCCGCAACATTGTATCTGAAATATATTCGTATCATTATCCGCAGAACTGATGAATTGGAGAATCACCTGCGTCAGTCCATGGAAAACAGCGAATTGTTTAATCTGCTTGATTTGCAGAAATCTCTGACTTACTTTTCCACCTCTCTGCGCAGCAATGCCATTGTCATGGAGCGACTGATGCGTCTGCGCAATTCCACTCAGACTAATCGTATTATCAAGGTCTACGAAGAGGACGAAGACCTGCTTGATGACGTTATTATCGAATATAAGCAGGCTGTAGAAATGGTTGAAATGTATAGCCACATTCTTAACAGCATGATGGAGGTTTTCGCCAGCATCATCAGCAACAACCTGAACCTTGTAATGAAGTTTTTGGCATCTGTAACTATTATTTTGGCTATTCCTACATTGATTTCCGGTCTTTGGGGAATGAACGTACCTGTTCCCTTTGCAGAAAGCAGCTACGGCTTCGCCTTTGTGCTTACTTTAGCTCTTAGCATTGCCTGTCTCACAGGCTTCCTGCTGTGGAAACGTCGTATGTTCTAGCTTCCAACAATATTTTAAGCTTGCTTTAGCAAAAAGCAGGCTTTAGTTTTTTTAGAAAAGGAGTATCTATGTCTAAGGTTATTGCAGAAAAGCTATTAGCAGGCATCATTTTCGGCGATGCTGAAAACAATGAATACATTTATCTGCCCGGTGGTGAAGTTGGTACCGAAAACCCTCTGTGCGTTGTGGAACGTCAGGGCAATAAAGAGGACTTGAACGTAGAGGAAGCGTCTGAGCTGGTACATCATCTTTCCCTTAAGCCCTGTGCGCATCCCCTATTTGGCAAACGCTCCTATTAACTGTTTAGCAGCATAAACGTTGATTACATATTTTTATGTAGTCAGCGTTTTTTTATGCCCAATTCAGCCTGCCACACCCTAGTCGTATATCTTATACCAGAGGAAATCCCAGTGTATGTTAAAAACTTAGCATTTTATTACAACCAGATTTCTAAACCACTCTTCTATCCTAAAACAAGAAGTTCATGCCTTTTACCCCTTTATCTTCTCCACTTCTATCGAAAGTTCGGAAAATAAAAAGCGGTATTTCCATGCTTTAGCTTTAAACATAGAAATACCGTTATTATTCAATATCCTTTTAGAATGTACCCTGTACCAGCTGGCTAATATTTTTAGAGTGGTCAGAAACACGCTTCATGTTAATGAGCAGCTCCAGCATTACAAATCCGGCAATGGGGTCGCAGCGTTTCTCATTCAGACGCACAATATGATTTTTGCGCACCTCTTTTTGGTAAGCCTTAACCTCACGGCAAAGACGGATAGCATCAGCTGCAATATCCTTGTCATTCTTCTCCAATGCTTCAAGAGCACGACCACTGGCCAAAAGTACCTTTTCGCCTAAAATGCGCAGCTCTTCCCTAGCTTCATCAGAAAAGCGTACATCATCCTCAAAAATCATACGAGACTTTTTCGCCAAGGTTTCACCATGGTCGCCAATACGTTCAATATCATTGCAGGCATGAAGCAGACCAGTATGGCGAGCAGATAAGCTTTCACTCATAGTAGTAGAGCTCATTTCTGTCAGATAATTTGTAATATCTCTTTCAAGAGCATCGACTACAGGCTCATGCTCCAGAACATATTTAACCTTGGTTTCGTCAAACTTACCAATAGACTCCAGTGCCATACCAACATTCTTACGTGCCAGATTGCCCATACGTACTACCTCTTTAACAGCTAAGCTCAACGCAATAGAGGGAGTATTAAGCATTTTTTCATCAAGATAAACAGGACGCAGGGAAATAATCTCACCCTTGTCAGGAAGAATACGCTCAATAAGCTTAATAAAGTAGCCAACAAAGGGCATAAAGAGCAGAGTGTTGATAATATTAAAGGCAGAGTGAGCATTTGCAATCTGACGGGCAATATCGCCAGCAGGAGAAATTGCAATGACCAGCTTGAGGAACATGGACATAAAGGTTACAAAGATTATACTGCCGATAACATTGAACATTACGTGAGCCAAGGCAACACGCTTTGCAGTCTGATTAGCACGCATAGATGCCAAAACAGCAGTAATACAAGTACCAATATTGTCGCCCAAAAGTACAGGAATAGCACCTTCCAAGGGAATAAGGCCTTGACCTGCCATGGCAATCAAGATACCAATGGTCGCACTACTTGATTGAATCAGCACAGTCATAACTACGCCGATACCAATACCAAGAATAGGGTTATTGGAAAAGGCACCGATAAAATCAACAAAGCCCTGATAATTACGCAAAGGCATAACGGCCTTGCCCATAATATCCATACCCATCATCAGAATACCAAAGCCAAGCAGAACCTGACCTAAGTATTTAGTGCGGCTGCGGCGAGCCAGCAGCTGTACCAAAAAGCCGATGAAAATAAGTACAGGAACATAGTCAGAAAGCTTGAAGGCAATAAGCTGAGCAGTCATAGTAGTACCAATATTGGCACCCATGATAATACCAAAGCCCTGCTTTAAGGTCAGCAGACCTGCATTAACCAAGCCAACAGTCATAACAGTGGTAGCACCACTTGCCTGCAGCACTGCAGTAACTACAGCGCCTAAAAGAACGCCTAAAGCCAAGACACCGGTCATTGCCTCAAGAATTTTTTGCAGCTTTGCGCCAGCAGCCTTTTGCAGGCCATCCCCCATTAACTGCATACCATACATAAATAAAGCAATGCCGCCTAAAAAGCCAAGAAAATATACCAACATACGTTGCACCTCGAATTTTAATTTAGTGCTTATATTATACTCGAAAGTGCAGTGTATTTGCAAAAAAAATGTAAAATTTTTTACTTTTATTTTACTTAGAATTTACCCGCTGGGACAAATAGTGTATCGTGCAAAAAAATCACCTTATACTAAGCAGTCCAACAAAAATAATTACGCCGCACACAGCGACCGTGTACGGCGTAAAAAAGGAGAGGTGTATGATGAAAAGATGTGTTTTATTGGAGTTGCTTTATTAGAGTTGTCGCTTCTTCAACACTCAGGACGCTGCCAAAAGATATCACTCTCTCGTCAATGACCAGTGCAGGAAGAGCCATTACTCCGTAAGCTACTACCTTACGGAATTCAGAAACTTGCTCAAACTTAGCTTTAACTTTTAGCTTCTTCAAAGCTATTGCGGTATTTTGCATCAGCAGCTCGGCCTGCTTCGTCATAGGTCCCAAAATCTTGACGTGCATTACTATCACCTGTCTTTGCTTTGTTTTCTGTTGTTCTTTATTTCCGTGACTATATGATAACAAATCATTATGGCCAAAGTAGGGCCAAGGCGTAACATCTTTGTGAATTTGAAAAAAATACCTTCTCCATCAACAGATGAAGAAGGCAGAAGATTATTTAAGAATTACCTTTAAAAAGGCCTTTAAGCGTTCATTTTGAGGATTATCAAAAATTTCCTCAGGATTACCAACAGCCTGAACATAGCCATCAGCCATGAAAAGCACCTTAGTGGCAACCTCACGCGCAAAGCCCATTTCATGGGTAACAACAACCATGGTCATTTGCTCATCAGCCAGCTCACGCATAGTTTTCAAAACCTCACCAGTCAGCTCAGGGTCCAGTGAGGACGTCGGCTCGTCAAAAAGCATGATAGACGGCTTCATTGCCAGAGCTCTGGCAATAGCTACACGCTGCTGCTGACCACCGCTGAGCTTGCGGGGATATACATCACGTTTATCAGAAAGACCAACCTTGGACAAAAGGATTTCGGCCTCTTTAATAACCTCGTTACGGTCACGTTTTTGTACATTGACAGGTGCTTCAATAAGATTTTCCAGAACCGTCATATGAGGAAAAAGATTAAACTGCTGAAATACCATACCCATTTTACAGGCAATGCGGCTAACATCGTCCTTCCTGACATATTCTGAGCCCTTGCCATTATCTTGGCACAGGGTTTCACCATCAATAATAATGGTGCCTTTATCGATTGTTTCCAGCTTATTGAGACAGCGCAGCAAGGTACTTTTACCACCGCCGGAGGGACCAATTACGGCAACAACCTCGCCTTCATTGACCTCTACGTCAATGCCCTTCAGGACCTCTAAATCACCAAATCTTTTCCAAATGTTTTGAGCTTTAATTTTATTCATAATACTTCTCCTATTGATCATATCTGGAAAAGCGTTGTTCCAGCTTCTCAAACATAACTGTCAGAACCAGAGTAGCCAGCAGATAGAAGACGCCTGCTACTAAAAACGGTGTAATATCAAAGTCGCGCTGCACCAAATTTCTGGTAGTACGCATCAGATCGTTCATTGCTAAAACATATACCAAGGAGGTATCCTTAACCAAGGTAATAGTTTCATTGCTCACAGGAGGCAGAATGATACGGAAAACCTGCGGCATAATAATGCGGCGCATAGTTTGTACATAGTTCATGCCAAGAGTGTGTGCAGCCTCGTACTGTCCTTTAGGAATAGCCTGAATACCAGAACGGAAAATCTCACAGAAATATGCTGCGTAGTTTAAAACAAAGGCAATCATTGCTGCAGTAAAATCATCAAAACGAATACCTACTGCAGGGAGTGCAAAGTAAAAGAACAATAATTGCAGCATTAGAGGTGTACCACGCATAACCCATACATAGAAAGCAATGATGCTCTGCAAAACCTTAAAGCGGGAAGCACGTCCCATACTGAGGATAAGTCCTAAGGGAAGGCTTAAAACAATAGTGCAGAAAAAAATCTGCGCTGTAACAATACTGCCCTCCAACATCTGAGGTATAATTCTAATAACGTAATCCATAATAATCTCCAATAAACAAAATATGGGGGCCGATGTTCACGGCCCCTTTAATTACTCTAATCTTAGTATTTAGTAATGTCTGCACCCATCCATTTCTCGGAAATCTTTTTGCAGGTGCCATCTTTCTTCATTTCAGCCAAAGCCTTGTTAAATTTCTCACGCAGTTCATTATCTTCCTTACGGAATGCAACTGCTACAACCTCGTCACCCATGTTCTCATCAAGAATGGTGTATTTGCCAGGATTTTTTTTGTCATAGTAGCGAGCCAGAACAGCATCTACTATCATAACATCTACACGTTTATTGTCAAGGTCCATATAAGCTGCTGCAAAGTCAGGATATTTTTTTAAGTCTTTCAGAGATGCCTTTAAAGCCTTGTTCTCTTCCATATTCATCAGATAATCACCAGTAGAATCGTCTTGAACAGCTACAACCTTGCCAGCCAGATCAGCTTTGGTCTTAATGTCAGAGCCAGCAGGAACAACAAGAAGCTGAGCATTTACAATATAGGGCTCGGACAAGCCGTATGCTTTTTCACGTTCTTCGTTAACGGTGAAGCAGTTCCAAATCGCATCAATACGTTTAGATTTCATTTCTGCTTCTTTAGCACCCCAATCGATAGGCTTGAATTCAACCTCCATATTCAGACGCTTGCAGGCTTCACGAGCCAGGTCAATGTCAAAGCCGACAATTTCATTTTTATCATTACGGAAGCCCATAGGAGCAAAGTTATCATCTAAGCCAATTACTAACTTCTTTTGGCTGTCGCCGCCGCATCCAGCAAGCATCATAACCATTGCCAAGCTCATCATCATTATTAATAACTTTTTCATAATCAAAACCCCTCTCATCCTTTTAATTTCTTTGTGCCTTTTCTATGTGAAAAGCATCATATCTTGTTGACAATTACATTATACTTTAGTATGCTAAATTTGTAAAGTGATAAATTGAAAAATTTTCAACTTTTTCATTTGCCCTCTGGCAAGACTAATATTATAATGGAAACAGCTTTATTAAGGAGGTTATTACTATGATTCTTAATGATAAAAAGGTAGATGTATTTTCTAATCGTTTTGGCGGCAACGGCGATGTAATAATGGAACACTACATTGACGAAGCACTCTTAAACGATGCTATCACAATGTATGCTAAGGTTACCCTAAAGCCTGGCTGCAGCCTTGGCTATCATCAGCACAATGGCAACAGCGAAACTATCGTTGTGCTCCAAGGCACCGCCCAATATAATGATAACGGTACTGCTATGGAGCTCCAGCCCGGCACCGTAATGCACTGTCCCAACGGAGAATCCCATAGCATTGGCAACGCCGCAGATGCTATGGAAGACCTGATTCTCCAAGCCATTGTAGTTAAGGTCAACGCCTAAGAAAAATTTACCGGTACTTCAGGATTCAACATCAATTCTGAAGTACCGGTTTTTTATTTAACGACGTTTTCCTAAAATGCTGCCAAGTATGCCACGGGCAATACCTGAAGCTATAGTTCTGCCAAAGGTAGACAAGGCACTATCCACGACCTTTTCTACTGCAGATTTCTGTTGTCGTCCGCTGCTGCGACGGCTCGTCCTATTACTGCTTCCCTGGCCTGCATTACGTCTGATTTCCTCCTGCAGACTTTCCTCTTCTTCAGCAGCTTCTGCCTCTTGAGCACGCTTTTGCAGTATCTCATAGGCAGATTCTCGGTCAATGACCTTAGCATATTTTTCATACAATGGACTAATAGCTATCAAACGCTGACGCAAATTCTCTTCAGCAACGCCAAGAAAGCTGCGAGGCGGCATAACATAAGCACGCTCAACTATGGAAGGAACACCATCTTCATCCAGCAGGGAAACTAAAACCTCACCAGTACCAAGCTCACCTAAAACCTTCTCTGTATCCAGCTCAGGATTGGGACGGAAGGACTGAGCAGCTGCTCTAAGGCCCTTCTGTTCACGAGGGGTATATGCTCTCAAAGCATGCTGCAGCTTATTGCCCAGTTGAGCAAGAATACTGTCCGGAATGTCTGAGGGCTGCTGGGTAATAAAGTAAATGCCTACACCTTTGGAACGAATCAGGCGTACAATTTGTTCCACCTTCTCCAGCAGGCTTTTAGGAGCATCCTTGAAAATAAGATGGGCTTCATCAAAGAAGAAAACCATTTTAGGTTTATCAAGATCGCCTGCCTCCGGAAGCATTTCATAAAGTTCAGATAGCATCCATAAAAGGAAGGTAGAATAAAGCAGTGGGTTTTGGAACAGTTCTGTACAATGAAGCAGATTAATTACACCACGACCATCCTGCTCCATCGCAAACCAGTCCTGAATATCCAAGGCCGGCTCTCCAAAGAAAATATCTCCGCCCTGATCCTCAAGACGCAAAAGTGAACGCTGTATAGCACCAATGCTCTGACCAGAAACATTGCCATATCGGCTCTTGAGCTCTGCGGCGTGCTCTCCTACATACTGCAGCATACTACGCAAGTCCTTCAAGTCAAAGAGAAGCAAGCCATTATCATCGGCAACACGAAAGACAATGCTCATAATACCTGTCTGTGTATCATTCAGCTCTAACAGACGACTTAAAAGCTCAGGTCCCATATCGGACACCGTAGTACGGACAGGATGTCCTTTTTTTCCATAAACATCAAAAAAACGCAGAGGATAACCAGCAAAGCTCCATTTAATATCCAGCCCCAGCTTATTATGAATACGTTTTTGAAAGCCTTCACTGTCCTCACCCGACAGACACATACCAGATACATCGCCCTTAATATCCGCCAGAAAAACAGGTACTCCCATTTCACTGAAGGATTCCGCCATAACCTTGAGGGTTACAGTTTTTCCTGTACCTGTCGCACCAGCTATAAGTCCATGACGATTAGCCATCTTAGGAGTCAGATAAATTGGTCCTTTTTCATTCTGGCACAGCCAGATTTTATGCAGCTCCAGATTATACATAAAACACCTCCATAAACCGCACTAATTTACTCCATTATATTATGTTTCTTAAAAATCAGCAAACAATTTAATATTGTAATAATTTTGTAACAATTGTAAGCTTGACTTTCACTAGCTACAGGTATACACTCTGATTCGGTAAGTGAGTAATTACTTACTTACGTGGAGGTATAAATGTTATCTAGAAAAGAACATACTAAAGAACAAACTCAGGAATTAGTTTTACATACAGCAACTAAGCTTTTTTGTTCTCTTGGATACGCAGGCACAACCACCAGCCTGATTGCAGCCCAGGCAGGCATTTCAGAGGCAACAATATTCAAATATTTCCAAAGCAAGGACAATCTTCTCCACCAGATTGGCAGCAGTGCTATCTGTCAAATCAGCGACTGGTTTTCCTGCGAGCCTCTGGAAGTCGCTTTGAACAGCTCCCGCGATGATTCATTAAGGCCTTTTATAGAAGCTCTTTTATTGGAAAGGCTTCATTTCATTGACGAGCATTTTGAACCAGTAAAAATACTCCTTATAGAAATGCAGTATTCCCCTGCAATGAAGGAAAAGTTCACTAAGCAGCTTTTACCTAGAATATACGACCATTTTAGCCATGTTCGCCATTTGCTTATGGACAAGGCTCCAATTACTGAGGAGCAGGCTGAAACGATTATCCGACTGCTAGGAGGCTTGGCTGTCACCTTCATTCTGCAGAAATATCTCTTTGATATTACCCTTACTGATGAAGAAATCCGTAGCCAGATGGACTATTCACTTAATCTGCTTGAGGAAAGCATAATCCATCACTAATTGCAGCGGCCAAAATATTGGATTTTTAGTTTTGAGTTTTTAATTACTTACTAAACTATATAATAGTTATTTTCCCTTTTGCGGGAACGACTTATATATTACAATATACATTGCAAAATACGATAAATAATTTTTCTTTGTTAATCTACAGGAGGTACCCATGCGAATAGGATTAGATGTTGGCAGCACTACTATTAAAATTGCTGTACTCGATGATAAGGACGCATTGATTTTCAGTGAATATCGCCGTCATTACAGCCAAATTGCTGCCAATATTTTAGAACTACTGAAAGATATGCATAAGCAGCTTCCTCGGCTCACTGATGTACAGCTAGCCATAAGCGGCAGTGCTGGTCTTGGTATTGCTGAAAGCTGTGACCTGCAGTTTATCCAGGAGGTTTTCGCAGAAAAGGTTTGTGCTGAAAAACTGCATCCCGACGTAAATGCCGTAATTGAGCTAGGTGGTGAGGATGCTAAAATTCTCTTTTTGGGACGTCACTTTGATGCACGCATGAACGATAGCTGTGCCGGTGGCACAGGAGCCTTCATAGACCAAATGGCAGCTCTCCTAAATGTCAACCCAGAGGACATGAATAGTCTTGCAGCCCAATCTAAAAACCTTTATACAATAGCTAGCCGCTGTGGTGTATTTGCTAAAAGTGATATTCAGCCCTTGCTTAATCAAGGAGCTGCTAAGGAGGATTTAGCCGCCAGCATTTTTAACGCCGTTGCCAGTCAGGCTGTAACCAGTCTGGCCAAAGGACGCCCAATTGAAGGCAATGTGCTTTATCTTGGCGGCCCCTTAACCTTCATGAGCTGCCTGCGTGACAGCTTTGATAAAATTCTTAATATCAAGGGTCAATGCCCCGAAAACAGTCTCTACTATGTAGCTATGGGTACTGCACTTAGCGCAGAACGCACCGTTAATCTGGACGAACTACCTGACAAGCTTATAAAGGCCGATGCTGAGCGCAGCTTTGTCCATCTCGCTCCTCTTTTTAAGAACGAACAGGAATACTCTGCATTCAAGTCTCGTCATGACACGGACAGTGTCAGCGTAGGGAACCCACACAATGCTAAGGAAGCCTTTATTGGCATAGATTCTGGCAGCACTACCATCAAGATAGCTGTTATCAGTCCCAATGGCGAGCTTTTAGACACCTTCTACCAAAGCAATAAGGGCAATCCTGTTATTGCAGTTCGCCAATATCTTACTAGCTTTTATGAAAAATATCCTAACTGCAGGCTGCTTGCCGGTGGTGTTACAGGCTATGGTGAGGATTTAATCAGCCACGGCTTTGGTATTGACTACGGTATCGTCGAAACCATGGCTCACTTTTACGCAGCTCAGCATATCCAGCCCCAGGTTGATTTTATTATCGACATTGGCGGACAGGATATGAAATGTCTGAAAATCCATAATGGCTGTATTGACAATATTTTCCTCAATGAGGCTTGCTCCAGCGGCTGCGGCAGCTTTCTGCAAACCTTTGCCGAAATCTTGGGCTACAGCGCCGAGGACTTTTCCAAGCTTGGTCTCTTTGCTGACAAGCCTGTTGATTTAGGCAGCCGCTGTACCGTGTTCATGAACAGCAGCGTTAAGCAGGCTCAAAAGGACGGTGCCTCCGTTGCCAACATCAGCGCAGGCCTTTCTATCAGCATCGTAAAAAATGCTTTGTACAAAGTAATTCGTCCCAGCAGCAAGGAGGCTATTGGCAAGCATATCGTTGTCCAAGGCGGAACCTTCCTAAACGACTGCGTACTACGAGCCTTTGAACAGGAAATGGGCCTTGAAGTAGTACGCCCCAATATTGCAGGACTTATGGGAGCCTATGGCGCCGCCCTGTACGCTCAGCGCCGTTATAGCGAAAACCCCCACCCGACTGCTATTATCGGCCCGAACGAGCTGGAGAAGTTTGTGCATACCGTTAAGGGCTTTACCTGCGGGCTTTGCAACAACCATTGCCACCTGACTGTCAACACCTTTGCCAGCGGCAAGCGTTTTATCAGCGGCAATCGCTGCGAACGCCCCATTACCCACATGGCGCCCAAGGATGACTTAAACCTTTACCGCCAAAAGCTGGAGCTTCTCAAGACGCTGCCTAATCTTGAAGAGCCAAAACGTGGAACTATGGGTATTCCTATGGGCCTTAATATGTATGAGCTCCTTCCCTTCTGGCAGGGGCTCCTGACTAGCTTAGGCTTCAAGGTAATCGTCAGTCCCATCGAAGATAAAACTATCTACAGCCGTGGTCAAAGCACCATTGCCAGTGACACTGTGTGCTATCCTGCCAAGCTGATGCATGGTCACATCAAATGGCTGTTAGAGCAGAACATAGATCATATTTTCTATCCCTGTATGACCTATAATATTGATGAACGCAGTACTGAAAACTGCTACAACTGCCCTGTAGTTGCCTATTATCCTGAGGCACTTGCTGCCAACATTCAGGATTTGTCCAAGGTACATTTTCTCCATGACTATCTTGGCCTGACAAACAAGAAAAATCTTATCAGCAAACTGCAGCAAATGCTCTCACCCCTTTACCCAGACATCACCAAGGGTGAAATACAGAAAGCCGTTGACGCTGCCTTTGCAGCCTACGATGCCTATGAGGCTCAGGTTAAGAACTATGGCCAGACAATCATCAATACAGCCCGTCAACAGCATCGTCCCATTATTGTATTGGCAGGACGTCCCTACCACATTGACCCCAAAGTCAACCATAGCATTGACAGACTTATAACCACTATGGGTGCTGCCCTTGTCAGTGAGGATGCTATCAGCAGTCATATTTCACACAAGGAGCTTAATACTGACCTGCACGTTCTCAATCAATGGACATACCATAGCAGACTTTATGCTGCAGCTAAATATGTTACAGAAAATCCTGATATGCATCTTGTACAGCTTGTAAGCTTTGGCTGTGGCTGTGATGCTATTACGGCTGATGAATGCCGCCGTATTCTGGAGGATAAGGGTCGTATTTATACACAAATTAAAATTGATGACATAGATAATTTAGGCGCCGCCAAAATCCGTCTGCGCAGTCTTTTCTCTGCAGCACGACTTTTTGAGCTGGATGACCTAAAGGAATAAGGAGGAATTCTTATGTCCACACAAGCAAATACTTATCCCGTATTTACAGCCGAAATGAAAAAAACTCATACCATTCTGATTCCCGGCATGCTGCCGCTCCATTTCAATCTTTTGAAATCTGCCCTGCAAAGCTGTGGCTACAAGGCTGAAATCCTGCAAAACTCCGACCGCGATGTTATTGAAACCGGTCTCCGCTATGTTAATAACGATATCTGCTATCCTGCACTGCTGGTAATTGGTCAGCTCATCAGCGCCCTGCAAAGCGGCAAATATGATCTGGAGCATACAGCCCTGATGCTGTCTCAAACAGGCGGTGGCTGTCGTGCCTCCAACTACATCTACCTGCTGCGTAAGGCACTGGAAAAAGCAGGTCTGGGCCATATTCCCATTATCAGTCTGAACGTAAACGGCATGCAGGAGCAGCCTGGCTTTAAGCTGAACCTGGAAATGCTGCGCAAATTCTTGGCTGCTGTTGTTTACGGTGACGCTCTTATGTATCTGACTAATAAAATTCGCCCCTACGAAATAACAGCAGGACAAACTGACGAGCTGGCGCAAAAATGGCTGCAAAAGCTGGATATTGCCTTCAAAGATGGCAAAGCACAAGCACTGTCCACAGTCTTTAATCTGACCAGCAGTCTGGCCAAAGAATTCGCTGCTATTCCTGTACAGGCAAAGGAAAAAATCAAGGTTGGTATCGTTGGTGAAATCTACATCAAATACGCAGGTCTTGGTAATAACAATCTGGAAAAATTCCTGCAAAAACAGGACTGCGAATACATGCTTCCCGGTCTCTTCAGCTTTGTCATGTACTGTGTAGATACATATCTTACTGACTACAAGCTTTACGGCGGCAGCATTTTAAAATATGGTGCCAACAAGGGTGCCATGTGGTATTTAGAAAAATTGGAATCTACCATGCGCAAAGCTCTTAGTCTGGCTCACATCACCGCTCCTGCCAGCTATGAGGAAACTAAAAGTCTTGTCAAGGGCGTTATCGGCTATGGCAACAATATGGGCGAAGGCTGGCTACTGACAGCAGAAATGCTGGAGCTTACAAAAAACGGCTATGCTAATATTATCTGTGCCCAACCCTTTGGCTGCCTGCCCAATCACATCGCAGGACGAGGCATGATCAATAAAATCAAACAAATTGCCCAAGAAGCCAACATTCTGGCATTAGACTATGATGCCAGCGCCTCCAAGGTAAATCAGGAAAACCGTATTAAGCTGATGCTGGCAACAGCAGAATAAAATTAAAGCCATCAGAGACATTTCGTCTTTGATGGCTTTGTTGTATTTATCTACGTCTTATGTTCATAAAAATTATATGGAGATAATTAGGCTCTTAGTCCATTCTATGCTATAATCAGAGGAAAGAAATTTTATGTGGAAGGTGATGAACATGTTTAAAAAGATTTTAGCTGCAGGATTATGTGCCTGTGCTTTAACCATTGCACCCCTTTGGTCCAGTGACGCAATCTCCACCGCAGAGGCTGCTCCTGACAAAGTTACCATGCGCAACTATCCCAATCTTGTTGGCAAAACCGCTCTGTCCACTCTCAGCGACATTGACCTCATTGAAGCAAAACGTACTGCTCCTGAGCTGAAGGAAATCAGCGACTGGAACCGTCAGGTTGCTTACTACCTGGGCTCTAAGGAATATGCTCTGACTACCCTGTGGTCTCCGCTCCGTGTACAGCTCATTACTCCTTATTCCCTGATTAAATACATGTATTATACTGCAGGCAAGGACCTTACTACTCCTGATGAAAAGCTTATTGATGAAATCAGAAATTTGAAGGACGTTGCTTGGATTTGGGTATGGTCCAGCGGCAGCTACAATATTCTCAACAACAATCCGCCTCCGACTGTAAAGGATATTGTTATCCGTACTAACGGCAACGAATTCCTGCATAATCTGGATGGTGACAAATATTTTCCTAAAGAAGCATTTGCTGCGGCTAATATTCCCCTTAATCAGGTTTGGGCATTCCCAATCAAGGTATTCTCCGGCAGCCGCATTCCCTTCGATATCGTTCTGGTTGACTCCCAAAACAACAAAAAGCCTCTTACCATCAATGAGGAAGACCTGGCCAAATGCCAATAAATCCATAAGAACAAAGCAAGGGTGTGATTTTTAAGTCACACCCTTATTTTTATGCCTATTTTAAGCACACACAATCTCCGCTATATATTCTATCTATGCTTAAAGCTACAGAGCCCTGCTGTATCAAAGCCGTTCGCCCTTTTGAAACACAATCAAAACCACCGGCGTAGCCGGTGGTTTGTC
>URGS01000010.1 GCA_900547415.1 uncultured Phascolarctobacterium sp. | reverse complement strand
AGCGCATAAAAATACCCTCCTTACTGGTTTTGTCCAGTAAAGAGGGTACATATCACTTCTCTGACGATTCTTTTTATATGTTTTTTATTTACCAGTACATACTTAATGTGCTAGAATATAATAATAGTGGTTTTAAATTTTAAATGAAAGGAGTCTTTACATGTTTGCTCAGATTAAAAAAGATATTGACGCCATCATGCTGCGCGATCCTGCCGCAAAATCAAGGCTGGAGGCAGCCCTCTGTTATCCGGGCCTACATGCAATCTGGCTCCATCGCATAGCCCATCATTTTTATCTGAAGGGCTGGGTTGTATTTCCTCGCGTATTGAATACATTTTCCCGTTTTCTCACAGGAATAGATATTCACCCTGGTGCCAAGCTTGGCCAAGGTCTTTTCATCGACCACGGCATGGGCCTTGTCATTGGTGAAACAGCTGAGCTAGGCAATAATGTCACCCTTTATCAGGGCGTTACCCTAGGCGGTACCGGTAAGGAAAAGGGAAAACGTCATCCTACTATTGGCAACAATGTAGTAGTTTCCAGTGGCGCCAAGGTTCTTGGCTCCTTTAAGGTAGGAGACAATTCAAAAATCGGCAGCGGCAGCGTTGTGCTGAAGGAGGTTCCTCCTAATTCCGTTGTCGTTGGTGTTCCCGGTCGTGTAGTTACAAGAGACGGCGTTCGCGTTAATCCCAATGATGAGGAAAGCATGATTGACCTTAACCATGACAAGCTCCCTGATCCTGTTGCAGAATATGAGGAGAAGCTGGCGCGTCATATGGAAGAAATCAATGGCCGTCTGAAGGATATTGAAAAGCTCATTTATGATTATCAAGCCAAGCAAAAGGCTGAACAGGAGGCATTCCAGCAGGCTCTAGCTAAGGCTGAAGCTAGTAATAAGAAACAAGACTAAGAAGGGGTAAGGATTTATGAGCAGAACAATGACAACCGTTGAAGCTATTAAAGAAGCTCGCCGCTGTTTAAACTGTGCCCGTCCGCTCTGTCAGACAGGCTGCCCTATTGAAAATAACATTCCTGGCTTTATCCGTGCTCTCAGCGAGGGCAATATGGGTACTGCCTATGAAATAATTTCTGAGCGCAGCAACTTGCCTGCCATCTGCGGTCGTGTCTGCCCGCATGAGCGTCAATGTGAAGCCCACTGCGTTCTGACGAAGAAGAAATGCGGCATTGAAATTGGCAGTCTGGAAATGTTCATTGCTGATTTCGCTCATCAAAATGATTTGAAGGCTATGCCGCCGTCCAGCAAGCTACGCGGCAAGGTCGCTGTCATAGGCTCCGGCCCTGCTGGCCTGACTGTTGCCGGCGATTTGGCAAAAATGGACTTTGACGTTACTATTTTTGAAGCTCAAAGCGAACCTGGCGGTGTTCTTCTCTTCGGCATCCCGGAATTTCGTCTGCAAAAGGATGTGGTCCGCAGAGAAATCGCTGAGCTGCAGAATTTAGGTGTTGAAATCAAGACTCAGGTTTTGGCTGGTGTTGACTTTACTGTTGATGACCTTTTCAGCCAAGGCTATGATGCTATCTTTATGGGAACAGGTACCTCCCTGCCCCGCACCTTGGATATTCCTGGCAAGGAGCTGAGCGGTATTCTTACTGCAACCTATTTCCTCCGTATGGTTGTTTTGGCTGACGAAGGCAAGCTTGACGAAAGCGAGACAATTCTTCATACAGGCGACAACGTACTGGTAATCGGTGCAGGGAATGTAGCTATGGATGCAGCTCGCACTGCAGTCCGCCGCGGCGCAAAAAATGTTACTGTAGTCTTCAATAAAACAGAATCTGAAATCACCTGCTATCCGTCTGAGTATCAGGCTGCAGTAGCAGAAGGCGTACAGTTCAAGTTCCTTATGCAGCCAATGGCTTACTTTAACAAAAAGCAAATGCGTGCATTAAAAAATATCCGTCGTCAATCTACAGCTTTGGACGAAACAGAGGTTGCTGGCCTTTTGGTACAGAACATTACTAAAACCATTGATGGTGAGTTTGTTTCTGAAGGCGGTCAAGAAGTTTTGGCCTGCGACTGCGTTATTCTGGCAGTTGGCCAAAAGCCTGCGGCACGAATCGTATCCACCACTAAGGGTATCCAGATTGATAAACAAGGCTATGTAATTACCCGCGACCGTCCCTATGGCATGACTACCAGAGCTGGCGTATTCAGCAGCGGTGATGTAGTACATGGACCTGCAACCGTAGTGCTGGCCATGAAGGAATCCAAAAAGGTTGCTGCTGGCATCGCCCAATATGTAGATGCCAAAAAGCTGCTTGAGGATTGCAATTTAGAATAGCATATAAATAGTAAAGGCGCAGAGCAAATCTGCGCCTTTTTGTGTCCGCATAAGCAATGCAGAAAAACTGCAATCCTCCTTCTGTTATCGTAACAGCGTTTTCTGATAAAAGCAGTACAGTCACCACTTATATACACAAAAAAATTCCTGCCTGAAATCCAGGCAGGAATTTTATTTTACGATATTACATTCAAGGAGATAAGCGCTTATTTCTCTTCCTTTGCTTTCTTAAGAGCACCATATGCTTCTTTCAGAAGCAGTACAGTCAGAACTAACAGAACTACGTCAAAGGTTTTAACAACCATGTTAGTTTTAGGATCAATCAACATTTGAACCAGCGCTACCAGAGTAGTGAAGAGCATGAAGCCCATGGGGTACATAATAAATGCTGCGCTCTTCTTGAGGCCGCGAATAACCCATACGCCCAATGCCAACAGACCAATAGCAGCAACCAATTGGTTAGAAGCACCGAAGATCGGCCAAATCATCTGCCAAGCAGGAACATTGCCAGCTTTGTAGAAAATCAGGGCCAGTGCTACACCAACAGAAATAGCAGTTGCCAGATATTTGTTCAAGTTCATGCCAGTGAACTCTTGCAATTGATAACGTGCCAGACGAGTAGCAGTATCAAGAGAGGTCAGAATGAAGGAGTTCAAAGCCAGCAGACCGATTGCAGTACCCAGACGAGGAGAAATGCCAAGCAGGGTTGCAAATTGACCAAGGCCATGACCATAAACAACGGTAGGACCGCCCTTCATCATTTCGCCGGACATCATAATGGTACCCAGAGCAATAACGCCTACAACGCCTTCTAGCAGCATTGCGCCGTAGCCAACAGGTACAGCATCAGTTTCTTTAGTCAGCTGTTTAGAAGTAGTACCGGAAGCAACCAGGGAGTGGAAGCCGGAGATAGCACCGCAGGCAACAGTAATGAACAGCAAGGGCCACAGATATTCGCCATTAGCAGTTACAAAGCCTTTGAATGCAGGCAGCTTAACTTCGTAGCTGGAGCCGCCAAAAATCATGCCTACGCCACCCAGGAATACAGAGAAATAAAGCATGTAAGATGCCAGGTAGTCACGAGGTTGGAGCAGCAGCCATACAGGAAGAATGGAAGCAGCAAAGATGTAGACAATAAGAAGAATACGCCAGAAGTTTACATCAGCTTTGAATGCAGTTTGTACAAATTGGCTGTCCAGACCATATACCAATGCACCGAACAGAATCGGCAGCATGATAACGGTGCTTACCTTTAAGGATACGCCAAAGCGGTAAATAGCAACACCAAATACCATTGCCATAAAGATGTACAGAGTTGCAGTAAATGCTACAGCAGGGTCAGCAGCAAAGGTTTGCGCAGCCAGCTCCAGGAATACAGCAACAACAAGGGTTAAGCTTAACCAGGTAAATGCCAGGAACAGCTTTTGACCACGAGTACCAATCCATTGATGAACAACCTCGCCGATGGACAGGCCTTTATGACGAATAGAAGCAACCAGCGCGCCCATATCATGAACGCCGCCGAAGAAAATGCAGCCTACGATAATCCACAGGAAGGTAGGCAGCCAGCCCAGCATAGCAGCTGCGGCAATAGGACCAACTACAGGGCCTGCACCGGCGATGGATGCGAAATGGTGACCCATGAGCACTGCGGGGTGAGCAGGGCAGTAGTCGATATTATCCTGCAGTTCAACAGCAGGAGTTTTTCTTTTAGGATCAAGTCCATAATAACGGCTTTGGAATCCGCCATAATATTTCATAGCGATAGCAAAGCATACACATGTGATAACAAATAATGCTAAAAGCACTCTCAAATCCCCTTCCTACACTAATTTACACAAGCCTGCGACTAAGCCTGTGGTTCGACCGAACTCCTTTGTTCAGCCAAAAAAATTAAATCCTCAAAGCGCTTATCCTTATCTCCTTTCCTGTAATGTAAAATTTGCAGCCAGCCTTTTAAGCCCAACCAGTAGGATTTCGTAACTACATCAGAAAACTCGCTGTCCAGAAAAAGGAAGCGATATTTCATCACATCCTCCTTAGACTGCCAGTTATCCTTCAGCCATTGCTCAGAAGTCCTGCCGCTGTGTCTGGTTATTATAAAATCATCTACGCCATAACGGGCAATTTCACCTGCCAGACTGTCCTTCACAAAATCAACGTGACGGTACCAGCCCTGCATTCCCCCTGCAGACCAGGGTTCAAAGCCGTAATCGCGCAGTAATTTTTCCCATTCTATATTCATTGAAATAGCTATCTCCTATTATAAATTATCTTCAGCCCACTCCTTAAGCTGCTGACTAAAGGTTTCCCACTGACAGGCCAGCCCCTCCATGGCAGCATCAGCTCTGCCCTGCTCCCAGCCGCTGAAAACAGCGCCCTCATAATGAAGCAGCTCGTTGTCAGGCTGCTGTGCCAAAATACCTGCTACCATGCAGTCATTTATATAATCATCATGGAGCAGACCCAAACTGTCCTGAAGCGCCTTTAAGCTACGCAGCAGTCCATTGCTGGCCTTCAGCTCAGGTACGCACTGCAAAGCATAACGAAAACGCTTTACCTTAATGCGAATTTTATGCAGCTGCTCCATATTCTGAAAATCAGGATATTTTTCAGGCAATGCCAAAATCTTGGTCTGCCAATTATCAAAGCGCTGTACAAAAAATTCCTTCAGGCTCAGCTTACTATATTCAGATGTCGGCTTTAAGCTATATATATCCAGCAGGAAGCACGCTAGCTCACCAGTAAGCCTATTAAGCTTCAGGTCTTTGACAAGATGCTGTGCTGACTGATTGCGCTCTGCCAAAAGCAGCTGCTCCAGACAGGATAGCTCCTCCTGCTTTCTAAACATACGAATGCGCGCACAAATCAAAAGTGCCACATCGTATTCTCTAATCAGGGACAAGTCCCCTGCTCTCTGCTTCAAAAGCTGCTTCCAATGTTCTGCCCTTGCTTCTGGCAGCAGCGGACGCAGCAGACTCAAGACAGAGCGCAGCCGCCGCAGCTTTACCCGCAGCTGACGCAGGACCGTTTTATCCTGGCAGCCTAAGACCTCCTGCCATAGCTTATTGATAGCAAAAACCTGCCAGGGCAGATGACAATAAAGCGCAGTCGCAGCTGTACTGCGGTCATAGGCGTCTAGTTCTTCTAAATAATATTTCCCACGTAATTGGGCGATGCGTTGCTCTAAATCAGGATCCTCGAGTATAAACCTCTGCTTGCCTGCTAAAAATCTCCTGACAAGCGTTTTCACACTACTAGCAGACTCTAAATCCCTGCCGTTGAACTCCATGATAACGTCTGCTAAGGGATATACCCTATCACTTACTATCAGTACGCCAAAGATACATCTAACCTTAATCCCATGGTTATCAGAAAGTTCCAGCCTGGCCTGACGATATTTATACATATCATCATGACCAAAAAGCTTTTCCTTTGCCTTGTACTTAATACTGCCAGGCTTAAGAAGCTGGCGTACGTAGGTAAAGAACTGGCTTTGATGCTTAAAGTCTACACCGTGTAAACAAAGGCTTTGCTTCACTTAAGCTTGACCTGCGCCGGAAGCGGCAGCCCCTGCAGACCAGCGATAATATTATCTGCAGTCAAAATTGCCATAGCATCGCGGGTTTCCACAGTAGCACTGGCAATATGAGGAGTTACAGTAATATTATGAAGCGTTAAAAGCTTATGCTCAGCAGGCAACGGCTCTGGATCAGTAACATCAAGAGCAGCATAAGCAAGCTTGCCGCATTCCAGAGCCTCATAAAGAGCCTCTGTATCTACAACAGCACCACGACTAATATTTATCAGGCGACTGCCCTGCTTCAGTTTCTCAAAGGTAGCCCTATTAAACATATGCTTGGTAGAAGGATTTAAGGTCACAGCTACCACTACAAAATCAGCCTCAGCCAAAAGTTCGTCCAAAGCAGACATATAGGTAACCCCCAGCTCTGCATCGTCCATACGCTGATGGCGATTATGGTACACAACCTTCATTTTGCTGACCTGAGCTCTTTTGGCAATGGCACTGCCAATATCACCCATACCAACAATACCCAAGGTTTTTCCAGCCAAATCCACCGCCAGACCAATAGGAACTCTTTGTGCCCACAGTCCCTTTTTTACATGTGCGTCAGCCTGCACAATACGGCGAGCACTGTCCAAAAGCAGACCATAGGCCAAATCAGCTACAGCATCAACCAGCACTCCAGGAGTATGTCCCACAGGAATGCTTCTTTTAGCGCAGGCCTCGACGTCAATATTGTCATAGCCAACGGATGCCTGTGCGACAACCTTCAGATTAGGAGCCATGGACAGCAGCTTTTCATCAACAACAATATTACCTGTTGAATAAAGAGCATCAGCCTTGGCCAGACGAGCAGCAAACTCCTCCTTAGGAATGCGTCCCCCCTGCTGCCAGCTGATGAAATTAACCATACTATTCAATTTATCAAAGGCAGCCTGACGAACCTTGCCGCTGGCTACCACTGTATAATCCTTTAAAGCCTTCATAACCAATTCCTCTGCAGGTTATTTTTTAGCAGGAATAACTTCCAGCCAATAATTATCTGGATCTGCAATAAAATAAATACCCATAGCAGGATTTTCATAAACGATACAGCCCATTTCCTTGTGCTTTTTATGAGCAGCCTCGTAATCCTCAACTACAAAGGCCAGATGAAATTCGTTCTCACCTAAATTATAGGGTTCCTTGCGGTCGCGGAGCCAGGTCAGCTCCAGCTCATGGGGAGTTTTGCCGTCGGTCAGATATACTAAAATAAAGCTGCCATCTTCAGCCTCCATACGGCGTGCTTCCTTAAGATTAAGCGCCTCTTCATAGAATTTCAGGCTTTTCTCAAGATCAAGAACATTAAAATTATTATGTGCAAATGTAAACTGCATAATTCCACCTCATTAAATTAAACAGAGATTACCATTTTTATCAGCAAAATGGCTAAAGCAAAACCAGCCGCCAGCTTGCCTATCAGGGCCAGAAAACGCACTCTGGCTGCCTTGACGGCCAAATCCCAGGCATTACTGCGAATACCTGAACGCATATATTCGTAGACAAAGGCTGCCACAAAGGCGCCGACAAGACCACCAATAAAGGAGCCTAATATGGGAAAGGCACCGGTACCAATAATAGTACCAACAAAGCCGCCTAAGCCTATCAGAAAAACCGCCAGCCAGGAAACCTTTTCCCTCTTAATACCAAAGAGTGAAACACAAAATTCCCAACATTCCCCAAATGCATAAATAAGCACCATAGCTGACAGTAAACGCCCATTAAAATATAAGGCTTCATCATAAAAAGCAAACCCAAGACCTGTCAATAGCATTAATGAATTTCCAGGCAGGTCGAAAATAGTAAGGATGGGACCAAGAAATGCTACAAAAGCAGCAATGATCCATTCTAAAGCAGATGCCATATATTTTCCTCCTTGGGTTGATTACAGTTATTATACCACATATAAAATAAAACATACACTATTTAACTTCTTTGTTTGCGAAATATCTGCAAAATCATTGTTTATCACGCAAAGAAATGTTAAAATAAGTACACATTTTAATTTTTACCTTTTGGGAGGGGTATTGTGAACGAAATTTTAGAAATACTTAAACCCTGGTATCCATCAATAAGCTCTACCTGCTTAATCCTCTTAGTCAGGTATCTTTACAAGAATTTTATAATCCGTATGATGCGCCGTTTAAACGATATGGCTTCCTTTAAAGCAGGTGAGGACATATTAAATGCCTTTGAGCAGCCTATTAATGTGCTTTTAGCTGTAGTCAATGTTTATGTTGCCATTAACCTAGCACCTATACCTGCCCTGCAGCAGGCAGCATTTATTGATAAAATTCTGCGCAGTACCATTGTCCTCAGCTTCTTTTGGGGCTGCTACAATATTACGGACACAACTCATGGCTTTATGCTGCGTATGCTGGAAAAGGCAGGCATTAAAGCAGAGGATGCATTGGGCAACATCTTATCCACTATTCTGCATATTGTAGTTGTAGTGTTCTGCTTTGTAGCAATCGCCAAGGAATGGAACTATGACATCAGCGGCTTTGTAGCATCCCTTGGTATTGGCTCACTGGCCGTTGCCTTTGCAGCCAAGGACTCTCTGGCCAACGTATTCGGCAGCCTTGTTATTATTTTGGATAAACCCTTTAAGGTTGGCGACTGGATTACAGCCAACGGTGTAGAAGGTGTCGTAGAAGAAATCTCCTTCCGCAGCACCTGCGTACGTACCTTCCCGCAGGAGCTGGTGTACATCCCCAACTCCCTGCTTTCCAACACTCCCATTACAAACTTTACGGCCCGCCAAAAGCGTCGTATTGATTTTATCCTTGGTCTGACCTACTCCTCTACTAAGGAACAGATTGAAGACTTTACGGGCAGACTGAAAGACTTTTTAAGCAACCATCCTGATATTTATCCTGACGTAATCCGTGTACACTTTATCAACTATGGTGCCAGCAGTCTGGATATCCGCGTTACCTGCTATGCTCGTACAGGGGACCACGTAAAATATCTTGATGTATTAAATGGAATCAATCTGGCTGTCCTTGATCTGTTGGACCAAGCAGGTGTCAGCTGTGCTTTCCCCAGCACCAGCGTCTACTTTGAAAATTCACTGCAGACAGACACTGCCAAGCAGTCTGTTCCTGCTATGCCCATTCAGGAAGAAAAAGCTAAACTGTAAAATACGCCCTCTGTACCGCAAAAGTACAGAGGGTATTTTTATTTCGTAATAAAGTCACAGAAAATCAGTGGGAATTGGCTTATAATATAGTTAGTAAAGAAAAACAGCAGGCTTATGTGACAACATCACATACAACTATGCTCTACTTGGTATATAATATAACCATAGCAAGGATAAAAAACACAGGAGGTGAGCCTATGGAGCAGCTAATCATTATTGGCGGCGGTCCTGCAGGTGTATCTGCAGCCTTATACGGAGCACGCGCAGGACTCAAGGTAACGCTTATTGAAAATGGTCCTGGAGCTCTGGCCAAGGCACACCGTATAGATAACTACTACGGCGTATCCATGAGCGGTGCAGAGCTGCATCAGCAGGGACTGGAACACGCAGCCAGATTAGGAGCAGCAATCATACATGATGAGGTTGTAGGCGTAGAATATCTGGGACACTACGCTGTAAGTCTGAAAAGCGGTGCTGTTCTTGAAGGCCAGGCCCTTATTCTAGCAACCGGAACTAAAAATATTACTCTAAAAATTCCCGGTCTGACAGAACTGGAGGGCAAAGGCATCAGCTATTGTGCAGTCTGCGACGGCTTCTTCTTCCGCAAGAAAAAGGTTGCTGTCCTAGGTGCAGGAGCCTATGCACTGCACGAGGCAGAATACTTAAAGCAGCTGGCTGAAACCGTAACTATTCTGACCCATGGTCAGGACGGAAGTCATCTGGCAGCAGCTGGCTTCGAGGTAATTGATATCCCCTTAGCAGAAATCAATGGTGAGGAAAAGCTGAGCAGCATCAGCTTCTACGATGGCACCAAGCTGGACGTAGATGGTCTTTTCATCGCCTTGGGCACTGCAGACAGCAGCGACATAGCCCGCAAGCTAGGCGCACAAATCAATGGACGCTATATCCAGATTGACGAAAACGGTGCTACAAATGTTCCCGGACTCTTTGCTGCCGGCGACTGCACAGGCGGGTTGCTGCAGATAGCCAAGGCAGTCCATGACGGTGCCAAAGCAGGCATGAGCGCAGTAAGGTTTATCCGCAGTCAGAGCTAAGACTCAGCTGCTGAAAATATAAATAATTAAGCCCCTAGGGCATCAATTACAAGATAATTAAGAAAAGGATGTGTAAAATTATGGCATTAGAAATTACTCAACAAAACTTCCAACAAGAGGTACTGGAGGCAAAAACCACTGTATTAGTAGACTTCTGGGCTCCCTGGTGCGGTCCCTGCCGTATGCAGGCGCCCATTCTGGAGGACTTCGCTAAAACTGCAACTGACGTTAAGGTTGTAAAAGTTAATGTAGACGACAATCCGGAGCTGGCTCAAAAATACAATATCATGAGTATTCCCAGCCTGCTGGTATTCAAGGATGGCATCGTTGCTAAAACTGCTGTTGGTCTCCGCGACAAAAACGGTCTGACCGAGCTCTGCAAATAAGCCCTATAAACAAATAAATATATAAGCGATATCCTATCTGCACTGCATCTCCTGCACAGATAGGGTATCGCTTTTTTCGTTTTAAAGAGCATAAAAAGCCCACAGACTACATAAAGTAATCCGTGGGCTTTACTTATTTAAGCCAAGAGCTCAATTTTTAATTATTCTTTTCCTGCCAGCTTTTTGTAGCCGTCTAAGCGATCCTTAGCGTCTTTTTCTGTTTTCTCGAACAGTGCTTCGGCAGTATCCGGGAACAGCTTCTGCAGGGAGCTAAAGCGAACCTCACCCATGAGGAATTCACGGAAGTCAGCAGTAGGCTCTTTGGAATCCAGAATGAACGGATTCTTGCCCTCTTCCTTCAGCTCAGGATTGTAACGATAGGTTGCCCAATAGCCGCAATCAACAGCACGTTTTTCTTCCAGCTGGCTGCAGCCCATACCAACCTTCAGGCCGTGGTTGATGCAGGGTGCGTAAGCAATAATCAGGGACGGACCATCATATGCTTCTGCTTCTGCAATAGCCTTCAGAGTTTGGTTCTTGTCTGCGCCCATAGCAACTTGTGCTACGTATACATAGCCATAGCTCATAGCCATCATACCAAGATCTTTCTTCTTGGTCTTTTTGCCGCTGGCAGCAAATTTAGCAATAGCAGCAGTAGGAGTAGATTTGGAGGATTGACCGCCGGTGTTGGAGTAAACCTCAGTATCGAATACCATTACGTTTACGTTTTCGCCGGATGCCAGTACGTGGTCCAAACCGCCGTAGCCAATATCATATGCCCAGCCGTCGCCGCCAAAGATCCAGTGGCTGCGTTTTACAAAGTATTGTTTTTCTTCGTACATAGCTGCGCATTTATCACATTGACCTTTATATTTTTCCAATACAGCAGTCAGAGCTTCAGCACGCTCACGAGTACCATCGCTAACCATCATGTTGTCCAGCCAATCAGCCAGAGCAGCACGCAGGTCCTCAGGAATTTCTGCTGTCAGGATTTCCTTAGCCATTTCAGCAACACGCTCACGGGATTGCTTAACGCCTAAGAACATACCCAATCCGTACTCTGCGTTATCCTCGAACAGGGAGTTAGCCCAGGAAGGACCATGACCCTTGCAGTTCTTGGTATAAGGCATGGACGGAGCACTTGCACCCCAAATAGAGGTACAGCCAGTAGCATTGGCAATCATCATACGGTCGCCAACCAGCTGGGTAACCAGCTTAGCATAGGGAGTTTCGCCGCAGCCTGCACATGCGCCGCTGAACTCCAGCAGAGGCTGTTCAAATTGAACACCCTTGATAGTCTTTTTATTCATGGGGTTAGCCTTAGGAGCAACCTCTTTCATTGCATAATCCCAATCAGCAGTTTTAGCAACCTGGCTTTCCAAGGGTTTCATAACCAGAGCTTTAGCCTTGGGAGCCGGGCAAACCTGTGCACAGTTGCCGCAGCCAGTGCAATCCAGCGGAGAAATGCTGATCGCAAAGTTCAGGCCTTTAGCGCCAATAGCAGGTTTAGATTTCAAAGTCTCCGGAGCCTTAGCAGCTTCTTCATCAGTCATGAGAACAGGACGAATTGCAGCATGAGGACAAACAAAGGCACATTGGTTACATTGGATGCAGGAATCAATTTGCCATTCAGGAACATTGATTGCAATACCGCGTTTTTCGAATGCGGAAGTACCGCTGGGGAAAGTGCCGTCTGCATAATCAGCAAAAGCGCTTACAGGCAGGCTGTCGCCCTCCAGACGGTTCATGGGAACAAGGAGCTTATCAACAAATTCGTTGCCAGTTGCAGCTTCAGCAGCAGCGGTATCTTGAGCCTCTGCCCAAGCAGCAGGAACCTCAACCTCTACGATAGCTTCAACACCAGCATCAATAGCTGCGTTGTTCATGTCAACAATGTTCTGGCCTTTCATACCATAGGAATGCTCAACAGCTTCCTTCAGGTACGCAATAGCGTCAGCCAGAGGAATAATATCAGCCAGCTTAAAGAAAGCAGACTGCATAATCATATTAATACGACCGCCCAGACCAATTTCCTGAGCAATCTTAACAGCGTCAATAACGTACAGCTTAACGTCGTTTTGAGCAACGTAGCGTTTCATGTAGCCAGGCAGCTGTGCATCAAGGTCAGCAGCGCTCCAATTGCAGTTCAGGAGCAGGGTGCCGCCTTTTTTCAGGCCAGCAACTACATCGTATTTTTGAACGTAGGATTGGTTATGAACAGCTACAAAATCAGCGGCGTTAATCAGATAAGGAGCCATAATCGGAGTATGGCCAAAGCGCAGGTGGGAAACAGTTACGCCGCCGGATTTCTTACTATCGTAGGAGAAATAACCTTGAGCGTACATATCAGTGTGGTCACCGATAATCTTGATTGCGCTCTTGTTAGCGCCAACAGTACCATCACTGCCAAGACCCCAGAACTTGCAGCCCTTGGTGCCAGCAGGAGTTACGTCCACACCAGCTACAGAAGCAAGAGAGGTATTGGTAACATCATCAACAATGCTGATAGTGAAGTTGTTCTTAGGTTCAGCGCTTGCCAGGTTGTCAAATACTGCTACGATATCGCCAGGCAGCAGGTCTTTGGAGCCCAAGCCATAACGGCCGCCAATAATCAGCGGGTTGCGGTCGCTAGCATAGAAAGCAGCACGAACATCCAAGTACAGAGGCTCACCGAAGGAACCAGGCTCTTTAGTTCTATCAAGAACAGCAATGCGTTTTACGGAAGCAGGAATTGCACCCATGAAATGTTTTACGCTGAAGGGACGATACAGGTGAACGCACAGTACGCCAACTTTTCTGCCCTCTGCGTTAAGTTTTTCAACAACAGTGCGAACAGTTTCGCTGGCAGAGCCCATAACGATAATCATGTCCTCTGCATCTTCTGCACCATAGTAGTTGAACAGATGATATTCACGGCCAGTCAGCTTGCTGATTTGACCCATGTAGTCTTCAACGATTTCCGGCAGAGCATCGTAATAGCTGTTAACAGCCTCACGAGTTTGGAAATAAATGTCAGGATTTTGAGCAGTACCGCGGATAACCGGGTTGTCAGGATTCAGACCACGTTTACGGAAAGCATTTACTGCATCCATATCCAGCATTTTAGCCAGCTCGTCGTATTCCAGAACCTCAATCTTTTGAATTTCATGAGAGGTACGGAAGCCATCAAAGAAGTTCAGGAAAGGTACGCGACCTTTAATAGCGGACAGATGAGCTACGCCAGCCAGGTCCATAACCTCCTGCACGCTGCCTTCAGCCAGCAGTGCAAAGCCAGTCTGACGAGCAGCCATAACGTCCTGATGGTCACCAAAGATGGACAAGCTGCTGGTAGCCAATGCACGTGCAGATACATGGAAAACTGCAGGCAGCAGCTCGCCAGCCATTTTATACATATTAGGAATCATCAGCAGCAGGCCCTGAGACGCAGTATAAGTAGTAGTCAGAGCGCCGGACTGCAGAGAGCCGTGAACTGCACCGGAAGCACCAGCCTCGGACTGCATTTCCAGCAGCTTAACAGATTGACCAAAAATGTTCTTTTTGCCCTGAGCGGACCATTCGTCAACAACCTCTGCCATAGGAGAGGAGGGAGTGATAGGATAGATTGCAGCAACATCAGTAAAAGCGTAAGAAATATACGCAGCAGCGGTGTTGCCATCCATAGTTTTCATTTTTACCATTGATTCCCCTTCTTTCTAAAAAATTTCTTCCAAATTAAAAGCACTATATGCTTGCTTATGCAATAGTATACACTATTTGATATTCATTGTACAAGTCATATACGCCTTTTGAGACAAAATATCTGCTTATATAACTACGACCCTAAGGCCGACAGTCCAAAGTAATGATAAATAATCATAAAGGTGCTGCATCAGTCCACCAAACACAACCTCACGGGTCAGCTAACTTATGTGGGCTGCCTGCAGCACCCTTGCTACGCTATTTAACTATTGTTACAGGAACATTTGCATTTTCAACAACAGACTGACTAACGCTGCTGCGGAAAAACCCCTCCACAACACCCAGTCCCCTGCTGCCAATAACGATGCCATCACAATGTTCTTCTTTTGCAGCCAGCAGAATCTGCTCAGCCACATCTCCATCACGCTCCAGCAAATAGGTACAATCAATATTTTTTGCCTGCAGCATTTCATATGCTGTGTCCAAGACCTCATCACCAATATGACTGAAGCTGCCCTCCAGGGCATAAGCATGGAGATCATGGGAGGTTACTGTCATGATTACAAGACTGCCTCCGCTATAGGAAACAAGCTCGCAGGCATAATCAAGAGCCCTCCAGGAATAGTCAGTGCCATCAATAGGCACCAAAATGCGCTTAAACATTATTTTACAATCAAAACAGGAATAGTTGCGTACTGGGAAACCTTAGAGCTTACGCTGCCCAGGAAGAATTCAGCAATACCGGAAAGGCCACGGCTGCCTAAAACAATGGCATCGCAGCCAGATTTTTTAGACAAAGCAATGATGCGCTCGGAGGGATGACCAATCTCCAGGCTGTATTCAGCTTTGAAGGGATAGTCGGCCAGCTTTTCCTCTGCCATTTCCAGAACCTTGTCGCCAACCTTTGCCAGTTCACTGTTGCCTTGATTAATAGTGGAATGATCCAGAGGAACTGCCAGCAGAGCAGCATTGTTGTAGGGTTGAATTACATTAACAACAACCAATTCGCTTTCAAATTTCTTGCCAATTACCATAGCACTATGGAGCGCTCTCCAAGAGCCTTCACTACCATCAACAGGAATCAGAATCTTCTTAAACATAAGCTACACCTCCAAAATTTCTAACGCGCATCAAATACGCAGTCTTTGTATAGTTATATGTGTATTATTCTTTTTTAAGTGGCATAATTCCTGCTTATAAAGCAA
Organism: uncultured Phascolarctobacterium sp.; assembly: GCA_900547415.1. Lineage (GTDB taxonomy): Bacteria > Bacillota > Negativicutes > Acidaminococcales > Acidaminococcaceae > Phascolarctobacterium_A. The sequence continues at coordinate 46,814 of URGS01000010.1, read as the reverse complement.
AAAGCTGAATAATTTCTTATTTCTGTAACAATTTGCACATAAGCTTGTTATCTTCTGCCACCGCGTTTTTCACGAGCTGCACGGATACGAGCAGATTTTTTGCTGAACTTCTTAGGCTCTGCAGAAGCATTGGCAGCCTGAGTAGGAGTAGGAGCAGCATCGCCAAACTCTTCGCCGCGAACAAAGCGGTAGTACACAGCAATACCTGCAACTAAAAGCAGAGGCGCACTACCAATAATATAGCGATAAGAGCTGGGAGCAGCAAAGGTAATAAAATCAAAGAAAATTACACAGGCAGGCACCAGAATAATCTGAGCCATACGAGAAGCCCAGCCTTCCTTGCCCATAAAACGAATAACCATGCCATAAGCCAAAAAGGCAATAGCAAAGGAAACAAAGGTCATAAATACGAGAAACGCAAAAAATTCAAAATTCATCTAAAGTAACACCTTCCTTAATTAATAACGCAGAAAATACTGCATGAATCCATAATACCACCTAAGCTAATGTCAGGCAAGAAATTTTTCCCTCTTCCAATCAAGCTTGCTATATTCTAAATATCATAATGCTGCTTTTCATCACCCAAGGGCTCGTTGCGCTTGGGGTTATCCTTAAAGATGCTGATATTGTCCTTGGCCAGCTTAACGGCATCATCATAAACCTTTTTAAAGGGAGTCATATCCTGAGGCTTGCCAGCCTTCAGCCACTCAGTAACAACGCGGCCCAAGCCATAGGTAGTACCAACTGCCACAGGAATCTGCAGAGGCGCAAAGGGAATTAGAGTAGTCAGAGTGCTGCCAACAAAATAAGCGCCAAGACTACCTAAAATGCTCACTGCTGCCTGCTCACTAATTTCCTCACCGTAAACCTTGCCAAGCTTAATAATCATATAGATTTCGTTGGCAATAAGACTCATGGTACCCAAAAGAGGCGCCACAACAATAACACCAGCACGAGCAGCTGCCCAGCGGCACAAAGCCTCCGCCTCTTCCTCCCGCATTTTATCGTCAATAACCTCTACACTTTCAGCTATCTTAATCTCTTCATATTTTTCTTCAGACATATCTTCAATCCTCCTTTCGAGAATAAAACATAACGCAATATATAATTCGCACCAATATCCTTAAAATCCTGCTATATAAACAAAAAAGCTGCACGCCCAGCATCACTGAGCGGCAGCAAGGATTCATTTCCTACATTACATCCTCAGGGAACTTGCTTTGAGACGGCAAGTCAGTCAGATTATTTTTGCGCATATAATCAGTAACCATGTAGGTGCTTTCTTCTACTAAGACTAAAGCATGAGTAGCATTCTTTTCCAAAAAAGGCAAAATCTTTTCAATGTTCTCCCTCTTATCACCAATTTCAATGATAATAGGATAATTGGCATTACCACTTACAAAGGAACTAATAGCGCGACCCATACCACGCAGATTGGAGGCATAGCCCTCAATACCTTTGGTCACAGTAGCACCGGCCAGCTCCAGACGACGCGCCTCACGCAAAACTGCTTTGTACAATGGAATATCATTGTACATAACATCTTCACCAGTATAAACCTTAAGAAAAGTAATCTTTCTGTACTCTATAGCCATAAAAACACCCCCGTGCAATTAAAATAACAGGACTAATTTTATACTAACAGTATAGCATATTGCTTAATTTTACGTAAGAGTTTTTTGAAAAATTAACAAACAGCTCACACATTGTAACAAATGTGACAGTGCTGACTGATTAGTCAGTACTCTATCCTGCGCAAATTCCCCGCACCAAAGTAATCCTGCATAAATTTCACTTGCAACCGTAGAAAGAATCCATTATCATATTCCTAGGCCAGGATAGTCCAATGGTCAAACTATGTTCATTAGCAAAATATAAAGCAGCTGCCTTCATTAGCAAAGCGGACTCAAGGCTGCATCAATTTAGGAACAGCTTACTAATGAGCTTTCAATGATACCCCAAACAAGCATTGAAAGTACTGTTCCCATTAGCAGAACAGGCTCAATACAAAAGCTGCTAAATAAACACTGACTAAGCACTATCTGATAGAAAAGCAGCCTATATACAATAGCTTATCATACTAATTTAAGCTGCTATATTATAAAAGAAAGAAGGAATTACCATGACAGAATTAAAAGCAGGCCTTGTAGGCACCGCCACCACCACCGTAACTGAAGCAAATATCGCCGCAACTATGAAAAGCGGCTCTCTGGCAGTCTTTGCAACTCCCGCCATGTGCGCACTGATGGAAGAAGCAGCCTGTGCTGCAGTAAACGACAGCCTTGAAGAAGGCGCCGGCAGCGTAGGCATCAGCCTCACCATCACCCACGACCGCCCCACTAAAATGGGCGATGCAGTAAAAGCCACTGCCACTCTCACCGCTGTAGAAGGCCGCAAGATCACCTTCAGCGTAGAAGCAGAAGACTCCAAGGGCACCATTGGCAAAGGCACCCACGAACGCTTCATCATCGACAACGAAAAGTTCATGAAGAAGGTAAATGGGTAAGAACTGAATAGTTGCAGAAACGACGAAACCTCCTCTGACCACGGTAAATGTGGTTGGAGGAGGTTTTTGCTTTTTTAATTCAATCACTATAACGTTAACTTTATTACAATCACATTACATAGCCGCACAAAACACTAATATCAATGCAACCGCAATTAACGCCAAAGACACCACGCCTAACCCAACTTTAACGCTAGTTGATACATGCTCCATAATAACAGAAATAAAAGTCACCAGGATGCCTAAGCCACCCAAAAATGTTAAATTATATACTAACATATCAATTAGAGTCTTACTGCTAGAAAGAAAGTTAATATTTAAATTAACCAGGCTAAAGGCTGCAATAAAAACAGTCATTATGATCATAATATGGTCATATATTTTCTTTTCTATATCTTTGATACTATTGACCTTTTCTTCAATTTCATTTTTGACTTTAACCACATTTGGCGCAGGTACATCGTGATATATTCCGGCCTTTTTAAAGTCAAACTCTCCTTGATATGTTCCCTCATACGGCTCACTAACCTTCTGAGCCAGCTGATAAAACATCACAGAAACAACAGAATCATTTTTATGCAATTCCACAATATCGCTAGATACATTAGTTATTCTAGTGAATACTTTAGTATGATGTCCAGGTATATAGACAGGAGATTCAAAGGCAATACCTTTTCTTATGCTTGAATAACGCTCTATGACCTTAAAAAACATATCCTTGGGTACTTTAACGTTTTCTATGGACGCAATAAACGCAGTAGCGCCAGGAGCTAAACTAAAACACTCAAGCTTTTCATGTTTATCATCATTGCTCAAGATATAATCTATTCTCAAATCATAGGAAATTGCTTGAGCATTTTCTTCAATATAATTTTCAACAACCTTTTGTTCTCTAATTAAAGGAAGATATTTATCCTTGCTTAAAAACATTGCTCAACACCTCCTTATTATATATGATAATTCTATCACTTTTTATTTTATATAGCAAGAATAACGTCTTTGTAAAACGTACACATAAAAAATTCTCACACTCTACTCGTACAGCTCCTCTAGCAGCGCCTTATACTCAGCGCCGCCATCACGCAAAGACTCCGCTACATCTTCATACTGCTCAGGAGTGATTTTCCCATGTTCAAGCATAGATTTATAAAACTTACGCAGACTAGTAACAAAGCTGCGTTTGGTGCTATCTGTAAAGTAAGTTTTCTCTTCCAAGAAATATCCCAAAAATCATCAATAGCAGTTACGCATTCTTCCATAGTCAAAGGGTTTGACTCATCAAACACAAGATAAGTATTAAGAAAAAAGTCCACGTTCTGCAAATGACGCTTGATGGTTTTAGGCGTAAGGCCTGCTATATCTGACTTAAATAGATGTAGATATGAGGTGTTTTGTTGGTGGATAATGCTTTTTTGCAGTAAATCTTCAGTTAGCATATAACAATCCTCCAAATACGGCTTCCTAATGATTACACACATAGATTCTGCATTTCTTCATATTTTGTGTAGTAACTTAATTGTAAGCAACCTCTAACTATATCTCATCATAAGGATAGGATAATAAGTACTCTCTTTCTTTTCCGAGAATCTCTTTATAATTCTCCTTAGTTAACAATCCAACATCATTATGCATAAACTTTAACATTTTGCTATTTATCTGTTCACCATAATGTGTTGTATCCTTATAATTATCAAAATTCTCAGTTATATTGTGCATGTCTCCAAAGTAATACAACTTAATATTAGGACACTCTAATATCATCTCTGTAGCATAAACTATACCATCAAAAGTTCGTACTATATTTCCACTTTCATTTTCTCCAGCCCAGTATGCAATATTATATGGTGGATAAAAATAATAAAATATAGTATTAGGATTAGCCTTAGCCAATGCAATAACATTTTCATTTACATTTTGGTATATTACTTTTTTATCATCCTCTGACAAATTCTCTTGATTAGAATTTTGCTCATACTTCTTTTTAACAACATACTGTTTACCAAATTTATATTTATTATTCCAGTTACAGTATTCATCAAAATTAGTAACTCCTAATTTATCATCTTTGATAGTTATCATCATATTTTTTAAGGCCATTTTCAAGGCGTCCTTGTTCAAAATATAATATACATCATCAAAAATATTATCATTATACAAATACACTGGATAAGCTCCGAGATCTTCTCTTAATTTTGAACTCCTTTCATTAATATGAGTAATATCCAATGATCTTACAACAAATTTTATATAGTTCTTGCAATTAAAAGCAGTAACTAGATTATCATTTATCTCTTTAAATGTACCACCAGAAAAAGGAATTTTTATAACTTTAGCCTCAAAGACTTGTTCAAATTCACTTGCTTTAAAGTTTTCTGTCATAGATGTACCTATTATGATGGCGTTATAGTCAAAATTTTTAATTATTCCATCATTCTGATATCTTTGCTTATCTAATTCATAAAAAATATTTGGTAATGGTTTTCTATAATGAAAACATGGGTCTACTACAAATACTGTAGCACTTACAATAAATATAATACTAGCAAAGAAAAATACAAAAGATACTACCCATTTTTTATAGTTCATATTCTACTCCTACTCTAACACTAATTTTCTAAATCAAAATTGAAAATATAAAAATTCAGTGATATTAGAAAAACTTAATATACAGTAGCACATTGCTAAAACTACGAGCAGTACACTTAAGCAACTATTAGTCCTCTCAAATCGATTTATTTTTAAAATGCATACTGATAAAATTAATAGTCCTATTATTTCCAAAAAATTTCCCGACCTTAATCTCATCATTCCATCGTATCCGAAAGCTTCTATATATTTACTCAATTTACTACTATACGGTAAATACAAATTATTTATATCTACCATTGCCTTACATATTTTAATCGCTTTATCAAAACTATCTGCTCTAAAGAAAATCCAGGCAATATTGATAGCATTAAAGGTTAAAAGCCAGTTTAGAATTTTGGGTAAGCAGATTTTAGTTTTACGCCATAAATGATTAATGCATATAAAACAGCCATGCAAAACACCCCAGAAAATAAATGTCCAGCCAGCGCCGTGCCATAAACCACCTAAGAACATAGTAATCAATATGTTACGCATATGATGCCCTGTTCTATTACCGCCTAAGGGTATGTATAAATAATCCTTAAGAAATGCAGACAAGGTCATATGCCAGCGACGCCAAAAATCAATAATACTGCAGGCACGGTACGGATAATTAAAATTAAGAGGCAAATTATAGTTAAACATTAGACCTAAGCCAATAGCCATTTCAGAATAACCGGAAAAGTCAAAATAAAGCTGCAATGTATAAGCTAAAGATCCACCCCATGCATCTAGCATAGTTATTACTCCTGTACTTTCGAATACCTTGTTTGCATATACCGCCAATCTATCTGCAATAACTACTTTTTTAAATAATCCTATTACGAACCACAAAATACCGTAGGTCATATTTCTATAATTAATTTTATAGCGTTCCACCTCAGAAAACTGTGGAATCATATCCTTATGATAGAGTATAGGGCCAGCAATCAGATGAGGAAAAATAGTTACAAACAGCAGATAATCGCTCTTTGAGTATCCACTTGTCCCCCCCCGATACACATCCACAAGATATGCCGTCTGAGTAAATGTAAAAAAAGAAATACCTAACGGCAATGCAATTTCTTGCATTGGAATTTGTAATGTAAGTAATTCATTAATATTTACAATGACAAAATCAGTATACTTAAAATATCCTAAAAACAAAAGATTGAAAGCTATACCTAAGGCTAGTATAAATTTGCTTGAATTTTTATGTAGAAAATAACCAAAGACATAGTTAATGAAAATAGATGTAAGCAAAATCGGAAGATTGCTTACATCCCAATAAGAATAAAAGCACACTGATGCAAAAACCAGGAAATATTTTGCCATCTTATGACTAATATTTTTAGCTAAAGCATAGTATACAATTAAGGTAATAGGCAAAAATACTAGGATAAACTCATAAGAATTAAATAACATTACTACACCTCAAAATTATATGATTAAGAATATAACAAATAATGCGAATTAATTACACTAATACCAGATATATCCAGATATTTACTAATCATTTTCGATTAAGAATATAATATCTTAAAGAGCCTGCAAAAATCACCATATCTCCCAATAACTCTACGCCCTCTTCAATGAATGTTTTAAAAACGTACTTAAAGTCCGGACCGCTCATAAGGAGCCAAATTGCTTTGCTACCTAACATTCTAGAAACAACCAAAACGATAATTAATCCAGCTACAATAACATCATAGGACTTGTTGCTCATAAATCCCGCAAGGTCATCCCAAACTTTTTGCAAGCCTTCCTTTAATGCACAATATGTAAAACCTACAGCAGTTGGAATAGCAAAATACTTCCATGCACCATGAAAAATTTCATCAAATACTGCATCCCATTCCCGAATAAACATGCACAAGAAAAAACCTGCTACTAACAGTAAACCTCTTTTATTATTCTTCTTAGCTGAGTATATAAATATAATAGAGCTAAAAACAAGCAGCGTTTCCTGTAAATTTTCTGTATATGAAGCATCCTTAATTCTTCCCGCTGCACTTATATCAATATAGGCAAGAAACACCATCAAGCCAACTGCCAAGGCAGCAACCAAGGCAATACCAAAAAACTGGGCAAATTTCTTCAAAACAAAGCTGCGATTATTATTTTCTTTTTTTATATATCTTTTTCTTTCCATCATCCCAAACCCATCCATTATATTTTATATAAAATAAAAAGACTTTTACAATGACTCATGCAGAAGTCTCATAAATTATAACATTTTTTAGCATTTTTTCTAATGCTATGTGCAAAATTTTTATCTGTTTCCGTACATCTTCTCATAATAATTTTGGTACTCACCACTAATGATATCTTCCCACCACTTACGATTCTCCAAATACCATTTAATGGTCCTTTTTATACCATCTGCAAACTTAGTTTCCGGCAACCAGCCCAATTCGTTATGAATTTTAGTCGGATCAATAGCATAACGCATATCATGGCCTTTTCTATCGGTTACATAGGTAATCAAGGTTTCAGGCTTGCCAAGCTCTTTACAAATTAGCTTAACAATATCAATATTACGCATCTCATTATGACCGCCAATATTGTATACCTCGCCAACTCTGCCCTTATGAATAATCAAATCAATAGCCTTGCAGTGGTCTTCCACATACAGCCAATCACGAACATTGATACCCTCACCATAAACAGGCAACGGTTTATCTGCCAATGCATTGGCAATCATCAAAGGGATAAGCTTTTCTGGAAAATGATAGGGACCATAGTTATTGCTGCAGCGAGAAATTGTCACAGGCAAGCCATAGGTTCTATAATAAGCCATAACAAGCAAATCAGAGCCAGCTTTGGAAGATGAATACGGACTGCTGGTGTGAATGGGAGTTTCCTCAGTAAAGAACAAATCTGGTCTGTCCAACGGCAAATCACCATAAACCTCATCAGTAGAAACCTGATGATAACGTTTGATTCCATACTTACGACAAGCATCCATCAGCACGGCTGTACCCATAATATTGGTCTCCAGGAAAATGCCTGGATCCTCAATAGAACGATCCACATGGCTTTCTGCAGCAAAATTTACTACCATATCAGGATGCTCTTCCTCAAACAGCTTAAACACTGCTTCTCTATCGCAAATATCAGCCTTTACAAAACGAAAGTTAGGATTTTCCATAACACTTTCAAGAGTAGAAAGATTACCTGCATAGGTCAGTTTATCTAAGCAAATAATTCGGTAATCAGGATAATTTTCCAACATATGGAATATGAAATTAGAACCAATAAATCCGGCGCCACCGGTAACGATGATAGTCATATTAATCTTATCCCTTCATAAAATATATTTTAACATCTAATCTTCAACACGCTAAATTTTCCCTCAAGCCTACAAGTACAAATGTCGGCAGTAAGAAAAAGACAGTCACCCTTCGTAAAGTTACATTTACCTTCTCCAATTACTGCAACACCAGACCCATCCAAGCACAGAATTACCTGAAATGATTCATCAAATACGGTAAATTCATAATCTTTCTGTACTTCTATCTTTTCTACAGAAAAGTATTTGCAAGAGCATAGCTCCTGCACTGAACATAGTGGAAAATACTTTACTAGCTTTGGCTTACGCCTTACATTTTGAGAAGGCTGCATTTGCATAACATCTACAGCCCTGTCAAAATGCAACTCTCTTTTTTTGCCATTTTTATCAACGCGGTCATAATCATAGACCCTATATGTAACGTTAGAGCTTTGCTGCACCTCTGCAATCAGGCATCCTGCACCAATAGCATGCACTGTTCCAGCAGGAATATAATAGCACTCACCCTTTTTTATTGCAACCTTATGAAGCTGCTTGGACAATGTACCCTCTTTTACTGCATCTTGCAATATTTCCTTAGTCACAGTATGCTCAAAGCCATACACAATAGATGCGCCGTCTGCAGCATCTACAATATACCACATTTCAGTCTTACCATTTTGACCTTCATGCTTCATAGCATACTCATCATCTGGATGCACCTGAACAGATAAATTTTGCTCCGCATCTATTAGCTTTACCAATATAGGCAGCTCTCTATTATGTGCAAATTTAGTACCTAAATACTCTGGACGCTCCTGCAAAACATCTTTTAAGCTTTTACCTTTATTGCTACCATTAGCAATAATACTCAAGCCGTCAGGATGCACGGAGCATTCCCATGTTTCAGCCAAAGGAGAGATGGGAATATTCTTGCCATATTCGTTTTTTAACTTTGTTCCACCCCACATATAATCCTTACCTGCAGGAATCAGCTTGAATATTTCCATCTCTACTCCTGACTATTCTAAATCAAATTTATGCTTATCCTCTACACTAATGCTTTCGCCAATCTGAACCTCAATAATCTTCAAATCAGTTACAGCCATAACAGTGTGCTTGCAACCAGCTGCGATGGAAACTACATCACCAGGAGCCAGCATTTGCTCCATACCATCAATAATAGCTTGCCCCTGTCCTTCAATAACAGTCCAAACCTCATCGCGGTAATCATGACTATGGTAGCTCATTTTGCTGCCCTTGTTCAAGATTACTTTGATAGTCATAGAGCCATCCTGAGCATCCATTACGCTATAGGTACCCCATGATTTCTCAGCAAACTTAACTTCATCAACAATCTTTTCCACCAATGGCTTCATATGGCTGCTGCGGTCTTTATCAGCAACAAGAATACCATCATTGCTAGCTGCTATGATCATATCCTTGCAGCCCATGCAAATAATAGGAATATCCAACTCGTTAACTACATTAGTACCATTGCATGTTTCGTCAAACAGCACCTTGCCTTTAGCAGCATCAGCCATAACCTCTGCCATCATATTCCAGGTGCCAACATCCTTCCACGCGCCATCATAACGCATTACCTGAATGCTCGGCTCCTTTTCAACAACAGCATAGTCAAAGCTAATCTTAGTCAGCTTATCATACTTAGCATAAAGGTCACGATAATCAGTAAAATCAATTATTTCATGAGCCTTTTCCAATAAGTATCCAAGCTTAAAGGCAAAAACACCTGCATTCCACAAAGCATTTTGCTTAATATATTCAGCTGCTGTTTTCGCATTTGGTTTTTCCTTAAAGGAATTTACCTTGCTAACATTATCAGATGATTCTGGCATAATATAGCCATATTTTTCACTAGGATAGGTAGGCTCAATACCCATCAAGGTCAGGTTAGCAGTATCCTTTTGTACCAAAGCATCAAGCTGCTCCACAGCCTTGAAAAAGCCTGCTTCTACATATGGATCAACAGGACACACTGCTACACTTTCATCAACACCGACGTCTAGCTCATCATGCACATAAGCTGCTGCCAACAAAATAGCAGGAAATGTATCTCTTCGAGCAGGCTCAACACAAATATTTACCTTATCGCCTAACTGGCTCTTAATATTACTTACCTGTGTCTTACCTGTTGCAATAGTAATCTTAGCGTCTGCATCAATACTACGAATTTGTCCATATACTCTTTGAAGCATGGATTCGTATTCGCCCTCTGCATTCTTAAACAGCTTAATAAACTGCTTGGAGCGAATATCGTTAGACAAAGGCCACAAACGTTTACCGCTGCCACCGGACAATAAAATAATATTCATAGCTTATCTCTCCGCACGCATAGGATTATTCAAAAAGTCCTGATAGGATAATTTAATACCATCTTCAAGCTCAGTCTTATATGTCCAACCCAGCTTTGTTGCCTTGGAAACATCAAGCAGCTTTCTAGGAGTGCCATTAGGTTTGTCAGTATCCCAGCGAATTTCACCATCATAACCAATAACCTTCGCCACTAGCTCTGTCAGCTCCTTAATAGACCGCTCCTTGCCAGTACCTGCATTTACAGTTTCATTGCCACTATAGTTATTCATCAGGAATACGCAAAGATTAGCTAGGTCATCCACATACAAGAACTCACGCAACGGGCTACCATCGCCCCAACAGGTTACATAGGGCAGACCTGCCTCCTTAGCCTCATGAAAACGACGAATCAACGCAGGCAGTACGTGGCTATGAGTAGGATGATAATTATCATTAGGGCCATACAAATTAGTCGGCATTACAGAAATATAATCGGTTCCGTATTGTCTATTCAAAAATTCGCAGTATTTTAAGCCACTGATTTTAGCCAAAGCATAGGCTTCATTGGTTTTTTCTAATTCGCTAGTCAGCAAGCAGCTTTCCGGCATAGGCTGAGGAGCCATACGCGGATAAATGCAGGAGCTACCTAAAAACTCCAGCTTTTTACAGCCATTTTTCCAAGCAGCATTGATAACATTCATCTCCAAAATCATATTATCATACATAAAATCAGCCAACGCCTCGCTATTAGCAACAATGCCGCCAACCTTAGCCGCAGCCAAGAAAACATAATCAGGCTTTTCCTCAGCAAAGAACTTTTCTACATCTGCCTGACGGCACAAGTCCAGCTCCTTATGAGTACGAACAATGATATTAGTATAACCTTGACGCTCCAGCTCGCGTACTATAGCACTGCCAACCATACCACGATGACCAGCAACATAAATTTTTGCATTTTTCTCCATCATCTTATCTGCCTTCTTTACTACTATTTGGCAGCCAGCATTGCTTTTTCACGCTTTGCCAGCATTCTGTCATGCTCTGCCATAATACGGATCAGCTCTTCATAACTAGTCTTTTGCGGATTCCATCCAAGGACTGTTTTAGCCTTAGTAGGATCGCCCCACAGATTATCTACATCAGTAGGACGGAACCATTGGGGATTTACACAAACAATCATCTTACCTGTTTCAGCATCATAGCCCTTTTCATCAACGCCAGAGCCTTCCCAACGAATAGTAATACCATTAACAGCAAATGCCTTTTCAGTAAAATCACGCACAGTATGCTGTTCACCAGTTGCAATAACAAAATCCTCCGGAGTATCATGCTGCAAAATCATCCACATGCATTCTACATAATCCTTAGCATAGCCCCAGTCACGCAAAGAATCCATATTACCTAGCTCTAAATGATCCTGTAAGCCTTCTGCAATGCGACCTGCAGCCAAGGTAATCTTACGAGTAACAAAATTTTCACCACGACGCTCAGATTCATGGTTGAACAGAATGCCATTTACAGCAAACATGCCATACGCCTCGCGATACTCCTTAGTAATCCAAAAACCATACTGCTTAGCTACTGCATAAGGAGAATAAGGATGGAAGGGAGTGGTTTCACGCTGAGGAACCTCTTCAACCTTACCATAAAGCTCAGAGGTAGATGCCTGATAAATACGGCAAGACTTGGTCAAGCCCAAAATACGAACTGCCTCTAAAATGCGTAGTACACCCAAAGCATCAACATCTCCAGAATACTCAGGCACATCAAAAGAAACCTGAACATGGCTTTGTGCTGCCAGATTATAAATTTCATCTGGCTTTACAAGATTAATAATACGAATCAAAGAGCTGGAATCGGACAAATCACCATCATGCAGAGTAATTTTATCCATAATATGCTCAATACGACCTGTATTAGCAATTGATGCACGACGAGTAATGCCATGAACCTCATAACCCTTTTCCAACAAAAACTCAGCTAAATAAGAACCATCTTGACCGGTAATACCGGTAATTAATGCTATTTTCATAAAGGAACCCTCCAATATTATGAACTAAATACACATTTTCTTAAATACAAAACATCTTAAACAATTATTTTTTTGCGACTTTAACTAAAAATTTTCTACTCTTCTTTTCATCAATATCTAGACTATCCATATAAAGATTCGCCGAAAAAAAGTTTATACTAACTCCTATCAACGATACTGTATATGATAAAGAAAAACACACAAAATAACTCGTAACAAAAACGTAGCCTAGTATCAACAATAAAACCAACATTTCTTTTTGCAGAATATAATTAAACTCATGAATAGGCAAGCAAGCAATCATGATATACCCTAATATTACTAAAAAACATGCTACTAAAACGCATGCTCCGGAGAAATAAAACGAAAAAAGCATTTTTATAAAAACATCAAATTTTCCTAATTTATCCAAATTAGAGAGAGCTTTTTTAGTTAGCATAGCAGTAAAGAGAGTCACTCCTGCAATATATATTCCTATTAAGCTTACTAAAGCACTTGTTAAACTAAGAAGTAGGTTAGCAATTTTATCTAATAGAGAAGAAAAGTTATCGCCTAAAGCCAAATAAAATATGAAAGTAAATATCAAAGATAATATAAAACTAATATAGCTTGGTCTAGAGTTCCATAATTCTCGATATTTTTTTGTTATTTTTAAGAATTGATAGAAAGAAAATGGTTTTTGAAAATCTTTTATAGTGCTCATAGCTTATCTTTTCTCATTTTAGACAGCACCCAAGGAATGAGGTCTTTTGTTCTATCATTTATATACGGTATAGATGATTTATTGTTATCTGCAATCTTTATCTTCATAGGTGCGTCTTTATCACTAACTACTTGATCTTTTATCCCTTCAGCATTAACACCTATTGCTGTCATCCTTCCATATCCTAGTCCCAAACTATCTATAATACTAGAAATATATGCATTGTTCATATTTAGTCCGCCTGACTGCTTGCCCTTAGACTCGTAGGTAATTTCTGCCTGATTTGCTTCCATATCTTCCATAGTACCATTATTAGCATACCATTCAGCTAAATCATCATCACATGAGTTTTTGGCCACTATTCTAATGTTCACTTTATTCACCGTTTTAAGTCGGTTTAATTTATTACGAAAAGCATCCGTATCTTTAATCAATGTAACATTGAAGCATCCAGGTGCTGTGTGCTCATTCAGCAGTTCTTCAAAATATTTACAAAACTGGCTAATTCCAAAATATCTTCCTGTCGTAAATCCAACAATTTCAGATTTACCATCAAAGAAAAATGTACACGTTCTAGCTAAGTCTTTGTTAGTCAAATCAATAACATCGTCTTTGGACTTTTCATATATTTGTATGTCATCTTGAAAAATACGAATTAATCTCCCACTTACATATCTTTTATCAAGATTATTTATTAATGTGATAAATTTTATTTGCCCCTTATTATCTGGCAAAATAATGCTCTTTTCTGTAGATATATTAACAATAAGCTTGTCAATTACACTGTCTATGCTGAGCTCATCCTTATATACTTTGTATATCTCACCATTTACATTTATTTTAGCAAAATATAGATTGGCCATAAAACCCTCCATCATTTATACAAATCAATCAACATAATTCTTTACTATAACTTCATATGTTTTTAAATCACTGAGTACATGATTTGAATATTTTTTATTATAATCTGTTGTACATCCAAGTTCACAATTTTTTTGCTCGATTTCTTTCACTTTAGATATTTCATATATATAAATTAAAAACATACAAATTGACAAAATTGGAATATTAATTACAATATAATATCTAGACAATTTTTATAATATGATTCTATAACATCTACAATACCCTTGGTAGTATTAAAATCTATATTATTACCTGAATAACCATTATTTATAGCCTTAACGAAAGCCACGATTTCATACCTTATTCCTTCTCCATCTAATTGATAAAAATAACGTTTGTTGTCAGAAATATTCTCATATCTAATTTCAAAATAGTCAGTCTTCCACCATGGAGCCGGAACATAAACATACCCTTTCGTCCCAGAAATAACCAATGAGCCCTCTGACTTAACTCCCTTTCCAACTTTTACACTAGCAACTGCACTAGCATAAAAAAAATCAATCTTTGTAAAGCTGTCGAATGCCTTTTCATAATCGAAAAATTTACTATATATATTCTTTTTTTCATAATTTGTTCCTAGTATTTGAAATATTGGAAGCATAGCAGTTGGTCCCCAAGCGCATATACTATTCCATGTATTGTCTAACTCTAGCTTGTTATTTACATCTATATTTTTTAGACTAGTACATGTTGCATCTATAGAAACTACATCTCCAATTTTTCCACTTTTAACAAGCAACAACAATCTATAATATGCCGTAGAATATGCGGTCTTCAAAGCCTCCATTAAAATACATCCCTGTACACTTGCAAACTTATTCAATTCTTCCAATTCTGAAACTGTGGTCACAATTGGCGACTCACAAATTACATGTTTCCTTTGTTCTAAAGCACTTTTTATATATTTATAATGCTGTGAAGGAGGAACAACGATATATACAGCATCTACATTATTCAAAAGATCATTATAGTTATTTGCTATCATAATTTCTTTTGATACGCACATACTAATTAATGATTTATTATGTGTGTAGATAGCACTTACCTCTACTCCGTTAACAAATTGGCACTCCCTATAAAATTTCTTTGTAACATCAGAATCGCCTACTAATCCAATTCTTATATGTTGTCCGATACTACGTAATTTAGAACTCGAAACTCCCTCAGTTCTATCTAAATATACAACCTTACAATATTCATTTAAATAGTCGAACGTTCCCACCCAATCAGATCCAACTGTAAATATATCTACACCTAGTCTTTTAATATCATCTATTTTCTGTCCATCGTATTCTTCAACTATAATTTCATCTGCTAGTCCAGTGGAACGTACAGCCTCTATTCTTTCGATTAGAGACTGCTGTACGTTTATTTTTCCACGACTCTTATCAAAATCATCAGCAGTTACAGCTACAATTAAGTAATCACCTAAAGCTTTTGCTCTCTTCAAAAGTTTTATATGTCCATAATGTAATAGGTCATAGGTCCCATATGTAATTACCTTAATCATAGTTAATCCCGCCTTTTCACTTAATCATTATCTATTTCCATAAAAGCATTAAAGAATATCTCCATAGCTCTTTTAGAACCTACAGATACACGAATGTAATCCCTTAATAATTCATTACTATATCCATGAACTAATATTTTTTTCTTTTTTTTCAATTGAATAACTACTTCTCTAGCTTGCTTTCTTGGTTTTACAAAAATAAAATTTCCGCGACAATCTCTACATTCATATCCTTTTCCCTTCAGTTTACTTAAGATAAATTTTTTTCCATCTTTTTCTTCTTGAATTAATCTTTCAATAACTTCTGTATTATCTATTATCCTTTCCGCAAACAATAGGGCAATAGAATTCACATCAAAAGTTAATCTGGCTTTTTTTATAAAGGATATAATATCAGGATTACTTATAATAATACCTATCCTGCAAGCTGCAATCGAAAATAGTTTAGAAAATGTTCTTAGAATTATTACATTATCATATTTAAAAACCAAATCGAGAAAAGTCTTGTCATAAAAATAATGATATGCTTCATCTATTATTACTACAGCACCACACTCTTTAGCACGACGTATTATTCTCTCCGCCTCTCCGCTACTGTAAACATTGCCTATTGGATTATTCGGATTTAACAGCACTACAATTCTAGTATCCTCATTTACAGCATTCACTATATTATCTATATTTATAGACAAATCTTGTTCATACACAACTGGTTTATGCTTGTATCCTAAAATGCTGCAATTAACAGCATACATTTCAAATGAAGGTGAAACAGTAACAACATCTTTGCCAACCTCTCCAAATGTTTCTAATATGTACCTAATTGCCATATCAGAACCATTAGTAGCCAATACATTGTTAAAATTTACATCTACAAATTTAGCATACTTCCTCAAAAAAATATCTTGTTCAGGATAAGTAGCTAAAAACTCAGGCGTAATTTCTGCCAATACTTCATTTACAAAATTCTCTGGTAATCCCTCAGGATTTTCATTCATATCATATCTTAAAAAATCATATCTTCCTTGCATAGGAAAAACTCTTAACGTATCCTTTATAAAGGGATTTACATAATAAGACATCACTACATCACCTCAAATGAAACTTTTTTAAAACATTCCACAAAAAAACTTTTTGTCTATTCCCCCATACATATTTTTGCCATAAAAGTTTTAAATTTGGTCTTTCATTCCATTTATCACATAACTGCTCATAATTAACTTTTTTATTCTTTAAGTCTTTCATAAATTCATCACGTTGCTGATTATAAGAAATATGCTTCCTCATAGGACCTTGATATTTTAAGGCTTCTTTAAAGTCCAAATCATGACCAACTAAAAAAACTTTAGCACTATTAATCGCCATTTGACCTTTTTTCGTATTGCAAACTACCAAAGAAGCACCAGTATTTCTACCATAAAGCTCTGGACAGTAAATATGCACTCCCCACAAATCACCTAAAGTTATATCTGCAACGCGGTCACTTTCAGCAAATGGACATTCATAACATGAAGGACGACTCATCAAATGTTTTAACCAAATTGACCAAAAAGGATTAAACCATCTATCTAGCTTAAAAGATTTACTATTTTGAAGTAATGTATACATTACTTGAAAGTCCCACTTTCCAGAAACGGGACTTTCAAGTAACCTGCAATCTTTGTATCTATAGTCTAATACTTCAATGCGAGCTCCATGCTTTTCAAACATCCATTCTTCGTATTTTCTAACAAATAACGGACTTGGTACGCCTTCACAAATAACTTCAATTGTCAGTAAATTATCTAGAGAAGTATCCTTCATGTAAGATAATAATCCAGCATTCTGACAAGGGGTTCCTGAAAATATTACCTTTTTCCCTTGCCTAAGAAATTTTCTTACCAATCTATAACTATCACCGATATTACTTTGAGAATATTTAGATTTACAAAAAATGCCTATATCTTTTTTATTGGTAACATATGTATGATATACTTTTAACCCTTTAGAGGCAGCTCCGAATACCACATAGTTATCATCACACCATGCATCTACAATTGCCGTAAACGCACCTCCAGAAGTACTTCTATTCCTTACATTTATATCTTTATGATATCCACCAAATACATACTTCTCTGTTTTGTTTTTATTCGGTTTATTTTCATATGGGCACACAGAACTACACAAATCACATCCAATGCACAGTTTTTCGTCTATAATGGGATAGCAAAAGCCCTCTTCATCTTCACGCATCTTTATAGCTTGCACTGGACAAACCTGAACACATGCCTCACACCCAAAACATTGTACTTTATTCTGAGTTTTCAAATATCCATACATAAAAATCTCCTAAATTCTCACCCATTATTTGCAATTTTCAAGTTCAAGTTGAAGAAATTTCAATGAGTTCTTTCTTGCCAATTGTATCTTTTTATGAATTTCATCGTAATTTTTATGGATTACCGGTTCTAACCCGCTCACCATAATCTGACCAGATATGCCGAATAATTCTAGTAATTCCTCTATCTTAGTATCGCATTGTTCACGGGAGAATATAGCAAACTGCCTTCTGAATTGAACACTAAAAATCATTCCATGAAAAGAATTAGTAACCACAAATTCCGCATTTTTTACCAATGACAAAAACTCTTCAACACCAGCATCATAACGCATAATATGCCCCAAAGACGCGTTTCCTGCTCTTAAGCTTATTTCTACTATTCGCCAACCATTTTTTTTAGCTAAATTAACAGCAAATTCCTCCATTTTAGAATTATATCTTCTTGAATATATCAACAGATATTTTTCTTTAATCTGACGATTTTCAGTAATACCTGCATAATCATTAGCGTCCAACAATAAAGTGGGATCTATTACTCTTTGTACAGGAACGCTACTATATTCTTTCAGAAATGGTAACAATCTATTTTCGCGTACACCTATGTATTTAAAATTACTTAATCTACTTTTCAGTATTTCATATGTAGCTTCGTTAAATTTAGTGTCACCAAAACTAGCAGCATAAGCAACAGAATAGCCTTGCTTCATACAATCATAGTTAGCATAGTATCCATCTTCAAATCCATTGAACTCTTCTATACAAAAAATAGTATCGCTTCCACACACAAAACCATCTAATCCCTCATTATTTACTATTTCAGAAAAATTTTTAGACGTATATTTTTGGCTTTTTTCAAATCTGTTTGAATAAAAATTATTAAACTTAAAATAGTTCTCTTTGATAGCTGGCAACGTAAGTTCACATGATTTTTTGGAATCATCATCTTGATCCCACATATTTGGAAAAGGATTTAACGGATCTTTATCTAACATAACATCCGGACAGTAGTCAACTAATTTAGACCTCCATCTTCCATTTCCCAATTTATCAATAACATTACAAAGAGCCCACGATTGAAGGGCAGATCCATAATTCGTAAAATTACAATATATATTGCAAGAAACAACACCAAATGTTTTCATATTATCCTCTTATCACTAATTAATTTAAATTTTTATAGGTTATCATTAACTATAGTATTTAATATATTTTTAGCAGCTTTATTGCTAATATTAAATTCTTCGGAAATTATTCTATCACGAATGCACTTCAGAGGATCATGCCCCCGTTTTAGTTTTTGCAGTATAAGTTCCAGTTCGTCCCAGTCTTTAACAAAATATAATCCCCTCCCAATCCCCTTACTTCTGACAAAATTATCTATACTTCCTTCATTATAGCAATATATTATAGGCTTTCCTGTAACAAAGTACTCTAATACCATCGAGGACGTGTCCGATATTAAGCAATCCGACTGATTAAACATAGAAAAATACTCCTCATTATTATCGATATTCATATTATGGCTTTTTCTATATTTGTTACAAAATTCTTCCCTCTGTTTTTTTGTAAACTCTCCTGTCGTTTCCCATTCACTCCAAGACTGTGGATGAGGTCTAAACACAAAATCTATGTCGTCATTTTTAGAACAATATGACATTATCAAATCCTTATAAAGAAAAAAATGACAATTCCCTTCGCTCGTATTCCATCTAGGAGTCCAAATAACTCTAAAATGTCCATCGTGTTCTTCATAATTCCAAATACTAGATACTTGTTTCTTGGCTTTATTTAACTCATCATATTTAGGATATCCAGTCAATACAATATTCAAACCAACTATATTATGCTCTGCCATTCTTTTAAGTAAGTATTTTTCCTCGCTCTTTGTTTGCGCAAAAACATAAGAAACATCTTGTAAAAAGTCTACTGGATAACAGGAATCTGTCACTGTACTACCTGTAATTGCATCGGTAAATACAAAATAAGCTACATAGCATACCTTGGCATAAGTAGAAACAACACTACTTTTATAGGCAGGACATCTTGTTATGTTATAAGGCTGCTGAAAAAAAACATAATCCGGATTTAATGTTTTTAAATCAAACCATTCTTTAGTTTCATAATTATATCCGTTAATACAACCATACTCTTTCCAAAATTCTTCTGCACCTTCCGACTCATATATTTCATGGTACAACCATTCTCCAGGAATTTCTTTTTTATTGGGAATAGCAACAATATAGACATTAAAATTGTTGTCCTTTTTCAATTCCTCATACACACTTTTAAGAGCTCCCCATACAGTTGGACGATGGCATACAAACACTACGTTAATTTTTTCTTCTTTTAATTTCTTTAATTTGATTCTTAAATCTATATTTTGATTGTATAAAATACGATTATGCTCTTTTAATGCGTCTAACTCATCTATTATCATGTGGTATTTCTTTACAATACCTATTCTATTTATTTTTTCTAAAAAAAATGACTTAAACATATTAAATTCCTTATATAATGTATTTAGGTTGATAAAGGTAACCTATAACCCTTATTGACTGTATGATTATACAGGATATTCCTGTATAATAACTGTATTAGATATAGTGTCATCGTCAATTCCTTGAGGCTACGACTTCGTACTTGAAAGACTGATGCCTCTGTCTGATAAACAGTTTACGAATGAGTTAGATGTCGGCTCTTTTAGAGTACTTCGTATTTCGCATAAGGTGGTAACGTTTATCAGTACAGTGGATTCTATCTAAAATAATTTTTAGTGGTGATATTTATGTTTTTCTTAGGTATTGATATTGGTAAAAATACCCATGTCGCTTCTTTGCTCGATGAAAAAGCTAAAATCATATTCAAAGCCTATTCTTTCACTAATACCCTAGATGCTGCTGAAGCACTTTTAGTTAAACTAGAACCATACAAAGATTCTCTTGAAATAGGAATGGAGGCTACTGGGCATTATTGGCTTTCTCTTTACTCTTTTCTTGCTGAGCACAAGTTCATCGTTCATGTTCTCAATCCTATTCAAACCGACGGTTGGCGTAAAGGTATCGAAATCCGTAAAAGAAAAACTGATGTCATTGATTCTGTTCTTATCGCTGACTTAATAAGATACGGAGATTTTCTCGAAACATCTTTAACTGATGAAGATATCCTCTCTTTACGTAACCTCTCACGTTTTAGAGTTTATTTAGTAAACTCTGTATCTGACCTGAAAAGAAAAGCTATTACTGTATTAGACCAAATATTCCCTGAATATGCTTCTGTATTTTCTAATGTATTTGGGAAAACATCTAAAGAACTTTTGAAGTCCTTATCTCTTCCGTTATAACCCAAAAGAAAAAAGCATCTAGAACCATTTCAACACTTTCTGACAAAGCTAGTCGTTCTTTTGGCATATCATTCTGCAAGGATAGCTTTGCATTCCAGTTAAAACTAATTATTGAGCAGATTTGTTTTATTGAAGAACAAGTCGCTTCAGTAGAGCTGGAAATAGAGCAGCTTATGTCTAAGTTAGGTACAAGTATTAAAACTATCCCTGGTGTAGGAAGTGTTATTGGAGCTGTAATCTTAGGTGAGATTGGTGATATTGAGCGTTTTGACAATCCGTCTAAACTTGTCGCTTATGCTGGTTTAGACGCTTCAGTATCTCAATCTGGTGAATATGAAGCTTCTTCCAGTAGACTTAGCAAGCGCGGTTCTCCATATTTGAGAAAAGCACTATATATGGCTGCTCAACGAGCTGAATTTTGTGATCCTGTTTTCCACGCTTATTATGAGAAAAAACGCAACGAAGGGAAACACCATCTTGTGGCAACAAATGCTGTTGCCAGGAAGCTTTGCCACACTATTTATGCTATTCTAAAGAAAGATATACCTTACGAAGTACAGTAAAAAATTTAACTTTAAACCTACCTAAGTAGGTTTATTTGTGTTGCATAAAATACCACTACCTATACGGAAATTTTTTCTTACTCACCTCTTGACTTTTTATAGTTAGTCTTTCTCAAAATTTACTTTTGAATCTGTATATCCAATATTCTATTTGCATATTTATACATTCTTTCATTTCCATCAATTTTAATTTTCTTATTACTTGCTCTGTATCATCTTTTTCAGTACAGTTACTTTTATCAAAATTCAATATTTTATATAGCAAAGAATTTCGTGTATCTTTTGCTATGGCCAAATATTCATTATAATTATGTCCTAGTAAATTTTTTAATTCATTTCTCCAAACGAAAGTCTTCATTATTGCATATCTATTTCTGTATAAAACTGCCTCAGCAAATTCTTCTTCAAGATAATTTTTTAGTATATCATAACCGTAACAATTCAATACTGCTTGTTCTAATTCTCCCATACTATTATAGACACTACCTTCTTCTTGTCTATAAGCTAGTATAGGTTTATTTATTAAATAAAATCCTCCAAAATTTAGGTTGTTCATAACTATAGTATTATCATCGAATGCGCCTGCACTTTTTATATATTCTATTCGTTCTTTACCAAAGCACTTCTTAAAAACACAAGCAGCAGCAGGAGTATAATATCTTCTTATATACTCATATACATCTATCTCTCTTGAACACATATCTGGAAATTTTCCAAGTTTATTCTTAACTTCATAAGAAGGATACACATACTTAAAATTAAATCCCACAACGCTTAATGCTTTATTTGATTCAAAAATATTTAATGCTTCTGTAATAAAATTCTTGTCACAATAATAGTCATCGCCATCTAGTATGCAAAAATAATCTCCTGTGGAATGCTTAAGCAAGTTCAATCTATTTTCACTAGCTCTTGTCACGCCATAATATTTTTTTTTATCTCTAGGCATTACATATAGAAAGATATTATCAGGATACAGAGAAATATATTCCTTTACTATTTCAACGGTACCATCATCAGAGCCATCATCACCTACTAATATTTCCCACTCCTTGGGCTTTTCTATTGCCAGCAAGCTTTCTATACTATTTCGTATAAACTTCTCTTGATTATAATATGTAACTAAAAAAGATACCTTCATCCTTGCAATCCTTTCATAACCCCTATAAATACTACACACCTATCTTCCTTGCCGGACAACCTACGTACGTTTGTCCGCATCCAAGATAATTTTTAACCAAAACCGCTCCGGCACCTAAAATAGTTCTATTGGGTACTTTTATCTCATCTATTACAGTAGCATTTGCTCCTATAAAACAATTATCCCCTATTTCTGACATGCCAGCTATTACACCCCCTGGAGCTAACCAACAATTATTTCCTACTACAGATCTATGAGCAATCTGTACTCCATTCCATATGAAACTATTATTTTTAACAATAGCACCAATTTGAATAACTACTCCTTCAAACACGAAAACATTCTGTCCAATTTTGACACTTGGATGAACAATAGCTTTACTACTAATATAAGATGCACAATGATATCCTAAACTTACAAAGTACTCTACCAGCCTAGCTCTAGCGTCGTTTTGTAGCACATACGATATAGCCACAAAAACATCCACCTCATCTTTATTGAAAATATGTAATGCATCTTCAATACAAAATACTTTTACCCCCCCCATATTTATATTATCTGAATAATATTTCTTTTCAACAGCAAATCCAACTACTTCATACTCTGAATCATTAGTAAAATAATCATATGCTATAGAGGCTGTTTCTCCAGCACCAATAATAAGTAATTTTTTATCCATCTATAATTTCCCCTGACAAAATATGTATAAGCACTAGCGTTATATATCCAACATCCAGGTTTCATAAGTTATGGTCCTACCACCAAAACCTTCTTTTTGAGATATCAAACCGTTATTTAATAAATGACCATTATTTTCAGTTGAAATACCAAAATCAAGCCAAGATTTTGAATCTCTATACTTCGAAATTACCTCACTTATTGTATAATCTAGTGCGCCTATCCTACGAGCAATATCATTTGCAGCCAAATACTGAGTATGGATAACCTTATCATACTCAAACAACAAAGTACCAGCAATAATTTCATCATTCATAAAAGCTCCAAACAAATGAATGTTATCCGAAAATAAGCCTTTTAGCATACTTAACTCGCCTCCAGTATGGACAGCCGTAGTACCATGATGCTTCTGCAATACTTCATTTTCTAATTCTATAAATCTTTTAAAGTCAGCTTCAGAAAATAATTCCTTTACTATAACGCCTTCTCTCTTAGCCCTAGATATCTGGGCTTTTCTTCCCTTTGGCATTTTCAAAGGATTCTTCAAGTCAACAACAGTAGAAGGCTCTATTTTTCTTATATTAAAATTATGAACAAAAAGACTATAACGATCTTCTTCAGCTGGCTTCTCATGGTAAAAATGTGGTATTACTTTATAAATCAATCTAGTAAAACCATTATATCTCAAATATTCTAATAACAAGTCAAAACACTCTAACATTGTGTGTTGCTTCATATTAGAATCGGTAATAAATCCGCCATATGTTAATCCACCATGAGATACTATTTCATCGTCATGCTCACTCATAGGAAGAATAGCAATCAATTCATTTTTATCATTATAAAACATCAAAGAATGATCTATAAATCTGTCTTTGTGATATTCCATAAACCCCCTATCGAACATGAATAACGGCTGTTTACTATTTTTGTTAAAGAGATTCCACTCTTCCATTCTATCATCAGTATATTTTAATATGTTCATAACATCACCAAACTCAACAATAAGTGATAAATCAAATAAATTTATTCAATACATCAATCACATATCCTACTTCATCATCATTCATACCATAATACATAGGAATGCTCAATACAGTTTTACTAATCTCCTCTGCAATAGGCAATTCACCTTCTGCAATATGTAAATCAGCATAAGCACCCTGCATATGCATAGGAATAGGATAATGCTTAACAGTTCCGATGCCGTTATCCGCAAGATATTTTTCCAGATCATCACGCTTGTCGCAACGAATTACAAAAACATGATAAACATGCTCATATTCTTTAGAAGTTGCAAGCGGCAGTTTAATCAAAGGATTTTTGATTTCTTCTAGATAACGCTTAGCGATAGCTCTACGAGCATCATTCCATTTATCAAGCATAGGCAATTTTACACGCAAAAATGCGGCCTGCATTTCATCCAGACGGCTATTTGTCCCTTTATAAATGTGATGATATTTATAATCAGAACCATAGTTACCTAAAGCTCTAACCTTGTAAGCAATCTCTTTATTATTAGTAGTAATGCAACCACCATCACCAAGTGCGCCTAAATTTTTACCCGGATAGAAGCTCCAAGCTGCTGCGTCGGACAAAGCACCAACCTTTACACCCTTATATTTTGCACCATGTGCCTGAGCAGCATCTTCAATTACATATAATCCATGTTTTTTAGCAATTGCATTAACAGCGTCCATATCAACAGCTCTGCCTTGCAGATGTACGGCAATAATAGCCTTTGTTTTTTCAGTAATCTTTTCTTCAATTTTAGTTACATCAATATTGTAGGTCTCAATAGTAGGCTCTACAAAAACCGGAACCGCACCAGTGAAAGAAACCGCTAAAGCAGTTGCAATATAGGTATTAGACGGTACAATAACCTCATCACCAAATTTGATATCAAGTGCTTTTAAAATTAGATAAATTGCATCTAAACCAGTAGCAACACCTACGCAATACTTAGTATTGCAGTAAGCAGCATATTCCTCTTCAAATTTTTGGCATTCTTCACCTTGGATAAAATAGCTTTTATCCATTACTTTATTATAAGCAGCGTCGAGCTCTGCTCTAATTTCATTGTGCATAGGCACAAACGTTGCAAACGGAACCTTCATCATTTATTATCACCCACGCTATTATTAACAAATTTTAAGAATTCGTCGTAATCTCTAATATAGTCACTTTCATCATATAGCTCTGATGCTAAAACCAAAAGTACGGCATCAGGAGAAAAATCAAACATCTCTCTCCACATATTATTAGCAACATACAATCCCTCATACGGCTTTTCCAAAGGAACCACTTTTTTTTCAAAGCCGTTATCAAGACGTACCTTGCAAGAGCCGTGAATACAAATCAATATCTGTTCTAATGCTTTATGTGCATGAAAACCTCTGGTCACACCATCAACAGTATCATACATATAGTAAACACGCTTAACCTTAAACGGAATATCCTTTAATTCCTCTAATGCCACCAATTGACCTCGTTGATCACCATGTGGCTGAAAAATATATTTTATAACCTGCATCGTAACTCTTCCCCAAGCTATTAATCTTCCTTACTAAAATGCAATCTATCCTCTGCAACCCTCTTTAAATGCTCGCCATAGGGTGACTTACCATAAAGTTTAGCAGATTCCAAAAGCTGTTCCTTATTAATCCACTGCTCATGATAAGCAATTTCCTCAGGAGCAGATATAACAACGCCTTGACGATTTTGTACGGTTTGAACAAACAGTGCTGCTTCCATTAAACTTTCCATAGTGCCGGTATCAAGCCAAGCAAAGCCCCTGCCTAAAACCTGAGCTTTTAAATGATTTTTCTGTAGATACATATCGTTTAAGGTTGTGATTTCCAATTCACCTCTTGCGGAAGGCTTAACGTCCTTAGCCATCTTAGCAACGCCTTTAGGATAAAAGTACAATCCGGTAATACAATAATTAGACTTAGGATTTTGAGGCTTTTCTTCCACAGAAACAACACGTAAATCCTGATCAAACTCAACAATACCAAAACGTTCGGGATCCTTTACATAATATCCAAAAATGGTTGCTTCACCTTTTTTTGCATTGCTAACGGCCTCTCGTAAATTCTTTCTAAACCAACCACCATAGAAAATATTATCGCCTAAAATCATAGCGCACTCTTCATCACCTATAAACTCTTCACCAATGATAAAAGCCTGTGCCAAGCCATCCGGGCTAGGTTGAACCGCATAGGAAAGATGAATGCCAAAATGGCTACCATCACCAAGCAGTTCTTTAAATCTAGGAGTATCCTCAGGAGTAGAAATAATAAGAATATCTCTAATGCCTGCAAGCATTAAAGTTCCCAACGGATAATAAATCATCGGTTTATCGTAAATAGGTAACAATTGCTTAGATGTTACCCTCGTTAACGGATATAATCTAGTACCTGAACCACCAGCCAAAATAATTCCCTTCATAAAAGAGCCTCCGTAATTATCTTATTCTAAGCCTTCAACAGCGTTAAATTCTTCTACACGTTTGTAGATTTCATTTAAGTATGCATCACCTTCAGCATAAAGCATTTCTGTATTATTCTTAAAATCTTTCAGTTTATCACTATGCCTTTCATAATAAGCAGCAATAATCTTTTTTTCTATAGAATTTTTCCACTTAAAAAGTTGCTTTTGAGGAAATTTATTGTTCACAAATATTTCTGCTTCTATTTTTTTACAATCTTCCAAATATCCTGCTCGCTTAGAGTGATTGGGGTTGTTGCTTATTCCAACATCATCCCTATAAATTACATATATTTCACTAGAAACATTTACTCTTATATTCTCTTGATTAAACATATAATTCCACATAGGAACATCTTCAAGCCAGGAATATCTCTGCAATATATCAAACAATTCATCCGTTAAAAGCTTTTTACTATAAAATACACCTGGAGCTTCTAAACAATTAGAATATTTTAAGCGTTCGCTAACAAGCTTTTTAGGGAAACTACTTTGCAAAATTTGCTTAAATGTGCGATTTTCTCCATAATCAACAATTTTCTCATTATGAAATTTCGCCACCTTGGTTATTGTAATATCACAGTTTTCGTTACATTGAATAACATTATTTTTATAATATAGGTCATCACCAGCAAGTGTTTTAAAATTATTAGTCTTTATACTTTTCAAAAGTGATATTTCATTCTTAACAATTCCCCGATTCTTTTCAGGAACTAAAACATCTACATTTTTAAACAGTTTCCTATATTTACTAACCCACTTTTTGGCTACTGCAACTGTAGAATCTGTAGAATAATCATCAGAAATAACTAAATTAATCTCATAACCTTTTCCGTAATTTTCGATCTGATATCTAATACTTTCAAGGTGTTCTATAATAAAATCTTCCTGATTATAGCATAATACACCAAAAGTAAATTCCTTCAATCCACTCACACAAACAACCTTCTCTCGCTTACTTTAGCAACCCTTTGCCTTTTTCGCTGCTCCCGACAGCTTAGCATACAACTTATGTATAAAGGAACCCTTAAGCAGCATTCTATCCTTACCTCTCAATTTAACCTTGAGTTTTTTATAATTAGCATCAATAAATCCCTTTACATCCTTAAAACGCTCACTGGATTCATCCTCACCGTTAGCATAAAATGCTGTAAGGGTAGACAAAGCTGTGCTGACCGCATTCTTTCTGCACGCCTCTACGGATACTAACTCATTAGTCTCTGCAAAAGCCAATCTCTCTTTATAGCCTAAAAATTGATCATATCGGCTTTTGCTATTAAAGGAGGATGCAACAATAGAGGACTCTCTTTTAATGTAGTAGTAATATGGCTTGCACATGTAACCAACTCGTTTGGAGTTGAAAATTATTTTATATGTAGTTGCTACGTCCTCATATACTCTGCCTTTAGGATAGCGTACATCGGCAACAACACTGCTTTTATAAATTTTATTGCAGGCAGAATTATCCAATGAGCCATCAAGAATCTCATTAATAGCTTCTTGACCTACAAAAATCTTATCTTCATCGTATCTGGGTTTAAACTTAAGCTTTTCCCCTCTAACAATATATACATCAGCACATACAACATCTAAATCATGCTTATCCATATACTCGAGCATTTCTTCGTACATATGTGGGTCAATATAATCGTCACTATCTATAAAGCTCAAAACCTCTCCCTTGGCAGCTTCAATACCAAAGTTACGAGCATCACTTAAGCCACCATTTTCTTTGTGGATACCCCTGATACGGCTATCCTTTTTTGCATATTCATCACAAATTTTGCCACAATTGTCAGGAGAACCATCATCAACAAGCAGTAATTCAAAATCCTTAAAGCTCTGGTTCAAAATAGACTCCACACATTTGTGAATATATTGCTCAACCTTGTATACTGGCACTATGATTGATAATCTAGGCATATCATTTCTCCTCATTAATGAGCATCTGCTTAATGTACTTGTTCATAGTATAGTTGGCATAGCTTACAGATAAAATAAAACCTAGTTTACCATCCAGAATACCTAATTTCAAAATATACATTTTGAAGAATGCAAACATAGGACGTAGAACAATATCCAGTAAGAAATTAGTTTTCTTACCCCTTTGAACATTCTTCTCTGCTCCTAATGTAGAGTATTGATTCATTTTACGCAGATATTGTTCCCATGTTTCATATGTATAATGAATCATGGTCTTATGCAGCTTTTTATCCTCAAACTGATGTACAATTTTAGGATGCACAAACCCTTCAACATAGCTTCCCTCTGTAGGCATAAGACGGCATACCCAGTCAGGACTCAGAGGACCATGTTTAACCATTTTATGCTTAAAGTGATTAATACGCTTTACCCAATATCCATATTTTTTACCATCTGCAACTACTTTTTTTATTTCCTCACAGAGCTCCGGAGTGCAGCGTTCATCAGCATCAATAAAGAATATCCACTCATACTTAGCCTGTTGGATAGCGAATGTTTGTTGTCCACCCCAGTCACCGTTCATGCTGCGATGAATAACACGTGCACCTAAACTCAAAGCAATTTCTTCAGTCTTATCAGTGCTGCCATCATCAATAACAACCACCTCGTCTGCAAAAGTACAGCTTTCTATACATTCTTTTATGTTATTTTCTTCATTTTTAACTAAAATCAAAACGCTTATTGCCATTACAACAACCTACCCTTCCTAAGGTTATCTACCAATTATTCTTGCAAAATGCTCTCGCAGCTTTGCGTAACGTTCAATTACATAGTCTGCAGCATCAGGCAGCAGCTTTTTCTGCGCCATAAATTCTGCATAGGCTTTTTCATCAGTATTGAGCTTTTTAATAAGCTCTAGATTAGCCTTGTTATCGCCATCCTTTTCCCAAAAGATAACAGCATCTCTGTTAATCAAACCAGGCTCAGGATTATTATTAGCACCATAATACAGAGGGATACAGTCTGACATAAAGGCATCAAAGAGCTTTTCCGTAACATAGTATTCTGTATTATCATTCTCAGCACAAATATTAAACTTAAAGGTCTTTAAATACTCAAACTTATTGTTATCGAATTTATCCCACAAATCTGTAGTATTGTTTCTCCACTTTCCAGCCAGCTTAACATCAAGTACATCCTTGATGCCATTATAGACAAGCTCTCGAGTACCAGCTGGGTCATGCTTATTGATAAGCACACATTCACCACTCTTTTCGTAACGTGTATTATTAATAGCATCAATCTTGGCTCTAATAACAGAGCCGTTATCCAGCGGATCAAAAGCTGTCAAAATCCAATAAGGAAAACGCAGATACTTTTTATTATCTACATGTCCAAAGCCCATCCCTAAATCCACATAGTCAAGAGCATAATCTCCATAGTAGAGATTTAATTTAGTAAAAGGGTGCTCAACATCCTCAGCTGTAAAGAATACCTTCGCACCCTCCATTGTATTACGCAAAAAGAAAGGGTTGCTCAATGGGCCAAAAAAGTTTATTTTTTTCGTATTATCAGGAAAGTTATGGCGCAAAAAACGAATAAACCACTGCTGCTCTAAATCAATGGACCCCCACTGGTTATATTCGCTATACAAGCCATCTTTAGTATGGTTTTCTGTCTTTGGTTTTTTAAAAAACACTTCTAACATAAGTCTTCGTCAATCCTTTATTCCATCTTTAAATCAGCTTTAGTTCTATAGATTTTGCTCGCTGTAAGCACTAATTTTCTTTACAATAAGAAATACTTATCCACACTATATAGTATAGTATAAAGCAATCTAAAAGGCAATTTTTTAGTTACAAACACACCAAAATATGATACAAAAAGAGCTCTTTATTACCCAAAATGAGTACAAACTATCATTTTGGGAGAAAGAGCTCTTTTATTGCTTTTGATTAATTACGTATTTAGTTTTATAAGTCTATATTCCTATTTTCGTTTATTTAATTATTCACTAAGATTGTTCCCCTTCAGCACCCTCCATGCTGCAATGCTGCGTGCATTATCTGCCTTTTGCTGCATATCTGCATGCTTGCTCAAAGATTCCATAGTATTCTCATTGCCATAAAGCTTGTAGTTAAATACCTCACTGCATTCAAACATACTAGGCAGCATGCTGCTGTATTGCATGCCTTGCTCACCATAAAGTTCAGCCAAAGTCCCAGCCAACTGCATATGGCAGCCAACCTGTGCGTTATTAAACAACTCCGGAGTGATTTGGTATCCGTAAAAAATACAGGGAATTGCAGATAAGGTTCTAGCATTTTGCTCTTTAGCAAAGGTAAAACGCTCGGAATGGTCGCCTGTAATGATAAATACACTCTTAGGAGCAATTTTTTCTGCTTCTCTCACAAAGTCACCAGTTGTTTTATCAGCATACCAAATATGGCCAAGCTCATTGATGGTGTTATCATCTTTGCTAATATCATCAGTCAACTTTGCCTTTACAGATGCTGCATCAAAGCCTTCTTGCTTAACATCAATAGTGTAAGGCGGATGATTACTTGTAGTAAGAATTGCATGGAATACCTTTTCCCCCTGCATTTCCGTAGCAATATACTTATTGACTTCTGCAAAGAGCTGCTTGTCGCTGCAACCCCAAGCATTGCCATCCTCAGATGCAAATTCATCAGCACAGTGAAATTCATCAAAACTTTGTGCCAACGCATAGTTTTTAATATTTTGCCAACCAGAAAAGCCACCATACCAGAACACGGTTTTATAACCAAGCTGCTTCATAATATATCCCAGGCCCATCTGGTATTTTTCTTCAAATGTTTTAGCCTGATAGTTTTCATATAATCCACTGCTAGGCAAGCCGGAAATAATACCGTTCAATGAAGTCATAGTGCCATCACCATTGGCCAGCATAGTATTTATATATGCACCATTAGGAGCATTTTTTAAAGGCATGGTTTGATTTACTAGTCCCAAAGCTTGGAATTGAGGCAAAAAAGGCCATTCACCAAAGCTTTCACCAATAATAAGAATAATGTTATCAGGTTTTTCTGTTCTCTTTGGAGCTTTTACAGTACGTACAAAGGCATCATCAATTGTTTTTGCATCAGGATTGCCACCTACAATGGCTATCTTTTTGCGCAACTCATCACTGGAAATATTAACATTAGTAACCTTATCCAAGCGTTTTTTCATGCTATGAACACGATATAAGGCCTGACCATCATCCAATACTGCTTCATTAAGCAGATTGGAATTATAACGGCCTGCGCTTTCCCAGTTTACAGAGCCTGCATAATTGAAGGCACCACCATAACGAGTAAATACTGCCAAAACAGGCAAAAATACAATTAAAATTGGAACAACGAATTTGATATTTTTCTTTGTCGCAGTAAAGCTATACGTTCTTTCTAAAAACGCCTTAAGTAAATAACCTAAAACAACACCTACTATAATAGCTGCTGGCAAACGCCACCATAGTTGATACTCCTGGACTGCAGTCATAAAGGTAGCATAAATATCATCATGAATACCATTAATAAGCATCATATTAAAGCCAGAGTTGAATATTCTGTAATACGGAATTCTAGCGAAAAAACATATGGTGAAAAATACTAGTGCCAATCTGTGCCAGGTCAATCTAATCTTATTACTCCACTGCTGCTTTAGAAAGATACCTGGCAAAGTAGCAAGAGCAAAGCCTATTACGCATAGCATTCCAGATGTTTTTAGACTTATTTTAAAACCAAGAAGCATTGCCTCTGCAACCTGAGTATATACGCCAGCCAATTGTGAGCTATATATCCAAATAAATAAGCCCCTAAATACAGTAAATACAACCCACCAAAAAACAAATATCTTTAAATCCTGCTGTAGACCTTGTAAGAATTTATTAAAAAATTTCATTATATTATTCATTTATTTACTTTCCTTTTAGTTTATATTTATAGTTATTTAACTTACGATACACATATACTCTTTGCATCTTTTTTATATTATAATATATAATCTCTATAATTTCAATAATTGCTGAATTAGACTCATTATTAAATATAAAAAGCCGTGCAAGTCTGATATGTATGATATGTACCCAGAATCCTACACGGCTAAAAATCATTATTTTAGTATTTTGTATGTAAATTTCTTAATGAATCTCTTGTCAATTTGCACATCATTAAATATACACCTAGTTCAGCTAGTTCTTCCGAGAGATTTCCATGAAATATACTTATTTCTCCCTTTTCTCCAATCCATGACATCAAAACAAATAGCATCAACAGAATAAACGACTTAATCGGAAATTTTATTAGTCCAAAAATTTTCCAAAATTTAGACCTATATAATAACACAAGCAGTAGTGCTATTAATATACATACTAAAGGATGGACCATTTGTCCATACAAGCCCATTTCTGAATACTGATATATTCTTCCATCAGGGTGTATCAATAAGACTCGTCCCCAGCTAATCTCACGCATAGTGAGTAAAAAGAAAAATAATGTACCTGCATAACACAAGGCCTTCTGACTTCCGCCCCAATATTTAATCTCTGCATTTTTATAGCCATAGCACATTATTGCAGCTGCTATAAGACAAACTAGCTGAATATTTTTTAAAACGCTGTTTTCCTCGCCCCAAGAAACAGGCAACATCATATTCAATGGAATCAACAATAAAAAATATATCAAATATGGCATATTTAAATCCTACCTTACATAATTGCTCAACAGAATTTGACTTACTAGTCAAGCTGTTTTATGAAATATTCTATCCTAAATCTTGTAATTCATCAAGCATATTATTAGGATATCATAAGTAGTTTTGGCTATTAACTATCAAACGCTCACTATAACTCTTAAAATTCTATGAGTATTCTTATAGAACACAACCGCTCCGCCACCATGCTTACGCATGATGGCGGAGCGGTTCTTCTCTTTACAGCATCAACAGATAATTCTTAAGGCTGTCAAATTTTTGATTGTCTAGGTCAAAGGCTCCTAGCTGAGCTGCCTCAGCAATGCGCATGCCTGCGTATTTGTCCGTACCGGACAGGTAGCTGCAGAGCATATGTCTGCTTTCATTTTTCAGCTGGTACTCCCTGCCTCTGCAGCCGTTGACGCTAAGGAGAAAGTCCGCCGTAATATTATACAGATTATAGTAGCCGCATTCTTCGGATGAATCCTGCTGCAGCACCTGCAAAAGCACGTCCTCTAAATAGCCATGGTGCCAGCCTCGGGAGCTGCGTCGACCAGGGAAAAAGTAATGCTGACAATATTCCAGCTCTACTAAAAAGCTGTGCCTGATGACGCTGCCTATTCGCTGACTTTTGCTGCGGATATTATCCTCAGAGTCAGCGATTATCAGGGCCTTGCGCACCTTGTCTGCGCCTTCCATATTTTCCAGACGCTTTAAAAGTGCCGGCAGTCTTCCCATACCGTTAAAATTAATAATCTGCACATTGTTCATAGCCACACCCTGTTTAAATAGGTGTCTGATATAAACATGCAAAAATTGAGCAATGTCAGTACGCTCACACAACAGCAAAACCTCTTGGTTAATACTAGTCTGTTGCTTTTTCAAGATAAATGCATCTCCTTTAAAGTAAATTTTTACTACTTCATAAGGTACTGCTTACTTTTAAACTTTACTGCATTTATACTTCTGGTACTTCTAATTACTTCTTTATAAAACTGCTATTATACTGCTCATGTATCACAAAAGGCGCTGCACTTTATATAGCTGCCATCTGTGGACGTATTTTACTTCTCTATTTACTTCTCTTTTGCAGCCAGCATTTTTTCTGCTGCTTCAATTACCTGCTCCACATAAAGGCGGGTCATGCACTGCATATCGTCGCATTTATGCTTCATGCCACTGGCGCAGCCTAAGCAGGGAGGCTGTGCTGTAACAATAGTAGCATCCTTAGTGTAAGGTCCATACAGCTTAGGACTAGAGGGACCATACATGGCTACAATAGGTACCTTTTGGCTGATAGCAACGTGCATAGGCCCGCTGTCATTAGTAATAATCAGGCTGCAGCGCCTCATAGCTGCGGCCAAAGTGCCAATAGTAAAGCTGCCAGTTGCTACTACAGGAGTGGTCTTCATAAAGCTGATTGCTTCCTGAACCATTTCTTCATCCATAGTACCGCCAAAGAATACGGGCTTGTAGCCCTTTTCTGCAAAATGGTCTGCCACCTGAGCAAAGCGCTCCGGTGCCCAACGCTTGGTTACAACAGCACTGCCGATATTAAAGCCTATGAGCTTGTCACTGCCAAACACGCCATGATTGCGCCAAAACTCCTCTGCATTTTTAAAATGCTCGTCGCTGGGGAAAATTTCTAAGCCATTATGCTCCAAGTTTTTTACACCAATCTGAGTCAGCACATCAAGATACATATCTGCAGCGTGGATTTTTCTATTTAAGGGAGTGAATACATCCCACATAGGCTTAAAGATAGTATGAGTAGTGCCTGT
Organism: uncultured Phascolarctobacterium sp.; assembly: GCA_900547415.1. GTDB lineage: Bacteria > Bacillota > Negativicutes > Acidaminococcales > Acidaminococcaceae > Phascolarctobacterium_A. The sequence goes on along the minus strand of URGS01000010.1, from coordinate 11,015 downwards.
CTTAAGCTTGCACTTAGTCAAAGCGCAGATAAAGGAGCAGCGCTCGTTGGGGTGCAGATTAATAAGCACATCAAAATTCATACCGCTAAGCTTGCGGGCACAGGCCATCAGGGCCAAAATGCTATTGTCACGACCCTTTTTATCAATAGTAATAACCTCATCAAGATAAGGATTATGCAAAACAACATCCTTCAGCTTTTCATCCACAAGATATGTTATATGAGCATCAGGTGCAGCCTTGCGCAGAGCATGAATAAAGGGTGTAGTCAAGGTCAAATCACCCAGATGCATTAAAAATGTCACTAAGATTTTTTTACCATTTAACTCAACCATTAGCCTCGCTCCAACTTTCCTTGTAAATTTTATAAACCATTTCCGGTGTGATATCGTGCATGCAATGCCAATCCTTGCAGTCCTTCTTTAAACAGCCTGCACACTGGGCAGGAGAAAGAATTACCTTGGCTTTATCACTGCCATAGGGACCCGTTCTGTCTGCCTTGGTAGGTCCATACATAGCCACCAGAGGCTTTTTTAAAGCCGCTGCAAAGTGCAGTGGACCAGTATCCGCACTAATGAAGAAACGGCAATTTTTGATAAGAGCCGCCAACTCACGGAGACTGGTCTGACCTGTCATATCAATAACCTTATCCTCTGCAGACTGCTCTTTGATAGCCTTCCCCTTAGGTGCATCATCAGGACCACCTGCAAGCACCACGCTTACGCCATCAGCAGCCAGCATTTTGGACAGAGTCACATAATGCTCTACAGGCCATTCCTTGGTCCACCAGCGGGCGCCTGGAACAATAACAATATAATCGCCCTTAAGTCCCTTTTGCGCCAGCTTTTCCTTGACGCTAGCCTCTTCCTTGTCCAAATTAGGCATAGGAAATACTACATCGTCCAAGCTTTCCACCTTAGCGCCTAAATAGCGTGCCACGTCAAGATAACGTTCAATTACATGGTCCTTGCTATGAGCTCCTGTAATGGCTTTGCTGACAAAGCCGCTGCCCTCACGCATTTCACAATAGCCAATACGGTTATCACAGCCGCTGATAGCAGCCAAGACCGCGCTCTTAAAAAGGCCCTGCATATCAATAACAAGGTCAAAATGCTTGCTGTGCAGCAGAGCACGCATTTCCTTAAAATATTTAAGCTTATCCCCTAAGCCCATCTTATTAAACTTTACTTTATCAAAATAGAGCACCTCATCAATGGTCGGGGCATCGGGCACAAAGCCTGCAAACTGCGGATGCACCAGCCAGGTGATTTTTGCCTTGGGATAACGTTGGCGCAAAGCTGCTGCAAAGGGCAGGGTGTGCAGTATATCTCCCAAGGAACTCATTTTGATGAGTAAAATATTTTTGTATTCCATATCCAGCCTACTTAACAATATTTTTTACAAAGTCCAGCAAATTGCCTTCCTTGTACAAATAGCCACGAATTCCCGCAGCCTCCGCAGCCTCAACATCACGAGGACTGTCGCCAATAAGAAAGCAAGCTTCCTTATCCAGCTCGTATTCAGCAAAGGCCTGCAGCAGCATGCCCGGTTTGGGCTTGCGGCAGTCACAGTCAATGGCAAATTCCTGCAGCTTGCCTTCTTTATGATGAGGACAGTAATAGATTTTTTCAACCTTACCGCCGTAAGCAGCAATTTCTGCCATCATATGCTCGTGGAGCTTGTTCATCTCTTCAATGGTGTAATAGCCACGGGCAATACCGCTCTGATTAGTCACCACAAAAATTTTATAGCCCTGCTCAGTCAGGTAGGCCAGAGCCTCGCGGGCACCATCCACCCAGCACAAGTCTTCGATTTTATAAAGATAGGACACGTCCACATTCAGAACGCCGTCCCTGTCGAAAAATACTGCCTTAGCCTTCATAGACATAATAACCGCCGGTTTTGTCTAAAAGCTGGCAATATTCTGCAATTGCATCCTCAATAGGAGTAAAGCCACCGTCATAACCAGCAGCCAGCAGATTAGCAGGATCAGCTTCGGTAAAGCTTTGGTATTTGCCCTTCAATACCTCAGGGAAGGGAACGTATTCCAGCTCGCCGCTGCCAAAGTGCTTCAGCACGCCCTTTGCCAAGGTATTGAACTGGTGAGAATGACCGGTACCGCAGTTGTAGATGCCGCTGATTTCCGGATGATCCCAGAAGAAGAAGTTAACCTTAACAACGTCCTTAACATAGATAAAATCACGAGTATGCTCACCAGGTCCATAGCCGTCATATTCGCCAAAGAGACGAACCTTGTGCTCAGCTTTCCATTGATTGTACATTTGGTAAATCATAGAAGCCATTTTGCCCTTGTGGTTTTCCTGAGGACCATATACGTTGAAATAACGCAGACCAACTACCTGACTTTGAGCAGTGGGCAGCAGGCGACGCAGATAGTTATCAAAGAACAGCTTGGAGAATGCATATACGTTCAGCGCTTCTTCGCAAGCAGGCTCCTCACGGAAGCCATGAGCACCACTGCCATAGGTAGAAGCAGAGGATGCGTACAGCAGCTGAATTTTTCTGTCTAAACAGAAATGAAGCATATTCTTGGTATACTCAAAGTTGTTTTCCATCATGTATTTGCCATTGTATTCCATAGTGTCAGAGCAAGCGCCCTCGTGGAAGACAACGTCAATTTTTTCATGATTAAATTTACCAGCCTTTAAAGCGTCCATAAAGGCATATTTATCCATATAGTCCTTTACCTTAAGACCTTGAATATTTTTGAATTTAACCATATTAGTCAGGTTATCAACTACAAGAATATCGTCAATACCACGTTCGTTCAAACCTTTAACAATATTACTGCCGATAAAACCAGCACCGCCAGTTACGATAATCATAATTTGCCCTCCTTAACCATGTTGGCAATTTTTTCTACAACGCCGGTAGTAGAATATCCGTCCTCAAAATCAATAATGCGGACCTCGCCGGCATATTCACGGCCTGCAACCTGTTCAGGAGTGTAATCGCCACCCTTGACTAAAATGTCAGGTCGTATTTGTTCAATTAATTCAGTGGGTGTGTCCTGATCAAACAGCACTACAGCATCTACACAGGCTAAAGCAGCCAAAACTCTTGCTCTGTCCAGCTCATGAACTAAAGGACGAGTTTCGCCCTTCAAACGGCGTACAGAGGCGTCCGTATTCAGGCCTACAATAAGATGCTTGCCTAAATTGCGCGCCTTTTCCAGATAGGTTACATGACCTACATGGAGAATATCAAAGCAGCCATTAGTAAAGACTACCTTTTCGCCGCAGGCCTTCCAGTTACGAGCCAAAGCTGCAATTTCCTCCCAGCTTTGGGTTCTGTAGCCTTTGCCCTGCTTGCGCTCCTCAGTCATAAGGTCCTTTAACAGCTCTTCTCTATGTACAGGATAGGTACCAACCTTAGCTACAACAATTCCTGCAGCACGGTTAGCCATATACACAGCATCTGATAGCTCCAGCTTGCCGGCAGCTGCCACTAAAAGTGCAGCTGCCACAGTATCACCTGCGCCTGATACATCAAAAACCTCAATAGCTGCAGCAGGACTATGAATGATTTCTTCGTTATTCACCAGTGTCATACCACGCTCACTGCGAGTTACAACTACATTTTTAATTTGGAATTTATCCTTAGCCGCCATAGCCATAGCCACAACAGCCTCATCCTCATTTTCACGCTGGCAGCCTGCTGCCTCGCACATTTCCTTTAAATTGGGAGTGATAAAATCACAGCCACGGTATTTAGTCCAGTCTGCTCCCTTGGGGTCAATGAGCACAGGAACACCATAAGCCTTGCCCTGAGCAATTACCCATTGGCAAAAATCATCGGAGCATACACCTTTAGCATAGTCGGAGACAATAATACCGTCCAAGCCATTATCAAGAAGATTTTCCAGCCACGCTCTGAGAGAAATTATTTCATCAGGAACTAAATCACCAGTCTCCTCAAAGTCTAAGCGCAGCATTTGCTGCTGACCGCCCAGAACACGAAGCTTAGTAATAGTTTTACGGTGCTGACTTTTTACCAGGCCACTGTAGTCAATACCAGCCTCGTTCATCATCTTTTCCAAAAGCTGACGATTTTCATCATCACCAGTCACGCCGCCCATAAAAACCCTGCACTCCAAATGAGCCAGGTTAGCCGCCACATTGGCAGCGCCGCCCAATACGGAGCTGATGCGGTTAATTTTTGTTACAGGTACAGGTGCCTCAGGAGAAATACGCTTTACCTCGCCATAAAAATAGCGGTCCAGCATAACGTCGCCAATAACGGCAATCTTGAGATTTTGGATTTTATCTGCTAAAAAATTAGTTACAGCCAAATCAGCCATATTATTCACCATCCACAAGCTCGCAAAGAATATGACCAATTAAAATGTGCATTTCCTGAGCACGAGCTGTAATCTTGGCAGGAACAGCAATACATTCATGGCACAGAGCTGCCATTTTGCCGCCGCCTGCTGCAGTCATACCTACGCAGTAAACACCCTTAGCCTTAGCCAGCTCCAAAGCCTCTACAACATTAGGGCTGTTGCCGCTGGTAGAAATACCTACAATAACGTCACCCTTGTTAGCCAAGGCTTCAACCTGACGAACAAAGACCTTGTCAAAACCATAGTCATTGCCAACAGCAGTCAGTATGGAGGTATCCACTGTCAGAGCAATAGCAGGCAGACCAGCACGCTCCTTTTGAAAGCGACCTACAAATTCTGCAGCCAAATGCTGACTGTCGGCAGCACTGCCGCCATTACCGCAGAACAGCACCTTATTGCCCTTAGCTAAGGCTTCCTTAACCACTAAAGCAATACGTTCAATCTGCTCTAAAATATCACTTGCCATTATCGCCTGAGCAACCTCCATATGTTCCTCAAAGCGGGCTCTAATAATTTTATTCATAAATTACCTCATTACCAATTTACAAATTCATATTTGATACTAATGGATTTATCATCCTTATCGTGTTCATCCTGAAGCTCAATAGACAACTGCCAGCAGCAGAATCTATGGGTATAGCGATAATCGGTTTCATAATTACTATGACCATAAAGATTATAGCGATTGATAATAGCAAAGGAATTTTTATCATCAAATTTGTATTCCAAACCGTTACGCAGCTCTACAGGCATATCAGGCTGACCATATGTAAAGAGGTTTGTGGTACGGTCTTCTCTGTAATAGCCTGCCCAGGTACGCCATTTATCCGTAATTTTATGACCTAAGGTTGCATAATAAACATTGGTGCTAGTACCGGAATCATCCAGGCTTTCCTTAGTCCATTTTTTACCAATGGTCAAATCAAGAGTAGTGTTGCCGCCAAACATATAAATGCGGTCATGGTTCAGGAAGGCGCCATATTCTGTATGCCAGCTGCGTTTGCCAGTATCATCATTTTTCCACAGGCCGTGCTCATAGTAGCCGCTGTAGGACAGAGGCAGCTTGTCACTAAAATGATGGGGCTTGTAATCCAGGCGAATATCGGTCTGCTTTTTGATCCATTCGTCGTCATCCTCGAACCAGCCATTTTCAAAGGTTACAGTAAAGTTGCGCTCGTCATGGGACACACCGTACAAGGGACGGAAGCCATCCTTAGTGTAGTAATCTAAATCTGCATAAATCTTGGTTTTTTCACCTAAGTTGCGCTCATAGGAAACATTAATGTAGGTACCCTTGCTGTCGTCCTTAAAGCCAAAGTGAGGAAGAATTCTTTCCTTGGTCTTACCACTCAAACTAGTTTCCCAATATTCACGGGAATAGATATGCTTGCCGCGGACGAAAACCTGTACCTCCTTAGCAACAATCTTATCGTGGGGATAAACCTCTATAGTTTTAGCCTTAACCTCCAGACAGCGAGGATGCTCTACTGCAGGACAACGAGATGTTGTAGCACCTTGGTCCATTACGATTTTGTCAGGCTCAATGGTGCCATGAGGAGCGTAAAAATAGTCCTTGCGGCTTTTGCCGGAGATTTGCTTTAATTCGCCAGTTTTAGAATTAAAATTATAGTAAGCCCACTGGGATTTAGTAGTAGTATCCTGTTCCTTCAGCTCACCGCCCTGCTCCAGCCAAACATCGCCGGTTTTCAGGTTGCCATGAACATGATTGGTATGAATAACCTGATTGCCTTGAGTTACAACAACATTACCGTCAGCATAAAAATCGCCGCTGACATTGTCATATTGTGCATGCTCACCTGTAAGAATAATGGGTAGCGCTGCTGTTTGTCCGTCTTCACTGTTCTGCACAGCAGTATTAGGAACAATTCCATCCTCTGCTACAGGATTTTCATAACGGGCATCACCAGTATTAGTAAATTGAGCTGCATAAGCAGGAGCACATAGGCTGACTGCTAAAGCAGCAGAAATAAATACTTTTTTCATATAAACTCTCCTCATTATGGTTTTGCTGAGTCACTGCACAGCATATATCAATGAAATAGAAAAAATTATACAGTTATCCACTAAACATTATAACATAAAAAAAAGAAAAGCTCACTGAAAAGTGAGCTTTTCCGAAGTTTTTTTATAATTCGCCCTGATATACAACACCTTGAAGAGTGGTATCTGCAGTAGTTTGCACAAAGGTTTCGCAGCCAACAGGAATGGTAACTGCACTGCCCTTAACAAAAGCACCGCCAACAAGACCAACGGGGCCAAGAATAATCATACCACCAATTGCTGCACCAGCTGCGCCGGCAATGCTTTCAGCCTTTTGTTTAGCCAGCTCGCCAACAAAAATGTTGATAGGAGTGCCGTCTACACCATAAATATTGGTAAATTCAATATCAATACGTCCGTCTTTGCCAAAGATACCAGGCTGAACTACCTTTTTAACCTTGCCAACACCAGTTGCACCTTTAGGGATTGCCAGCACATCGTTTACATACAGGTTATCTGCAGCTTTAAAGGTAACAATGTCGCCCTGACGACTCATTTTAGTGCTCATTTCGTTAGTAAAAGCAATCTTGAATACGCTGTCCTTGGGCAGAACAATTTCCTGTACAGGAACAACGCCATCCTGATAAGATGCCAGCTTCAGCAGCTCTTCAATACGGCTGGAAAGAGAACCAGTCTTTACTTCGCCATATAAAAGCTTTTCTGCGCTTTCAATGCGGTTTTTAGCAGGACCGCCTGCCATGCTCTCGTTAATGCGCCATTCAACTACGTTGAGGCGGGTAGCAAAGGACGCCTCCCCGTTATCAGGAGTACCTTGCAGATAATCATACATATTGTCAATTCTGGACAAAATAGCGTCAGCGGTAACAGTACCATAAACATCGTCCTCCAAGCTATCCATACGTTGGATAAGAGAACCGTTCTGTTCCGTACCATAAAGAACCTTCTCCATAGCTGCAACCTTGTCGGCAGCAGGAATGTTAGAGTCTGCTGCAAAGCCGGGAATTACAGCAGTAAAGCAGAAAATAAATGTCAGCAATAATGTTGCCAGCTGTTTTTTCATCACCAAAACCTCCATTCAGAGTTATATATTTCATTATAGCATATTCAATTTTAATATTCTTGAAAAATAAGTGAAAAATATAAGCCTATATTTACATAAAAGGATTATTTTTTGTATTTTTCCAGACTTGCTGCTACAGACTCCTGCAGCTCGTCCATTTTAGCAAAACGACGGCGATGCTGGGCACGCTTAGATGGTTTCAGCTCCTCCATAGATTTGCGATATTCCTCTACAGGCATCACATAGAAGCGCGGATCCTCGCATTGAGTACCCTCACATTCCTGCCAAAAGGCTCCAAAATCAGTCTTCAGCTTGCGGTCAATACGAATATGGCTCATTGCATAGTAGCCTTCGTTAGCTACAGCATAAATCTTTTTCATACCTAAAGCCTTGGCAAAGCTGCGCAGACCGTAGAAAATAAGGTTCTTTGTTCTGTAACCAAAAAAGGCCTTGGTCAAGCCTTTGATGATATCACTGCCATTGGGAGTTCCCTGCAGCGCACCAATGAAAATAGCTTCATCGCCATCTTTATCCTTACCCAGCCAGAACATAATCTGATACAGAGAAATGCCTTCGTAAATCATAGTAACAGATAGTGTTCCTTCCTTACGTTGTCCTGCATGAAAGAACAGCTCCATTACTAAAGGCTTATCTTGATACACGTCCTCCCACAACTTTATATGCTTATTTTCAGCATATAACTCCTGAAGCAGCTCAGGATTAAAATGCTTTTCCAATATACGAATATTATTCTTTACCAGCTCTGCACGTTCGTTCCATTTAGAGTCCTTGTAAAAGAAGGTACGTGTAACCTGCTCCAGTAAGGATGGCGAACCCATAAGCATGGCCTCGCGCTCAGGTGTTTCAGAAAAAAATGCCAGCATATCCTCAACTACACTGCTATGCAGGCGGCAACGGGTCCTAAACACCACATAACGCTTCATTTCCTTTAGGACATTGGTTTTATATAGCTTTTTACCAACATATTCTAAAATATTATTATCCATACTTTACCTCGCTACCACAATATTCTCATTATATTATAGCATTAAATTGCTTTTATTTCATCTTTATACATAATTACAGTCCATTTATTATCTATTTTAGCAGCTCTCTTGCCTATGAACTATTACTGCTCCACTATCAATAGTATGCTAAGTATTGACACTCCTAATTTTCGGTGTTAAAATCAATACAATTTGCTTCTTTAAGAAAATTTTTTAAATTTAGCAGTGGGATGAAAATTCGTCGGAATTTTATCCCACTTTTTTAAGGTTTTGTTATATTCCTACGGAAGGAGAATAACCATGCTTTTATCCAAAGACGATGAAAGTCTACAGAATATCCACGTTGGCAGCAAGGAAATTAACGCTGCCCGCATTGCCTTTTTCATTCCTGGATTTATCATTTCCACATGGGCGCCAATGATTCCCATTATCAAGCACAGACTTAGCTTGGAAGCCGATGTTTTAGGACTACTGCTGCTCTGTATTGGTCTCAGTGCCTTTTTCACCATGCCTGCTGCAGGTATCCTAGGCAAAAAATTTGGCTGCAAAAAGGTCATGCTTACAGCTTCTGTAATTATGTCCCTAGTTATGGTAACCCTATCCGTGCTGCCTAATACATTAAGCTATGCCATTGCTCTTGTAATTTTTGGCAGCAGTATGGGTGTTATGGATGTTAATATGAATGTCAACGCTGTTATTGTAGAAAAAATTGCTGATAAAAGACTACTATCAGGTATGCACGCCTTTTGGAGCATTGGCTGCTTTGCCAGTGCCGGACTTTTCAGCCTGCTTGCAACCATGGGCCTAGCAGTAACTACTATTGCAATCCTCCACTGTGCCATCATTTTTGCCATTCTCTTTGTTTTCAGTCCCTATTTCCTCAGCTACAAAAGTCCTGGTGGTGAAAAAGCCGTCGCTCTGCCTAAAGGCATAGTAATCTTCTTTGGTATTTTGGCCTGCATCTGTTTCTTAGCAGAAGGTGCTGTTATGGATTGGAGTGGTGTATTTATTACTGAAGTCAAGAATGTCGATTTAGCATTGGCAGGAGCTGGCTATGCCATTTTTTCCGTTGCCATGCTGATTATGCGTCTTTTAGGCGATAAAGCAGTGCAGAAGATTGGCGAACGTAAAGCAGTAATTGGCGGCTCACTTTTAGCAGCAGCCTCCTTTGCTCTTTTAGTATGGGCTGACAATCTGTATCTCAGTGCCATTGCCTTCGTCGGCATTGGCCTTTGCGCAGCAAATATTGTACCTGTGCTCTATTCTTTATTGAAATTTCAAAAGGATATGCCAATCAGCGCAGCTGTAACAGCTATTACCAGCCTTGGCTATACAGGTGTTATCCTTGGCCCTGCTGCTCTAGGCTTTATTGCCCACGGCTTTGGTATTACTGCTGTCTTTGAGCTTTTGGCGCTTTTAATGCTATTGGAAGCAATCATTTCCGCCTATGTATTCAACCGAATTGAATTCTAAAGCCTATTTGGGGCTATATTGAAAAATCCTTAGCAACATAATCTAAAGAAAAACCCATGCTTTGCTAGAGTCTGATTATTCAGCTCATAGCCAGGCATGGGTTTTAAATTTTTATGTGGAGTTTCCATCATAATACCTGACTCCTTTCTAATAATTATTATAATAAATTCCATTTCAATCTTTTGAACGTCATTTTATTATAATATTTTTACATTATTATTAGAATGATTGCAAGAGATTATAGTTTATAGGCTGAGGAAATTGCAGAGTATAGCTAATTATAATAGCTATAATACGGTGTCCAAAACAAAAAGAGCTTTCAAGATTTCTCTTGAAAGCTCATCATTTCTAATGGCGGAGTGGCAGGGATTCGAAACATTACCCTGCTGAGTTGTGAAACACACTAGGCTACGGATTTATAGAAAGCCCTAAAATAATCCGGTCCACATTCCCATAAACCTGTTTCAAAATTATATAGTGCATCATATGCCTTTGAATTGATTATTTTATCTCTAGCCTCCTCTTTGCTAATACCTTCTTCTTCAGCCATATCCACTATAGCATCCGTCAAAATCAGATCAGCACAAAAAGCCTTCTGTTCAAAGCCCATATCTACTCACCTCCACAACCTCTAAACATTTAACAGCCACCCTTGTTAAAAAGCAATACTGGTTTTTCAATCTATCTGGCAATAATAACGAAATTGCTATATTAGCTGATGCTTCTTCATCTATTGGGCCGTATAAGCCGTTAAGATATGCTGTTATTACAGGATTGGTTGTGTCATTCGCTATTTTACCTATAATTATATCACTACCCCAAATATCACTCTTAATCATTGGCTTCAATTGTTGGGCAAGTTTTTTTCTTCTATTCAGAGAAACAAACCACAACCATTCTTGATTAGCATCACTAAATTCAAAACAGCTTATTTTGCTGTTTATTTCTTTGTATCTATAGCAGGTGACATAGCCATAGTTCTGATTTTCTGGAATCTTATTTCTAGCTTTTGCCTTTAGCAAAGAAGTTTTGATAAAATTCTTTGCCTGTCCTTCATCAGCCGTCAAGTAAAAACCTTTTCCAAAATCTTTC
>URGS01000009.1 GCA_900547415.1 uncultured Phascolarctobacterium sp. | reverse complement strand
CGACCCGCACATTCGCTTTTTTCTAGGTTATTGTTCAGTTTTCAAGGTTCGTTGTTGTCACTGTATCGCAGCGACTTGTATATAATACCACCCTAAAGTAAATATGTCAACACTCATTTTGTAATATTTTTTACAATTTTCCGCTAAACACACGGAGCGGTTGGCAAACAGACACCTATGATAATTGGCTTTATCAGTGGTAAAAATTTTTTAAAAATCTTCTATTTTTTCTGAAATTATCCTAAAAATCCCTATAAAACAGTATCAATATGGTGATAGCCAAGCTAAAAAATACTTCTAACTCATTTTTCATTAATCATAAAACAATAAAGCTTTGGAGCTTTTTTTGTTCTTACAGAGTACACATATATACAAAACAAAAGAGGAAGCTTTCTTGAACAGAAAGCTTCCTCGTAAACACAAGCTATATTATCTTGTTTTTTTGCTGCAATTACATATCACGGCTGGCGATAATATCAACACCAAGACCAAGAATGTCTTTTACAACAACATCACCGGTTTTAATGGGAGCATGAATCTTAACACCGCGCAAGAATGCAGCACAATCCAGTATACGCTCTTTCGGCAGAACATCAGCAGATACAACCGGCAGCAAAGGCAGCAGACCGCCTTCAACAGCAACAGTAGAGGTCAACATTCTCTTAGGAGCAGTAACCTCATCGTTTGCATATTTAGGACCACGAGGGCAGGTATTGCCAGTAACATTAGTTACCTTGCCATCCTCAATGGTTACAGTCATTTCGCAGCCCATAGGGCACATAATGCAGTTCATAACTCTTGTTTCAACAGCCATTTTATACCCTCCTTACAGAACCAGACCTACGGTGATTTCTTCACCAATCTGATCAAATTTAGCAGCAGGAATTTCTACTGCGATCATTTCACTGGGCTTAGCAACGGGCAAAGGTCTGCTCAGCAGAACATTATCGCCGCTCTTAACCTCAAGACGAACTTTGCGATGAGGAGCTGCAACACGCATGAACAGCTTAACTTTTTCATCTGCAGGAACTTCTTTAGGCATGGAAAGAACTTGCGGAACGCAGGTACGAACGCCGTTGATAGCGCTAACCTTGACGCTGCGGTTATCAGCGGACAGCTTGCCTTGAGCTTTAAGTGCTGCATATTTACCAGCAATTTCAGCCTCTTCAGATACAAAGTCAACCAAATCATGTACGTGTACAACGTTGCCAGCTGCAAAGAAACCATCACGGCTAGTTTCACGATGCTGGTCAACAACAGGACCATTAGTCAGCGGATTCATAGCCAGGTTCAGACCATTGGACAGCTCATTTTCAGGAATCAGGCCAACGGACAGCAGTACAGTATCGCATTCAATATCAAATTCGGTGCCCGGAATCGGAGTCATTTTCTCGTCAACCTTAGCAACAGTAATACCGGTTACGCGTTCTTCACCATGGATTTTAACAATTGTGTGGGACAGATACAGAGGAATATCATAGTCATTCAGGCATTGAACAATGTTACGGGTCAGACCGTTGGAGAAGGGGCAGATTTCCAGTACAGCTTGTACTTTGCAGCCTTCCAGACTCATACGGCGAGCCATAATCAGACCAATGTCACCACTGCCCAGAATTACGATTTTATGACCAGGCAGATATCCCTCCATATTTACCATACGTTGAGCAGCACCTGCAGTAAATACGCCTGCAGGACGCTCGCCCGGAATACGGATAGCACCACGGGTACGTTCACGGCAGCCCATGGTCAGGATTACAGTTTTACCTTCCAAAGTCATCAGACCTTTTTCAGGGCTAACTGCAATAACAGTTTTATTATCTTTTACATCAAGAACCATGGTATCTACCAAAGTCTCAATTTCAGGCTTATCTTTAATCAGCTCAATGCAGCGATGTGCATAGCCAGGACCAGTCAGCTCTTCCTTGAAGTGATGCAGACCAAAGCCGTTATGGATACATTGTTGGAGAATGCCGCCTAATTCACGGTCACGCTCAATAACAATGATTTTTTTTGCGCCATTTTCCCATGCGCTATATGCAGCAGAAAGACCAGCAGGGCCGCCGCCAACAATAATTACATCATATAATTGGTTCATTATTATTCCTCCCCGCCATCAGCACTGTATTTTTCATAGAACATATTAGAATCTGCGCGCTCCTTCAATACCTCAGGAATAGAGATATTCAGCTCGCGAGCCAAAATTTGAGTAACACGCGGACCGCAGAAGCCACCTTGGCAGCGACCCATACCTGCACGGGTACGACGTTTTACGCCATCAACGGTACGAGCGCCAACAGGAGAATTAATTGCTTCAACAATTTCACCCTCAGTGATGGTTTCGCAACGGCAGATTACGCGACCAAAGAGATTGTTCTCAGAAATAGCCTCAGCCTTTTCAGTATTTGTCATATGATTGAAGACTTTCTTCTTAGGCAGAGCAGCCTTGAAGTCAGCTTTTTTAGCAGCGCCGCTTACACGAGCAATTTCAGCTGCAATCATTTCACCAACAGCAGGAGCTGCAGTCAGGCCAGGAGATTGCATACCAGCTGCATTGTACAGGTTTTCAACCTTATCAGATGCACCTAAAATGAAGTCACCGGTGCTGGAAACAGCGCGGAGACCTGCAAACTGAGTAATAGCTGCACCCATAGGCAAGTTAGGAATCAGCTTGCGTGCAGAGGTCATAATTTCGTTCATGCCTTCTGCAGTAACAGCCAAGTCCTCTTTAGAGTCCATCTCGTTAGCGTTAGGACCGATAAAGGTATTGCCATGGGTAGTGGTGCAAACCAGGATACCCTTGGATTTTTTAGTAGGAGTGGGGAATACTACACCGTAAACAAGGCTGCTGCAAGCAGTCTTATCAAAGAGAATATATTCACCTTTACGGGGAGTAATAGTGAAGGTGTCGTCGCCAGCCAGCTTAGCAACTTCGTCAGCATATACGCCGGCAGCATTTACAACATATTTAGCTGCAATGGTACCTTTAGAGGTTTCAACACCAACAATCTTGCCTTCTTCTTTTACGAAGCCAAGCACTCTGCAGTCGCGGATAACTTCTGCACCATTTTGTACAGCGCATTCTGCGAAAGCAATAGCAGCACCAAAGGGCCAGCATACACCAGCACTCGGAGCCCACAGAGCACCTTTAACTGTGGTCAGGTTAGGTTCTTGCTCCAAAACCTCTTCTTTAGACAGGATTTGCAGACCTTCTACACCATTAGCATGACCGCGTTTCAGCAGCTCCTGCAAAGTTTCCATTTCTTCATCAGTAGTTGCAGCAACAAGAGAACCAGTCCATTTAATATCAAGGTCCAGTTCTTTTTCTAACTCATGATAGAGCTTATTGCCACGAACATTAGTAATAGCCTTCAGACTGCCGGTAGGTGCGTCAAAGCCTGCATGGAGGATAGCACTATTAGCTTTGGTGGTACCTAATGCTACGTCGGGCTCTTTTTCAACCAATACGCATTTCAGGTCGTATTTGGACAGCTCGCGCAAAATAGCAGTACCCACAATGCCGCCACCAATAACGACAACATCAGCGGATTTTACAAATTCCATTCCGTCACTTCCTTGCTGAAATTTTCTAGATATACATCTTAATTTTATCACACATTTGTTAAAATTTGAACAGTATTTACTATTTTTAGACGGCAATTCTCTGAAAATTTTCGCTTTTTTCCAGTAAAAAATTATGCAGGTAAATAAATACCAACCATAATGGTCATCTTTTGTCCCACTTCTCGCTAAATAATTCTTCAAAATCACTTGCAGTGCCAAAATCCCCTATGATAAGATATGCTTAGGATACTAAATAAGCCAATAAATTACAGCATAATTAGCCACAAGCTTATGCACAGCTGTGATAAATACAACTTATTATTTAAAAAGGGAGGTATTGTTATGCGTAGATTATTCCTAATCCTAGCAGCCTTTTTAGCATGTATTCTTTGCACCACAGCAGTCTTTGCTGAAAAATCTGATAAGACAACTACATCCAAAAGCAGCATAGATATCAACCAACCGATAGAAACTATCACAGCAGAGGAAATGGAGCAACGTTTACTTCAGGGAACAGCAGGTGATATCCTCTATGTAAAAATTAACGAAAGCAGGGTAGAGGTCTATTCTGAGATTTCCAATGACCGTTCCCTCCGCAAACAAATAATCCTTAATACTCCTAACGAAGAAATGCTCCGCCTATACTCAAACAACAAGGAAACAGCAATCCAGATGTCCCGTATGCTGACTGATTATGAAGCTGATAATAAAAATATCAATGGCTACCGCATTATCACAGATATGGATAAACCTAAAAAGCTGGAAAATGGCCCAAAAATCTATCGTCTTTGGTTTATGAAAATCAAAAGGGAAAAAGAGTCCAGACGCAGCTTTCCTATTGGCATAGGTATAGGAATTGGTATTGGAGGACACCATGATGGTCCTTATATTGGGATAGGCTTGTAAAGAATTTAAACTAAAAATATTTTAAGCAGCGTGTAAAAAAATATCCTCATAAACTAATTCAAGGCTCGAGTTTGAGTATTTTCTCAAATTCGAGCCTTTTGCTTATGTGCGAAATCAAAAGTTTTAAAGTTTAGCTATATTCTTCATACGCTATCTTATGTTTTTTGTTCAAATTAGTGCTCTACCACAGCCTTTATTTTTTTATAATTACATAAAAACAAAACATTAGATACGCTGCTAATTATTTATCAATCATATACTCGATCAAATCTTTATATTCCTTCGATAATTTGTCTATTTTATTCTTTAAATGAATAGCCTCTATAGCTAAACTTTCATCTGCAACTCTCTCATAATTTCTGCCAATAAGAGAATCTATGGACACATTAAAATAATCTGCAATCTTTACAAGCATACCAATACTAGGCTCTCTGCGCCCCTGTTCATACATACCCAATGTGCTGACAGAAATACTTAATGCAGCAGCCAGTTCTTTTCTCGATATATCTCTATCTTCTCTTAAATCTTGTAAATTGCTCGCAAATCTCATAATAAACACCTTTAACATATATATTAACATATATATGTTAAAAAATTATTTATTGGTGCAAATGGTGTTTGTTATTGTTCTCGAACACTATTAGTGTTATAATATTTCTAATCAAACAATTTGTGTTAAAAGGAGAGTCTCAAATGAAAAATTTAACAAAACTATTAGCATTTTTCTTTACTTTTACCCTATTTTTTACTAATATGAACATTTTAGAAGCTAGAACAATGTATAAAATTAATTCTCCAAGTGTATGTGCCATAATGGTTGGCAATGCAGATGTAAAATCTCCAGATTTTATGGAGAGACTTGAGGAAAATTTAAATAAAGATTTTGAAGGAATCCATCAAAAACATGTAGATTGCGATACTAAAATTCAGAGTCTTTATCAAAACTACTGGTTCGAAAAAGGAGAACTAGAAGAAGGTAAGTTAACCAAGACTGATTTACACGAATTTGTTAAATATTCTAATTATGACAGATGTTTATTCTTGATAGTTTCTGACCCAAAGATAGAAACTACTACTGTTCGTAGGGGGTTCTTGGGATATGCAGAAAATACTCGTGCTTCTATTGAAGTCAAAGCATTTTTAGTTGATAAAGATAAAGTATTGAAAATTATGAGCGTAACTAAAGAAAATAGCTCTGATACAAGTGAATTACGTGCAAAGAGGGGTGCGTTTACTCAATGTATTAAAGAAGTATGTAAAGAGATACGTCCTTTTCTTTTTGATAAAAATCTATAACACAAAATACAGAAGAGGCTGGGACAAAACGCCAATTTAGGCAGAAAATCATAAGATAGTGTACGGAGTATATAGTTAAAATTTAAAACTTTTAAATTCATACTTAAACAAAGAGGCTCGATTTTGAGAAAATACTCAAAATCGAGCCTTACTTTATTTATGAGGTTATTTTTGTCCCAGCCTCTTTATTTTTTATTCCAACTATTATTCTTCGTCCTCATCGTGATGAATTGCAGCCAAGGAAACAACCTTGTCATCATCATTTAAGGTCATCAGCTTAACGCCCTGTGCATTACGGCCAAACTGGGAGATACCATCAACATCAATACGGATAATAATACCTGCAGAAGTAATCATCATAATCTCCTGCTGAGGATTAATAACACGCATACCAACTACCAGACCAGTTTTCTCAGTAATCTTGATATTGATAATACCCTTGCCACCACGAGTTTGCTTACGATATTCGCCAACAGCAGTACGCTTACCCATACCAAACTCAGTTGCAGTCAAAACCTCGCAGCTTTCATCAGCCACACTATCCATCGCCACAACCTCATCGCCGTAGACCAGACTAATACCCTTAACACCATGAGCAGTACGACCCATAGGACGAACATCCTGCTCATCAAAGCGGATAGCAATACCATTTCTAGTAGCAAGAATAATCTCGCTGTTGCCATCAGTCAGCTCTACGCCAATCAAATCTTCATTTTCATCAAGATTGATTGCAACAAGACCATTTTTACGTGCGCTGTCGAAGTCCTTCAGGTTAGTTTTCTTCACAGTGCCCTTATTGGTTGCCATGAACATAAACTGCTCTTCCAGGAATTCTTTAACCGGAATAACGGCAGTAATCTTTTCACCCTGCTCCAAAGGCAGCAGGTTAATGATAGCAGTACCCTTAGCAGTACGTCCTGCCTCAGGAATTTCGTAACCCTTTTGACGGTATACTCGACCCTTGTTGGTGAAGAAGAGAATGTTATGATGAGTAGTGGACAGGAATAAATGCTCTGCACAGTCATCAATCTTCTTGCCGCTGCCGCCGGTTTTGCCCATACCGCCACGCTTCTGACTACGGAAGTTATCCATAGTCTGACGCTTAATATAACCCTGGTGGCTAATGGTTACAACAATATCCTCTTCAGCAATCAGGTCTTCAATATCCATTTCAGAAGACTCCATGGAAATTTCAGTACGACGCTCATCGCCAAATTTCTTCTTCATTTCCAGCAAATCATCTTTAATGATATTCATAACCTTATGCTCATCAGCCAATACGCTTTCCAGCCAATCAATGGTTTCCAGCACATCAACATATTCGTCATCAATTTTCTTGCGCTCCAAACCAGTCAGGCGCTGCAGACGCATATCCAAAATAGCCTGCGCCTGACGCTGACTTAAATTAAAGCGCTCCATCAGACTTGTCTTGGCAATGTCACCATTAGCACTGCTGCGAATGGTGGAAATAACAGCGTCAAGATTATCAAGAGCAATCTTCAAGCCCTCTAAGATATGAGCTCTATCCTTTGCCTTAGCCAGCTCGTAACGAGTACGTCTGGTAACAACCTCTTTTTGATGCTCCAGATAATAATGCAGAATCTGCTTCAGGTTCAGCACTCTAGGCTCGCCCTTGACAAGAGCCAGCATAATAATGCCAAAGGAGCTTTGCAGAGCAGTATGCTTGTAAAGCTTGTTCAAAACAACATCTGGGACAGCGTCGGCTTTCAGCTCGATAACAATGCGGATACCTTGCTTAAGATTGGAGTAATCGTCAATGTGGCTAATGCCTTCAATAACGCCGTCCTTAGCCAGCTGAGCAATATCCTTAATCAAATTAGCCTTATTAACCTGATAGGGAATTTCTGTAACAATAATATTGTGCTTACCCTTATTGGCAGGCTCAATAGTTGCCTTAGCACGCAGCTTTACTACGCCACGACCTGTAGTATAGGCACTAGTAATGCCGCTTTTGCCCAAAATGCAAGCACCAGTAGGGAAGTCCGGTCCCTTAATAGCAGTCATAAGCTGAGAAATCTCCGCATCAGGATTATCAATCAGCATAACCAGACCATTAACAACCTCACACAAATTGTGGGGAGGAATATTAGTAGCCATACCAACAGCAATACCTGCACTGCCATTAATCAAAAGAGCAGGTACCTTGGAGGGAAGCACGCTGGGCTCAGTCATGGATTCATCGTAGTTAGGCACAAAATCAACTGTATCCTTTTCGATATCCTCCAGCATAGCCTCAGCAATTTTAGCCATACGTACCTCAGTATAACGCATTGCTGCAGCACTATCGCCGTCAATGCTACCAAAGTTACCATGGCCATCTACCATCAGATAACGGGTAGAGAAATCCTGAGCCAAACGGACAATAGCTTCATATACGGAGCTGTCACCGTGGGGATGATATTTACCTAAAACTTCACCGACAATACGAGCAGATTTTTTATAGGGCTTAGTCGGTGTCATGCCCGCTTCCTGCATCGCATATAAAATTCTGCGGTGAACAGGCTTCAGACCATCGCGAACGTCAGGCAAAGCACGTTGAACAATAACGCTCATGGCATAATCGATATAGGATTTTTGCATTTCCTCTTCGATATATACTGGTAAAACCTTACCGGTAGTATTTTCTAAATCCACTTTATCACCTGTCCTTTATCTCAATCAAAACGTATAAAAAGCAACTTAACCAATATATTATACCATAAATTGTAAATTTATTCTATTTCAGGAAGAGGTCGTAAACCTGCTTGCCTATTAAAAGAGTAGTAACCGCCAAATACAAAGGACGCACGTATGCAGCACCCTTTTTGATAGCCATACGAGAACCAAAGAAGGCACCGACTACCATGGCAATGCCCATAATCAGACCATGCTGCCATAATACAGTTCCGCTCATGGCAAAGGCAAAGATACCTCCCAAACCACTGGCAAAATTCAAAGCCTTGGCGTTACCTGCAGCAGTAACAAAGTCAAAGCCCAAAAAAAGAAAGCCAAAAATCAGGAAAGAGCCCGTGCCGGGACCAAAAAAGCCATCATAAAAGCCCATGCCAAAGGCCATAGTAATAGCTCCTAATAACGCAGCTAAGCCTAAATTTTCGGCGGTGCTATGATCTCCCCAATCCTTGCGGCGATATGTATAAACTGCAACAGCTACTAAAAGAACTACGATAATGTTCTTCATCAGTCTTTCCGGCAGCAGATAAACAACATAGGCACCCAAGGCCGAACCTAAAAATGAAAGAGGCATTAAGGCCAATGCTGATTTTTTTATTTTTTCGGCCCGCCAAAAAGAAAGCACGCTGGTAAATGCTCCCATGGAAGCAGCCATTTTATTTGTTCCCAAAGCATAAGGAACAGGCATCCCTAGGCTCAGAAGAGCAGGGGTGGAGATAAGTCCGCCGCCGCCAACTGTAGAATCAATAAAGGCCGCAATAAATCCGGAAACAATCAAATAAATTACTGTCAGCGTATCTAAATCCGCTGTAAATACTTCCACATTCATCCCTCATAATCAAAAATTTAAGCCTTCTCAAAGCAGCAATACAAACCAACGCAGCCACTGTAGCATTTACAGAATATGGATTCGTTCTCTGCTTCATTGCTAATAGCGTATGGATGGAGCATTTCCAGCTCCGCCTCCTTTAAAGGCCAATGAACACCACTGAAATCAACTTTTGTTTTTATACTTAACGGCAATAGGGAAATTGCGTAAGGCTTATTTTTAAGCTTCAGTTCAGCTGTTTCGCCCTCAGACAAGAAAATCATGACTTCCTTTTCGTCTGCCATAACCACCTGATTACGCCTATTCAGCTTATATCGGAGCAACGAAAAAACATTGCTGTAAAGGTGGTCAAAGCGACCACCCCAAATTCCGCTGCACAGTAAATTGCCGTCAGGAATCTCTTTCAGCAGCAACTGCAGATCAGTATCATCTTTTTCACGAGGATATCTATACACAGTAGTACCATAAAGCTGTACCTCTCTATACAGCTCTGCTGATGTACTATCACAGTCTCCCCACAGTATTTCAGGATACAGCTTTGCCTTAAAGCAAACAGCAGCTCCCTTGTCAGCACAAAAGATTCTATTTTTTTGTGCTGCTTTTTTTAACCATACAGATTCAGGCTCACGCCCTCCTGCTACCATCATAAGACATTCATCGGAATTGCTGCCACTTAGCTCTACCTCAGCCTGTGGCAAGGTAAAAATAACCTTAACCATTTTATTTGCTCAAGGAAACAGGCTTAATAACAATTTGATCGTTCTCCTTAAGAACTTTCCAAACACAGTTGCCTCTTTTATTTTTCAGCCAGTCCATGCTGATTTCCAACAGAAAGCGATTTAAGCGCTCCTGAGCATCTTCAGGGAGCAGCAGCTCTTTTTTAGCAGAAGCCTTAGTGCTCTTGATTCTGCTCTGCTTAGTCTTTTCATCAACATAGGAGCCGTTTTCAAAGGTCAGCTCCTCGCTGAAGCCTCTCAGCATATCTTCATCAGAAAGATTTTTTCTAATCTTAGCCATTATATTTATCTCCTTCGATTACAGGTCCAGATTACGAACCTTCTTAGCATTTTCCTCGATAAACTGACGACGAGGTTCAACCTTGTCACCCATCAGAATGGAGAAAATTCTGTCTGCCTCAGCAGCATCCTCCAATTGTACCTGCAAAATGGTTCTGGTCTTAGGATCCATAGTTGTTTCCCACAGCTGCTCAGGATTCATTTCACCTAAGCCTTTATAGCGCTGTACATAGGGATTGGACTCACGACCTACCTCATCCAAAATCTTTTGCAGCTCATCATCGCTGTAAGCGTAGAAATGCTGCTTTTGAGTCTTACGTACAAGATACAGGGGAGGCTGAGCAATATATACATGGCCTTCCTTAATCAACGGCTGCATATAGCGATAGAAGAAGGTCAGCAGCAAAGTACGGATATGAGCACCATCAACGTCAGCATCAGTCATAATAATAATCTTGCCGTAACGTGCTTTTTCCAAATTGAAATCTTCACCAATACCACAGCCAAAGGCAGTAATCATATTACGGATTTCATCACTGCTGAGGATTTTATCAAGACGTGCTTTTTCTACGTTCAAAATTTTTCCGCGCAGAGGCAAAATAGCCTGAAAGTTTGAGTCACGTCCCTGCTTAGCACTGCCGCCTGCGGAATCACCTTCGACCAAATAAACCTCAGTTTCTTCAACCTTACGGCTCTTGCAGTCAGCCAGTTTACCAGGCAGACCGCCTAAATCCATAGCATTTTTACGGCGGGTAAGCTCCTTAGCCTTACGGGCTGCAATACGGGAACGTGCTGCCATAATACCTTTATCAACAATCCTTTTGGCAATAACAGGATTTTCCTCCAGGAATTCTGCCAACGCATCACCGACTAAATTGTCAACAATGGGCATAACCTCGCTATTGCCTAATTTAATCTTGGTCTGGCTTTCAAACTGAGGATTGGGAACCTTCAGGCTGAGAACTGCAGTCAAGCCCTCACGCACATCTTCACCGCTTAAAGCATCTTCATTTTCCTTCAAGAAGTTGCTTTTGCGTGCATAAGCATTGATAGTACGTGTCAAAGCCTTACGCAGGCCGCTTAAATGAGTACCGCCTTCCTCAGTGTTAATATTATTAACATAGGTGAAGATATTCTCATTGTAGCCATCGTTATACTGCATTGCCAGCTCTACGATGATATTATTCTTGTCACCCTCCAGATAAATGGGCTTTTCGTTAATTTTCTGCTTGTTATTGTTCAGGAAATTAACATATTCCACAATGCCGCCGGCAAAATGGAAGGTTTCGCTTTTGCCCTCACCACGCTCATCAGTAAGACTGATGGTAATGCCTTTATTCAAAAAGGCCAGCTCGCGAATACGCAGACGCAGAGTTTCATAGCTGTATACTGTTTCTGTAAAAATAGTAGCATCAGGCTTAAAATGTACTTTAGTACCAGTAGCGTCAGCTTCTCCCAGCTCATGGAGAGGTACTGTTGTCTTGCCCTTGGCAAACTCAATGCTGTAGCGTTTGCCGCCGCGGCATACTTCAACCTCCATATGCTCACTTAATGCGTTAACACAAGTAACACCTACGCCATGAAGACCGCCGGAAACCTTGTAGCCGCCATCGCCAAATTTACCGCCAGCATGAAGTACAGTCATAATTACTTCAACAGCAGGCTTCTTTTCTTTTTTCATCATATCGACAGGAATACCGCGGCCGTTATCAACAACCGTAATACTATTGTCTCCATGAATGATAACCTTGATGTCACTGCAGTGACCGGCCAAAGCCTCGTCAATACTATTATCCACTACCTCATACACCAAATGGTGCAGACCGCGGGCAGAGGTACTGCCAATATACATAGCAGGCCTTGTACGAACTGCCTCTAAGCCCTCCAGAACGTGAATCTGGTCGGCGTTGTAATTGCCTTTGACGGCAGTTGCTTCTTCAATGTTAATTTCTTGGGCCATATTTACCTCCGTTTTCAAAACTAGTAATTATTATAGACAGCATCTGTGAGAAATCCCTCACAGGCACGTTTTTTTAATGTTATGGAAGATATAGAGGACAAATAAATTTTATCCTGGGTAAGCACACAGCTTGCATAAGCATCACCAACGGTTACATCTACAAACTTATATTTCTCCCTGTATTTTTTTACATATTCATTCAAAATAGTGGATTGAGGACTGCGGATATTGAAAATAGCAATAATATCACTATTTTTCACCATACAGTCTGCTCCTAGATGGAGATACACTCTGATCCCTCCGTAAATACTCCAAAGCATTATTATAAAGCTTTTCGTCAATATTATCAGGCTCACGCTCTGTTAGGAGCATAACAGCCATAAGACAATCCATATTATCTGCATAGCCAAGACGAACCTTTTCAAAGTAACGATTTTTAATACCGTCCTTAACAGCAGTAAATATCATTCTATCACATCTGTAGTACTTGAGACAATCTTCATAAGTTAACCATGGCTCTGTTAAAATAAGCTCGCCAATCTTATGACGCAGCTCATCCTTCAGCTCCCGTTCGCAGCCACCGCATATCTTAAACCTGCTATCCATTCTGGCACCGCAGCGAGGACATTTCACATAGGTAGGAGCTGGCTCAGAAGCTTCGGCCTCAGCCTTTTTCTCTAGTCTTCTAATGGATCCGCCTGACTGAAAATAGACTTTTTTTATAACTCTACGTCCTAACAGATAGGCATTTACCTTTTGCATAAAAAGCTGCTGCATCATAAACAGCTCATTGGCCATAGCAGCAGTAGTGGTCTTTACATACAGCTCTTCGCCTTCAAGCTTATATATACTGCAATTTTTAGCAAGCATTGGACCACAAATCTGCTCCCAATTAGCCTTAAGGATATGCTCTATATATTTTTGCTTGGCTACAGGAGCAACGGGAGAACGACGTATATTAACTCTGGGATCAAAAAGGCGACGTACTACATCACCTGTAGTTTCCATTTTGGCGTCATACATCAGCGTTCCCTCCTTATACTCATAAATTAATCCTGATGGATTACACCACTGCAAATTTCAAAATAAGCGTTACTATCAAACTCAGGAATAAGCTCCTTATCATTAACTGTGATAAAGGTCTGTACTCTGCCATCAATAAAGCGTAATAGCTGTGCACGACGATTATTATCCAGTTCGCTCATAACATCATCTAAAAGCAAAATAGGGCATTCCCCAATTTCACGACGTACATATTCCAGCTGCGAAAGCTTAAGGGCTAAAGCACCGCTGCGCTGCTGCCCCTGAGAACCAAAGGATTTTAATGACATGCCGTTTAAAAGCAGCTGCAAATCATCTCTATGGGGACCAATACCTGTATTGCCCCTAAGAATATCAATACGCTGACGCTCCTCCAGGCTCTTACGATAAAATTCCTCTCCTGCGTCTTCAATCTGTTCAGGATAGAGCATAGTACTGTTGTTAGCCTTCTGCTCGTAGCGAACCACCAGCCTTTCCTTATTGCTGGTAATAGAACCGTAAATCTCTCCTGCAATATTTTGCAGTCGAGCAAGAGCAGCCAGTCTTTTTTTAGTAATCGCTGCTGCCAGACTGATGAATTCTTCATTCCATGGCAGCAAGAGAGCATCTCGTCCGCCATTATCACGAATATCCTTCAGCAGTCTGTTACGCTGCAAAAGAACACGATTATACTTCACCAGTAAATCGTAGTAAATTGGGTCAGTCTGGGCAATCTGCATATCAAAAAAGCGGCGGCGAAGTGCAGGCTCACCTTTGACTAGCTGCAAATCCTCTGGCGAAAACATAACAGTATTTAAAGAACCATAATGCTCCTTAGGACGGACCTTGACATTGTCTAAAAGAATTTCTTTTTTCCAACGCTCCTGCTGCTGATATTTTTTTATCTTAATATTATGGGAGCCGCTGCAGCTTTCATAATCAACACCTACAGCCATTTCCTTAGCACCCAGCTTTAGCAAATCCTCCTCAGATGAGGTTCTATGGGACATTCCGAAGGAACTATAGAAAACAGCCTCTAAAATATTTGTTTTCCCCTGAGCATTTTGTCCGAAAAAAACATTAATCATAGATGGTATTTCCAGCTTACAACTGGAGTAATTACGGAAATTTACTGCATATATATTTTTTATTTTCATCTTACTCGTTGACAACAGTCAGCTCAAGCTGATCATCAATATTGACAACATCACCTGGAAATACTTTTTTTCTTTTTTCAGTTACTAATTTTCCGTTGAGCTTAATAATACCATCTTCAACCATCATAAAGGCTTGTCCACCAGTATCTGCCACGCCGGAAAATTTCAGGAGCTTGTCCATAGTAATGAATTCAGTAGTGATTGCAATTTCTTCTTTTTGCATAGCTTACCTTCCTTGGGAGCAGGTCTGAAACCTGCTATTTTTTAAAAAACTACTCTGATAGGAGTTACGATATAGGTGTAATCAGGTTCACCCTCACTAGTAATGCATACAGGGCTTAAGGAGGTGTTCATAGACAGAATAGCTTCTTCAGATTCCAGGTTCTTCAGAATATCCAGAACATACTTGGAATTAAATGCTACATTCAGCTTATCGCCTTCAGTTACACAATCAATAACCTCTCTGCCTGTACCAACATCAGGGCTGCTGGAAATAATTGTCATTTGTCCATTTTCAACAGTTACCTTGATAATGCTGTAGTCACCTTCATTGGAGAACAGAGAAACGCGTTCCACTGCTCCAGCCAGTGCTTTAACATTTACTTTTGCGGTAATAGCAAATTTAGGAGGAATAACACGTTTATAGTCAGGGAATTTGCCTTCAATCAGGCGAGATACCAAAATAACATTATCAATTACTACCATTATTTGGTTTTTCAGAAGAGAAATTTTTACCTCTTGAGGTACCTCGCTTACCAGGTTGCGGTTAATTTCTTCTAAAACCTTGGAAGGAATAATAATGCTCATAGGCTCAGAGCCTCCGTAGGGAAGAGACTTAATTGCCAAACGATGAGTATTGGTGCCAACAAAGGTGATTTTTTCATCAGCAACTTCAACTAGGATACCGGTGAATAAGGGACGTGCTTCATCTTTAGAGCAGGCGAAGATAGTCTTTTTTATAAGTTCCTTAATGCTGTCGTCTGCAATAGTAATAGAAGTATCACCATTAAATTCGGGAAATTTAGGGTAATCTTCTTCATTCATCAGCAGCAGTTGAAATTCAGATTTACCCGATTCGACTTTAATATTGTTCTGTTTCTTGTTTTGGGTAATAGTGACATTTTCATCAGGAAGCTTACGGATAAGCTCAGAAAGATGCTTTGCAGATACTACAATTTCGCCTTCTTCCAGAATATTAGCTTCAATAGTGCAGGAAATAGCCAGATTTAAGTCCATTGCCTGAATTTCAACATTACCATTATTGGTTAGAAAATGAATACCGGAAAAGATAGGAGTACTCGGCTTAGAGGAAATAGCTCTCTGTACTGTCTGAATAGCTTTATTAAGGTTGCTTGTATTACAGGTAATGATCATTTATACACAGTCCTCCTTAGGTTTTAATACTATATTTATATATAAAAAGTAGTAGACGTAGTAGTAAGCACTGTTAGTAATGTGGAAAACTATGTTTCAGCTTTATTTTATGGTATTTCCCGCCTGTAGATAAGGCTGTTGATAGTTGGGAAATATTATTCACAGGATTAACAGGCTATTTTTTTATCAACTTTTCCTTGAAAGTTATACACAGATTTTTGGTGAGTTATCAACAGTTTTTGTGGATAACTTTTTATTGGTTGAGAATATCGGTTATTTCCTGAATTTCTCCCTTTAAAGATAAGTTGCTTTCTTTATTTTTGCTGATTTTCTCGAAGGCATGGATAACTGTAGTGTGGTCGCGTCCACCAAAAAGCTCACCAATTCTTGGATATGATAAATCAGCTAATTCACGACAAAGATACATTGCAACCTGACGCGGATGGGCAATATTCTGGGTACGTTTTTTATTGAAAAGCTCGTCTTGCTTAATATTGTAGTATTCTGCAACTGTTTTAATAATGATCTCAAAGGTAATTTGTTTAGTCTGGACAGTGTTGCCCATATCATTAAGAACTTTTTGAGCTGTTTCTATAGTAATTGGCATACCCATAAGTGAGGTGTAGGCGACAATCTTATTATAGGCACCTTCAATTTCTCTGATGTTGGTGGCAATATTTGTTGCTAAAAGTGTAATAACATCATTAGGAAGCTCATTATGGTCTGTTGCAGCTTTTTTGCGCAGAATGGCCATTCTTGTTTCCAGGTCAGGAGGCTGAATGTCAGCTGTAAGGCCTTGGTCGAAGCGGGAACGCAGTCTGTCCTCAAGGGTTTCAATTTCTCTTGGAGGGCGGTCACTGGAGATAATGATTTGCTTGTCTGCATCACGCAGAGCGTTAAAGGTATGAAAAAACTCTACCTGAGTCTGTTCTTTACCCTTTAGAAACTGGATATCGTCGATAATAAGGCAGTCAATATTACGATATTTTTGTCGGAAGGCTTCTGTAGTCTTGTTGTAAATAGAATTAATGATTTCATTAGTGAACTTTTCACTAGATGTGTAAAGTACTTTCATATTAGGATTGTTTTCCTTAATTCTATTACCGATAGCATGCATTAAGTGGGTTTTTCCGAGACCAACGCCTCCGTAAAGGAAGAGGGGATTGTAGGCATGGGCAGGATTATTGGCAACAGCCTGAGCTGCAGCGTGAGCAAAACGGTTAGAGTTGCCGATGACGAAGGTTTCAAATACATACTTTGGATTTAAGTTATCCTCTGAATCCTGCTCTGTGTTTTTTTCATTAAAAAGTTCCTGCTGTTTTGTCTCCTTAGGAACGATTTCTCTAGGCTCAGCAGGCTTGGAACCTTCCTGCTCCATTGGTTCAATAATAAGATGGATGTTTTTTCCCATGATTCCGGAGAGAATACCTTCAATAATAGAAGAATATCTTTCCTCAATCATCTTCTTGAAAAAAGCACTTTTAACGCCTACCTTGAAGTAGTCGTCAGAAACATCCAACGGTATTATAGGCTTTATCCAGACATCGTAAATCTTTTCATTTACGGCCTCTTTTATCTTATCGTTGCACTTGACCCAGATTTCGGCTAAGTCGTAAGGGCTCATACATATACATCCTTTCCTTGCTTTAATGGTGAAAAATAAATTCGACGGCTTTCCAGATGCTTGCTCCTGGTAAGCGCCGAATGATTCATACATAATTATGGACACACTTATCTACAGTATATTTTAACAGACTGTGGATAACTTAGCAAATATACTTCAAAAATATTTGGACAAATTTCAGGAAAACCCCGATTTTCCGCACTTTTCACTTGACTAAGTATTTTTTTTCAAATATAATATCTTAGTAATACTTTGCATTACTCTATCCATGTCAAATTTTATGCCATCGGTAGTAAGGTTTGCAAAATTATCCAGCTATCAATATTCAGACACATAGAATTTGATAAAATTTCGCAGAGCAGAAGGAGGGAATACTGAATGAAGCGTACTTTTCAACCTAACAATCTCAGAAGAAAAAGAACTCATGGTTTCAGAGAAAGAATGAAAACTTTGGGCGGTCGTCAAGTTCTCAAAAGAAGACGTGCAAGAGGCAGAAAGAAATTGTCTGCATAACATTATAAAATAGGCCGCGTAAGTGGCCTATTTTTTCCATGCGGGCAGGTGTGCATTTAATGCAAAAAAGAATCAATACTTTCAAGAAAATCAATCGTTTAAAGTCAAAGAAGAGTTTTCAGGTAGTCTATGGAAAAGGACGTACTGTTGTAGACGGAATGTCAGTCTTTTATATTTTAGGCGACCAGGGGGAAAACCTGAAAATTGGTATGGCCGTCGGTAAAAAATTAGGCTGTGCAGTAGTCAGAAACAGAATCAAACGTTTAATGCGGGAGGTTTTCCGCAAAAACAAAGGAAAGCTTAAAGATGGCTACCATATTGTATGGGTAGCTCGTCG
Source organism: uncultured Phascolarctobacterium sp. (assembly GCA_900547415.1). Taxonomy (GTDB): domain Bacteria; phylum Bacillota; class Negativicutes; order Acidaminococcales; family Acidaminococcaceae; genus Phascolarctobacterium_A. Next base: position 51,401 of record URGS01000009.1, on the reverse strand, counting down.
TAAGCTGGCAAAGGCAGATTATAAGACTTTTGAGCGTGTTTTTTTAAGACTGGCAAAAAGGGCAGCATTGCTGCAGGAATAAGGATATAAAGGCTATGAGCAGGCTTCTTATTTTGTGTATAAGATTTTATCAGTTGTTTATTTCACCACTTTTTCCGCCAACCTGCAGGTTTTATCCAACCTGCTCGGCATATGCAATTGAGGCGATACAGAAAAAAGGACCTGTACGTGGGCTATGGCTGACAATAAAGCGTTTGGCAAAATGTCATCCATTTCATCCCGGAGGCTACGATCCTGTAAAATGATTTTGATAGTATATCTATCCCACTAAGATTTAAGGAGTGATATCTTGGATTTTCTCAGCAATATCGTACAGCAGGTATTAACCATTCTCTATAGCTTTACTGAGAGCATGGGGATGCCCAGCTATGGTCTGGCTATTGTGATCATGACCATTATTGTTAAGCTGTTATTGTATCCTTTAACCAAAAAACAAATTGAATCTACCAAATCAATGATGGAGATTCAGCCTAAGATGAAAGCAATCCAGGAAAAATATAAGAACGACAAAGAGCGTTTGAATATGGAATTGGCTAATCTTTATAAAAACGAAGGTGTAAATCCTCTGGCAGGCTGCTTGCCGCTGATCGTGCAAATGCCGATTATGATTGGTATTTTCTACGGTATCCGCGATTTCCACTATGCTGGTTCCTCCGGCTTCCTGTGGATGGAAAGCATTTCTGTTCCGGACCCCACCTATATTTTACCGGTTCTGTCTGCTGTGACCACTTTTATTCAGTCTAAACAGACGATGCCTGATACCGGTAATGCTCAGAACAAGATCATGCTGTACTTCATGCCCTTGTTCATTGGTTACATCAGCTTGGAATTCCCTGCAGGCTTGGTTATTTATTGGGTTGTTATGAACATCATGCAAATTGCTCAGCAAGCGATGATGAATAAGGCTGCTGCTGGCAAGTAATCAGTTAGGAGTTGGGAAAATGGCTTTTGTTGAAAAGACCGGCAAGACTGTAGAAGAAGCAGTTGCGGCGGCTTTAAAAGAGTTGAATGTTACAGCTGATGATGCTGTAGTTGAAGTTTTACAAGAAGCTAAAAGCGGTATTTTCGGTTTCTTTGGCAAGGATGCCAAAGTGCGAGTAACCGTTAAAGAGACAGAAGCTGCTGTTGCTGCAGAAACTGCTCCTGAAGCTCCTGCTAAAACTGTAGAGGAAGCTGCTGCTGATGCAGTTGCAGCTGTTAAAGAGGCCGCTAGTGTTGCTGCTGATGCAGTTGCTGTAAAGGCTGCAGAGACTAAGGATAATGTTATTGATGGTGCTATTTCTGCACTGGAATCCTTAAAGGAAGAGCCTAAAGCTAAAGAAGCTGGTGAGCGTCCTGCACGTGAGCCTCGTAAATATGTTGTTAATGATGAAGCCATTATGGTAGCTAAGGAATTTCTGCAAAGAGTATTCAAGGCGATGAAAATCGAAGTTGCTATGGAGAAATTCATTAACAAAAATGACGGCAGCGTAACCTTCAAGCTGCATGGTGCTGATATGGGTATTCTTATTGGCAAGCATGGTCAAACCTTGGATAGTCTCCAGTATCTGACTAATCTTGTGGCTAATAAGAACAGCAGCGATCGTGTTCGCGTAATTATCGATGTTGAGGATTATCGTGACCGTCGTATTGAAACCTTGAACAGACTGGCTTCACGTCTTGCTGACAAGGTAAAACGTACTGGTGAGCGTGTGGCTTTAGAGCCCATGAATCCCCATGAACGTAAAATCATCCACATGGCTTTACAGGGTGACCGTCGCGTTACTACCTTGAGTGAGGGTGATGAACCTTATCGTCATGTAGTAATCGAACTGAAAAAATAAGATTTTCTAAACCCAGTAATTTGTTTTACTGGGTTTATTTTTTAGAAGGGAGAATTTTTATGGCAGAGGATACAATTAGTGCTGTCATTACAGCATTAGGAGAAGGTGCCGTCGGTATTATCCGTATCAGTGGCGAGCAGGCTCTGGCAGTGGGGGAGAAGCTCTTTAAGGCTGCTTCAGGGAAAACTTTGGCAGAATATCCTGTTAATACCTTGGCCTATGGCAATGTTTACGATTTAGATGGCAGCCTTGTGGATGAGGTTTTAGCTGTATATATGCGTGGTCCCCGCTCCTATACTGCAGAGGACGTAGTAGAAATTCAGTGTCACGGCGGTATTGAATCTCTGCGTAAAATTCTTTCTCTTACCTATAAGGCTGGTGCTCGTCCGGCAGAGCCTGGTGAATTTACTAAGCGTGCCTTTCTGAACGGTCGAATTGATTTGACTCAGGCTGAGGCCGTTATGGATATTATTAAGTCTCGTAGTGAGGCAAGCCTGAAGCTGGCAGTTCGTCAACAAAAGGGACAGCTGGCACAGGTTTTACGTACTTTGCGTAAGGGCCTTGTTGATGTAGTAGTAAATTTAGAGGCTGTTATTGATTATCCTGAGGAGGATATTGAGGATTTGACATATTCTCATGTTCAGGAAAGCCTTACAACTGCTGTTGTAGGCATCGAAAAGCTTCTCAGCAATGCTCATACAGGAAAAATTCTCAGAGAAGGATTAAAGACTGCTATTGTGGGACGTCCCAATGTTGGCAAATCTAGTTTGCTCAATGCTCTTCTGCGTGAGGAAAGAGCTATTGTTTCCCAATATGCTGGTACTACACGAGACGTTATTGAGGAGCAGCTGCTTTTAGATGGTGTTCCGCTAGTATTGGCAGATACAGCAGGTATACGTAGTACTGATGATTTTGTGGAAAAGATTGGCGTAGAAAAAAGCCGTCAGCTTTTGCAGGAGGCGGAGCTGGTTATCTGCGTTATTGACGGCAGTATGGGTTTGACTGCCGAGGATGAGGAAATTTTGCAGTCCGCTGCAGGTAAACCTTGTGTTATAATAGTAAATAAGAGCGATTTGGCTCAGAATATAGAATTAGCGTCCCTTAAGGAACGCTTCGGTGCAGATAAGGTAATGACTTTATCTGCCAAGACATTGGATGGTGTTGAGGCCTTTACTGCTTGGCTGAAAAACTATGTATACGGCAGTGAAGGTACACTTGGCGATGGTGTATACGTACAGAATGCACGTCATGAGCAGCTGCTGCGTGAGGCATTAGGATTTCTTCAGGATGCAGGATCTGCAGCAGAAAATTGTCTGCCCTATGACTGCGTAGTGATTGATGTACGTAATGCTATTGACTTATTAGGTGAGATTACTGGTGATGCGGTACAGGATGAAATTATTAATGAAATCTTCTCCCGTTTCTGTATTGGTAAGTAAGCTCTCCCTTAACTTTAATAGAGAATAGAGATAAGAAAATGGGATTTATAACTGATAGCTTTGATGTAATTGTAATAGGTGCTGGTCATGCTGGTGTGGAGGCTGCTCTGGCTGCAGCCAGACTAGGTGGTAAAACCTTACTGGCGACACTTTCCTTGGATAATTTGGCTTTGATGCCATGCAACCCTTCCATTGGTGGTCCTGCTAAAGGTCATCTTGTACGCGAGATTGATGCTATGGGTGGTCAGATGGGTTTAAGTGCTGACCAGGCTTGTATTCAGATGCGTCTTCTAAATACTGGTAAGGGTTATGCTGTACATGCTTTGCGTGGACAGGAGGATAAGTCCTATTACCATGTTTTAATGAAAAAAATTGTAGAAAATCAAGAGAATCTTGAACTTAAGCAGCTTATGATTGATAAGCTGCTGATTGAGAATGGTGAAATAGTAGGCGTAGAGGCAGAAACAGGAGAGATTTTTGAGGGTAAGTGTGTTATTTTAGCTACAGGTACTTATCTGCGTGGTCGTATTGTTTATGGCCAGTTGAACTATGTTTGTGGTCCTAATGGTCTGCGTAGTGCAGAAAAGCTTTCTGCTTCTTTACAGGAGGCTGGCGTAGAGCTGATGCGCTTCAAGACTGGTACTCCTGCACGTCTTGATTCCCGTAGTCTTGACTATAGTAAGATGGAGCCTCAATATGGTGACGAGCAGGTACGTAATTTTTCTTTTATCAGTGATATTGCAACAAGAAAACAGGTACCGTGCTATTTAACATACACCAACGAGGATACTCATAAAATTATTCGCGATAATCTTCACCTTTCCGGTATGTTTAATGGTTTAGTAGAGGGCGTTGGTCCTAGATATTGTCCTTCTATTGAGGCTAAGCTGGTACGCTTTGCCAACAAGGATCGTCACCAGCTATTTATAGAGCCGGAAGGTCTGAATACTAATGAGGTGTATGTGCAAGGTATGAGCTCATCTCTTCCTGCACATATACAGCTCCAGTTTATGCAGACTATTCCTGGTCTTGAGCATTGCAAAATGATGCGTGCCGGCTACGCTATTGATTATGATTGTCTTAATCCTCTGCAGCTTAAGCCTTCTTTGGAGCATAAAGCAATCAGTGGTCTTTTTAGTGCTGGCCAATCCAACGGTACCAGTGGCTACGAGGAGGCTGCAGCCCAGGGTATGATGGCCGGTATTAATGCTATGCGTAAGATTAATGGTCAGGAGCCTGTAGTTTTGCGTCGTGATGAGGCATATATTGGCGTACTTATTGATGACCTGGTTACTAAGGGTACCAATGAGCCCTATCGCATGATGACCTCCAGAGCAGAATATCGTTTGCTGCTGCGTCAGGATAATGCAGATCTGCGTCTGACTCAAAAGGGCAGGGACATTGGTCTTGTAGACGATTATCGTTACGAGCGTTTTACCTCTAAGCGTTCTGATTTGGAAAGAGCTATTGCAGTTCTTAGCAAGCATACTATAGCTCCCAATGATGAAAATAATGCTAAGCTTATTGCTATGGGGACAACTCCTTTGCGCAGCGGTACTAACATGCTGGAGCTGTTGCGTCGCAAGGAAATTAACTACAATAAGCTTGTTGATGCTTTTGGATTAGAAGCTTTGTCAGAACAGGTTGCTGAGCAGGTAGAGGTGCATGCTAAATACGAAGGCTATATTGTTAAGCAGCGTCAAGAAGTTGAGCGTGCTCTTAAATTAGAAAATAAACGTATTCCTATGGATGTGGACTACCACGCTATTAAGGAGCTTTCTACTGAGGCAGCAGAAAAGCTTGATAAGGTTCGTCCTACATCAATAGGTCAGGCATCTCGTATCAGTGGTGTTTCTCCTGCTGACGTAAATGTCCTGATGATTGCTTTAGAGCTAAAGAGGCGAAAGGAGCAGGATTAATGACCTTTGCAGAAATTTTGCAGGCTAAGGGTGCTGAAGCTGGTTTTACTTTTACAGAGGAACAGCTAGAGCAGTTTACCCGTTATTATGAAATGCTTGTGGAAACAAACAAGGTAATGAATCTTACCGCTATTACGGAGCCGGAGGATGTTGCTGTTAAGCATATGATAGACAGTCTTTTGGCCTATGATAAATCCTTTGATGGAAAGACTTTGGCAGATGTAGGGACTGGAGCTGGCTTTCCCGGTGTTCCCTTAAAAATATACTGTCCTAGCCTTAGAGTGACATTAATTGACTCTTTAGGCAAACGTTTAAAGTTTTTGGAAAATGTTATTGCTGAGTTAGGCTTGAAGGGCATCCGTTGTGTGCACCTGCGTGCTGAGGATGCAGGTCGAAATAAGCAGCATAGAGAGCAGTATGAAATTGTTACTGCTCGTGCTGTTGCCAGACTCAGCGTTTTAGCTGAATATACTTTGCCTTTAGTAAAAAAGGGTGGCCAGCTTGTTGCTCTTAAAGGAAGCAAATATGCTGAAGAAATTGCTGAGGGTGAAGAGGCTGTTAAAATTTTAGGCGGACGCATTCGCAGTGCTGAACCTGTAAAGCTGCCTGGTCTTGATGATGGTCGTGCCATTATACGTGTGGATAAGCTCAAGGCAACACCTATGACCTATCCTCGCAAGGCGGGCACTCCGGAGAAGCAGCCTTTGGGCGTTAAATAGGGAGGAATAGTATGTTAATTGATGATGGCTTTTCTGTTCTTGATGCTGATTTCAGCAATTTAAATCAACAAACTGTACAGAATGGACCTGTAAACGAGGTTAAGGTAGTAAAAATACCTACTAATCAAATTTTTCCAAATCCCTATCAGCCTCGTAAAACTTTTAGTGATGAATCCTTAGCTGATTTATGTGCTTCTATTAAGGAGTACGGCGTACTTCAGCCTTTGCTAGTTTCTCCTTCTGATGATGGACGTTATATGCTGATTGCAGGTGAACGTCGCCTGAGAGCTTCCAGAATGGCCAATTTATCCGAAGTACCAGTTATTATTAGTGATTATACTTCTCAGCAAATTGCTGAAATTGCTTTAATTGAAAATCTGCAGCGTGAGGACTTGCATTTTCTGGAAGAAGCAGACGGCTATGAGCAGCTCATGAATGAATTCCATCTCACTCAGGAGGCTATGGCTGCAAGAGTGGGCAAGAAGCAGTCTACTATTGCTAATAAGCTTCGTTTGCTGAGATTAACAGGACCTGTTCGTAAGGTTTTAGTTGATGCAGGACTTTCAGAGCGTCACGCTCGTGCTTTACTTAAGCTTGAGGACGAGACTAAGCGTTTAGAGGTTTTGGCTGTAGTTGTTGAAAAGGGTTTCAGTGTTCGCCAAACAGAAGAGTATATTGCTAAACTTTTGGATGCAGGAGAAAAGGAAAAAGAAAAGAAGCGTCGTCTTGTTATTGTTAATGATGTACGTATTTATCTGAACAGCATTAAGCAGGTGGTAAATTCCATTAAGGATGTTGGTATTCCAGTTAATATGGAGCAAACCATAGAGGGTGACGAGGTTATTATTAGCCTGCGTATCAAAAATCAAAAGAAGCCTAAACAGGGATTGGGAAAACCGCTTTTCTAAATCAGTAATGTAAATAGCTTACCCCGATGTTTCACGTGAAACATCGGGGATTTTTATTAGAAGCAGGTAAAATGTTTCACGTGAAACATAGATGTTGATGAAAAATCAACACAAGCGATGAAAATTGTGGTAGAATAGTTAGTGACATTTTTAATATTAGTAGGGATATTAAATTTAAAATATCATTATAAAGAGAGGTGCAGCAGATGGTAAAGGTAATTGCAATTGCCAACCAAAAGGGTGGCGTAGGCAAAACAACGACGGCAGTAAACCTTGCTGCCTGTTTAGCGGCCTTGGACCGCAAGGTTTTATTGGTAGACAGTGACCCTCAGGGTAATGCTACCAGTGGTCTTGGCTTTGATAAGAGAGATATTAAGCAATGTATCTATGATACGCTGATTAATGATGTCTCCATGCAGGATGTTATTAAGCATACTGCCTATAAGAATCTTGATGTTGTACCAGCTACTATCCAATTGGCAGGTGCAGAAATTGAGCTTGTTTCCCTCATGAACAGAGAGGGCAGAATGAAAAATAGCTTGGAGAGGGTAAAACATAATTATGATTATGTAATTATTGACTGTCCTCCTTCTTTAGGTCTGTTGACTATTAATGCTTTAACAGCAGCTTCTTCTGTAATTATTCCTATTCAGTGCGAATTTTATGCTTTAGAGGGTGTTACCATGCTGATGAACACTATTCAACTGGTACAGAGAAACCTAAATCCTGCATTAAAGCTGGAAGGCGTGCTGATGACTATGTTTGATAGTCGTACAAATTTATCTACAGAGGTTGTTGAAGAGGTTAAAAAGTACTTTAAAACCAAGATGTATCAGACCATTATTCCCAGAAATGTACGTTTAAGTGAGGCACCTAGCCATGGACAGCCTGTAATTGATTATGACAGCAAATCCAAGGGTGCTATGGTATATATGGAGCTGGCACAAGAGGTGGTAGGAGATGAGTAAAAAGGGTGGCTTAGGCAAGGGCTTAGGAGCAATCTTTGTTGAAAATTCTAGTACTAATGTAGAAAGTGAAATTGCTCAGGAGCAGGAGCAGCAGCAACAGGAAATTTCTGTAAAAATAATATCTGCTAACCCGTATCAACCGCGTCAGTTTTTTAGCGAAGAAAAGCTAGAAGAGCTGGCTGCTTCCATTAAGGAGTATGGAATTGTTCAGCCACTGGTTGTACGTAAAAAGGGTAAGGGCTATGAGCTGGTAGCAGGTGAGCGTCGTCTGCGTGCTGCTAAATTAGCTGGCTTGGAAAATGTTCCCGTAATTATTAAGGAATATGATGACGATAAGATGATGGAAATTGCGTTGATTGAAAATATTCAGCGTCATGACCTGAATCCTATTGAAGAAGCTCATGGACTGCGTCGTCTGATGGTAGAATTCAAACTGACGCAGGAACAGGCTGCAGAAAAGGTTGGACGCAGCCGCGTAGCTGTAACTAATATTCTGCGTCTTTTGAATTTGCCTGAGGAAATTCAAAATTATATTATTGATGGTACCTTGAATATGGGACAAGCCAAGCAGCTTTTAGGTCTGCCTAAGGAAGAGCAGCAGCTGGAGGTTGCTAAGGCTATTATTGAAAATGGCTGGAGCTCCCGTATGACCGAAGAGGTTGTACGTCAATTAAAAGAAGGCAAGCAGATTAAAATTATACGTGAAATTGTAGAAGAACTTGCTGATAAGAAAAAGACGAAGAAGGAAAACAAGCCTCAAACAGAGCAGGATGTATTCTACCATGATTTTGAGACAAGATTAATAGAGCTTTTAGGTACTAAGGTTAAGGTAATGCCTAAGAACAAAGGAAATAATCACGGTGGAACTATTCAGATTGAATATTATTCACCGGAAGATTTAGAGAGAATATATGAAGCTCTGCAGCCTAGCAATAATGAAGCAGCAGAAAGCTCTGGGCCTAAAAGATTGCATGTATAAATAGGGGAGCGACACTTTTATGTCTGGTTTAGGGACATTAGTGAATAGTGGAGCTATCGTTCTGGGTTCACTGATTGGATTATTATTTAAGAGGGGGCTGCCAGAAAAATGGCAGCAGACTATGATGAGCTCCATTGCACTTTGCATAGTAATTATAGGCGTGCAAATGGCTATGAAAACAGGCAATATCATCATAGTTATTATTAGTCTAGTAATTGGTTCGATTATCGGCGAAATTGTTGATATTGAAGAGCGTATGAACAAGCTGGGAACCTTTCTTGGACAGAGGCTTGCTAAAGGAAACAGCTCTGTTGCAGGTCAAATTGCAGAAGGCTTCGTTAACTCATCCATACTATTTTGTACAGGTGCTATGGCTATTGTAGGAAGCATTCAAGATGGTTTGGCAGGAGATTGTTCAACTTTATTTGCTAAGGCTACGTTGGACGGTATTATTGCTCTTATTCTGACTGCTAATGTTGGTGTCGGCGTAATGCTGTCAGCAATAAGTGTTGGCTTTTATCAAGGAAGCATAACGCTTCTAGCAGGTGTAGTTGAGCCCTATATAACAGAGCTGATTCTGCAGGAGGTTACAGCTTCCGGCGGAGTGATGATTATGGCCATAGGTCTGAATATGCTGCGGATTACGAAAATACGCATAGGAAATATGCTGCCTGGCATGCTGGTAGCAGCTGCTTTGGCAGGCAACTTTATGTAATGAGGGGATGTAAAAATGGCACAGCTCAATGGAGCATTGTTAAATAATTTGGCGGCGGTTGTGGGTGCGTTAAGCGTACTGCTGCTCGTAGCATTGGTTTTATTAATGAAAGCTCAAAGTAAGCTTAATACATTGCAAAAAAAATACGATTTCTTTACTCAAGGTGAAGAAGTTAATATTGATCATGTGCTGACAAGCACATTAAATGAGCTGTCAGCCACTAAAGCAGAGCTTCAACAACTGCAGGAAAAACACCGTCAGCTGCGTGAGCAGGTAAGTGGCTGTCTGCAGATTGTCAAAATGAACCGCTATGATGCTTTTGATGCAATGGGTGGTAAAATGAGCTATTCACTGCTTTTGGCCGATGAAAAGAAAAATGGTGTTATTCTGACCAGTATTTACGGCAGGGACGATAGTCGTTGCTATGCTAAAGATGTAAAAGAAGGAAAATCTGAATATACACTAGCTGAGGAAGAGGAAACATTGTTGTAAATGATACTTAAGGCACTAGGAACAGGAATTGTTCTTAGTGCCTTTTATCTACTTTAGTTAGGAGATTGTTTATGGTTACTTATAGCTTGAAAAATATTATGATTTTTGTAATATTATCACAGTAAATAGCATAAGAGTAATCATAAAAAGATACTGAAAAAAATAGCATTATCATGGCATTTATACCGTGATAATGCTATTTTGCGTTTATAAGCCCATAGAGAGACGTAATGAGAAAATAGGATAGATTGCATAGGCAATAAAGAAAAATACGCTTAGAAACGAATATAAGAGATGATAAAAAGGGATAATTGTCAGAAAATTTAGAAAAGTATTCTCGAAATCTATCTTATAAAAATTACTTTTCGGCTTATGTTACTGTCCTTCAAACAGTCTTAAAAGAATGAACATAGACATACCGAATATCAGGTATCTAAACCACATGCGAGGAAATACAAAGCCATTGGCATCAATGGAATAGGTTCCGCTTATACGTGCTCTAACAGCATAGGATTCCAGAGCGGAAATTATCAGCAGCATACAGCCCTGCTGCCACAGATTATCATCAAATATAAGCCAGATACAGTAGAAAAGGAAAAGAAAATCTCCAATCAAATACATAAAATAGATAAGGGTATGATTGTCGATAATAACTACCTTTTTGATTTTATCCTGTTTACGCTGCTCACGGATAAGCTTTGTCAGGCTTTGAACAAAGAAGGCTATTTCTGCAGCATTAATAAAATGAAACATTTTAACGAAAATAAAGAAAAGTGCAATGTAATCCATAAATTAACCTCTTAATAAAATACTAGAAACTATTATACACTAACTGGGTGAATACTTCCATAGTGGAAATCACATATTTAAGTACATATATAAAACACAAAAGTCTTATAATTATGCACACAAAAATAGAAAGTATTAAAAATGTATCAATTTAGAGTATATGTAACAAAAAATAATGACTTAATTGAAAAATGCGTTGACAAAAGTATGATACCACAGATATAATGAGACACATAAGTTATGAGGTTGCGTAGATAATAGATGAGCAAACCTGGTGACATATGTATTTGTTAAAGGGAAAGAGGTAATAATTATGAAATCATGGAAAAAAGTTGCTACTGCAGCTCTCTCAGCAATGGTATTAGCTTCTGTAATGTCTGGTTGTGGCGGAGATAAAAAGAATGATGCTGCTGCAGGCGATACCATTAAGGTTGGTGCTTCCTTTGAATTAACCGGTAATGTTGCTAACTACGGTAAAGCAATTCTCTCTGGTGCTAAAATGGCTATTGACGAGGTTAATGAAAAGGGTGGCGTAAATGGTAAAAAATTAACTTTAGTTGAAAGTGACAATAAATCCGAGCCTTCCGAATCTGGTAACTCTGTAACTAAGCTTGTTACTCAGGATAAGGTTGTTGCTATTATCGGTCCTGCAACCAGCGGCTGCGTAGCTGCAAGTGCTCCTATTACTACTGCCAATAAGGTTCCCCAAATTGCTCCTAGTGCTACTGCACCAGCAATTACTATGGATAATGGCAAAGTAAGAGATTATATGTTCCGTGCTTGCTTTATCGATCCGTTCCAAGGTCAGGTAATGGCACAATTTGCGGATAATACTTTGAAGGTTAAAAATGTAGCTATCCTTTATGATTCCTCCAGTGATTATTCTAAAGGTCTGGCAGACGTATTCCAAAAAACTTTGGAAAGCAAAGGTGGCGCAGTTGTTGCTAAGGAAGCCTTTCTTTCTAAGGACCTGGACTTCAAAGCTGCTTTGACCAAGATTAAAGCTACTAATCCAGAGGCAATTTATGTGCCCGGCTACTATGAAGAGGTTTCAAAAATCATTAAACAGGCTCGTGAAATCGGCATTAATGTTCCGCTGCTGGGCAGTGACGGTTGGGAAAGCCCCAAACTGGCTGAAATCGCTGGCAAGGACGCTCTTCATGACTGCTACTATGTAAGTGCTTTCTCTGCACAGGACCAAGATCCTTCTGTACAGAAATTTATCAAAGACTACAAGGCTAAATATCAAAAAGATCCTGATATCTTCGCAATGCAGGGCTACAATGCAGGTTTAGTTCTGGCTGATGCACTGAAACGTTCCAATAATGCAACTGGTGAAAAACTGGCTAAGGCTATTGCAGAAACCAAGGATCTTCCCATTGCAAGCGGTAAGCTGACATATGATGCTAACCATAACCCGATTATGAGTGCATTGATTATTTCTCTGGATGGCGGCACTGCTAACCTGAAGGAAAAAATTAGCCTGTAAGTTAGGCTAGAAAATAGACAATAGAATAGCTTGTATTCAACAATAAAATCTTCTCAGAGGTTTATTTAGTTATTATTGGGGGTGCTTAATTTAGCGCCCCTATAATATATATTTTTTTTGAGGGGGAATAAACCATGAAAAGAGTGATTAAGTTGTTATCGACTGCATCAGCAGGTGTCCTAATGATGGGTGCTTTGGCTGGTTGTGGTGGAAGCTCTGACTCCGGAAGTGCAAAAGATATAAAAATAGGCGCTAATCTGGAGATGTCTGGCGGTAGTGCTTCTTTTGGCATTTCCTCCAAGAATGGCATTGACCTAGCTCTAAAAAAGATAAATGAGAAGGGCGTTCTTGGTGGTAAAAAGATGGCTGTGGTAGTAGCAGATAATAAATCTGAGGCTGCAGAGTCTACTAACGCTATGCAGAAGCTGATTTCTCAGGATAAGGTTGTAGCTGTAATTGGTCCTAATCTTTCTTCTGGAGCAATTGCTTCTGGTGCGATTAATAATAGCATGAAGGTTTTAGCAATTACTCCAATGGGTACTAATCCTGATGTAACGGTTGATCCACAGACTAACAAGACTAGAGACTATAGCTTCCGCGCCTGCTTTATTGACCCATTCCAAGGAACAGTGATGGCAAATTACGTTGCCAAGGAAATGGGAGTTAAAAGAGCTGCTGTCTATATTGACAATACCAGTGATTACTCCAAGGGGTTGGCAAAGTTCTTTATTGAAAACTTTGTTAAGAATGGCGGCGAGATTGTAGCTGAAGAGGCCTTTCTGCAAAAGGACACTGACTTCAAAGCAACTCTGACCAAAATCAAAGTTACAAAACCCGACTTTATCTATGTTCCTGGTTATTATCAGGAGGTAGGTTTGATCGTTAAACAGGCCCGTGAAATTGGTATTACTGTTCCAATGGCAGGTGGTGATGGCTGGGATAGCGCTAAGCTTCCGAAAATTGCTGGCAAGGATGCCTTGAATAATACCTTCTTTACAAATCTTTATTCACCATCTGATGATTCTGAGATGAATAAGAGCTTTGTGGCAGAATACGAAAAGACATATGGCTCTAAGCCTGATGTTTTTGCGGCATTATCCTATGATTCAGTACTACTCATTGCTAAATCCATTGAGGCTTCTCAATCTTCAGATCCTGCTAAGATTGGAGAGGCTATGGCTAAGATCAAAGATTTTGCAGGCGTCTCCGGTGGTGTAACCTTTAATGAGCAGCACAATCCTGTAAAAAGTGCTGTAATTATTGAGTACAAGGATGGATTGCCTACTTTTAAAACAAAAGTGAATCCTTAAACTGTTCCACAAGTATTTAATCAACATCGATGAGGCTGTTGTTTACTGGCAACAGCCTCTTTCTATCAAAAATTAGATTCCTTAAAAAGTTAGAGGAGGAAAACCATATGGATACCTTTTTGCATCAGTTTTTTCAGCAGCTGATCAATGGTGTATCTCTCGGCAGTATCTACGCATTGATTGCCTTGGGCTATACTATGATTTATGGCATTATTAAGCTGATAAACTTCGCCCATGGTGATATTTATATGTTGGGCGCGTATTTTGGCTTCTTTGCTATTACCCAGCTGGGCTGGTCCTTTATACCATCTATTCTTTTTGCAATGGCAGGCGCTGCTGTTGCCGGTATTATTATTGAACGTATTGCATATCGCCCTATGCGTAATGCTCCTAGAATTGCAATTTTGATTACCGCAATCGGCGTGTCCTTCTTCTTGGAGTACAGCATGATTCTGCTGGTTTCTCCGCAGCCCAGAACATTCCCGGCTGTATTTTCCGCTACTGTGTACAATATTGGTCCTTTGGTTGCTAATAGCCAGCAGCTGGTAATTTTGCTGAGCGCAATCATACTGATGGCAGTGCTGACCTATATTGTAAATAAGACTAAGGCAGGCAAAGCAATGCGTGCCGTTTCCTATGATGCTGATGCAGCAAGACTGATGGGCATTAATATTGACCGTGTAATTTCTACTACCTTCGCGCTTGGCAGTGCTTTGGCTGCTGCTGGCGGCGTTTTGGTAGGCGTTTATTATAACTCTATTGATCCCTTGATGGGCATGATGCCTGGTCTGAAGGCTTTCGTAGCTGCTGTACTTGGTGGTATTGGTATCATTCCTGGTGCTATGATTGGCGGTATTATCCTTGGTGTAGTAGAAGCTATGGTAAGTGGCTTCTTCTCTTCAACATTCCGTGATGCAGCCGCCTTTGGCATTTTGATTTTGATTCTTCTCTACAAGCCCGCAGGCCTGTTAGGCAAGAACGTACGTGAGAAAGTGTAGGTGAGTGACATATGAATCCGATTCGTAAATTTGATTTAAAAGCACTTGCCGCATGTATAGCAGTCTTTGCCATTGTTCAGGGATTGCTTTTTACAGAAATTATTGGTCCTTTTTGGGAGCTGAACCTTATCCTGATATGTATCAATATTATTCTTGCAGTCAGCTTGAACCTTATTAATGGCTATACAGGTCAGTTCTCCATAGGTCATGCCGGTTTTATGGCTGTAGGTGCCTATACAAGTGCTATAATTACTGTCAAGCTCGGCATGCCATTTGAGTTGGGTTTGGTAGTAGCTACTGTATGTGCTGGTTTTTTAGGCTTCCTTATCGGTTTGCCAACCCTGCGCCTTGATGGTGACTATCTTGCTATTGCTACCCTTGGTTTAGGCGAAATTATTCGTATCTGCATCCTCAATATTGATTATGTAGGCGGTGCCTCTGGTTTGATGGGTATTCCTCGTATGACTAATTTTGCGTATACCTTCTGGATTATGATAGGTATTATTTTCTTTATTAAGAACTTTAAAAATTCTGCTCATGGACGCTGCTGTTTGGCTATTCGTGAGAACGAAATTGCAGCTGATACTATGGGTATCAATACTACTAAGTACAAGGTAATGGCCTTTACTCTGGGTGCAAGCTTTGCTGGTACTGCTGGCGCATTGTTCAGCCATTACTTTTTCCTGGCTCACCCTGCTTCCTTTACATTCATGCGTTCCTTTGATATTCTGACCATGGTTGTATTGGGTGGCTTGGGTTCTATGACAGGTGCTATTACAGGTGCTACACTGCTGACATTTATCAGTGCTTATTTGTCCGACTATCCTGAATGGCGTATGGTTATCTATTCTGTAACCATGATTGTGCTGATGCTGCATCGTCCGCAGGGACTGTTTGGCAATGAAGAATTAAGTCGTAAAATGTTTAAATTAGGAGGTAAGAACGATGGCAGAGCTGCTTAAGGTTGACAATGTATCCATGATTTTCGGCGGCCTGCGCGCTGTTTCTAATCTTTCACTCTATATTGATGAAGGGGAGCTGATTGGACTTATCGGACCTAATGGTGCAGGCAAAACTACAGCCTTTAATATGATTACCGGTGTTTATACTCCTAGCGAAGGCTCCATTTACTTTAATGGGAAAAAGAGCAGCGGTAAAAAATCATATCAGGTAACTCAGATGGGTATGGCCCGTACCTTCCAAAATATTCGCCTGTTTTCTGAGCTGAGCGTTATTGATAATGTAAAAATTGCTTATAATATGCATGTTACCTATAATCTGATGGATGCCATTGTACGTGATGGCAAATATCTCAGTGAAGAAGAGTATATTACTCAAAAGGCTTTTGATCTTTTAAAAATTTTCCATCTGGAGGGTGAAGCCAATGAAAAGGCTAAAAACCTTCCCTATGGCAAGCAGCGCCGCTTAGAAATTGCTCGTGCTTTGGCAACTGAGCCTAAGCTGCTACTTTTAGACGAACCGGCAGCAGGTATGAATCCTCAGGAAACACAGGAGCTTATGGAGATGATTCGCTGGATTCGCCAAAAATTTGACCTGTCCATTCTCTTGATTGAGCATGATATGGGCCTGGTTATGGGTGTGTGTGAACGCATTTATGTTTTGGAATATGGTATGTTGATTGCTGAAGGAACTCCTGATGAGATTAAGAGCAATAGACGCGTTATTGAAGCATATCTGGGTGAGGAGGTAATCAACTAATGTTAAGAGTTGAAGATATTAATGTCTATTACGGCGCTATTCACGCTATTAAAGGCATCAGCCTCGATGTACCCGCTGGCGAGATTGTAGCGCTCATTGGTTCCAATGGTGCAGGCAAGTCCACAACACTGCGTACTATTTCTGGACTGATGAAGCCTAAAACAGGTAAAATCCTTTACGAAGGCAATGATATTGCAGGTGTTCCTGCTCACAAAATAGTTGGTATGGGTCTGTGTCAGGTTCCTGAAGGACGTCATGTTTTTGCTAATATGACTGTTATGGAAAATCTGGAGCTGGGAGCATATCTGCGTAATGATAATGATGGTATTGTAAAGGATCTGGAAGGAGTTTTCCAAAAATTTCCCCGTCTTTTAGAGCGCAAAAATCAGATTTCTGGTACCTTATCAGGTGGTGAGCAGCAGATGCTTGCTATGGGCAGAGCACTTATGAGTCGCCCTAAGCTTTTGCTTTTAGATGAACCTTCCATGGGTCTTGCCCCCTTGTTAGTTAAGGAAATTTTTAATATAATAAAAGAGATCAATGAGAGCGGAACAACAATTCTTCTCGTTGAGCAAAATGCAAATATGGCTCTGTCCATTGCTGACAAGGCCTATGTTTTGGAAACAGGCCGCATTACCCTGAGCGGTACTGCTAAGGAGCTGGCAAGCAGCGAGGCGGTACGTAAGGCATATTTAGGTGGCTAATTAAGGAGGTCGCTTTATGTTAGTTAAGGATTTTATGACTGTAGACGTTGTTACCGTCCGCGAAGATCAATCCATGCTGGAAGCAAGAGAGCTGATGCGCGGCAAAAATTTGCTGAGCATTCCTGTTGTTGACGACATTAAGAGAGTACGCGGTATAATTACCATTGATGATATAGGCAGAGCATCTCCTAGCGAAGGCAGCACCCTGTCCCGCTACGAAGCTAACTATCTGCTGGGACGTTTAAAAGTTCGTGATATTATGAGTCACAATGTGGTAAGCGTCAGCGAAGATGATACTATTGAGTTCATTGCTTATAGAATGTACAAAACAAACTATAATGCACTGCCAGTTGTTGATGCAGAAAATAAGTTATGTGGCATTATCTCCAAGAGCGATTTGTTCCGTGCATTCGTAGAAATTATGGGCATGAACCGTACCTCTACCCGTATTACTATTGATGTAAAGGATAAGGTAGGCGTTGTAGCTGAAATTTCTAAGCTGTTCAAGGATAATGATATTAATATTATCTCAATTGCTTCCAGACAGGATTCTGAAACTGGCGCTTATGAAGTAATTATTCGTGCAGATTTATCCGAATGTGGTATGGGTATCATTGAACAAATTCGTGAAGCTGGCTACGAAGTTGCTGACATTATGACATTTGAAGGTATTAATAAATGATTCAGCCTAATGAGGTTATCCATGTTGGAGATGTTGTACGCATGAAAAAGGCTCATCCTTGTGGCAGCTGTGAATGGGAGATTACACGTACAGGCATGGATTTTGGTATGAAATGCTGTGGCTGCGGTCACTTTGTAATGCTGCCCCGTGTAAAGTTTATGAAGGCCTGCAAGGCTGTAGTAAAAAGGGCAGAGTTAACTGAAGAATAAAACAAACATAATAATATCGCTTTCCTTAGCCCCCTAGGCAGGACGTGAGCTGAAACACGTCTAGCTCTGGGGGTTTCTTTTATGTGTAGCTATCATGGGTTATTAAGTAAGGCTGTATGGTTCAAGAATTTCAGCTCTTACAAATCATAAAGTCTAGGCTTGGTGATTGAGTTACAGACAGATAATGTTCTTAGCTGTATAATAAAATAAAAGAATGAACTAATGATGCCTAGTCACAATACAGGACTGGAGCATACCTGGTCTGGCTTATGATATGACGTCAAAGTATTATTTTGCATTTGGAGGTAAGAATATGAAATATGTAGTGATGGTGTTAGTTGTTATTGGTCTTGCTATGAGCTTTATGAGTCGTGGAGATAGTAAAGGCTTAGTAAGCTATGAGAAGCTGCAGCAGAAGCTTACTGACAAGGCTCCGATTGTGCTGTTGGATGTGCGTACTCAGGAGGAATTCAATAATGGACATATTCCTGGAGCGTTGCTGCTGCCTTATGATGAAATAGACCAAAAGGCTGCGCAGCTGCTGCCAGAAAAAGAAAAGGAAATCATTATCTACTGCCGCAGCGGACGCCGCAGTGCTATTGCTAAGGACAGCCTGGAAGCTTTAGAATATACCAATGTTAAGGACTTTGGTGGAATGAACCGTTGGCAGGGACAAGTAGAGAAGTAATAAGTATTGCTTTAAAAGCTTTATATGTTGGAAAAACGGTCTTTAAAATTAGTCTGATGCTATTTTTAAAGGCCGTTTTATTTGTAAAATTTTCAAAGCAAGAAACCGGCCTGACCATTAACGGTACAAGCCGGCTCTTGAAGAAAAGGTTGGTTTGTTGAAGCTGTGCCTTGTACAGCTTCAGTTGTGAAAGAGATGAGATTGTGGTTTTGTTGTATACATTATAGCCTATACTGGAGCAGATTACCCCACACATATGATCATTTTGGGTGGGAAATAGTGACAAATAATCATTTCCCAGGAAATAATTCAATATTGTCTAGGTTTCAGGATTATGGTATTTTTTCTCTAAGCGGATAAACTGTACAGCTTCCTTACGAGATTTGAGACCTAGCTTACTATAAATGTTTTTGTTATGGTATTTAAGTGTATTTTCAGTAATGCCAAGCTGCTGAGCCATTTCCTTAAAGCTCATATCGCTAGGATAAAGCCAAAGTATATCTTTTTCTTTTTTAGTCAGCAGATGAAGATTGTCCAAATAAAACTGAAAGCCATCCCGATTAGAGGCTAGTAGTTTTTCATCAGAAATGTTTTCCAAGGCTGATTTAGCTTCGTTGTAATGGCTAAGAGCAGCTTCTTTTTGCTCGTTAATATTTTTCAGCTTCTCCTCTAGTTCAGATAGCTGAGCCTGCATTTGTGCTTGCAGCTGGTCATAGCTTGACTGTAGCTGCATTTGCTGCTGATGAATAGTCTGTTTGTTCTGCCTTTTGGTAGGATTGCTGAGCAGCGCTGCGTTCCTCCTCATTTACAGTTTCATTATGTATCATAGGGGATATTTTGTACCCACTCTAAGGGTTATTTTGGGGTAGCGATTTTCAGAATTTTTTAGGCAATTTCCCACCCTAATGGCAGTTTTTGGGTGGGGAAGGCAAAAAAAGCAGGATTTTTCTTGTTAAAAAAGTATCTCAGCATAATAAAAAGGACTGCTGTTTTTACTGCAGCAGTCCTTGGTAGGGAAATTTTTATAACAGATATTTTATTTTAAAACCTCATCAATGGATTGTTTAGCCAAAGCTACAGCCTTGTCTAAATCAGCGTCTTCAATATTCAATGGCGGATTAAAGTAAATGACATTGCCTAAGGGGCGGAGCAGCAGGCAATGGGTAAGAGCTTTTTTATAGATTTCGTAGCCTATTCGGAGCTTGCTGTCAAAGCCTGTTTTAGCTTCCTTGTCTGTGACCAGCTCCATCGCGTTTATGAGGCCAATATGACGGATTTCGCCAATGTTTTTGTGGTCGCCGAAGGCTTTAACCAATTCTTCGTTAAAGTATTTGGCTTTAACAGCTGCTTTATCGAGGATTTTTTCCTCTTTCATAATCTTGAGTACCGCTAGACCGCAGCTGCAGGCCAAGGGATTACCACTGTAGGTGTGACTGTGCATAAAGGCCTTGCCCTTGTTGTAGTCATCATAAAAGGCATCGTAAATTTTATCAGTAGTGCAGACAATAGCCATAGGCATATAACCACCAGTAAGCGCCTTACTGATGCACATAATATCAGGAGTAATACCAGCGTGGTCGCAGGCGAACATTTTACCTGTGCGGCCAAAGCCAGTAGCGATTTCGTCGGCAATCAAAAGTACGCCGTACTCATCACACAGATTGCGCAGCTTTTGCAGGTACAGGGGCGGATAAATACGCATGCCAGCGCAGCCTTGAACAATAGGCTCTACAATGATGGCAGCAGTTTCGTGAGCGTGCTTGGCAAAGGCTTCTTCGGCGTGCTTAAAGCATTCACATTGGCAGGTTTCGCGATTCTTTTTGAAGGGACAGCGATAACAGTCCGGAGCTTCAACATGAATATTGTTCATCATCATGGGCTTGTACATTTGGGCGAATAAATCCATACTGCCAACGGATAGGGCGCCGATGGTTTCACCATGATAGCCTTCGCTGAGACACATAAAGCGCTGCTTTTCCGGATGTCCTGTCTGGAGCATGTACTGAAAGGCAATTTTCAGTGCACATTCCACAGAGGAAGAGCCGTTATCAGCAAAATTAAACTTGTTCAGTCCCTTGGGAACAACCTTTGTTAGTTCCTCGGCCAGCTTAATAGCAGGCTCGTGGGTAAAGTTGACAAAAATAACATGCTCTAATTTATCCAGCTGTTCTTTAACAGCGGCGTTGATTTTGGGGTTGCAGTGACCTAAAAGGTTGCACCACCAGCTGCTGATAATGTCAAGATATTCCTTTCCATCAGCTGCGTAGAGATAGGAGCCTTTGGCGTGGTCAACCACGATGGGACGCAGTGTTTCATAATCCTTCATTTGGGAGCAGGGATGCCAAATGTGTGCTAGGTCGCGTTTGGCTAAATCTTCCATATTGTTCATCTTATTCATTCCTTTCAGGGAGTAACTTATTTATATAAAGATGCTAAAAATTCAGGGTCAATATCAAGCTCAGTGCTGTTGGGAGTTACGCAGGCTATAACAGGCACATCGCTAAGCTCCTCTATCATTTTTTTATTATCCTGCTGCATAAAATCATCTGCATCGTAGTTATTGAGTATGATACCGCGGACAGGAATATTATGCTGCTGCAGATAATAGGTCGTTAGGACGCAGGCGTTGATGGAGCCAAGAGCGGCGGTAGAAATAACGAATGTTCCCAAACCTAGCTCCTTAATAATATCCTCCAGCAGTAGATGCTTTTCGTCCCAACGAATGGGGCAAATAATGCCACCGCTGCCTTCCATAGTTACGTAGTCGTATTTTTCTAAGGAAGCCTGGTAATCAGCCCTTATTTTATCCATTTCTACAGGACTGCCTTCGCGGAGAGCTGCTAAATGGGGAGAAACAGCTTCTTTGTAAATGTAGGAAACAAGGTCTGCTGGCTTTGCAGGAATTCCTGCTGTTTTAGCAACGAATTCTGCATCACCTGGAATCATTTCACCGTTTCTGATTTCAGCACCGCTGAGTGCTGCTTTGTAGTAACCAGCGTTCAGACCAGCTTTACGGAGACATTTTACGATAAGACCTGTTACATAGGTTTTTCCAATATCAGTACCTGTGGCAGTAATAAAAATTCCTTGACTCATATTAATCACCTTCTATTTTATTTTCTTAATAAAGGAATAAGCTTTTTGCCTAAAAATGCAGCACCAATGCAGAGAGCAATGTCACCAGGAACTGCTAAAATAAAGCAGTATAGAAAAAGAGGCCACAGTGCAATTGGCTGATTAATAACAAAATTACCTATAATATAGTAGTAAACCATACCGCAGAGATATACGACCATGAGACCTGCAAAGTTGGCTGCAAGAAGCTTTTTCATAGTTGGTTCGCCCTTAGAAAGGATACCAGTAATGCGTGCTCCTAAAGCAAAGCCTATGAGATAGCCAAAGGTAGGCTGAAAGATGTAACCAGGGCCTCCGCCCATAGTAAAGATGGGCAGACCAATAAGACCAAGGGCAATATAGGTCCAGACTGCGGCGCTGCCAAGAGCAGGTCCCAGCAGCAGACCAGCCATAGTAGTGAACAAGAGCTGCAGAGTAAAGGGCAAAACAGGAATAGGAACCTTGATGAAGGCGCCAATAGCAATTAGGGCGGTGAAAAAGGCCATAAAGACTAGATTGCGAGTTTTTTGCTGTGAACGGGAAACAGTAGTATCTAACATGGTAAACCACTCCTCAAATATTAGTTAACAATGATAGTATACTGCGTTAACTAAGTGATGTCAACCTTGTAAAAATAAAGGTTAACCATTTATACAAAAAAGAAACTGAAGGAGAAGAGTAAATTTACTTGTCAAAAGGGGATTGATATGCTATTATGTTAGCGGAAAATCTACTTACGAGCAGCATCGTTTTTAGAGCGAGTTGTATCGAAAACGGCTGATTTTCTAAAATTAACAATCAAGTCAATAATCGCTTGGATCTATTAGACCGGGACGAAGACGCAAAACACAGGATAACTATGCGCATTCCGTCTTGGAGTGCGCTTTTTTATTTGCAGAAATGATTCTGAGATAAAAGCCTCCTGTCCTAATTTCATAGGTATCGTCTCCACAGGTCAGAAGGGAGAAAAATCTGACATGAAGGTTGGTATTATTGGTGGTGGCAAGGTTGGCAGCTGTTTAGCTGAATATTTAAAGGCTGTAGGGCAGCTTGGCGCTATTACAGGTTCCTCTGCTGAGCATAGCAAGGAGCTGGCTGAAAAATTTGCTGTTGCTTACTGTGATAATAACAAATTAGTTGAGCTTAACGATGTAATCTTAATAACAGTTCCAGATAGGAGTATTGGTACAGTTACTCAAGCTATTGCAAAGGAAAATATTTCGCTGCAAAAGAAAATCTTTTTACACTGCAGTGGGTCCCTTGGTCTGGAGCCGTTGGCATGCTTAAAGGATTGTGGTGCGTTTGTGGGTAGCCTTCATCCGTTGCAAAGCTTTGCTGGCGGCGCAGCAGACCTTAAGGGTGTATATATGGCTATTGACGGCGATTCAGCTGCTCTGACAGCAGCAGAGCAGTTAGTGCAGATATTCGGCGGCGTGAGCTTTAGAGTTCCTGCAGCTGAGCGTGCGGCCTATCACGCTGCAGCCTGCATCTGCTCCAATTATGCTGTTACTGTAGAGGCTTTAGCCCAAAAGCTTATGAGTCGTTGGACTGACAGTGATGAGGCTGCCTGGCAGGCACTTCTGCCGCTTTTCAAAGGTACTGCAGCCAATCTTTTAGGAACAAAAAATCCTGGTGCTGTACTTACGGGACCCATTGCTCGTGGCGATGGGGCAACTGTGTCTAAGCATCTGGAGGTAATACCTAAGGAGCTGACCAATGTCTATTGTTCTCTTGGAATGGCAGCAGTCCATCTGGCCTTGACTAATGGCACTATTGACTGGGAAACTAAGCAGCAATTAGAAGAGCTGCTAGGTCAATCGGAGGTAAAAAATGACCGCTAAAAAGGTTACTGTAGCAACTATTAAGGAAATGAAGCAAAAGGGCGAACCCTTTACCATGATTACTGCTTATGACGTAGCTATGAGCCGTAATGTCAATGAAGCAGGGGTGGAAATGATTCTCGTAGGAGATTCTGTAGGCAATGTTATGCTTGGCTATGATTCCACCATTCCTGTAACAATGGACGAAATGATTCATCACACTAAGGCTGTTATGCGCGGCAACAGCACAGCTCTTGTTGTAGGTGATATGCCCTTTATGAGCTATCAGGCCAGCATGGTTGATGCAATGTATAATGCAGCACGATTTTTGAAGGAAACTGGCTGTACTGCTGTTAAGCTGGAGGGTGGCGCAGAGGTTGCTCCTCTTGTAGAAAAGCTTGTAAAGGCAGGTATTCCTGTTTGTGCTCATATTGGTCTTACTCCTCAATCTGTAAATCAGTTGGGAGGATTTAAGGTACAGGGCAAGGATATTGAGGCTGCACAAAAAATGATTGATGATGCTAAAGCCTTGGAGGCTGCTGGTGCCTTTGCCTGCGTGCTGGAATGCGTTCCTGCAGCTTTGGCAGAAAGAGTTACCAAGGAGCTGACTACTATGGCTACCATCGGCATTGGAGCCGGCAATGGCTGCGATGGACAGGTTTTGGTGTGCAACGACCTTTTAGGCGTATCTACTGGCTTCTGCCCTAAATTTGTTAAAAAGTACGCTAATGTTCATGATATTACTGTTGCAGCAGTAAAGGAATATATTGCAGAGGTTAAGAGCCGTCAATTCCCTGCTGTTGAGCATACCTTTAAAATTGACGACAGCGTTTTGGAAAAGCTGTATTAATAGGATAAAAGTGAGGCAATAAAAATGAGATTAATTCATACAGTAGCTGAGCTGCGTGAGGAGATTGCGCTGGCTAAAGCACAGAATTTAACTATAGGTTTAGTTCCTACTATGGGAGCGCTCCATGAGGGCCATGCATCCCTAATTACTGCTGCTAATCGTGAAAATGACTTTGTAGTAGTAAGTGTATTTGTTAACCCTACACAATTTGGTCCTAATGAGGATTTAGATGCTTATCCCCGTACCTTGGAGGCGGATTGCAAGCTGGCGGAGGAAAAGGGTGCTAATGTAGTATTTGCTCCTTCTCCTAAGGAAATGTATCCCAGTGAAGATGATACCTGGGTAGAGGTTACTGGTGATGTTACCAAAGTTCTTTGCGGCCGAACCCGTCCTATTCACTTCCGTGGTGTTACTACTGTTGTAACTAAGCTTTTTAATCTGGCACAGCCAGACAGAGCATATTTTGGTCAAAAAGATGCTCAGCAGGTTGAAGTGCTGAAGCGTATGGTAAAGGACTTATTCTTCCCGCTGGAGCTGCGAGTAATGCCCATTATCCGCGAAAAAGACGGTTTGGCAAAAAGCTCCCGCAATACCTATTTGAATGAAAGCGAGCGTATTGCAGCCTTAGTTCTGAGCCGCAGCCTGAAGGCAGCTAAGGAAATGTATACAGCAGGTGAGCGTGATGCAGAAAAAATTATTGCTGCTGTTACTGAGGGAATCAAGGCTGAGCCTATGAGTAATATTGATTATGTAGAGATTTACGCTCTGCCTGAGCTGAAGCCTATTGCAAATTCCTTAAAGGGCAGTAATCTGCTGGCAGTTGCAGTAAAATTTGGCACTACTCGTTTAATTGATAATGTTGTTTTGGAGGAAGAAGAATAATGCTTTATAATATACACCATGGTAAAATTCATCGTGCAACTGTAACTGAGGCTAATCTGGAATATATGGGCAGCATCACCATCGACAGTGAGCTTTTGGAGCTGTCCGGTATTCTTCCTGGTGAACGTGTACAAATTGTAGATAATAATAATGGTAATCGTCTGGAGACCTATGTAATTGCCGGCGAGCGCGGCAGCGGCGTAATCTGCCTTAATGGCGCTGCAGCCCGCAAGGTTGTTGTTGGCGATACTGTTATTATTATTGCCTATGCAATGATGACTGAGGAAGAAGCAAGAACCTATGAGCCTAAGGTTGTAATGGTAGACAAGAACAATCGTCCCATTAATGTTCGTGGCACTGAACTGCAAAGCGAAGTAGGCTGAGAAGGCTGAAGAGAAACTTTAAAGGCGCATCGCGTAAGCGGTGCGCCTTTTGTGTTGCCTTTTTACAGTACCTTGCCTAAAAGGCTGAGTACGTTTTTATGAGTGATTTTTTCAATGGTTCTGTCACTGATACCTTTTTCAGACAGGTATTCGATAAGGGGAGCATAGCTTTGTACACCAAAGATATTGTAAGGAGGATGGCTGATGCCGTCAAAGTCACTGCCAAAGCCGATATGGTCGTCGTTACCCATCAGGTTCAGCATGTAGTCGATGTGACGGTATACACTGTCAATGCAGGCATCATGGTAATCCTCGTTAAGGAATTGACCAGCAAAGGTTATGCCGATAAGGCCATCGTTTTCGTTAATAGCCAGAATTTGTTTATCGTCCAGATTGCGGGGATGTCCGCAAAGAGCTTTTGCATTGGAATGGGTAGCAATAATAGGCTTACTGCTAGTTTCAATAACATCCCAGAAGCCAGCAGGAGCAATGTGGGAAACGTCTACCAGCATACCCAACTTGTTCATTTCAGCAACAACCTTACGGCCGAAAACGGTAAGACCACCGCCGCTGATTTCTTCGTTAACGCCATCACCAATGTCATTGCGATTACTCCAGGTGAGAGTCATGGCACGAACGCCCAGCTCGTACAGGCAGCGCAGCGCTTCTAAACTGCCGTCAATAGCGCCGCCCTCTTCAATTGCCAAGAGAGTTGCAGCTTTATGGTTCAGTACGTCCGCAGCATCTGCTTTAGATTTAACAAGGAGCAGGTCAACACCTTCAGCTTGAACTTTTTTTACTTCCTGCAGGTATTTGTCCAGCAGGCAGAGAGTATAGCGCAGACCGCCATAGTAGCGGAATTCATGGGTGGGAACGAACATAGCCATGAATTGCAGGCCGCCGCCTAATTCAATAAGGCGTTTGATATCAAAGTGCTGCTCATTGCTGTACAAATCAGCGTTTTTCTTATACAGCTCAGTAAGGGTATCACAGTGACAATCGCAAATAAACATAATCTTTCTCCTTTATATCCAGTATAGCTTGTGAACGCTCAAGGGGGTGCATTACTGCTTGATTAAAATACTCGCTCAAGCTTTCAAAGAGCGGGACACGTTTATATAATTATAGCATTATTACGTAAATTTATAAAGCACTTGTTACATTTATAATTAAAATAAGCAAATTTAAAGATAGGTAAATTTAAAGATAGGTGTCCGCAGAGAATTTACTTTCTACAAAATCATAGCAGGTTATTCAGAAGGTCTTTATTGCTAGGTAATTAAAAATTTTGTTTTAGAGGAAGGCACACCGCAAATAAAAAAGACTCTGCAAAAGCAGAGTCTTTTAAAGAGATCAGATTTAAACGTTTAATTACCAACCGGTATAGTAGTAGAAGAAGGTCATACCGATGGTAACAGCCATAGCACCCATCATGGGGATTGCAGTACGTTTCACCAGGTCAAAGGAGGAAACTTCGCCCATGCCGGAGGATACAACGATAACTGCAGTGATAGGTGACAGGTTACGCATGATGGAAGCTGCGAAGTGCATCGGCAGCAGCATCAGTACGGGGTGGCAGCCAGTAGCAGCAGCAACTGCAGGAGTCAGAGCAGCAAACGCAAAGAACGGAGCGTTGCCGGAGCCCATAACGATTGCAGAGAAGCCGATGATAGCAACCATAACCAGCATCATGGACATAGGACCGAAGCCTAAGCCTTTACTGCCTTCGATCAGGGTATTAATGGTACCCATGGACAGCAGGCCTTGTGCGAAGGTTTGACCAGCGATGATCAGGGTAATAACGTTAGCCATTTGCATGCCTAAGCCATCAAAGAAGGTTTGGCAGTCGCCCATAACCTTTTTGCCGTCGCGCCATCTGATGTATTCGCAAACCATACCAATGAACAGGCCGATGAACATAGCCATAACGATGTTCATTTTAATGGTGGTGATCCACAGGGAGCTGAAGGAAAGGATCAGTGCCAGAGGAATAATAGGAAGAATAGCGTAGATACCAGGTGCAGTATCAGATTCGTCTCTAGTTACTTCTACTTCCATAGGTTTAACAACATGGCCGTCACGCTTGTCCATGTATTTTTGAGTGAAGTAATGGAGAGCACCAACTACTACGAAAGCGATAGCTACGATAGGAACTTGATAATGGCTCCAGTAAATTACAGGGTCAACGCCTGCAGTTTCCGCGGAGAGGATAGTACCAGTATCACTGGGGCTCCAGTCAAAGCAGAGGGTAGTAGCAACTGCTGCAGTAGCAGACAGGCGGCTTACGCCTAAGCCTAACAGGATGGGGAACATGGTAACCATCAGCAGCATTGCCAGGCCGGAAGCACTGTTGATGCAGAGACCAATCAGCATACCAACAATCCAGGTACCAGAAAGAACCAGATAGGGGGATTTTAAAGCTAAAAGGGGTTTTATGGTCAGACGAACCAGAGCACGGGATGCACCAATTTTATCCATATAACGTGCGAATGCACCTACGGACATAATGTTCAGACCAAGTTTGCCTACATTGGAGCTCATAGCGGAACGCATAAACTCAAATGCGTCAAAAATTACAGAACCGGTAGTAGCTTTAGGTCCAAGAATGTGACCATAGCCAAGGAGAACAGCAAGATACATCAAAATCATGCCGCCTAAGATAAGTACCGGTTGCGGTTTGTACTTTTTGTAGATCATGTAACCTACCCAAAAAGTAACGACTGCGGAAATAACAACACCCATTTGCAACATCCTTTCTGTTTTTAGTTTCGCAAATCTGATGAAACCATTATATCATAGAACGGTGTGTGCAACAATATAAGAATCTAGCTTTGTCCGCCAATAAGAGAAGAAAATAATTACAAAATTAAAAATATTATAAAATCAGTTCAATGTCCTTGTGTAGTAGACAATACTTGTACAATGTGTCGAATATAGAGGTTTTGGATTGCTTTATAGCGACCAATGCCATTTAGGTGACCTTCTGTTGTTATTCCTAAGGATTCAATCTGTGTTTTCCAGCTTTCAGGATCATCTCCATACATATCGTTATTGGCGTGATCGCCTGCAACTACCATTAAAGGATACATATGGACTTTAGTATAGCCACGTTTTTGTAAACTTTTCAGCACTGAATCTAAATTGGGAGCATCCTCATCCTCTACAGTGCCTACTAGTACAGGAAGCTGCATTGTATCGAAAATCTCCTGAAGCTTAGGATATGTATAACGGAAGGATTTGTTGTTGGGACGGGGGGAGCCATGCCCCATTAAAACAATACCTTCATTTTCTTGTAGTTTAGGAAAGCAGGTGGCCAGAGCTTCTGCGACTAGCTTGTAATCCTCATCATCGCAAATGAGGGGCTTGCCAATAGTCATATTCTTAAAGAAGCTGCTGTATTTTTCCTGCAGAACTAGTATCTTATGTTCAAACTCTTCGCCATGGAGCAGATGGGTTGGCTGCAAAAGTATTTCTTCGTAGCCTTTTTCCTTGAGCCGCTCCAGAATTTCTTCAACGCTGTTAACGCTGATGCCCTGTTCTAAAAGGCGTTTGCGGACAATAGCCGAGGTAAAGGCTCTGTATTGGTCATAGTCTGGAAATTTTTCGGCCAAAGCCTGTTCGATGCCGCCAATATCATGAGTACGTGTTTCTGCGAAGGTAGAGCCAAAGCTTATTACAACAAGTGCTTTAGTATTAGCCATAGAATAACCTCTTTCTTTAGAAATTTTATATTCTTATATTATCATTAAATTGGAGTTTGTGAGAGTGTTTTTGCAAAAAAAGCTCTGTATATTCAAAACATCCCCACCTGTTTAAGATGGGGATGTCATTATAAAATTTTTAAATTATTTTCCTTGGAGTGCATTCCAGGATTCAGTTGCTTTATCGACAAAGAGCTTTTGAACAGCTGCATTTTCGCCAAGGCCATGGAGATAGGTTTTAACCTTGAAGCCGTTTGCTTGCAGAATAGATTTGAAGGAGTCAGGTTCGTCACCAGCCATATCGTTATTAGCGTGGTCACCAGCAACCATCATCAGAGGCATCAGGGTTACATTTTTGATACCTTTTTCCTTAAGTTCAGGCATTACGGTTTCCAGATGAGGCCAGCCTTCAACGGAGAAGATATAAGCATTTTTGTAGCCCAGCTCTTCCAGACGGCTTTGCATTACAGAGTAGTATGCGTTAGCCGGATGGGGAGTGCCATGAGCCATAATCAGAACTGCATCTTTTTTACCCATTTTGGGGAATTGAGTGCTCAGTGCTTCCATAGTTGCAGTAATGTCATCTGCCTGGCCTTCCTGACCTTGCCAGTACATCAGGGGAGTACCCATGGACATTTTTTTGAAATCATTTTTATGGAGCTGGTAAACAGCGTCTTTGTAGTCGTATTCCATACCAGGGATAATATCAAGAGAGGTAAGTGCTACGCGGGTGTAGCCTTCTGCTTTCAGAGCAGCTAAAGCTTCTTCAGGAGTGGGATATACAATGCCTTCGTTGGCTTTAATACGGTCAATAATGATATGAGATGTAAATGCGGTTACAACCTTTACGCCAGGATGAGCTGCTTTGATAGCCTCTACAGTAGCATCAATGGTTTTTGCACGGGTATCCTTAAAGGTGGTACCAAAGCTCATAACCAGAATAGCGTCTTTGTTGGGCAGTTGTGCCATTGCTGCGTTCTCGTTGGTTTTAACACCAATTTCTGTAGCCATCAAGAGAGCAGGAGTAGGAGTTTTAACCTCTTCGCTCAAGGAATAAGCAGCGTGGGTGGTTGCTGCAGCGCCAAGCAGGGTAGCGCAGGTCATAGTCATAACTGCAAATTTTTTCAGGTTTTTCATTAAAAACACACTCCTTAATTTAAGAATGATACGAACTTGCTTATGATAGGAGTTACTGTAAAGGAATACAAACACCCTATTTCTTCTTATTATAATCAACGCTTTATAAGATGTCAATAGAAATGAGAATATTTCTGAATAAGATTGCAATTCTACTATAGAAATTGGCTATAAAGCGTGTAAACACTATGGTTTATGAGAAATATGGAGAAGATTTATCTATAAATTTATGCTGAAAATACAAAAAGCAGCTGTACATTTTATACAGCTGCTTTGAAAATAAATAGCTATTTCTTTTTAGTAAGCTGGGAAAGGAATTCCTTTTCTTGCCTCCCTTCAGGTAAGAACGTTATTTTTTGAGCTGAGCCTTAATACCTGCCAAGGTTTCGGGACTAATAATATGCTCAATGCGGCAGGCATCTTTTTCAGCAATATCCAAAGGTACGCCGAGAACTTCATTTATAAAGCGTGTGAGGGTAACATGGCGGTCGTAAACAGCTGTTGCCATTTTCAGACCTTCCTTAGTCAGCAGGATGCGTCCATCTGCTTCCATAATAATATAGTTATCACGTTTTAAAATGCTCATGGCACGGCTGATGCTGGCCTTGGTAAAGTCCATTTCAGCTGCAATATCTATGGAACGGACACTGCCGTTACGTTTGGTGAGAATAAGAATTGTTTCCAGATAGTTTTCGCCGGATTCTAAAAGGGACATGGCTTACCTCCGTGAGAGTTAGTTATTGTTAAGGCTTATTTTATCATATAAATCACTTATCGTCACTAGCCAAAATAGTGTATAATGGGATACGTATAATGGAGGTAAGCATATGCTTGAATTTATAAAGGAAGAAAAGAGTGTTTGGGAATTGCTTGGCTCTACCAAGCAGCCCATAGTTTTATATGGTATGGGCAATGGTGCGGATAAGATTATTGATTGGTGTGAAGCTCACAATGTTAAGATTAGTGGCATTTTTGCCAGTGATGAATTTGTGAGAGGTCAATTATTCCGCGGTTTTACAGTAGAAAAATATTCTGATATTATTGAACGTCTTGGACATGATATTTTGATAGTTATTGCCTTTGCCAGCGAAAGACCTGAGGTTTTGGCACGTTTTAGAGAGTTGGCGGCGGAGCATGATGTTGTTGCCCCTCATCTGCCCTTATTTAAGGAAGCGGAGCTGGTAAGCAAGGAATGGCTGGAACGTTATGGCAAGGAGCTGCAGTATGCATACGACAAGCTGGCAGATGATTTTTCACGTCAGGTTTTTGCGGATACCTTAAACTATAAATTAAGCGGAAAAATAAGCTATCTTTTTGCTTGTGAAACTCAGCGCCAGGATGATTTGCAGAGCATCTTTAGCTTTACGGACAAAGAAAATTATCTAGATTTAGGGGCCTACAATGGTGATACGGTGCTGGAGTTTTTGCAGCTTACTGATAATAAATGCAGCAGTATTGTGGCGGTAGAGCCCGACAGACGTAATTGCCGTAAGCTGCGTGCCCTTAAAGATGAGCTGGGGCTTGGCGACAGCTTTATGGTTCATGAGGCTGGTGTGTGGCAGGAAAGGACTGTTTTAAGCTTTTCTGACAGCGGTGGCAGACAGTCAACATTTATTGATGCGTCCAAGGCGGAGGTAAACGTAGACACAATTGATGCTTTTGCTGAAGGAAGAGCCATAAGCTATATTAAGATGGATGTAGAGGGTGCAGAGCTGCAGGCTCTGGAAGGCGGCAAAGCAACAATTAAGCAATTCGTGCCTAAGCTGTTTGTTGCGGCCTATCATTACGATGCAGACTTATTCCGACTGCCTATGGCGATTTGGAAGCTTGTGCCTGACTACAAAATATATCTACGGAAGCATCCCTATGTTCCTGCGTGGGAGCTAAATTTTCTGTGTGTAAAATAAGGCTGAGCCGTCAGCTGTAAATAGTTACTGCTTGTAAGAGCATCAGCCTGCTGTTGAGGTTGATGCTCTTTTCATTTTACTTTTTATCTATTGATGTAGTATAATAGAAAATTGAAGGACTATACCCTAAAGGAGGAAAAATTTGTGATTCGTAAAACATCTGCCATGGTTGAGGCTGGCATTTTAGCAGCGGTGGCCATTGTCATGGCTTTAATAAGCATGTATGTTCCGGTACTGGGAGCCTTTGTAAATTTTGTGTGGCCCCTGCCTCTGGTTATTTGCGGTATGCGTAATGGCCTAAAGTGGAGCATTATGATGCTTTTAGTAGCAACGATTATTATTGCTATGATTATCAGTCCCATTAATGCCTTTTTCCTGGCAGCTATTTTTGGTTTGCTCGGTCTTATATTAGGCGAATGTATGCGACGTAAATTCCCACCTATGAAAATGATGCTTTATGGCAGTGTTGGTGCTCTTATTGCACTGATGATAAATATTGCTTTGAGCTTTTTGGTGCTTGGCATTAACCCTGTGGAAATGATGTTTACCTCATTTAATGAGAGTCTGGTACAGCTGGCTGCTTATTATCGTGAGCATGGCATGTCTGAGGCAGATATTCAGAAGTCCATAGACGGTTACAAGGAAATGTTCCGTATGATGAAGATTATCATGCCTGGTGCATTCCTGATTTGTGCTCCTGTTTTGGCATTTATTAACTACATTGCGGCGAAAAAGATTTTAACTAAGCTTGGTGAAAGCTTTGAGGATTTCCCTCCCTTTACCATGCTGCAGGTTCCTGGCTGGGTACTGTGGCCCTATGGCTTATCCCTTTTGGCAGTAACCTATTTTTACGTTAATGATCCCAGTAGCTGGATGTATAATGTAGCAGTTAACATTCAAACAGTTTGCAGCTTTATGCTGGTATTCCAGGGAATTGTTCTGCTGTACTGGTTTGTGGATGTTCATAAAAAACCTCGCTGGTGGGCAAATTTGGGAACTGCCCTCATGTTTATCGTGCCTATTTTTTCACAGATTCTTGTCTATGTAGGCGCATTTGATATAGTCTTTGACTTCCGTAAGATTCGTTCCCAGCGTTTGAGATAACAAGAGGTGAACAGTATGTTCAGTAGATTTAATGGTAATATGAATTCACGGGTGGATACTAATATATTTTTGTTGGTTATTTTACTGCTGTCAATATTAGTATGCTATTTGCAGCCTAAGCTGATTATTCCTGCCTTAGTTATTGTTGGTGTGACCTATTACTTTGCAAGGCGTAATCTGATTAACAAGGAAATTTTCTTTAGCAGCTACCTTGATAATATTATCCGTAACATTGAACGTACCAATCATTTTGCTGTACGCAAGCTTGATGTTGGCATGGCAGTTTTTTCCAAGGATGGTAAGCTGCAATGGAAAAATGCTTTGTTTCAGGAATGGGTAGGCCAAAAGAACCTGGAGGGCAAAAAGCCTGAGGATATATTACCCCTTCAGGCAAATGCCTTTGAACTAATGCGTGTCAAGGATGGCGAAAAGATTATCCAGATTGATGATAAATACTTTAATATGAAGTATTGCAGTGTGGAAACTCAGGAACAGCGTACCTTTAAAAAGGGCGAAGAAACTTCCAGCAGCGGCCTGATGATTTATCTGACCAATATTACTGAGCTGGAGCTTTTGAAGCAGAAGTATAGTAATGATAAGCTTTGCTTGGCCTATGCCCGCTTTGATAACTACGAAGAGGTTATGCGAGGCTTATCTGAGACTAATATAGCTAACCTTAGTGGTGAGGTTAACGAGATGCTGACTAAATGGGTAGCATCCCAGCATGGCTTTATCTGCAGAATGAATAAAGAAAGCAGCTTGATGGGATTTAGCCATTCTTCTGTTATTGATATGATGGATAATAAATTTACCATTTTGGACTCCATTCGTGAGGTGCGCAGTGGTAATAAGATTCCTCCAACTATCAGTATAGGTGTGGCCTGTGATGGTGTGACTATGGAGGAGCTGATGCAGAACGCTAATAAGGCTCTGTATCTGGCGCTAGGACGCGGCGGCGACCAGGCTGTAGTGCTGAAGAACAAAAATACCCAGTTCTTTGGTGGTACTAGTACTGTATCAGCCAAGAGCACCCGTGTACGTGCCCGCATTGTAGCCCAGACCATTCATGAGCAGATTATGGCAGCTGACAGAGTTTTTGTTATGGGACATGTAAATGAGGATTATGATGCTATTGGCAGTACTATAGGTATGGCTAAGCTGGCCTTGTCTTCTAATAAGCCGACGGTTATTGTAACTAGTGGCCCCAATCCCTCCTATGACAAAATTAAAGAGGTTGTGGCAGGTGATAAGCTTGGTATGACTGATGCTGATAAAAGGTATCTGGAAATAATGGTTGAAGAGGAGGAAGCTCTCAAGCTTGTTACTCCTAAGAGTCTGCTGATTTTAGTAGACCATCATAGAGCTATTCTGGCAGCCAGCAAAAAGGTTTTGGAAGCTGTTAAGACCAAGATTATAGTTGACCATCATCGTCGTGCTGAAGATATTATCAGCGATACCGTTCTGCTGTATTTGGAGCCTTCTTCCTCATCCACCAGTGAGCTGGTAACCGAGCTTGTAGGCTACTATGATGATAGCCTGGACATTACTCCTGCAGAGGCAACAGCTCTTTATGCAGGTATTGTTTTGGATACCAAGAATTTCGCCGTTCAAACAGGCGAGCGTACCTTTGAGGCTGCTGCGCTTCTGCGTCGTAGTGGTGCTAATCCTAATCTGGTACGAGTACTCTTTAAGGACGATTTGGAATGGGTACAGAAAAAGGCAAGGCTTGTTGCCACTGCTAAGATGCCCTTCCCTGGTATGGCACTCTCTATATATAAGAATGCCGACCGTGATCAACAGTCTTCTGTACTTGCTGCGCAGACTGCGGATACCCTTATTACCATTAACGGTATTTCTGTAGGCGTGGCAATTGTAGAATATAAAGATGGTTCGTTGGGCGTAAGTGCCCGCAGTGATGGTACTGTCAACGTTCAGCGTATTATGGAAGAGCTGGGTGGTGGCGGACACCAGACTGTGGCAGGTGTGCAGATTGAAAACACACGTGCTAAGGATGTAGAACCGCAAATTATTGCATTAGCAAAAGAACAATTAGAGGAGCGAGATAACAATGAAAGTAATTCTGCTGCAAGATGTTAAAAGCTTAGGTAAAAAAGGTGATATTGTTGAAACTGCTGAGGGCTATGGCCGCAACTACCTGCTTCCCCGCAAATTAGCTAAGGAAGCTAACGCTGCTAACGTAAACCAAGCTAAGGCTGACAAGGCTACTGCTGCACATCGTGCTGCACAGGCTAAGGACGAGGCTGTTGTTTTGGGAGCTCAAGTAGAAAAGGTTGTAGTAACCATTAAAATGCGTTTAGGCGAAAACGGCAAAATGTTCGGTTCTGTAACCAGCAAGGATGTAGCTGAAGCTTTGATTAAGCAAACCGGCCTGAATATTGACCGCCGTAAAATTGAATTGAAGAACTCTGTTAAGAGTCTGGGCGAGTATACCGCTGTAGCTAAGCTGCATCCGGAAGTAACCTCTCAATTCAAAGTAATGGTAGTAGCTGAATAAAAAAAGTAAATAAAATTTGCTAGTTGATTAGACTTCGTGTTTTGCATAATTTGTAAAATGCGAGGTCTTTTCTTTATTTATATATAAACTTTATTGTTTATATGCTTTCAAAAAGTGTATTTGTATAAAACCGATTTGTCTTGCGGGGGGGTACAAAGGGTGTATACTATACGCGCATAGTGGCTATAAAGCGCAATAAGTAATAATGGAAATGAATATATTCCATTATGCTTTATAGCTTAGTAGTTTTAGAATTTTTATGATAATACAAATATGTGAAGGGAGAGTTTGTTGGTGGAAAAAATATCTAAAACAGCTATTTTATTAAGCGTAATGTCAATTTGTTGCTATTCTAATTGTTTTGCTGGTAATGTAATTACACAGGAACATCCTGATCCAGGTTTATATGATAGCATAAACAGATATGTTAGCATTAATGATGGGAATTCATATGATGATAATAGTGAAGGTTTAGATATACCTTTTAGCGGTAATACAGGCGATTATGTGATTAAAAATGGTGGTAGTATAACTCTTATTAAAAGTGGTACAAATGCATATGGTATTCGGGTATCAGAAGGTACTGTGGACGGTAAACCAGCAGCTACTAACTTAACAGTGGGTGGAACTATCAATATTAATATTGATAATAGTGCTTATGATAAAAAAGGTGATAAGGTTTTTGGTGTATGGAAATATGGTGGATATGTTCCCTTTCCGGACGCGGTCCAGCCAGAAGACCAAGGTGGCAGTATTGTCCTTAATAATACAAATATTTCCTTGATTGGTAAGGGGTCAGCATATGGATTGTTAGCTGGTAGCGATTTTGATGGTAATAGTGCAGGCGGTGGCCGTATTGTTGTTAATGGAGATTTAAATGTCAATGCAACAACTCTTGATAAGGTTGGTTCATATAGCATGGGCAAAACATTTGGTGCAGCAGCTGTTGAAGGTACTATTGAATTAAATGGCAATAACAGTGTTTTCAATGTTAAGGCAGAAAAAAGTGATGGCTACAATAATCATGAAGTAGCCGGACTTTATACTACTTCAGGTGGTACTGTTACATCAGCAGAAAATGCTGTAGTTACATTAAATGTACAAAATAATAGTAAAAATCATAATATAATTTATGGTATTAGCAGTGGCTACTATGACCAAGTTTATACAGATTATCAAGGCAAAAGTGGTGTTGATTTAAAGGGTAAAACAATTATAAATTTAAAATCTGAGCAGGGTAGAGCAATAGGAATACATTCATCATTTAAGGCTGTTTCTAAACTAAATAATGTTGCGATAAACTTCTTTAGTGATGAAAAGGACTTGGCTGCTTATAGAGTTGGGTTGACTACACAGTCAGACGGAATTATTGATGTTGAATCGTTGTATATTGGTACTGGCGTATCTGATGTTCAAAATCCAAATAAAATTATTGCATTGCAAAATGGATATTATCAACTTGAAGGTAAAATGGTTGAACATGCTTCATTACAAAATTTCTTAAATGAAAAAGGATACAAAGGTTCCGGCACCATTACTGTAAACAAAGATGGTAAAGGTGAAGTACAGATTAGAGGTAAGGTTGATTCTGATAATAAAGGAACCATTGATGTTAATATGACAAGCAAGACTTCATATTTATATAGTAATACTAAGATTGGAAGTAATGGTGGTACTATTAATATTGCTCTTGCTAATGGTGCAAGATGGATTAATGTTCAAGACACCGAAGATGATTCCAGCGTGTTAACTAATTTAACCTTGTCCAATGGTGGTAAAATTGATATGACTGATACTGTGTACACTGATGTAGCGGCGCATAAGTACCAAGATATTGTTATCAAGAATAATTTTAGTGGTAATGGCGGTTCTATTCATATGGATATTGACGCTGCTACTAATGTAAATAATAGTGACCGTGTTTATGTAGATGGTACTCATAGTGGTGAACACTATATTACATTGAATAATGTAGGTGTCAATAATGAAGGTGCGGCTGGAACCGTTCTGGTAAGCGTTAAGGATGAACAAGGCACCTTTAAGGCTAATGATAGTGAGGGTACCTTATATTGGAATAAATACAAACTGAACATCAAGGACAGTGAAACAGAAAATTACACTAAAGACTGGTACTTGGAAAAGGTTGAGATTGTTAATCCTGGCGACAAGCCTACTGCTGGCGTAGATACTGTTCTGTCCGTAAACTCCCTGAACTATCACACCTGGCGTACTGAAAATGACAAGCTACTGCAACGTATGGGCGAGCTGCGTCATAACGGCGAGGAAGAAAAAGGTGCGTGGTTCCGTGTTAAGGGCAGCAAGATTGGTTACGACGGCGGCTTTGAGAACAAGTATACTACATATGAATTAGGTTATGACGAAGTGACTAAGCGCACTGAAGATGTAGTTCGTTATCAAGGTGCAGCACTGAGCTATGTAGATGGAAAGAGCAGCTACAACAGTGGTAGTGGTGACAACCATGGTAAGTCCATTGGTTTCTACACCACTGAGCAATACAGTAAAGGCCATTACCTTGATTTAGTGTTCAAGATTAGCAATATGGATAATGACTTTAAGGTGTTCGATACTAAAGGTAACGAGATTACTGGTGAGTATGATAACACTGGTGTATCCATTAGTGCAGAGTATGGTAGAAAGAATGACTTGGACCATGGTTGGTACATTGAGCCTCAAGCACAACTGACCTTAGGCTACATGGGTGGAGCTAAGTATGAAACCAGTAATGGTATTTTTGTAGACCAAAGCGGTATTAAGAGTGCACTGGGACGCATTGGCTTTAACATTGGCAAGAAAATTGGCGAAAAAGGCATTGTATATGCTAAAGCAAACCTGCTCCATGAGTTTGGCGGTGGCTATGACGTAGAAATGCGAGCAGCAGATGGCAGTTTGACCATGAGCAACACCTATAACGACACCTGGTTTGAGTACGGCGTAGGCGTAGCAATGGCAACTGGCGACAACAGCAACATCTACTTTGACGTAGAGCGCAGCACCGGCAGTGACTTCTACAAGGATTGGCAATGGAACGCAGGTATGCGTTGGAACTTCTAAGAAGAAAGATTATCTAAATAAAAATACAAAAATAAATATTGATTTGTGATTGAACATCACGTTTTACACTATTTGTGAAACGTGATGTTTTTTATTTGCCTTTTTCCAATAAACAGTTTCATGTTTTGCTCAATATATTAAGAACTGCAAAACAGCAATGTCTTGCGGGGGGGTACAAATGTGTTATGATACAAGTGAATTTTAAGGGAAAATTACGTGTACAAATAATTTGGTGAGTTCTAAGCACCTATATGCAGCGTGTTTTTCCAAAAAATTATTTTCTCTTTAGTTAACATTAATAAGAATCATTTGAAAGAAGGCGGTTTGATGAAAAAAAGAGAAAAATTGTTAGCGGCTTTAGTTTTGGGTAGTTTGATGCAGATGAGCGTATGTTATGCAGGTAACTACAACAATCAAAGTAATGTTATTGGTGAAAATATTACTTTTGGTAAAATGGAAGTTGGAAAATATTCCCCAGAAAATATTACTATAGGTGATGAAAATACAAAAAATATTACTATTGGTAGCAGTAATTTAGGAGATTATGATGCTGCGTTGCAAATTAATGATCCAATTTTAGCCAATTCACAAGGGTCACATAATGTAACATTGAATGCAGAAAACATAAATATTGTCGGCGGTAAAGGTGTTGTAATGGGTGGACAGAGAGAATCTGATTCAACAATGGTAACCGTTATAGGTAAAAATTTTACTGTTGATAGTAAAGCAAAATATGGTGGTTTGAGTGCTGAAGGATATGGTTCAGTAGTTATTGGATCTGATAAAAATTGGTTAGATACAGTTACTGTAAAAGGTGGACAAGGATTTTCAGCAGGGTTTGTTGGTTCAGGAATGGCTGAAGATCGTGTAATAGAGATATATTCTAAAAATGTTCTTTTTGATAGTACAGAGGCTAACAAATCTAATGGAACAGCTTTTTCCAATCATGATTCTAATGTTGTAATTAATGCTGACACTATTACTATCCAAGGTAAGAAAACTGAATTTAATAACGATGGTGTTGTTGAAGTACATGGTTCACAGACTGATTTTAATGCCCAAAATATTAATATAATAGCAAACAAAGAAAAAAGTGTTGAAAAAGAAAAAAATAAATTGTTTGCAATTATGGCTACAGATGGACTTCCTGGACCAAATGTAAAAACATATACATTAAATTTAAAGGCTGCTGAAAAATTAAATATTGATGGTAATGTTTTGTTGGATAAATTTGGTACAACCAATATGGTTGGTAAGGAAGTTGTTATAACGGGTACAAATATTGATACACATGACTCTGATGGCAATCATGGCAGTGCTATCAACCTTTGGGGTAAATCTAAACTTAATTTGGGAACAGAAAACGCAAAGGCTGGGTCTGTAACTATTAGTAGTGCTGGTAAATTTGGTGTTTTATTAGGAAGAGATAATAATTCTAGTGATTCTAACTACGCAGCGACTCTGAATGGCAATATAGAAGGGTTGTTTAGTGTAACTGCTAAGGCTGCTGAAGGTTGTGGAATTAGTGTACAAGATAAAGGGCTTGTAGATATCAAAACAGGTTCCATGCTTATTGATGCTAATAGTTTTGGATTACACCTTGACAATGGCTCAATGAAAATTGATTCTAAAGATGGTGTTGTAATTAATTCTGATGGTGTGGGTATCAGAGGTAAGGGTTCTGGTAATTTATTGAAAGTGGATTCTGGTTCTGACATTGTAATTAATTCTAAAAAAGCTGGCATTTATAATGAAAATGGTATTACAACTAATCTGGCATCACAAAATAATATTATAATCAAATCTACAGATGAGTTAAATTACAATGATACTGAGAAAGCTGCTGTATATATTAAAGGACATCCTTATGGTGGTGAGCCTGTTGTAAATTTAACGGCGGAAAAAGGCGTTGTTTCTATTGACGTTGCTAATAAAGGTGTATGGGTATCTGCTAAGGGTGGCGTTGTTAATATTAATGGCGCATTACAGATTATTACTACTAAGGATGATAATGAGGATGATTTTGCACTAGCTGCTGGTGGTGATGGCTGGGATGGTGATAAATATTCTGATACAAGAGGTACCATTAATGTTACGTTAAATGGTAGCTATGATAGTATTGTAAAAAATGATATTGTTGCTTCAGATAAAGGCGTAATTAATATCGGCAGGGATGCTAGTTATGCTGGAAAGTTAAATATAGAAGGTAATATTTTAGCTGGCGCAGGAATGTATTCCAAAGGTACAGTTACTGTAGATTTTGGTAATAAAGGTTTATTTATTGGTATAGCCGATGATTACCGTAATAAAATTAATTCTAAATTGTTAGACGAACCAATTCTTGATGCTGGCGTTATCGACTTAACCTTCGGTGAAGGCTCTACCTGGAATATGACTGGCGATAGCTGTATGAATAACTTAGTAGCTAATAAGTCTACTATTGATATGACAGCTGACAATAAAGCTTTTAGCTCTTTACATACCAACAAATTTGCTGGTGATGGCAACACTATTAAAATGGACATTGACGCTTCTAGCAACGTTGACAACAGTGACCGTGTTTATGTAGATGGTGTTCATGAAGGCGTTCATTATATTACATTGGATAATGTTGCTACAGATGGCACCTTTGATGGTGCAGAGGGTACTGTTTTAGTTAGCGTTAAGGATGAAAAGGGCGAGTTTAAGGCTAACGATAGCGAGGGAACTTTATATTGGAACAAATATGATTTGGCTAAGTATGAAGAGGATAATGGTGATACTGTTACTAATGGCTATACTACTGATTGGTATTTGAAGGATGTTAGCAAGGTTAACAAGCCTACTACTGGCGTAGATACTGTTCTGTCCGTAAACTCCCTGAACTACCACACATGGCGTACAGAAAATGACAAGCTACTGCAACGTATGGGCGAGCTGCGTCATAACGGCGAGGAAGAAAAA
This sequence comes from uncultured Phascolarctobacterium sp., assembly GCA_900547415.1. GTDB lineage: Bacteria > Bacillota > Negativicutes > Acidaminococcales > Acidaminococcaceae > Phascolarctobacterium_A. The sequence goes on along the minus strand of URGS01000009.1, from coordinate 9,363 downwards.
GGTGCGTGGTTCCGTGTTAAGGGCAGCAAGATTGGTTACGACGGCGGCTTTGAGAACAAGTATACTACATATGAATTAGGTTATGACGAAGTGACTAAGCGCACTGAAGATGTAGTTCGTTATCAAGGTGCAGCACTGAGCTATGTAGATGGAAAGAGCAGCTACAACAGTGGTAGTGGTGACAACCATGGTAAGTCCATTGGTTTCTACACCACTGAGCAATACAGTAAAGGCCATTACCTTGATTTAGTGTTCAAGATTAGCAATATGGATAATGACTTTAAGGTGTTCGATACTAAAGGTAACGAGATTACTGGTGAGTATGATAACACTGGTGTATCCATTAGTGCAGAGTATGGTAGAAAGAATGACTTGGACCATGGTTGGTACATTGAGCCTCAAGCACAACTGACCTTAGGCTACATGGGTGGAGCTAAGTATGAAACCAGTAATGGTATTTTTGTAGACCAAAGCGGTATTAAGAGTGCACTGGGACGCATTGGCTTTAACATTGGCAAGAAAATTGGCGAAAAAGGCATTGTATATGCTAAAGCAAACCTGCTCCATGAGTTTGGCGGTGGCTATGACGTAGAAATGCGAGCAGCAGATGGCAGTTTGACCATGAGCAACACCTATAACGACACCTGGTTTGAGTACGGCGTAGGCGTAGCAATGGCAACTGGCGACAACAGCAACATCTACTTTGACGTAGAGCGCAGCACCGGCAGTGACTTCTACAAGGATTGGCAATGGAACGCAGGTATGCGTTGGAATTTCTAAGTAAAGTATCATTTTTGTAGAGCATTGATTTGAAAAGCTGTGAGTAGAATATAAATCTACCCACAGCTTTTCTTTGTTTCGTCAATATAGTATAATGTAAAGAGTAATAGCCATGAATTTATATGGCGTATTTAGTAATGATGAGTTATAAAGGAGTCATATAATCATGATGCAGGATAGAGTACCGCCTCAAAATATAGAAGCAGAGCAATGTGTACTAAGTGCAATGCTTTTGGATAGAGAGGCTATTGTCAAGGCTACAGAAATCCTCACCAGCAGTGATTTTTATCGTGAGGCGCACCGTGTAATCTTTAATGCTATGCTGGAGCTTTATAATAAGAATGAAGCTGTGGACATGGTAACGGTAACGGAGATTCTGCGTCGCGACAGCAAGCTGGAGGATATTGGAGGCATTGCCTATATCACTGGTCTGGCCAATGCTGTGCCTACAGCTGCTAATGTGAAGTATCATGCTGAAATAGTGGCAGAAAAATCAGTTCTGCGTCAGCTGGTCCGTGTTTCGACTGAAATTGCAACCATGGGCTATGAAGCTAATGATGATGTTGGCGTGCTTTTGGATACTGCAGAAAGCCGTATTCTGGAGATTTCCAACCGCAAGAAGAAGGCTGATTTTACTCCCATTAGTGATGTGCTGATGGATTCTGTACAGAATTTGGAAAAACTGCTGAACAATAAGGGCGGCCTGACAGGTCTGCCAACAGGCTTTATTGACTTGGATAAGCTGACTAGCGGTTTGCAGCCTTCAGATTTTATTATTTTGGCAGCGCGTCCTTCTATGGGTAAAACTGCCTTGGCGCTGAATATCGTACAGAATGTTGCTTTGCGTGCCCATAAGAAGATTGGCGGTGAGCCTAGAAGTGTTGCCTTCTTTAGTCTGGAAATGAGCAAGGAACAGCTTGTTAGCCGTATGCTTTGTGCTGAGGCAAGCATTGACAGTCAGCGTTTAAGAGTAGGCGAGCTGGGCGACAATGATTGGGATGCTTTGTGGACGGCCTGTGATGCCATGAGTAAGGCTAAGATATATATTGACGATACAGCAGGTATTACTGCTATGGAAATGCGCAGTCGTGCCCGTCGTCTTAAGGCTGAGCATGGTCTTGACCTTATCGTTGTTGACTATTTGCAGCTGATGCAGGGCAGCGGCAAGCGCAGTGGTTCTGGTGACCGTCAACAGGAGGTTTCTGAAATTTCCCGCTCACTGAAGGCTTTGGCTCGTGAGCTAAATGTTCCTGTTATTTCTCTGTCACAGCTGAGCCGCAGCGTAGAAAGCAGAAATATTAAGCGTCCAATGCTTAGTGACCTGCGTGAATCAGGCTCTCTGGAGCAGGATGCAGATATCGTAGCTTTTTTATATCGTGAGGACTACTACGATAAAGAAACAGAAAACAAGCATACAGAGCTTATTATTGCTAAACACCGTAATGGTCCGGTGGATACAGTAAACCTGTTCTTCCACAAGCAATATACCAAGTTTGCTGATATGACTAATCGCGAAGGTTAATTTTTGTTATAGCTTTTGAAAATTTGAGGGGACAGCTCCGGATTTATGTCTGGAACTGTCCCTTTTTGGTAGTGAAAGGACGTGAAGTGATGCAGATAGAAAGCTTTAAGACTGCAGATATAGAGGAGGCGGCCCGACTTACCTTTGATGTGTGGGGTGATGAGCTTCAGGATGAAAGTATTAGGTTCAGACATTTTATGTACGAGGCTATGGTACGTTACTATTGCCGAAGTACGGATTATTCTTTTAAGATTGTAGATGATGAGGCTAGAATGCAGGCCTTTTTGTTGGCTGCTAAGGCTGGCGAGCGCAATCACAGTGGTGAATGGTTTCTGCGTCAGGTATATAAATTTTCTCAAAGGGAGCGTCAGCTGGCACAGGGTTATTTGCGCTACCTGCATTACAATGGTGACCAGATGCTTAAAAGGGCGGACAGCGATGATTTGCTGCTGTGCCTGTTCTTGAGTAAAGTAAGCGGCGGTGGGAAAAGCCTTTTACAGAACGTAGAGCTGAAGGCTAAGGAAACGGGTATTAGAAAAATGCTGCTTTGGGCTGATGCAACCTGTGATTATGATTATTATCTGCGTCGAGGTTTTAATCAGGCTGACACCTTTACTAACGAGGTATTGCCTGCTATGGGTAAACTGCCTACAATAGTGTATAGCAAAGAGGTAAATTTGTAATAAATATGTGAAAAAATTCCGAACATTTAGTTATAATCAATTAAAATCATTCGAACCTATTGCTAGAGAAAAAGGAAAATGCTATTATAATAAAGGATGGAATATAAATATTTTTGTGGTAAATTTTAGTTTTTTAGATATTTATTCAAATTAAAGAAATCATCCGAGGAGGAATACAAAATGATTGACCGTTATACTCATCCTGAAATGGGTAATATCTGGACCTTAGAGAATGAATTCCGAACAATGCTTAAGGTAGAAATTTTGGCCTGCGAAGCTATGAACAAGCTTGGCAATGTTCCTGATGATGCCCTAAAGGATATTCAGGAAAAGGCAGATTTTCGCCTGGAGCGTGTAAAGGAGATTGAAGCAGTTACTAACCATGATATAATTGCTTTTCTGACTAATGTTGCGGAATATGTTGGTGATGCCTCTAAATATATTCATAAGGGATTGACCTCTAGTGACGTTAAGGATACTGCGTTGTGCTATATGACAGTACAGGCAGCAGATTTGCTGATGCAGCATTTGGAAAGATTCCACAGTGTGCTGAAGCGTCGCGCTGCGGAGTTTAAACATACCGTTATGATTGGTCGCACCCACGGCATTCATGCAGAGCCAATGACCTTTGGCATGAAGTTCCTGTTGTGGATGGCTGAAACAGAACGTAATATGGAGCGTTTGGCACAGGCTCGTAAGCTGATGGCTGTTGGCAAAATGTCCGGTGCTGTTGGTACTTATTCTAATATTGACCCATTCGTAGAGCAATATGTTTGCGAAAAGCTTGGTCTGACTCCGGTTCGTCTGGCAACTCAGGTTATTCAGCGCGACCGTCATGCTCATTTCCTGACTACTCTTGCAATTATTGGTTCTTCTTTAGATAAAATGGCAACAGAAATCCGCAACCTGCAGCGTACTGATATTCGTGAGGCTGAGGAATTCTTTGCTCCTGGTCAAAAGGGCTCTTCTGCTATGCCCCATAAGCGTAATCCTATTACCTGCGAAAAGATTTCCGGTATGGCACGTCTGCTGCGCGGCTATGCTGTAGCAGGCTTGGAGGATGTGGCTTTGTGGCATGAGCGCGATATTTCTCACTCTTCTGTAGAGCGTGTTATTCTTCCCGATGCTACTATTGCTCTTGACCATATGCTGAGAAAGTTCATCAATATTATCGACAAGCTGCTTGTATATCCTGATGCTATGCTGGCAAATCTTAATAAAACCGGTGGTCTGATTTTCAGCCAAAACCTGCTTATTGCTCTTGTTACTAAGGGCGTGCTGCGTGAGGATGCCTATAAATGGGTACAGCGCAATGCTATGGCTCGTTGGCTGGAGGGTGCTGATTTTAAGACCAATGTTGAGCATGACCCGGATATTAAAAAATATCTCACTGATGCAGAAATTGAAGCTTGCTTTGATCCTCAGCCTATGCTGAGAAACGTTGATTTGATTTTTGCTAGATTTGGTTTATAAGTAAGGAGAGACAAATTATGTCATCTGTAGTAGTATTAGGCGCTCAATGGGGCGATGAGGGAAAAGGCAAAATCGTCGATTATTTAGCACAAAAGGCTGATGCTGTTGTTCGTTACAGCGGCGGCTCCAATGCTGGCCATACTGTTGTTGTTAATAATGTAAATTACAAGCTGCGTCTGTTGCCGTCAGGCGTGCTCTTTAAGGATAAAGTAAACGTTTTAGGCAATGGCGTTGTTATTAATCCTGGAGTTGTGCTGGCAGAGATTGAAGGTATGAAGGAAAAGGGGATATCCTGTGATAATCTGGTAATTTCCAATCGTGCTCATGTTGTTCTGCCGTATCACTGGCGCTTGGATGAGCTGCAGGAGGAGGCCTTAGGTGACCATAAAATTGGTACTACTAAGGGTGGTATTGGCCCCTGCTATATGGATAAGATTGCTCGTACAGGCATCCGCATCTGTGATTTGATGGAGCCTGATACCTTTGCTGAAAAGCTGAAAGCTAATCTTGCTGCCAAAAATGAGATTCTAACCAAGATTTATGGCGCAGAACCCTTTGACTATGATACTGTCCTGAAAGAGTATTTGGGCTATGCTGAAGAGCTGCGTCCCTATGTTGCTGATACTGGCGTAGTTTTGGAAAAAATCTTTGAGGCGGAAAAGAATGTTCTGTTTGAAGGTGCTCAGGCAACCTTCCTGGATATTGACCATGGCACCTATCCCTATGTAACCAGCTCCAACCCTACTGCTGGTAATGCTGCTACCGGCAGTGGCATCGGCCCTCGCTACATTGACCATGTAGTTGGTGTAGTAAAGGCTTATACTACTCGTGTAGGCGAAGGTCCCTTCATTACTGAGTTGCTTGATACTGATGGTCCTGGTCATCAGATTCGTGAAACTGGTCACGAATATGGTACTGTAACAGGTCGTCCTCGTCGCTGTGGCTGGCTTGATGCATTTATGCTCCGTTACAGTGCTCGTCTAAACAGCATTGACTACCTGGCAATTACTCGTCTTGATATTCTTGACCATATGCCTAAAATCAAAATGTGTGTAGGCTATAAGATTGGTGATGAAGTAATTGACCGTATTCCCGCCAGCCTTAAGGTAATGGCACAGGTTGAGCCTATTTACGAAGAGTTTGATGGTTGGATGACAGATATTTCCGCTATACGTTACTATGAAGATCTGCCGGAAAATGCCAAGAAATACTTGGAGCGCTTAAGTCAGGTTGCTGGTGTAGAACTGGGAATCGTTTCTGTTGGTCCTAACCGTGAGCAGACCATCGTGCTTCATGAGCTGCTTGTAAGAACTGGTTCTGACCCTGCAAAAAAATAAAAAATATTTCTAAAAAGTATTGACAAATGCTTTTTTAGTAAGTATAATATTATTGTTGTCGTGATGACAACTGATGATAGATTCGTGATCCACTAGCTCAGTCGGTAGAGCACCTGACTTTTAATCAGGGTGTCCCGCGTTCGAGTCGCGGGTGGATCACCATGGGGTATTCAGCGCTGGAACTTAGTTCCAGCGCTTTTTATTTATAGACGCAGGATAATAACCCTCTTTTTTCGTTGGAACTCCTAGACGTACTTCTAGTACGCCTTCGTCGTTCCGCCTCAAATCAGGGTTATTCTTCTGCGTCTGTTTTTGTATAGAAGGTAAGCCGTAGTTGCATTTCCCGGCATTTAAGGCACGTTGCTCTTTTAGTCTGCGTCAGCAAGCAGCAGTAAAGCTTTTTGCCACACTTTTTTTACGTAAAAGCAGATACATTTGCAGGCAGTCAAAGAGAAGCAGATACTTATAAACCATATCTACACAAACTTTTCCACACCGTCTTCCACAGCTCCAATAATCCTTATAAAAGATATTGTGTCTATTTACTAAACTGCACACAATATCTGTGGATAAGTAGGGGGAAGATATGGATTTTTTCACAAAGTTATGCACACTGTGGATAACTTTAGGCATATTTTGTGGATAACTGTGGAAAACTTACTCCTTTTATTGTGAATATGATATAATGAGCTTGTATTGGGAAATGATGATATCTCATAAACAAATCTGAAGAAGAGCGTTTATATTAGGCTTGTATTATCAAGATATGACTTAGGCTCGTAATTATTACAGAAAGGAAGCATTCTCTTAATATTATTTGGGAGAATTAGAAGAAGTTATGCTGAAGAAGATTTTGGCGACTGTCATTCTTATGGCGGCCTTTATTGCATTTTTAGTAGTTTTTGGCGGTATTGCTATTATTGATATTAGTATCAAGCTAATGTGGCTGGCTTTTTCCGCTATTATGGCCTTTGCTTTTAATAGTCTGGGACGGGATTTTTATTTGGATAATGTCAATAAGCTTTTGGCAAAGCAGATGCTTTTAGACGGAACCGTTACAGTTAACGAGGCTCCAATAATCAAGACGGATAGGATTATTCTTTATAATCTTTCCTGGCGTGACGCGCAGGGCGAAGAGCGCCTCTTTGTCCATGAGGTGGAAATAAGAGCCAGTATTGTACAGGTTATTTTAAGCTTTTTTAAGAAGGAAAGATTTGCAGAGCTTTTGAAGGTTGTGCAGGAAATTATCCTGCGCCAGCCTCATTTAAAGTTGAATTATACATTGGACCAACGCAGATTGCTGCCTCAGTATGTAGATGATTTTAGGACTGAGACAGTTGAAGCAGCTGAAGCAGCCGTAGCTGCAGGTCTTAATAGTCCTGCCTTGGAGCATTTGAAGCTTTATCTTGAACGGGGTGTTTTTGACCTTACGATTAATGATAATACAGTCCGTTTAGAAAATATTAACGGTATTTGGCGTAATGACCCTGTAGTAGAGTACTATTTGAGTTGTCAGCTAGAGGACGAAAATATTAGCCTGCAAAATCAAAACAACTGTAACCGTTTCCTGATCAGAGCAGCTAAAATATCTTTGCGTAAGGCTTGGAGTATTGTATCACCTTTGGCAGGCTTGGATAAGTTTGAGCTGGCGGACGGCGAGATATCTGATGTCAGAGTCCAGCTGGAGCGCAGGTCTAAGGACTGGGCTATAGGTTCCCTAAGCTGGAATTTAAGTGATCTTTCGTTGCAAAGGGGAAGTCTGCTGCTAGAGGATTTGGACGGTAAGTTTCTTAGCGAGGATTTGCACAGCTTTGTCATTAAACGTCTGGAAATGAAGGTTTATAGCCATACCTTACGTGTAGATGGAATAATTAACAGAGCTGCAGGAAATAGTAAGGATTTCCAATATGACTTAAAGCTGCGTAGTGATAGATTGCTTTTGAAGAATGGTATGGAAATCAACATTTTTGATGGTTTTCATATTAAAGGCAGTGTAAATCAATTAGACGATGATACGGAGCTGCTGCTTAAGGTGATGGGAATGCTGCGTCTAGATTTTCCTGACAGCAAATCAGTTTGTGTAGAGAATTTTGATGGCAGTTGTGTGCTGCGTGATAGGGTAATTTACAGCCAGGGAATGATGTGCCTAGTAAATGGCAAGCCCATTACTATTGTTTCTGGAAATATGGATTTGACCAGCGGCGATTATGAATTGCAGCTTAGAGGTGAGGGACTGGATGTTAAGCTGCTGACAGATCAGCCTGTAAGTGGTTCTACCTTTGTAGAGCTTTTAGTGAAGGGCAATCAGGCAGACTGTATTCCTACTGTTGAGGGCTGCTATAGGATTAATGATATAGCATATCGCGGTTTACCTTTAAGCTCCATTTATGGAAGCTTAAGCTATACTAAAAAGGGGCTGAAGCTTACGAATAATTACTGGGAGATTATGAACATGAGTATTCCAGTGAAATGTACCTGGTCCGATAATGCAGTACATATTAATTGGGGTGACAGCCTTAAGAGATTGGCTGGCGAAAGTACCTTGGCCAAAACCTGGCAGAAAATTAAGGAACGCTTTTAGCCAGTTGACTTGCAGATGCATTAATGGTAAAATCATAGTTAGCGTAAGCTAACTAAATAGGAGGTTTATATGGAACAAAATATTATTATTGCCTTTCTAATGACCATGATTGCAGGTCTTAGTACAGGTGTAGGCAGTATTATTGCCTTCGCTACTAAGCAGACCAATAAAAAGTTTTTGTCTATCAGTCTGGGTTTTTCTGCCGGTGTGATGATTTATATTTCTATGATTGAGATTTTTGCTGATGCTAAGGCTACTCTTATAGAACAGCTTGGTGAGCAGCAAGGCAGCTGGCTAACCGTAATATCATTCTTTGGTGGTATGCTGCTTATTGCTATGATTGACAAGCTGCTGCCGGAGGAGGAGAATCCCCACGATGTTAAGCTAGTTGCAGCAGAGGAGGAGAAGCATAAGGATACTTTTAAGCTTCTAAGAACAGGTACCTTTACGGCAATTGCTATTGCTGTACATAATTTTCCTGAAGGTTTGGCAACCTTTATTTCGGCTTTGCAAAATCCGACTATGGCAATTCCCATTGTAGTAGCCATTGCTATCCACAATATTCCTGAGGGTATAGCTGTTTCTGTACCTATTTTTTTTGCTACAGGATCTAAGAAAAAGGCGTTTATGTATTCCTTTATGTCCGGCTTGGCAGAGCCTGTGGGAGCTTTAGTTGGCTGGCTTGTACTGATGCCGATTATGAATGATATTATCTTTGGCATCATCTTTGCTGCTGTAGGCGGTATTATGGTGTTTATTTCCTTTGACGAGCTCTTGCCTGCTGCTAGGGAATACGGCGAGCATCATTTATCTATTTATGGTCTGATTAGCGGCATGGCTGTTATGGCAGTTAGTCTGCTGCTTTTTGTGTAATAAGATGTTATATTGGTACGCTTAAAGACTGTAAAACGAAAATAATTCTATGACCGTAGCTGATATGTACCCAGAATCCTGGACACATTTCTTAATTATGCGAGGCATGTGGAT
>URGS01000008.1 GCA_900547415.1 uncultured Phascolarctobacterium sp. | reverse complement strand
AGGTGCATTTAGGCAATCCTAAGAAAGCCGCTGCATACCTGATGCCTAAGCTACGCTATATGGAAAAAGAAGTATTTATGGTTCTTGCTCTGAACGGTAAAAAACTATTGGTTTTCTTTTTTAGGATAGTTTTATCCCAACCTCTTTTTTTACTATTATTCATATTTAAGGATAGAAAAATAGGCAGAGGGACTATATATGTCCGACAATGGAGCGAATATATAAAAATAGTGTAGTCAAATGTAGACATTAAACGTAAATATGATATAATAAATTTAGTAATATATTTAACAATTGGAGGTTTTACTGATGCAAAAAATCGACCAAGCTTGCGTAAACACATTGCGTTTCCTGGCTGCTGACCAAGTAGAGAAGGCTAAATCCGGCCATCCCGGCTTCCCTCTGGGTACTGCACCTTTAATGTATACTCTGTGGGATCGTTTCATGAACTACAATCCTTCTAATCCCAACTGGTTTAATCGTGACCGTTTTATTCTGTCTCCCGGTCATGGCAGTGCGCTGCTTTATGCAATGCTGCACCTGGCTGGCTATGATCTGACTATTGAAGATTTGAAGAACTTCCGTCAATGGGAAAGCAAAACTCCTGGTCATCCTGAATATGGCATGACTCCTGGTGTTGACGTTTCTACCGGTCCTCTGGGCCACGGCTTTGCTATGGGCGTAGGCTTTGCTATTGCAGAAGCAATGCTGGCTGCAACCTACAACAAGCCTGACTTCAACGTAGTTGATCACTATACCTTTGGTCTGACCTCTGACGGTGACCTGATGGAGGGCGTTGCTTCTGAGGCAGCTTCTCTGGCTGGTACCCTTGGTCTGGGCAAATTGATTTACCTCTATGATGACAATAAAATCACTATCGAAGGCAGTACTGACATTGCCTTCACTGAAGATGTTGAAATGCGTTTCAAGGCTTATGGCTGGCAGGTTCTGCGTGTAGCTGACAGCGAGGACGTTGAGGCTATGGCTGCAGCAGTTGAAGAAGCTAAGGCTAATACCACTCAGCCTTCCTTGATTATTGTTCGCACTCACATTGGCTTTGGCAGCCCCAAACAGGACAGCCCCTCCTGCCATGGCGAGCCCCTTGGTGTAGACGCACTGAAGGCTACCAAGGAAAAAGCTGGCTGGACTGAAGAAATGTTCCACGTACCTGCAGAAGTTAAGGAGCATTTCGACGCTAAGCTGCCTGCTTGCGCTGATGCTGAAGCTTCCTGGAAGGCTCTGTTCGAGGATTACAAAATGGTATATCCTGAGCTGGCTAAGGAACTGCAGGACCGCATTGACGGTAACATGATGGTTAACCTGTCCGCTTTAACTGCAATTTTCAAGGACACTGCTAAGAACGCGACCCGTGAGGCATCTGGCGACGTAATCCAAGTTCTGGCAGCTCAATTGCCTGCACTGGTTGGCGGCAGCGCTGACTTAGGTCCTTCAAATAAAACTATTATGAAAACTGGCGGCTTCTTCTCTCAAGTAGACCGCAAAGGCCGCAACATCCACTTTGGTGTTCGTGAACATGCTATGGGTACTGTTCTTAATGGTATGGCTCTTCATGGCGGCTTCATCCCCTTCGGCGGCACCTTCCTGGTATTCGCAGACTTTATGCGTCCTGCCATTCGTATGGCTGCTCTGATGGGTATTCAAGCAGTATTTGTTCTGACTCATGACAGCATTGCTCTGGGCGAAGATGGTCCTACTCATCAACCTATCGAAACCACCATGGCATTGCGCATGATTCCTAATGTAAGCGTATTCCGTCCTGCTGACGCTCTGGAAACCGCTGTTGCTTGGCAAGCAGCTTGCCTGCAAACCAAAAAACCGACCTGTCTGCTCCTGAGCCGTCAAAAACTTAATGTTCTCCATGACTATGAGGACGTAGTTGTTCATGGTGCTGTTCATGGCGGTTATGTTCTGAGTCCGGCTAAGTCTGAAGCTAAGGTTGTCCTGATTGGTACCGGCAGCGAGGTTCATTTGGCTCTGGCAGCTCAAAAGCAGCTGGCTGAAGAGGGTATTGACGCAAGCGTAGTATCCATGCCCAGCTGGGATGTATTCGATGCTCAAAGCGAAGAATATAAAGCAAGCGTTCTGCCTGCAGGCGTAACCAAATTTGCTGTTGAAGCTGGCGTTCCCTATGGTTGGGGCCGCTACACCGGCAACGAGCAAAATGTTTTAGGCATTACCACCTTCGGTGCTTCCGCACCTGGCGATGTGCTGATGGAAAAATATGGCTTTACTGTAGATAATCTGGTAGCTAAGGTTAAAGCAGTGCTGTAATATAGCTTTGTAAGGACTGGAGCTGCGTGCGGCTCCAGTCTATTTTTGTTATGAAGGAATAGGTGAATCCAATGAAGCATTTATTAACAATTGCTGGCAGCGACAGCAGCGGCGGCGCAGGCATTCAGGCTGATTTAAAAACCTTTGCGGCTCATGGTACCTTTGGTATGAGCGTTATCACTGCTGTAACTGCACAAAATACCTGTGGCGTCACGATGGTACAGGACATTGACTGCGATGTGGTCAGAGCGCAGATTGAGGCAGTTTTTGATGACATTCGCGTAGATGCTGTAAAAATCGGTATGGTGTCCCGTCCGGAAATTATTCGCACTATTGCTGAGTGCCTGCGTAAATATAAACCGCAAATCATCGTTGTTGACCCTGTAATGATTTCCAAGAGCGGTTATCCCTTGCTTGCTCCGGAAGCCTGTGAGACCTTGATTAAGGAGCTTTTGCCCTTGGCCACACTGCTGACTCCAAACCTGCCTGAGGCTGAGGCGATCAGCGGTATGAAGGTTACTACTAAGGCGGAAATGCGTCCCGTGGCAGAAAAAATTATTTCCCTTGGCTGTAAGGCTGTGCTGGTAAAGGGTGGCCATCTTGACGATGCAGCAGATGACCTGCTCTTTGATGGTACTGCAGAAAAATGGTTCAGCGGTGAGCGTATTGCTACTAAAAACACCCATGGTACAGGCTGCACTTTGTCTAGCAGTTTGGCTTCTAATCTGGCTAAGGGTATGACTCTTAAAGAGGCTGTAAAGGCTTCTAAGGCTTACGTTACTGAGGCCATTGAGCATGGTTTGGAAATTGGCAGCGGCTGCGGACCTACTCATCATTTTGTTGATTTATATAGAAAGGCTGGTATTTTAGAATAATGGATTTGACAGCTGAATTTAGTGAAATTGTAGATAAGCTGCGTAAGCAGCGTCCCGTTGTGCACATGATCAGCAACTATGTTACTGCTGAAAGCTGTGCAGATATTGCTTTGGCAGCAGGTGCTTCTCCTGTCATGGCTGACGAGCCTGAAGAGGTAGAGGAAATGGTGCTGAAGGCTGATGCCTTGGTTATCAATCTTGGTACTATCAACACCAATAAAATGGTTGCTATGGAGCGTGCTGCTATTGCAGCTAAGGCGCAGAATATCCCTGTAGTCCTTGACCCTGTAGGCGTAATGGCTTCCAGCCTGCGTCTGGCCTTTGCTACTGCTCTTTTGGAAAATGGCTACATCAGCATTGTCCGCGGCAACCACAGTGAATGTGCTGCTCTTGTCAATGGTCATACCAATGGTAAAGGTGTGGACAATCTTGAAGAAGGCGATGCTCTGAAAACTGCACAGGAGGGTGCTAAGAAATTTGGCTGCATTTTTGCTGTTACTGGTGCTGTTGACAATATCAGCGACGGTAAAAAGGCAGTTGTGCTGAATAATGGTCATCCTCTGCTGCAGGATATGACAGGCAGTGGCTGTATGACCAGCGCTCTTGTTGGCTGCTGTGCTGCTGTAACTAAAGATATGCTGGCGGCTGCAGCTATGGGTATTGTTATTATGGGACAAAGTGCAGAGCTTGCTGCTAACTTTTTGGAGAAAAAGGATGGCCCTGGTATGTTTAAGGTGCGTCTGATGGACTGCGTATACCATGTAACTACCAAATGGAACCTTATCCAAGGCAACCTCAATCCAGAGAAGGCTAACTAAGTCATAGGTAATTTACTATGAAAGCAAAGATTGATTACAGTGTATATTTAGTCACTGATGATAATTGTCTTAAGGAACGCCCTCTGCTGGAGTGCGTGGAGGCAGCCTTAAAGGGCGGTGTGACCTTGGTACAGTATCGTTTAAAGAACGGCGACGGGGGAGTCATGTATGCGGAGGCTTTGAAGCTTAAAGCATTATGTGATAAGTATTCTGTGCCTCTCATCATCAACGACCGCCTTGATATTGCTATGGCAGTTGGTGCTGCAGGTGTACACTTAGGTCAGGACGATTTGCCCTGCAGTGTGGCACGCAGAATTTTAGGCCATGATTACGTCATAGGTGTATCCGCCCATAATCCTCAGGAGGCCGTAAAGGCGGTAGAGGATGGAGCTGACTACCTGGGCTGCGGCGCTGTCTTTGGCTCTGCTACCAAGAATAATGTGTCGGAGCTGGGATTGCAGAGCCTGGAGGCGATCCGCAGGGCTGTAAACGTTCCTATGGTAGGCATTGGGGGCGTAACCAGCTCCAACTACGCTTTAGTACGTCAAACAGGAGCTGACGGTGCAGCCATCATCAGTGGCATTTTATCTGCTGATGATATCGAAGCAGAGGTTCGTAAATTTAAAGTGTAAAATTAAGACCTGCTCACTTTAGTGGGTAGGTCTTAAAATAGTATAATGTACTGTGTATTAGTTAATTTGACTTTAGTTGTTAATCTGCTATAATATACAAAGAAGAGATAATCTGATGGTCGCACGTCAGCTCTCTCCGCAAATTTTAGTGATTTGAAAGAAAGGCTGCCCGCTTAACCGCTGGGCGGTCTTATTTCATTTTATAAGGATTACTTACAAGCAGAAATAATGGTAGCAACGAGAATACCGAAGGTAATCATTAAAGATAACGCCTGATAAACACTCATTACTATCACCTCCCACATAATAGAGAGGAACCAACCCGTCAGATTATCTCTTGTTTCTATTATAATGCGAAAGTTTGTTCTTGTAAAGCTACGCCTGACCTGCTCACTTTAGTGGGCAGGTCTTTTTTAGTACATACTATACCTTAATTATAGTATTAGGTACTAATTTTGATTAGGAGCTAAGAATTTTAAATTATATGCCTTGGTACTAAAACCTGCTAATAGGATAATTTTCTGAATTCTTGTTACTTATGTTACATTTTTAGTTTAATAAAAATTTCTCTATAATCTTTTTAAGTATAAGAAGGAATATTATGCAAGTTCAGCGAATAGACTAGTCATTAAAACATTGTCCGAAAAGGAGGAAATGTCATGAAAGAATACACAGGTGATAAAATTAGAAACGTGGCTATTGTGGGTCACGGTGGAGCAGGAACCACGTCCGTTACCGAAGCTCTGCTGTATCGCTCCGGAGCTATTAGCAGAATGTGCAAGGTAGAGGACGGTGCTACCACCACTGACTACGAACCGGAAGAAATCAAACGTAAGGTATCTGTAAACGCTACCTTGGCACCGGTTGAATGGCGCGATTCTAAAATCAACTTTATCGACACTCCTGGTTTTGCTGACTTCGTGGCAGAGGTAAAGGGTGCCTTTAGAGCTGTTGACTCCGCATTGATCGTTGTTAGTGCTACTGCTGGTGTTCAGGTAGGTACTGAGCAATGCTGGAAGCTTGCTGAAGAGGCTAGTCTGCCCCGTATTATTTTCGTAAACAAGATGGACCGCGAAAATGCAGATTTCCACAGCATTCTTGATAATCTCCGCGGTAAATTTGGCAAGAGAGTTCTTCCTTTGCAGTTACCTTTGGGCCAAGCTGAAAAGTTTGAAGGCATTATCGATTTGTTCAAGATGAAAGCATACCGTGCTAACGGCAATGGTTCCGATGAAATCGAAATTCCTGATGAATATAAACAAATTGCAGAAGAAGCACATGAAAAGATGGTTGAAGCAGCAGTTGAAGCTGACGATGACTGCATGATGCGTTACCTGGAAGGCGAGACCATCAGCAATGAAGAAATTATGAAATGCCTGATCAATGGTATCCGTCAGGCAATCATTTATCCTATGATTTGCGGCAGTGCTTTCAAAAACATTGGCTTAGGTCGTTTGATGAATGCAATTATCGACTATACCTATCCTGCGATCTTGAATGACTACATTGTTATAGATAAAGAATCCGGTGAAGAAGAAGTCCGCGATGCCAACGCTCCTATGGCAGCACTGGTATTCAAGACAACCTCTGACCCCTTCGTTGGCCGTCTGAGCTTCTTCCGTGTATTCTCCGGCTCTATCAAATCCGACAGCACCGTTTGGAACTCCCGTCGTGAAGAAGAGGAGCGTATTGGCAGCATCTTTACTATGCGCGGCAAAACTCAGATTCCTATGAGCCAGGTTGTTGCTGGTGATATTGGTGTAGTTTCCAAGCTGCAATACACCTCTACCGGTGATACTCTGTGCGATAAAAACGCAGAGGTTGAATTCCCTGCAATCGAGTTCCCGCTGCCTATGTATACTCGTGCCATCTATCCGAAGAAGAAGGGCGACGAAGAAAAGATTATGACTGCTCTGAGCCGTCTGATGGACGAGGATCCGACTATTATCGTTACTAAGAACCCTGTAACCAAGGAGTCTCTAATCAGCGGTATGGGCGATCAGCATATCGAAATCATTATGGAGCGTATGCAGCGCAAATATGGTGTTGAAGCTGTTCTGCGTGCTCCTATCATCGAATACCGTGAAACCATTCGCGGCAGCGCTGAGGTTGAAGGCAAGCATAAGAAACAATCCGGCGGCCATGGTCAATATGGTCACGTAGTTATTAAAATGGAGCCACTGCCTCCTGGAGGCGGCTTTGAATTCGTAGATAAGATTTTTGGCGGCGCTGTTCCTCGTCAATACATTCCTGCAGTTGAAAAAGGCATGCGTGAGGCTATGGAAAAGGGTATCCTGGCTGGCTATCCTGTTGTTGATATGCGCATTACTCTGCTGGATGGTTCTTATCATACTGTTGACTCCTCTGAAATGGCATTCAAAACCGCATCCAATATTGCCTTCAAGAAGGCTATGGAAATGTGCAAACCTGTACTTTTAGAGCCTGTTTACAATCTGAATGTGACCTGCGCTGACTCCATGATGGGTGATGTTATTGGTGACCTGAATACTAAACGCGGTCGTATCCTTGGCATGCAGAGCGTTGAAGAGGGCATGAGCGTAGTAAGTGCTCAGGTTCCGTATTCCGAAATTACCGAATATGCAGTTGACCTGCGTGCTCTGACTCAAGGCTTGGGTACCTTCGAAATGAAATTTGACCATTACGAAGACGTTCCTGCTAAAATGGCTGAAAAGATTATTGCTGAGCATAAGGAAGCATAGCTAAATTAATATTTATGGCAGCCCGCCCAAGTGGTGGGCTGCTTTTAATTGTATTTTACAAGCTTATTTCATATTATGCTAAGGTTAAGATAATATAATAAGCTCATTCAGTTGACTAATATTATTACTTATGGTAAAGTTATATGAAGAGTGCGAAAGATGATCGCTGTTAGCTTTTGCTAAAAGAGGAAAGTCCGAGCTCCATAGGGCAGAATGCCGGATAACGTCCGGCGAGAGTGATCTCAGGGATAGTGCCACAGAAATGTGTACCGCCTGCTTCGGCAGGTAAGGGTGGAACGGTGCGGTAAGAGCGCACCAGCAGTCTGGTAACAGGCTGGCTAGGTAAACCCCATTCGGAGCAAGACCAAATAGGGAAGGGATGAAGCGGCCCGCTGAGCCTTCCGGGTTGTGTCGCTTGAGCTTGCAGGTAACTGTAAGCCTAGATAAATGATCGTCACCGCTTTGCGGAACAGAACTCGGCTTATTGAGCACTCTAACGTATATAACGGCTGCCTAAGGGCAGCCTTTTTTATGGTGTGGTGAAAATAATGAAAAAGATTTCTCTAGTTGTTCCAGTATTTAATGAAGGAGGCAATCTTCGCGAATTTCATAGACGTGTTACAGAAGTAATGAAAAACGAAAACTATGATTATAATATAGTTTTTGTTGACGATGGCTCCAAGGACAGCAGCAGAGTTATCTTGAATGAGCTTTCAAAACAGGATTCCCATGTTGAAGCGTACTTGCTTTCACGAAATTATGGTCATCAGATGGCTATTACCTGTGGTCTTGATAATGCAGACGGCGATGCAGTGATTTCTATGGATGGTGATTTGCAGCATCCTCCTGAGCTTATCCCTGAAATGCTCAGGCTGTGGGAACAGGGCTATGAAATTGTCCAGACTAAACGTATGGCTACAGAAGATACAGGCTTTTTCAAGGATATAACGTCCGCTGTATACTATAAGGTTATCAATGCATTATCCAAGGTGGAAATAACTCCTGGTGGCAGCGATTTCCGTCTTATGGACAGAATAGCTGTAGACGCCTTTAAATCCTATAGGGAGAGAGCACGCTTTATTCGTGGTCTTGTAAGTACTCTTGGCTTTAATGTTGCTGTTATTGAGTTTGTGGCACCAGCGCGCTTTGCAGGCAAATCTAAATTTAATCTCCAGAAAATGCTGCATTTTGCCCTGGACGGTATTACAGCCTTTTCTAATATTCCGCTCCGTTGGGCATTTTACTTAGGAATTATCTTTGGCTGCTGCAGCTTGTTAATGTTGGGACATGTTCTATGTGTAAAATTCTTTACAAATGATGCGGTTCCAGGCTGGGCAACGATTGCTGTCAGTGTATTATTTTTTAGCGGAATTCAACTTGTTGGCATAGGAATATTGGGCGAGTATATTGGCAGGATATTTGAGGAAATCAAGCACAGACCTCTTTATTTAGTAGCAAGACACATAAAAACTAACAGTAAAGACCTATAAATTTCTGCATTTAGTACTAATTTAGGGTTTGCATATAGGAAATATTGTGCTATAATGTTATTGTATTAGAGGAGAGGAAGTGTATGCCCTTGGTCAAAAAACATATCATGACATGCATCTTTACTCTGTTTTTGTGTCTGACAAGCTCTGTAGCTTTTGCCTCTTTTGAACGTGGTGATGAGGGACAGGAGATTCTGTCAATTCAAAAACGATTGGTAGAGCTGCATTATACTATTTCTAATTTAGATGGTGACTTTGGTCCTGAAACTGAACAGGCTGTCAAAAAATTCCAGTCAGATATAGGCTTGGAGGTTGATGGCGTTATTGGACCTGCTACATATAAAGCTCTTATGAACAAGGAGATGCCTCCTAACCGTAATGACGCGAAGCTTAGAAATATTTTAAGAGCTGCCTACAGTGTAATTGGCACTCCCTATGTTTTTGGCGGAACTTCTCCCTATGGTTTTGACTGCTCCGGTTTTACCCAGTATGCATTTGCTCGTGCAGGTATTTCTCTTCCGAGAACTGCTGATGTGCAGTTCTATTCCGGTCGTAAGGTTCCTATCAGCAACCTGCGTCCTGGCGACTTGGTTTTCTTTACAACCTATGAGCCTGGTGCATCTCACTGCGGCATTTATGTCGGCAATGGTCAATTTATCCATGCTGGCTCCAGCACTGGTGTAACCGTATCCAATGCCTTTACTGGTTATTGGGGTGCAAGGTATTACGGTGCCTGCAGAATTTTATAATGAATATTAAAGCAGATAAGTGAAAGCTTATCTGCTTTTTTTTTGTTATACAATTATATGATATAAAAAGCTTGATTTTATTAAAAACTTAATAGTAATAATTGATAATAAGAATGAATTTATCGTAATAAAATTAGTAGAAATTATTCCTAAAACTATTGGATTTTACGATTAAATATGTTATAATCATTTCGATATCGTGCAGGATTTGGTCAGATGGCATTGCCATACGGTCCCGCCGCTGTGCGAGCTTAGCTCTAGTCAGCAGCCTGCCTACACGAATTGTCTGAATCCACGGGTGATGGAGGCGGCGATTAACAAATTTACTTCAGTTTGCATGTTTTTTTCCTGCAAAACAGACTATTTTGTTGGTCCAATTTGTCTTTGTGACTTCTGTCGGGTTCGGCAGAAGTCTTTTTACGTTATTGAGATAAAATCTTATTTGGTAAAAAAGTAAAGGAGTATAACAGTGGAGCAATACCAATTCTCACAAGGTAAGAATCTGCGCTGTGGATATACAACGGGCAGCTGTGCTACGGCTGCATCTAAGGCTTCGGCAGTAATGCTGCTGAAGGGCGAACGTGTAGAAACCGTTCGCATTGACACCCCCAAGGGAATTGTTCTGGATTTGGAGCCTTTGGAGGTTGAACAAAAGCAGGATTATGTAAGCTGTGCCATTCGCAAGGACTCCGGCGACGATCCTGATGATACTAATGGCATTCTTGTATATGCTAAGGTAGAACGCATGGAGCAGCCTGGCGTAGAGCTGTGCGGCGGCGTCGGCGTAGGAAGGGTAACTAAGCCTGGACTGGCCTGCAAGGTAGGCGAGCCTGCAATTAATCCTACCCCTAGAAAGATGATTACCACTGAGCTTACTAATGTAATGAAGGAATGTGGTTATACAGGTGGTCTTAGGGTAACAATTTCTATGCCCGCTGGTGTTGAAATTGCCAAAAAAACCTTTAACCCACGTCTGGGAATCGTAGGCGGTCTGTCCGTTCTGGGTACAAGCGGTATTGTGGAGCCCATGAGCGAAAAGGCTTTGATAGAAACCATGTATGTGGAAATTAACGCCCAAAAGGCAAAGGGCAATAAGGATTTACTGGTTTTCTTCGGTAATTATGGCGAGGATTTTACCAGGGATGTTCTGAAGCTTGATTTATCTGATTCTGTGACCTGCAGTAATTTTGTAGGTGAGCTTTTGGATTACGCGGTGTTCTGCGGCTTTGAGTCCTTGCTGCTTATAGGTCACTCAGGCAAGCTTATTAAGCTGGCACAGGGTGTAATGAACACCCATTCCAAATATGCAGATTGCCGTACTGAACTTTTGGCTATGCAGGCAATGTTCCATGGAGCCTCTGTGGAAACAGGCAAGGAAATCTACAAATGCCTGACTACTGACGAGGTGACTAAAGTCCTCAAAAGAGAGGGTATCTTTGACGAGGTTATGGCTGAAGTAACCGCTAAGATTGATTTTTACATGCAGCATCGCGTGCATGGCAAAATAAAAACTGCTGCCCTGATGTTTTCCAATGTATATGGTGTTTTAGGCAAAACAATGGATGCAGATGAATTAATTAAAATACATCAAGTTAAAGGAGAATGAAACAATGAGAGGTAAACTTTATAGCGTTGGTATTGGCCCTGGCGATCCGGAGCTGATGACACTGAAATCTGTACGCTTGCTGAAGGAATGTGATGTTGTTGCACTTCCCTTAGGTGACAACGGCATTATGACTGCAAAGGCAATCGTAAACCAGGTCGTTAATCTGGATGAAAAGGAGCAAATCAACATCTATATGCCCATGACCAAGGATATGGCAGCTATGGATAAGGCTCATCGCGAAGGCGCTGATGCTATTGAAAAGCTTCTTGACGAGGGTAAAAATGTTGTTTTCATTACTCTTGGCTGTCCTACCGTGTATGCTACCTGCATTTATGTACACAAGCTGGTTCTGAAAGATGGCTACGATGCTGAGCTGGTTGCAGGTGTAACTTCCATCTGCGCAGTAGCTGCTCGTCTGAATACATCTCTTTGCGAGAGAGCGGAACCCTTGATTGTTCTGCCTGGCAGCTACAAGGAATCCACTAAGTTCCTGGACGGCCCTGGCAACAAGGTTCTGATGAAATCTGCAAGCGAAATCGGTCGTGTACGTGATGAACTCCGTGAACGCGGCCTCATCAAGAATTCCGGTATGGTAGAGCGCTGCGGTCTGCCCGGTGAAAAGGTTTATTTCGATTTAGAAGAAATCGATCCCGCAAGCAGCTATTTTTCTGTAATTCTGGTAAAAGAAAAGGAGTTTGATAAATAATGATTTATTTTATTGGTGCTGGCCCTGGTGCTGCTGACTTAATCACTGTAAAAGGCAAAGAACTGTTGGAAAAGGCAGACCTGGTTATCTATGCAGGTTCCTTAGTAAATCCGGAATTGCTGAAATACTGCAAACCGGAATGTGTAATCATGAACAGTGCTGAAATGACTCTGGAAGAAGTTATTGCAGCGATGGTTCCTGCTGCACAGGCAGACAAGCTGGTTGTACGTCTCCACACTGGTGACCCCTCTGTATACGGTGCTCATCGTGAGCAAATCGACCTGCTGCGCAGCTATAATCTGCCCTTTAAAATTGTTCCTGGCGTAAGCTCATTCTGTGCTGCTGCTGCTGCATTGGAAGCTGAATACACTCTGCCTAATGTAAGCCAATCTGTAATCATTACCCGTATGGAAGGCCGTACTCCTGTACCGCCTCGTCAAAAAATTGCTGACTATGCTGCTCATAAAGCAACCATGGTTATTTTCCTCAGCTCCGGTCTGTTGGAAAAACTGCAGGTTGAGCTGGTTAAAGGCGGTTACAAGCCTGATACTCCGGCTGCTATTGTTTACAAGGCTTCCTGGCCTGATGAAAAGATTTGCTACTGCACTGTAGAGACTCTGGCTGAAACCGCTGCTAAGCATGGCATCAACAAAACTGCCCTGATTACTGTTGGCAACTTCCTGGGTAATATTTACGACCGCAGTGAGCTGTACAACCCGAATTTTGCTCATGGCTTCCGTGCGGCTGACCCCAGCAAGCTGGATATTAAACCTGAGGTGAAATAAAATGCAGGCAGCAGTATTTTCCTTTTCAGTAAGAGGCGCAGAGCTGAGTAAAAAAATAGGTAAGTATCTTGAAAGCATAGGCTATGCTGTAAGACTGCAAACCGTTTCCAAGTATGCTGCTGCTGTGGGACTGGAGGAAATGCTTCCTAATCACAATGAAGCCTGCAAAGCTGCTTTTAAGGATTGTCAGACCATAGTATTTGTAGGAGCAACTGGGATTGCCGTGCGTACAATTGCACCATACCTTGTCAGCAAGGTTGCAGACCCTGCTGTTGTATCTGTAGATGAGAGGGGAAACTTTGTCATTCCTCTTGTTTCAGGCCATATTGGTGGTGCCAACGAATTGTCACGCTGCCTTGCGGCTTATCTTGGAGGCGTTGCCTGCGTTACTACTGCTACTGACGTAAACGGCCTGTTTGCTGTAGATGAATGGGCTGCACGCAGCCATATGTCCATTTGCTCTATGAAGGCTGCTAAGGACTTTGCAGCAGCTTTGGTAGATAAGCAAAAGGTTGGACTGTATCTTGATGATGCCTTTACTGTGGAGGGAGCTTTACCTGTAAACGTAGAGCGTAATTTATCCCTGCCCATAGGAATGGCAATAACTCTTGATAGTGAGCTGAGTCCTTTCCCAAGCACCGTTAGGCTTTTACCTAGAATTGTGCACTTAGGAATAGGCTGTCGACGCAATACTCCTCTGGAAAGCATCGAAGCCCTGGTCTTGCCTGCCTTGAACAAGCTTAGGCTTGATTTGCGCTCCATTGCCGGTATTGCATCTGTTGATTTGAAAAAAGACGAGCAGGGGCTTTTAGCCTTTGCCGCAAAATATAAGCTTCCTGCCAACTTCTATACAGCTGAAGAGCTTAATGAGGTTGAAGGAGATTTTACTCCCTCTGCCTTTGTTCAAAGTGTAGTAGGGGTAAGCAATGTTTGCGAACGCAGTGCTGTCAAGGACAGTAATGGTGGCAGGCTGCTGCTGCAAAAAACCAGTCTGAATGGTGTTACCCTAGCCATAGCTGCAGAGGCTTTGGTTTTGGATTTCAGCAAGACTGGTCTTAAAAGAAATTAAGGATGGTGGATTATGTCTAAATTATATGTTGTAGGTCTTGGCCCTGGCGGCGTTGAACAAATGACCAAAAGAGCTTATGAGGCTCTGCAAAAATGTGATGTAATTGCAGGCTACCATGTATATGTTAACCTGATTAAAGATGATTTTGCTGACAAGGAATTCCTTTCTACCGGTATGCGCAAGGAAGTTGACCGCTGCAAGCTGGCTTTGGAGGAGGCTCTGAAGGGCAAAACCGTTGCCATGATTTCCAGTGGCGATGCTGGTGTATACGGCATGGCTGGTATTATGTGCCAGGTCGCTGCTGATCATCCTGAGGTAGAAATTGAGGTTGTTCCCGGCATTACTGCTGCATGCTCTGGCGCTGCAGTTTTGGGTGCGCCCCTGATTAGTGACTTCTGCCTGATTTCCCTGAGCGACCTTCTGACTCCCTGGGAAAAAATCGAAAAACGTCTTGATTGCGCTTCTCAGGCTGATTTCTGCATCTGCCTGTACAATCCTTCCAGCTTCAAGCGCCATGACTATCTGCAAAAGGCCTGCGACATTATGCTGAAAAACCAGCCTGGTACTATTCCTGCAGGCATTGTCCGCAATATTGGCCGTGAAGGTGAGGAGTACGAGCTGACTACCTTAGCTGAGCTCCGTGACAAACAGGTAGATATGTTCTCTACTGTTATTATCGGCAATACTCAAACTCAGGTTATCAACGGCCGTATGGTAACTCCCCGTGGTTACAGACTGGGATGAAGCAGGTAATTTGGCTCATTGGTGGAACCAGTGAGGGACGCAAGCTTATTAAAGATCTTGCTGACTTAGATATTGAAATTTATGTATCCGTTGCTACAGAATACGGTGCTTCTCTTATAGAGCCCCAAAGCAATGTTACTGTTATGGCTAAGCGTATGGATTTGGAGGCTATGTGCAGCTTTTTGAAGGAAAAGCAGCCTGCCTTTGTAGTTGATGCAACTCATCCGTATGCAACAATCGTTACTGAAACCGTGCAGGAGGCCTGCAGACGTGAAGATTGTAAGTATCTTCGCCTTGTACGTCCCGTAGGTGAGGCTGGTAATTATACGAGAGTTGCAGATTTTGGCGAAGCAGTGGAGCTGTTGAATCATTTGGAGGGTAAAATTTTTCTTACCACCGGTAGTAAGAATCTGTCTGATTTTGTGGCAGTAAATGATTACCAGGAAAGAATTGCCTTGAGAATTTTACCTATGCAGGATTCCTTAAGCACTGCACTGAGCCTAGGCTATAAGCCTGCTAACATTGTATGCATGCAGGGACCATTTTCTAAGGAGCTGAATATTGCTATGCTCAAGAAATTTGGCAGCAAGTTCATGGTGACTAAGGATTCTGGTTCTGTAGGCGGCTTTGAAGAAAAGGTCGAGGCTGCAGAAGCAGCAGGCGCCAAGCTTATTGTAATCGGCAGAGCTTCTGAGGAGCAGGGTGCCGGCTACAGTGAGATAATCGCTTATTTGCGCAACGAGATTAGATAATAAAGGAGCTCACTATGCTGCGTGTAAATATTGTAGGCATCGGCCCGGGTAACCCGGAGCTTTTGACTGGTGCTGCTCGTCAGGCTATTGCAGAAAGCAATATTCTTATTGGCGATAAAAGAATGCTGTCCAGCTTTGCTGATGCTTCTAAAAAAGTCTATGATACTATTAAAACCTCTGAAATTGCAGTTATTGCAGCTGAGGCTGACCCAGAAAAAGATGTTCTGGCTGTGCTTGTTTCCGGCGATGTAGGCTTCTTCAGCCTTGCCAAGACTATTAGCGGCAAGCTTCCTGACTGTGAATGTGTCCGTTATTGCGGTATCAGCAGTCTGGTTTACTTTGCTTCCAAGCTTAATATGTCCTGGGATGATGCTAAAATCGTCAGCATGCATGGACGCAGACAAAATCTTGTTTCTGCTGTAGCCCAAAATAAGAAGGTATTTTCTCTGACAGGAGGGGAGCATTCCCCGCAAATGCTTTGCAGCAAGCTGTGTGAACATGGCTTGGGCAGTGTAAAGGTTTATGTAGGTGAAAATCTTTCCTATCCTGAGGAAAAGCTGACAGAGGGTACTGCTGAGGAAATCAGCAAACTTGAATTTCCGTCCTTGTCCGTTATGATGATTCTTAATGAAAACGCCAGCGGCTTTGAGCCTGTAGTTCACGGACTTGCTGATGAGCTATTCATGCGCAGTAAGGTTCCTATGACTAAGCAGGAGGTTCGCAGCGTTTCCATGTCCAAGCTGATGCCTAAAGCAACTGACTTGATTTATGACATTGGAGCTGGTACTGGCTCCTGCTCCATAGAGCTGGCTCTTTTAGCTAGACAGGGTAAGGTGTGGGCCTTTGAGCGTAACCCTGTTGCTGTAGAGCTTTTAGGTAAAAACAAGGAGCTTTTCGGAGTAGAAAACCTGGAAGTCATCGCCGGCGAGGCTTTGGAAAATATTAAGGATATGCCAGCACCTGACTGCGTATTTGTGGGTGGCAGCGGGGGCGATCTTTGCCAAATGATGGATATCATTTATTCTAAAAACAGCAGCTGCAGAGTAGTAATCAATGCTATAACCATTGAAACTCTGGCAGAGGTTGCTGAATACTATAAGCAGCACCATGATTATACACTGGACATCGTCAATGTCTTTGTTGCCCGTGGCAAGCACTTAGGCAGCTACAATCTGATGATGGCCCAAAATCCCGTATATGTGATGACTGCATTGAAGAAGGAAGATTAACATGGCTGAAGTAAGGATTCCAAGATTTATGATCAGCGCTCCAGGCAGCGGCAGCGGCAAGACTACCATTGTCTGTGCTCTGCTGAAAGCACTTATGAATAAGGGCCACAGGGTTGCTGCCTTTAAATCCGGTCCTGACTATATTGACCCAATGTTTCATTCCAAGGTTATCGGAGCTAAATCAAGAAATCTTGACGTGTTTATGCTTGGTAAGGAAATCGTTCCTTATCTGGTAGCCAAGAACTCTAAAGAGGCAGACGTAGCAGTTTTTGAGGGTGCAATGGGCTTTTATGATGGCATGGGCAAGACCGTAGAGGCTAGTGCCTATGACCTGGCGGTAACCTGCGACACCCCTGTAATTCTGGTTGTTAATGGCAAGGGTGCTGCTCTTTCCATTGCAGCAGCTATCAAGGGCTTCAAGGAGTTCCGCAGTGATAGTCATATTGTCGGTGCAATTATCAATAATGTAAATCCTATGAGCTATATGTTCTACAAGGACGTTATTGAAAAGGAAACCGGTGTCAAGCTTTTAGGCTATTTCCCTGTTATGCAGAGCTGCGGCTTTGAAAGCCGTCATCTTGGCCTCATAACTGCAGAAGAAATTGGCGATTTGCAGCAGATTGTAGAGCGTCTTGCTGAACAGGCTGCCAAATCCATTGATTTAGACGGCCTTATGGAGCTTGCCCAAGCAGCATCTCCTCTTGAATATAAGGAGCAGAGCATTGAGCCTGTAGGCAGGGTTAAGCTTGCCATCGCTCAGGACAAGGCTTTTTGCTTCTATTACCAGGATGCACTGGATCTTTTATGCGAGCTGGGAGCAGAGCTTATTCCCTTTAGCCCCATAAACGATGCTCATTTGCCTGAATGTGATGGCCTTATCTTAGGCGGTGGCTATCCTGAGCTCTATGCACAGCAGCTGGCAGACAATAAAACCATGCTGCAGGATATAAAAGCTGCCCTTGACAAAGGGTTGCCTTGCTTTGCTGAGTGCGGCGGCTTTATGTATCTTTTAGAGCGTTATGTTGATGGAGATACGATTTATGATTGGGTAGGAGCCATCGAGGGCCAATCTGCCATGACCTCTAAGTTGACACGCTTCGGTTACGTAAATATAACTGCCAATGAGGACAATGTGCTGTGTCCTAAAGGCGGTAAAATTAATGCTCATGAATTCCATTATTCTGACAGCACAAATAATGGTTCAGGCTTTGCTATATGCAAGGCCTCCGGCAAAGGTCAGTGGGAGGGAGCACATACCACTGCTTCTATGTATGCCGGTTATCCCCATATGCACTTATGGGGAAATAAAGAATTTGCCCGCAGTTTTGTGGAGCATTGCAGGGAGTATGCAAAATGTTGAGTGCACTTTTAGTAGAAGGGGAAATTTTTATGATGACTTTAGGAGCTATTGTCACAGGCTTTATATTGGACTTAATCTTTGGCGACCCCCATTGGCTGCCACATCCAATCTGTCTTATCGGCAATCTCATATCATTTTTAGAAAAGCATCTTAGAAAGCTCTTTGGCTTCAGCAATAACGGCCTTCTCTTCGGAGGTGCCTTGATGGTTGTTATTGTTCTGACCCTTTCCTTCCTTGTGCCTCTTGCACTTCTTACTGCAGCTTACAAATTCAATCCTTGGCTGGGCTTTACTGTAGAAACAATTATGTGCTATCAGATTTTTGCAACCAAATGTCTGCGTGATGAGAGTATGAAGGTATACTACGCACTGCAGAATAAGGATATTGTTGATGCTCGTCTCAAGCTTTCCTGGATTGTTGGTCGTGATACCAAGGAGCTCGATGAGGAGGAGGTTACTAAGGGTGCTGTGGAAACCGTTGCTGAAAATACTGCAGACGGAATAATTGCTCCTATGCTGTATATGTTTTTAGGCGGTGCACCCTTGGCTTTTCTGTATAAGGGCATCAATACCATGGACTCCATGGTTGGCTATAAAAACGACAAATATATGTATTTTGGTCGCTGTGCCGCCAAATTGGATGATTTAGCAAATCTTATTCCTGCAAGAATTACAGGTATCGTAATGATTTTAGCCTCTTATTTCCTTAACCTTAATACTAAGGGTGCTTGGAAAATCTTTTGGAGAGACCGCTATAACCACCTGAGCCCAAATTCTGCTATGACTGAGTCAGTTACAGCAGGTGCCTTGAATATTCAGCTTGGTGGTGATCATTACTACTTTGGCAAGCTTGTTCGTAAGGATACCATTGGCGATAATATCCGTCCCGTAATGGCTGAGGATATCGTTGCGACTAATAATCTTTTATATATGACAGCGGTTTTAAGCCTTCTGCTTTTTTCCCTGATATATTTAATGCGTTACTTCGCAAATATCTAAAGCATAATAAGGCAGTGAGCTTCATTGCCTTATTTCTGCTTATTTTTAAATCAGACATTGTAGTTCGATAATTTTCTTTAAAGTATAAAATTTAGTAGATGGAGGTGGAAAGGATGTACAAATATGAACATGGCGGTGATATTTACAGCCAGGAGCTTTCCGCTGCAGGCAAGCCATTTGTAGATTATTCTGCTAACATCAATCCATTAGGAATTCCCAAAGGCATAAAAGAGGCAATCAAGAATGGTTTATGCTCATGTGTAAACTATCCTGATCCCTTTTGCAGAAAATTGGCTGCAGCAACAGCAGCATACCTTGGTATTAAAGAGGAATATCTTTTCTTTGGCAATGGTGCTGCTGATGTACTTTTTCGTTTAGCCCTGGCTTTGCGTCCACGCAAGGCTTTGCTTTTGGCACCGACCTTTGCAGATTACGAAAAATCACTTCGTTCCGTTGATTGCAGCATTAAATACTATAAGCTGCCTGAAGATAAGAATTTTTCTATTCAGAGGTCAATTTTAAATAAGATAACACCTTCTACGGATATCGTTTACGTTTGCAATCCTAATAATCCTACCGGCGTAGTTTGTGACGAGGAGCTGCTGCTGAGCATTTTGGAAAAATGCAGTCAGGTAAATACCAAGCTTTTGGTTGATGAATGCTTTATGGATTTTGTTGCGGCAGACAAGTCCTATAGCCTTCGTAGTCAGCTGGCAAGCCATCCTAATCTCATTATCCTTAAGGCCTTTACCAAAACCTTCGCCATTCCCGGTATACGACTAGGCTACTGCATGACCAGTGATGAAAAGCTTCACAGCAGATTGCATCAGTGCGGTCAGGATTGGAGTGTTTCTATTTTGGCACAGGAAGCAGGTATCGCTGCTCTTAAGGAAACAGAATACCTTAAGCAGTCCTTTGCCCTTATACATGAGGAACGCAGATATTTAATGCACCAGCTGGAAAGCTTAGGTGCTAAGGTATATCCGTCTGAAGCTAACTATATATTCTTTTATCTGGAGGAGACGGAAAACTTTGTCCAGCTCATGCGTGAGCAGGGCTATCTTATTCGCTCCTGCAGTAATTACCATAATCTTGGACCTGGTTATTATCGTATTGCTGTAAAAACGAGAGTGTTGAACCGCGGTTTAATCAGGGCAATTAAGGAAGTAAAAAAACATGCACTCCTTACTAATTCTTATTGACGGCTTAGGCGATGAGCCTATTGCTGAATGGCAGGGACAAACGCCTTTCCAGCACTCTCATCATCCAGTAATGGATGCTTTGGAAAAGCAGGGAACCCTAGGTCATGTCAGCATTTGTGAAGATGATATTGTTCCTGAAAGCTGCAGCTGCATACTAAGGCTCTTAGGTGTTGATAAGCAGCATATTCCTGCAAATAGAGCCTATTTGGAGCTATTAGCTCATGATAGGGATATTTCGGAGTATGAAATGGTGCTCCGCTGTAATTTAGTTGCAGTAAATGACGAAGGCAAGCTGGCAGCATTTAATGGACAGGGACTGTCTTTTGCAGAAATGCGTAATGCTGCTCAAGCATGCAATGACATATTAAAGGATATAGAATTCCTCCATTTGTCCGAATATCGTAATCTGCTGATTATGAATAAAGAGCAGTCGGTTTTAGGATTATCCATTGCTCCGCCACATGAAAGTGTTGGCGAAAGCTATGATGAACTCCTAAAGGAGCTTATGGAGACATCTCTTTCTGTAAGCTATTTTCTTCAGGAGGCCCACAAGCGTTTAGAGCCCTTTGCCGGCAACGGCATTCATTACGAGCTTTATCCATGGGGACCGTCAGAGCGTACTGTTTTGCCCAGCTTTCGTGAGCTTCATGGCTTTGGGGGAGCTGCTGTGTGCAAGGCGGAAATTGTCAAAGGCATTGGCCTGGCTCTTGGCATGAAGGTTGTAGTGCCTGCAGGTGCTACAGGAGATGTTGACACAGACATTAAGGCTAAGGCGGAGGCGGCAGTTAAGCTGCTGCAGGATAATAGTTTTGTTCTTGCTCATTTTAATGGCAGTGATGAAGCAGCTCACCGCTATGATTATAAGGGCAAGGCGGACTTTATTGAGCAGATTGATAACCAGTTTGTTGATTATATTTTAAAAAATTACTCACAGCCTCTAAAAATTATTATTTGCGGCGACCATGTTACCAGCTCCGTTTCCGGCAAGCATGGCAGAGGGGAGACTCCTGTAATCGCCTCAGCTATTAATTGTCAGAGACAAGCTGAGAAAATACAAAATTACCAACACATACTTGATTATTTGATGAAAGAGAGTGAATGTAATGACTAAAGCTCTTATGATAGTTGGCACCATGTCCAATGCCGGCAAAAGCCTGGTAACAGCAGGACTCTGCCGTGTTTTGCATCAGGACGGCAAAAGCGTGGCTCCCTTTAAGTCACAAAATATGGCTCTGAATTCATACATTACCCGTGATGGAGCAGAGATGGGACGTGCACAGGTTGTACAGGCTGAGGCTGCAGGAATTGAGCCAAGTGCACTTATGAACCCAATTCTTCTTAAGCCTACTAGTGACAAGGGCTCTCAGGTAATAGTTCTTGGTGAAGCCATTGGTACCATGACTGCAGGTGAATACTACAAAATGAAGCATACACTGCGTCCTAAAATCATGGAGGCCTTTGATACTCTCGCGTCTGATCATGATGTGATTGTTATTGAGGGTGCAGGCAGTCCTGCTGAAATAAACATTAACAAGGATGACTTTGTTAATATGGGCATGGCTAAAATGGCTAAGGCTCCTGTGCTTTTAGTTGCTGATATTGATCGCGGCGGCGTATTTGCCTCAATTTACGGTACTGTAATGCTTCTGGATGAGGAAGAACGTTCCATGATTAAAGGCATTATCATCAATAAGTTCCGTGGTGACATAGAAATTCTGCGTCCCGGTCTTAAGATGATTGAAGACAAAACAGGTATTCCTATTGTAGGTGTCATGCCTATGCTGGATGTAGATATTGAAGACGAGGATAGCCTTTCTGAGCGCATTTCCGGTCACAGCGAAGTACAGCTTGTAGATATTGCAGTAGTACATATTCCCAGAATGTCCAACTATACTGACTTTAACGTCTTTGAGCTTATTCCTGGCGTATCCCTGCGCTATGTAAAAAATCCCAGAGAGCTGGGCAACCCTGATATGATTATCATTCCTGGCACTAAAAATACCATTGGCGATTTGAAATGGCTGCGCCAAAGCGGTATGGAGGCTATGATTCTTAAAAAGGCCAGCAAGGGTACTGTAGTCTTTGGCGTTTGCGGCGGCTATCAGATGCTGGGCAAAAATATTTCCGATCCCTACGGCGTGGAAGAGGGAGGAGATACTCCTGGCTTAGGACTTTTAAATGTAGAAACCTCCTTTATCGAAAAGAAGCGTACCATTCAAATGAAGGGTAATTTTGGTCAGGTTAAGGGTATTTTTTCCAAGTTGAGCGGTATGCCCCTTTATGGTTACGAAATTCATTCCGGCGTTACAGAATTTCCCCCAGAGTCTGCATTGACTAAAATCCGTCCTGTTCATGAAGATGGTGAGTCCATGCTTGAGGGTTCTCAAAATGTAGAAGGCAACATGAATGTTTACGGAACCTATGTCCATGGCGTTTTTGATGGAGATGGTATTGCTGCTGCTATTGTAGAAGCTCTGTTGGCACAAAAGGGTCTGAAACCAGAGGATATCAAGACTATTAATTTTGCTGAATATAAAAAACAGCAATACGATATTTTAGCTGATGGTGTCCGTAAAAATCTGGATATGGATAAAATCAGAGAAATTCTGGAGGCGGGACTGTAATGAAAGATGGCGGTCTGATTCACATTTATACTGGCGATGGCAAGGGCAAAACTACAGCAGCCTTAGGTCTTGCTGTACGCTGCTGTGGTCATGGTAATAAGGTGCTTTTTGTTCAATTTTTAAAGAGCAGACCTACTGGTGAGCTTAACAGCATTGCACTTCTTCCCAATATTGAGCTTATGCGTGGTAAGGAAACTAAAAAGTTCACCTTTCAAATGACACCAGAGGAAAAAGCTAAGGTGCGTGAAGAGCATGCAGAGCTTTTTGCAAAGGTCAGGGAAAAATGTGCTAATGAAAAGATAGACCTTTTGGTTTTAGATGAAGTTATTGGTGCCTGCAACACAGGTGTTTTTGATATTAATGAGCTGATTGATTTTCTTAAAAACAAGCCTCAGAAGCTGGAAGTTGTCATGACAGGACGCAAGCCTGCAGATGAGTTGATTGAGCTTGCTGACTATGTTTCTGAAATCATGAAGCGTAAGCATCCCTTTGATAAGGGTATTCCGGCACGTACTGGCGTGGAAAGGTAGGATAATTTATGCAATTACAAAACGTATTGCCTGCTGACATTGAAAAACGCAGCATGGAAATCATTGGCGAGGAATTGGGCCAAATCAAGCTTGATCCTGAAAAAATTGATATTGTAAAGCGTGTTATTCATACATCTGCAGATTTTGACTATGCACGCAACATGATGTTCTCCGAAGGCGTAGTAGATAAGGCTCTGGCCGCTCTGGAGAAGGGTGCAACCATTGTTACTGACACCAACATGGCTTGCACAGGTATTAACAAAATGGGCTTGGCAAAACTTGGTGCTAAGGCAGTTTGCTTTATGGCTGATCCTGATGTTGCAGAGCGTGCTAAAGAGGCTGGTTCTACTAGAGCCGCTGCCTGCATGGAGAAGGCTTGCACCATTGAAGGCCCTGTTATTATTGCTGTAGGCAATGCTCCTACTGCACTGGTTCGTCTGGATGAGCTGGTGAAGGAAGGTAAGATTAAGCCTGAGCTGGTAATTGGCGTTCCTGTAGGCTTTGTAAATGTAGTAGAGTCTAAGGAAATCATCATGAAAACCGGTATTCCCTACGTAGTAGCACGCGGCAGAAAAGGTGGCAGTAACGTAGCTGCAGCAATCTGCAATGCTTTGATTTACAAGCTTACCCGCAAATAAAAGCAGGCTATAAACTCTACAATGAAAAAATTAAAATTTTTTCTATAAAGTTATTGACAAAGCAGCAAAAAGTAAGTATAATAACATTCGTGATGTTGAGCAATGCTAAACATCCTGTTCTTCCCCGATAGTTCAGTCGGTAGAACACCTGACTGTTAATCAGGGCGTCGTAGGTTCGAGTCCTACTCGGGGAGCCAGAAATTCAGCTCCGAGCGTGAAAGCGTTCGGAGCTTTTTTGTATTTCTAGTAAGATACTAGGTGCTGTTATTTGACGGGTATTAAACGCTGCATACATGAAAACAGTTTTTTAACAGGGGATTTGATGCTCTTTTTAGGATTGCCCTAAGCCATTTTAGCAAGGTGCTGCTCAAGAGGGCTTTAAGGAGTTTTGTTCCCAAGGTATTATTAATCTGCGGTGCTGCAGTGATAACTCTTTACTTGTTCTTTTTTCGCCTATGAAGTATACTCTAATATATAGTATGTTAAGCTTAGGTCATATGCCTTCGATAAAGCTATGAAGATTCTCCAGGGAGGTATAACCATTGGAAATAAAGGAAGTTTTGGAGTCTGTACAAAGCGGCAGCATGACTGTAGCTGAAGCAGAGCATTATTTTAAGCGTAAGGCCTATGAGGATTTAGGCTTTGCCAAGCTAGATACATATAGAGAGCTGCGTTCCGGTTTTCCCGAGGTTGTTTACTGCAGCAGCAAGCCCGATGATTATCTGCAGGCTATTTATCTGCGTCTGTACAAGGAGTATGGCGAGGTATTTGGCACACGTGCATCTCAGGAGCAGTACGAGCTGGTTAAGGCCGTTCTTCCTGAAATTAAGTACGATGCTGTAGCCAGAACTCTAAAGCTGGAGCGTGCTGATAAAAAGCATGTTGGCAAGATTGCAGTATGTACTGCTGGTACTGCAGATATTTCAGTTGCTGAGGAGGCTGCACAAACAGCGGAGTTTTTCGGAACAAGGGTAGAGCGTCTCTATGACGTTGGCGTAAGCGGTATTCATCGTCTGCTGTCCAAGGTAGAGGTGCTGCAGGATGCTAACTGTGTCATAGCCGTTGCAGGTATGGAGGGTGCTCTTGCCAGCGTAATTGGTGGCCTTGTTTCTAATCCTGTAATTGCAGTTCCTACATCTGTAGGTTACGGTGCAAGCTTTAATGGCTTGTCTGCACTTTTGACTATGATTAATTCCTGTGCTAATTGTGTTTCTGTTGTTAATATAGATAATGGCTACGGTGCTGGCTATATCGCTACGCAAATCAACCGTTTAGCTGTAAAATAGTATGATTATGGATAATATGCTTATGAAAACAGCAGAGGAAAAGCTGCTGATATTAGAAAATATTCTCTTGCAGCTGGGGCAGGTTGCAGTTGCCTTTTCAGGCGGTGTGGATTCAGCATTGCTTTTAGCTGTTGCTCATAGAGTATTGGGAAAAAATGCTATTGCGGTCACTGCGGTATCGCGAGTGGTACCTTTAAGAGAGCAGAATGAGGCAAGAGAATTTTGCAGCTCTAGGAACATTGCCCAGCTTATATATGAATTTGATGAGCTGCAGGTACCTGGTTTTAGGAGTAATCCTGTTGACAGATGCTATCATTGTAAAAAATCCTTGTTCACTGGACTTGCTTCCTTGGCAGCTGAGCAGGGGGCTTATACTCTTGTGGAGGGCTCCAATATGGATGATATGGGAGATTATCGTCCTGGACTCCGTGCCCTTAAGGAGCTGCAGATTACAAGCCCATTGAAGGAAGCGGGGCTGACTAAGGCTGAAATACGTATTTTAGCCAAAAAGCTGGGCTTGGCAGAATGGAGCAAGCCTTCCTACGCCTGTCTGGCATCACGCTTTGCTTATGGTGAAGAAATTACGGCAGATGGTCTGGCTAGGGTAGAGGCTGCAGAGGCAATGCTGTACGATTTAGGACTGAGCCAATTTAGAGTGCGTGTTCATGGCGAGCTGGCACGTATTGAGGTGCTGCAGGAGGACATGGCTGTTATTATAGACAACAGGTCTGCTATCCTCCATAAATTTAAGGAATTAGGCTTTGCTTATACTGCTTTGGATTTAGGCGGGTATAGCAGCGGTAGTATGAACATTGGTCTGCAATAATGTTTGTTAAAGAAATTTTATGATAGAATAGTAATCTTTACGAGTGAAGGAGAATAAATTATGGCAAATTGCTTATATTTAGAATGTAATTCCGGCATCAGCGGCGATATGCTGGTAGCTGCTCTCTTAGATTTAGGTGCTGATAGGGAGGCTTTGGCTAAAGCTCTTGACAATCTTCCTGTACAGGGCTTTACCTACGCAATCAGCACTGTAAAAAAGGCTGGCGTTGTCTGCTGCGATTTTGATGTAGTTCTGGATGCGGAGCACGAAAATCATGACCACGATATGACATATCTTCATGGTGAGCAGGAACACGTTCATACTCACAAGCATCATCACCACGACCATTGTGGCGAACACGAACATACTCACGAGCACCATCACCACGACCATTGCGGCGAACACGAACATACTCACGAGCATCATCACCACGACCATTGCGGCGAGCATGAACATACTCACGAGCACCATCATCACCATCATCATCATGAGCACAGAGCTCTTGCTGATATTATCGCCATTATTAATAATACTCAAATTACTGAAGGGGCCAAAGAAATTGCTTTAAAAATCTTTGATATTATAGGCGATGCTGAAGCTAAGGCTCATGGAGTGTCCAAGTCTGAGGTGCATTTCCATGAGGTTGGTGCAGTTGATTCCATAGTTGATATTGTAGCTATTGCTGTTTGCGTTGACAGTCTGGGCATAACTGAGGTTATTGTACCTAAGCTGTGCGAGGGCAGCGGTACCATTCGTTGTCAGCATGGCATTCTGCCAGTACCCGTTCCTGCTGTAGCTAATATTATGCAGGCTTATGGCTTAAAGGTGGAAATTATACCTGTACAAGGTGAATTTGTTACTCCTACAGGTGCTGCAGCTGCTGCGGCTCTAAAAACCTCTGCTGAGCTGCCTAATGGTTTTACTATCAAAAGAATCGGCTTAGGTGCAGGCAAGCGTACCTATGAGCGTCCCAGTATTTTAAGAGCCATGCTTATTGAAGCAGAGGCCTCTAAAAAAAAACTGCAGTAGCTGCTGAGCATGATATAGTTATTAAGCTGGAAAGTGACATTGATGACTGCTCTGGTGAGGTTTTAGCCTATACTATGGAGCTGCTGCTGGCTGCAGGAGCTAAGGATGTACACTACAAGCCTGTGTATATGAAAAAGAACAGACCTGCATGGGAGCTGGTAGTAATTGCTGCCCCTGAGCATGCAGCTGCTTTGAAAGAAATTATCTTTCGTGAAACCACAACTATAGGCATTAGGCATATAGCTATGGAAAGAACTGTTTTGCCTCGTAAAATTATAGAAGTAAATACCCCCTATGGTCCTGCTTTGGTAAAAGCCTGCGATAATCAAGGAAAAACAGAGTATTATCCCGAATATGAGAGTCTACGTGAGTTAGCGGTTAAAAATGATGTTGCACTGCAGAAATTGTATCAAATTGTGATTGGAATTTGCAGAGAAAATACTTTATAATACCGATAGACGCCTTTGATGAAGTAACTTTCGTCAAAGGTGTTTTTTGTTAAAAAGACATTTGTCTGACACAAAGATGTGTTATAATAAATCACAAAGAAAGAAATGGTGTAGTATATGGATAATGTATTTGATTTAATAGAGGCCTTCTACGAGCATGACCCGGGCTGGAATGAAATCCTGTCTCAGCGTGATGCTGAAGGCTATTTGCGTGCCCGTACCTGGGAGGGTGCAGAGGACGAGGAACTGCTGGACATTTGGGACAATATCAACTGCTTTTGTCTCTATGTAGGTCATACTGAGGCATATATCGGTGATTTGAACGGCGAGGATATTGTGGACTGCATTGCTTGGTGTGCCCGCAACATTTCCGGATTTAAGGCTGATTATAATCGTATTACTACCTTTATTTACGATTTATCAGGCTTTTACCAGTATATGGCCAAAAAGAAAAAGGTCAGCAATGTAGGAGCTCCTCTTGATGCCCTTGACCTTTTAATGGATACTGAGGATGACAGTATTACTGTCATTGATGCAGATGGTAATTTTTTGCCGGGCTTTGAAGCCTATGATGAAGTAAGTGCACAGGATTTGCCGGAAAAGGTTTACTTTAATATTGGCAATCTGGTTGATAAAACCATTAACAGTGTCTGCAATTACTTTATCAAAGAAGCTAAGTATAAAAAGGATATTGCTAGAGCAAGATATATGTTTGGCGACTATATGTCCATAGCTGAATTTGATGACGAGGAGCAGAAGGCTGAGTTCGAAAAAAGCTTTTGGGAGTATTTTATCCTTGATTACCATATGCTTGATGTTTATAAAACTCCGCTGCAGGTTTACTATGAGCTTGCTGTTGCAGGCAAGGTGAAAATTGAGGACAGCTCTCTTATTGATATGCTCAGGGAGCTGCTTAAGGCGGAGCTGGTGCTTTTCTCCATTGAGGAGCCTATAGAGCAGGGGATTGTTCGCTGTCGTAATTTTCTCACCGGTGAGGATTATGCTATCCTCATGGATTTGGAAAGCATCGATGAGTATAAGGGTATGCTTTTCTTAGGACATCTGTTCTACAATAAATCCATTACCCTCAGCGTGGTTCGCGGTCACTACACGAAGCCAAGCTCCAAAAAGGTTTTATACGATATTCTGGAAAGAGCTAAAAGCTGGGTTGCAGTGCGCTATGAAAACGATTTGAGCTGGAATGAATTTGTAGCTGATTTTCCGATTTTCATGCGTCACGCTATTACTATTTATTCACGCTATGTTCGTATGGACCGCTTTGACTATAAAACCAAGGTTAATAGCTACAAGGCACAGCCTATATTAGATGATAAGGTAAGCAATAAGCTGAAAAAGGCTATGCTTTCCTATTCCTTCTCATCTTTGGACGTACGTCTGGTGCAAACTCTTTGGAGCGACTACAAGCACCTTACAGGCGAAAAGGCAATACTGCCTGAGGTGTGGACTGCAGCAGCCTTATACACCTTCACAGAGCTGAACTGTGTTTATACCTATGATATAGGAAAAATATCAGAAATCTGTGAGTTTGTTCCTATAGATGCTATTAAGCGTGCCAGTCAGAGCATGAAGGAGGTTCTTGCTATTGAAACCCATGACCCCCGCTATGTCAATGAGGAGGGGCTGCTGCTGATGGCATTGCAGTAAGGGAGCAGTAGCTGAAGTTTAAGTAAGATTCTTTTGTAAGGAGGATAACTTATGAAATGTGATTTTTGCGGACGGGAGGTTAGTCCTGGTACTGCCGAATGCCCGTATTGCCACTACCAGTTTAAAATAGACGCTAAGGTTTTAACTCCCCAAGAACGAGACACCTTTGATGGTGTTACCATAGAGGAGGATGGCAGCAGTTCATCTTCAGCATCCCCCAAAAACCAAAGAGAGCAGGAGAGAGAATATGAAAGAGGCTCTTATGAGCAGGAGACCTACAGAGGACAGCGTGTCAACACCGGCATTAAGGTGCATCACTTTGGCTGTGGTAGCGGTCTTTTGATGACTCTGCTTATATTAGGCGGTATTTTGGCTCTGTTCTTCTTCCTGCTGCCTACATTCCTGATTTTTGCAGCCATCGGTGCTGTAGTAGTCTTTGTTTTACGTTTATTTATGTAGCATTTTGAGCTAAGAAATAGGCGAAAACTGCTGGTCAGCCTATGCTGATAGGCAGTGGTTTTATTGCAAAACTTGTTTTTTAGACAAAAAAGCTGCGGAAATATATATTTTGATTAAAATTCACATAAAGTTCACATTTTAAAGATAATTTAAAAGGAATTTATCAATTTATGTCGAATAGTAGTCGGGTACACCAAATGTTGAAAATTTAAGGAGGCAATATCATGCATAGTTACAGCATGGATCTTGGCGGCAGAACTCTTACTATTGAAGCTGGCAAGATTGCAAAACAAGCAAATGGCGCTGTTTTAGTTCGTTATGGTGACACTGCAGTAGTAGTAGCTGTTACCGGTACCAAAACCCCTCGTGAGGGCGTTGACTTTTTCCCGTTGACCGTAGATTTTGAAGAAAAAATGTATGCCGTAGGTAAGATTCCCGGTGGCTTTATTAAGCGCGAAGGTCGTCCCAGTGAGCAGGCTATCCTGACCAGCCGTCTCATTGACCGTCCTATTCGTCCTATGTTCCCCGAAGGCTATCACAACGATGTTCAAATCGTTGCTACTGCTGTGTCTGTTGATCCTGACAATGCACCTGATATGCCTGCTATGATTGGCGCATCCTGCGCACTGTCCATTTCTGATATTCCCTTCGAAGGTCCTATTGCAGGCGTTCGTGTAGGTCTTATCGATGGTCAGTTCATTGTTAACCCTACTGTTGAGCAAAGCAAAATCAGCGAGCTGAACCTGGCTGTTGCAGGTACTAAGGACGCAATCCTCATGGTTGAGGCTGGCGCACAAGAAGTATCCGAAGAAACCATGCTGGACGCAATCTGGTTTGGTCATGGCGTAATCAAAGAGCTGGTTGAGTTCCAAGAAAAAATCGTTGCTGAAATCGGCAAAGAGAAGATGGAAGTTCCTTACTATGCTCCTCCTGCTGAGCTGGTAGCTGAAATCGAAGAATACGGCTCTCAAAAGCTGAAAGATGCCCTGATGGACGCTAACAAACTGGAGCGCGAAGAAAACGTAGCAAAGGTTAAAGCTGAAATCGCAGAAGTATTCCTGGATAAATATCCTGATAATGCAGCTGATGTTGCTTACATCACTCAAAAACTGGTTAAAAAGATTGTTCGTCGTACCATCTCCGTTGACAAAATCCGTCCTGATGGCCGTCAACTGGACGAAGTACGTCCTGTAACCTGCGAGGTAGGTCTGCTGGCTCGTCCTCATGGCAGCTCTCTCTTTACCCGCGGTCAAACTCAAATCCTGAACGTATTGGCTCTGGCTCCGCTCCGTGAAGCTCAAATTCTTGACGGTCTTGGCGCAGAAGAAACCAAACGTTATATCCATCACTATAACTTCCCGCCGTATTCTGTAGGCGAGACCAAACCGCTGCGCAGCCCCGGTCGTCGTGAAATTGGTCACGGTGCTTTGGCTGAGCGTGCTCTGCGTCCGGTTATTCCTTCTGAAGAAGAGTTCCCGTATGCAATCCGTCTGGTATCCGAGGTTCTGGAATCCAATGGTTCTTCCTCCATGGGCAGCGTATGCGCAAGCACTCTGTCTCTGATGGATGCTGGCGTACCTATTAAAGCACCTGTTGCTGGTGTTGCTATGGGCCTGGTTAAAGACGGCGAATACTTCACCATACTGACTGATATCCAAGGTCTGGAGGATGCTCTGGGCGATATGGACTTCAAGGTTGCTGGTACCGAAAAGGGTATTACCGCAATCCAAATGGATATTAAGATTGACGGTATCAACAAGGATATCTTCACTCAAGCACTGGCACAAGCTAAACGCGGCCGCGAATTCATCATGGGCAAAATGATGGAATGCATCAGCGAGCCTCGTCAAGAGCTGTCTCCTTATGCTCCGAAGATTACCACCATCAGTGTTGATCCTGATAAAATCAGCAAGGTTATCGGACCTGGCGGTAAAACCATTAAGAAAATTGTTGACGAAACCGGTGCTAAGATCGATATTGATGACAGCGGTAAAATCTTCATCGCTGCAGTTAATACCGAAGCTGCTAACAAGGCTATTGATATTATCAACGGCATCACTGCTGAAGCTGAGCCTGGTAAAATCTACACTGGCAAGGTTACCCGTCTGATGAATTTCGGTGCATTTGTTGAAATTCTGCCTGGCAAGGAAGGTCTGGTTCACATTTCTCAACTGTCTACTGAGCGCGTAGAAAAGGTTGAAGATGTTGTTTCCGTAGGCGACGAAATTGTTGTTAAGGTAACTGAAATTGACAACAAAGGCCGCATTAACCTGTCCCGTAAAGCAGTTCTGACCAAGGGTATGAGCAAATAATTGTTTTCCCGCTGTGAATGACAGTAGTACGTATTGACGATATTTTTAATATGGTTCACTGCTAGTGTCTGGCAAAAGGCTTAGTAAATTAAGGCAGAGGCTAGTCCTCTGCCTTTTTATATTGTAGGTGAACGTAGATAACTAGGAGGTTGCCCATGAAGCTTCGTGGCTTTGAAAAGATTTCTAAATATGCTAATAATGATTTCCCCATGCCAGTGCGCAAAACTAAATTCAGCGCAGGCTATGATTTTTGCGTTCCTGAGGACGTAGTACTTGAACCAGGTGTATTTAAGCTTGTTCCTACCGGCATTAAGGCTTATATGCAGGAGGGGGAATACCTGGGTATGCATATTCGCAGCAGTATGGCTGTGAAAAAGCAAATTCAATTAGTAAACAACGTAGGCATCATTGATGCTGATTATTATAATAACCCTGATAATGAGGGGCACATCATGCTGGCCATGATGAATATGAGCGAGGAAAATATTTTACTAAAAAAGGGCGAATGTGTTGCTCAAGGTATCTTCTATAACTATTTGCTTGCTGACGACGATGACAAATCTGAAAAGGCAGTTCGAGGCGGCGGTTTTGGCAGTACCAGCAAATAAATAATAAAACGGTTAAGCTAGATTACTTAGATGGAAAGCCTTGGCGAGTAAAGTATTATGTAAAAACTGTACAAAATAAAGCAAGTTAAATTTTTATGAACGAATGTATTTGACAAACTTTATTTAGGATACTATAATCATACCAATATTAAACCATTAAGATAGAGGCGCGGAAAGCAATAGTAGCCTGTGGAGCGGGAGTGAAGAAGCAGGGGAAAGGGCCTACGCCGAAGTGCAGCAGCAGCCATGCTGTTGTGCTGGGCTGACAGCGAATAGCTGTCGGACTGTCGCTGCAGTTGCAGCGGAGGGCTATCTCGACATTGGTATTACATGTATGTTTACCGTTGAGATACCATCTCAACGGTTTTTTTATCATTAAGAAGGATTTGGTCCCAAGGAGTGAAGAAGAATGATTAAGGTTTTAGTTAACGGTGCTCTTGGCAGAATGGGCAGCGAGGTATGTAAAAAGGTTGCTGCCGAAGCTGATTTAGAATTAGTTGGCGCAGTTGATATTAAGACTGGTCAGGTACCCAATGGCGATGCTGTAGTGACAGTAGGTACAGATTTGGCTGCTGCTATTAAAGAGGTACAACCAGATGTTGTTGTTGATTTTACCCGTCCTGCAGTTGTTATGGATAATCTGCGCACTATGCTTCCTTTAGGAGTTCATGCAGTAGTTGGTACTACAGGCTTTTCTGAGGAGGACCTTAAGGAAGTAGACGAGCTGGCTAAGGCCAATAATACATCAGTACTTATTGCATCTAACTTCGCAATGGGTGCAGTTGTGATGATGAAGCTTGCCTGCGAGGCTGCTAAATATTTCCCAAATGTGGAGATTATCGAAAAGCACCACGATAATAAGCTTGATGCTCCCTCTGGTACAGCAATCAGCACGGCTAAGGCTATTGCTGAGGTCCGCAAGGCTATGAAGCAGGGCCATCCTGATGAGCACGAGACTATTGCAGGCTGTCGTGGCGGCGACTACGAAGGAATGCGTATTCACAGCGTACGTCTGCCTGGCTATGTTGCTTCTCAAGAGGTAATTTTTGGCGGGCAAGGTGAAACACTGCATATCAGCACTGATCCCGTAAGCCGTGAATGCTATATGCCTGGCGTAGCTCTGGGCTGCCGCAAGATTATGGACTATACTGGTCTTGTTTATGGCTTGGATAAGCTTCTGTAATTGATTATTGTGAGATAGAGAGCGTGAATTGATATGAAAAAATATAATGTTGCAATTTTAGGTGCTACCGGTGCTGTTGGTACCGAATTCCTCAAGCTGATTGAAGAGCGTAATTTTCCCTTCGCTGAGCTGCGTCTTTTAGCATCTGCTCGCAGTGCTGGCAAGGAAATTGAATTCATGGGCAAAACCTACACTGTACAGGAAGCTACTAAGGATTCCTTTGAGGGTATCGACATAGCTCTGTTTGCAGGCGGAAGCATATCCAAGGAGTTCGCACCCTATGCAGTAAAGGCTGGTGCCGTTGTAATTGACAACTCCAGCACCTTCCGTATGGACCCCGAGGTTCCGCTGGTAGTACCAGAGGTTAATCCTGAGGATATCTTAAAGCATAAGGGTATTATTGCTAACCCTAACTGCTCCACCATCATTATGGTAATGGCTTTGAAGCCTCTGTACGACCTTGCAAGAATCAAACGCATTGTAGTTTCTACCTATCAGGCAGTTTCCGGCGCAGGCAAGGAAGGTATTGACGAGCTGACTGATCAATGCAAGGCCTTCAGTGAAGGTAAGGAAATGGTAGCCAAGATTCTGCCTTCTGCAAGCCTTGAAAAGCATTATCCAATTGCCTTTAACCTGATTCCGCAAATTGATGTTTTCCTGGATAATCTTTATTCCAAAGAAGAAATGAAGATGGTCAACGAAACCAAGAAGATTTTCCATGATGAAAAGATGGGTATTACAGCTACTACTGTCCGCGTTCCTGTATATCGCAGCCATAGTGAATCTGTAAATATTGAGTTTGAGCATGATTTGGAGCTTGCTGATATGATTGAAGCTATTAAGAGCTTCCCTGGTCTGCAGCTCATGGACGACCCGCAAAATCAGGTTTATCCCATGCCTTTATACACATCTGAAAAAGACGATTGCTATGTAGGTCGTCTCCGTCGTGATGAGTCCAATCCTAATACCTTCAATCTCTGGGTAGTTGGCGACCAAATTCGTAAGGGTGCAGCTCTCAACACTCTGCAGATTGCAGAAACCATGATTAAAAATCAATGGATTTAATATACTGATGATGGTCACTTGCTGATAAAAATCAACAAGCGCAAT
This sequence comes from uncultured Phascolarctobacterium sp., assembly GCA_900547415.1. Lineage (GTDB taxonomy): Bacteria > Bacillota > Negativicutes > Acidaminococcales > Acidaminococcaceae > Phascolarctobacterium_A. Next base: position 35,793 of record URGS01000008.1, on the reverse strand, counting down.
AGAAGGGAAGATTGTTCCAATGAAGATAATTGTACAAAAATTTGGTGGTACCTCTGTTGCCAGTGAGGAAGCACGTATCGCCGTTAAGGATAAAGTTCAGCAGGCCATTCGCAAGGGCTATTCTCCTGTAGTAGTTGTGTCTGCTATGGGACGTAAGGGAGCACCCTATGCTACTGACACCCTGATTGGTGTTTTGAAGGAAGCAAATCTTTCCGTTAATGTGCGTGAAATGGATGCTATGATGTGCTGCGGTGAAATTATTTCTTCCTGCGTAATGGCGGCAACTCTGCAAAAGTTTGGCATCAACGCTATGGCTCTGACCGGTGGTCAGGCTGGTATTATTACTGACTCTCAGTTTGGTGCAGCGCGCATTAAAAATATTAACTGCTCTAATCTGATGCATCTTTTGGAATCCGGTATCATTCCTGTAGTATGCGGCTTCCAGGGTATGACTGAAAACAATTACAAATTTACCACCCTGGGCAGAGGCGGCAGCGACACCTCCGCAGCAGCTCTCGGTGCAGCTCTTAAGGCTGAATTTGTAGAGATTTATACTGATGTTGAAGGTATTATGACTGCTGACCCACGCATCGTCAAGGAAGCCAATATCCTTCAAAACATTTCTTACGCCGAGGTTTGCCAAATGGCCCACAATGGTGCAAAGGTAATTCATCCTCGTGCTGTCGAAATCTGCATGAGCAGCAATACACCTATGTATGTAAAATCCACATTCAGCGATGCTCCCGGTACCTTGATTACCAGTGACAGACATGGCAGCTGCCGTGGTGCAGAGGTGGATGTTCATGACAACTATGCCAGCGGTGTTGCTAATATTAATGACCTGGCTCAGTTCCGCATTACTCTTAATCCTGAAGATATGGCAGCAGGACGCAATCTTTTCGAGGACCTTGCTGATGCAGGAATCAGCGTAGGCTGTCTCAATCTTTCTGAGAAGGAAGCAATGTTTGCAGTATTCACTCCCGATGTTGAGCATACCCGTAAGGTTCTTGATGAGACTGATTTTAAATACGAGGTTAACGAGGGCTGTGCCAAAGTTTCTGTTGTAGGCAGTGCAATGCGTGGTGTGCCTGGTATTATGGCTAACTTTGTAGCTGCTTTGGCTGCTAAAAACATCCAGATTTTACAAACAGTTGACTCTGATACTACAATTTCCGCAATTATCAAAGAAGAGTGCCTGATTGATGCAGTAACAGCTCTGCATAAGGCCTTTAAACTATAAAGAGGGGTACTAATAATGAAAAAAACTTATTTTGGCAGATTATTAACAGCAATGGTTTCTCCGTTTAGAGAAGATGGCTCTGTAAATTATGAAGCTGGTGCTGATTTAGCAGAATGGCTTATTAATAATGGCAGTGACGGTCTGGTCGTAGAGGGCTCCACTGGTGAGGCTGCAACCATGAACTTTGAAGAAAAGGTTCAGTTTATGCGTACTATTAAGGAACGCATTGGCGGTCGTGCTCCTATCGTTGCAGGTGCAGGCACTAACTGTACTGCTTCTACCATTGAACTGGTGCAGGCTTTTGAAGAGGTTGGGGTAGATGGACTTCTTGTTGTTGGTCCTTACTACAACAAGCCTACTCAAGAGGGCTATTATCAGCATTTTGCGGCTGTTGCAAGAAGCACCAAGCTGCCTATTATCGTATACAATGTTCCTGGACGTACCGGCTCCAACATTCTTCCTGAAACTGTAGTACGCCTGGCAAATGACTTTGAAAACATCGTAGCTATTAAAGAAGCTGCTGGCAATGTAGCACAGACTGCTGATTTATACCGTTTGCTTCCTGAGGACTTCAGCATCTACAGCGGTGACGATACCCTGATTCTGCCCTTCTGCTCCGTAGGTGCATGTGGCCTGATTTCTGTTTTAGGCAATATTGGCGGCAACCTGCTCCAATCCATTATGCAGGCTCATCAGGACGGCCGCGTAAAAGAGGCTGCTGATTTAAATAAAAAGATGATTCCTTTGGCACGCAGCCTGTTCATCGAAAGCAATCCTATTCCTGTAAAATCTGCGGTTACTAAGGTAACAGGCATTGACGCAGGTATCCCACGTTTGCCTCTGACTCCTATCAGCAAGGATGCAGAAGCTAAAATGGATGCTGTTTTAAGGGAGTATAATCTTATAAAATGAGCAAACTAGTTGTAATTATTCAATGTGAGCAGGTGCAAAAGCGTTGCTCTGGCTACAACTGCACTCACGCCTTCTATACGAGAGATGGCAAATTTGCAGATTATCCAGAAGATACCCGTTACATGTCCTTTACCTGTGGTGGCTGCTGCGGAGCAGGTCTTACAGTGAAGCTTGAAAATCTAAAAAAACGTCTCAGACGCTTTCAAGAGGATGGTCAGGAAGTCATTATTCACTTATCGTCCTGTATGGTGAGTGATAACTACCATAAGCCTCCTTGCCCTCATCTGGAATATATTATGAGCCTGTTGGAGAAAAAAGGCTTTACTGTAGTTAAAGGAACCTATATTTCCAAGACAGCATCAAAAAAACGTGAAGCTGGTATTTACAAAAGCTTTTAGAAAATGATTTGGCAGTCGTTAGATTAATTTCTGACGGCTGCCAAATCATTTTATGTATGTCTAGCAGGATTTTTTGCTAATTTGCAGAAATTAATAATATTAATGATTTGTTAGGAGGACTATACCTTGTTATATAGATTTATTTGTGCTTGTATATTCAGTATGCTGCTGGCATTTCCCTTAGGAGCAGCAGCGTCCGGTATCACTAATTATGATAAACTTGTAAGTGCTGATTTTTGGTGCCAGAAAAATCCCCAGGGCAATCAGGTGATTTTGGACGCACAGGGGGTACAGGCCTTTAATGAAAAGGTGAGACATGCTTCTTCATCTGTTCCTGACCTGTTAAATTATCCTGCCTCCATTTCTGGTTCTGACCTGAAGGCCAAAATAATGAACTATACTATCCTTGAAGACGAGCTGTATCTTCATGGCAACAAGGTCAGCGAAAATTACAAAAAAATCCTTCGCAGTCAAACCAACGCTAATAGTATTCCTGCTAAGGTTGTACCTCGTTACGGTGTAATTGTACGTCGCAGCTCCTTGCGTAACCTGCCCACAGGTGAGGGCCTGTTTTACTATGCAGGCGATACTGATTTTGATGCACTGCAGGAGACCGAACTAGACCCAGGAGAGCCTGTTGTTGTGCTGCATCAAAGTGCCAATAAGTTCTTTTACTATATTCAGTCCTTAAATTACAGTGGTTGGATTAGTACCTTTAATATTGCCTTTACTGATGCTAAAACCTGGCGTCAATTTGCGGACCCGGAAGAATTTCTGGTTGTTACAGATAGTAATCTGACCTTGAAAATAGGCAGCGAACAGGTTGTTTATCAGCAGGGCTCCAAGCTGCCTTTGCTTCGCAGCAGTGAGGTATACCAGGTTCTTACTCCCATGCGTAAAAAGGATGGTACTCTGATGACTGAAAAGCTGTTTATTAAAAAGGATAATACTGCTGTTCATGAGGGCTATTTGCCTTATACCTCTAACAATATTATCCGTTCAGCCTTTAAGTTTTATGGAATGCCCTACGGTTGGGGCGGTATGAAAAAAAGCGTGGATTGCTCCAGCTTACTCTTTAATGCATATCGCACAGTTGGTATTACTTTGCCCCGTAATGCTGATGAGCAGGAAACTACAGCAGGCGTAATCCATTCACTGGATGGCCAGACTGATGGACAAAAGCTGGCTGTTATCAATCAGCTGATTCCTGGCAGTGGTCTGTATATGGATGGTCATTGCCTGATGTACTTAGGCAATATCAATAATGAACCCTATGGTCTGCATGCACTTGGCTCCTATGTTAACGCAAAAGGAGAAAGAGTAGTATCCATGAAGGTTGTAGTTAGTGATTTAACACTTAGAAGAGGTACTGGAGAAAGCTTTTTAGAATCTCTGACCTCTGCAGTGGAATTTAAATAAATAGATTGTGAGGAATAAATCATGCTTAATAATATTGAATTAAGGGGTGCTGCAGTAGAGCAGGCGTCCTATAATGGTGTGGACACTATTGTCATCATGATGTGCAAGGAATGTATGGCAGGCCTTGACTATATGAAGCTGCCTGCTTCTGTAAGAGATGTTGTTGCAGTCTTAGCTTCAAAAAAGACAGACTTTTTTGAAGCAGGTTCTATTGAGCGTGTAACCCTTTTGGAAAATGGCAAGCTTTTAAATATTCTTGTTGTTGGCTGCGGCGAAGGCAAGGAATGCAAGCCCTATAGCTTCCGCAAGGCCGCAGGTGCAGTTGCTAGAGAGCTGCATGCTTTAAAATCAGAGCAGGCTGCCTTAATTGCGGCTATTACTCTGAATCCGAAGCGTGCTCATTACCTTAATGCCATGGCAGAGGGCCTGTATTTAGGAGCTTATACCTTTACTGAATACAAGAGCAAGAAGGATGCAGTTCCCCTATGTAAGGTTGCTGTTCTCAGTAAGGTTGAAGGTGCAGAGGAGATTCTCCTTAAAGCAAAGATTACTGCAGAAGCGGTTTCCTTTAGCCGTGATTTGGCAAATCATCCTGGTAATGTTATTAATCCCCTGACAATGGCTGCAAAAGCTGCTCAGGTCGCAGAAGAATTAAATCTGGAGCTGGAGATTCTTGATGAAGAGGCTATGGCCGCAAAAGGAATGCATGCTCTGCTGGCTGTAGGACAGGGCAGTGATGTTCCTTCCAGACTGATTACCTTAACATACAATGGTGCAGAGGATGCACCTTATGTGGCATATGTTGGCAAGGGTATTACCTTTGACAGTGGTGGTATTTCTATTAAGCCTGGTGAAAACATGGGCGAAATGAAGGATGACATGACTGGCTCAGCTGTAGTTTTAGGTGCTATTAAGGCTATTGCAGCACTGAAGCTGAAATGCAATGTAATGGCAGTTTTAGCCTGTGCTGAGAATATGCCCAGCGGCAAGGCTCAGCGTCCTGGAGACATTGTACGTGCAGCTAACGGCAAAACTATTGAAGTCGTAAACACTGATGCTGAGGGACGCATGGTTCTTGCAGATGCAGTATGGTATGCCTGCCAGCAGGGTGCTGCTAAGGTTATTGATATTGCGACTCTCACCGGTGCGGTAATTATTGCTCTTGGCACAGAAACAAGTGGTATTATTTCCAATAACGACGAGCTGGTTCAGCAAATTCTGGAAGCAGGTAAGCAGGCTGGCGAAAACTACTGGCAGCTGCCTTCCTTACCTGAATGCAAAAAAGCCCTGAAAAGTGATGTTGCTGACCTGCTTAATAGTACAGGTCGTGCCGGTGGCTGCATTACAGGCGGTCTTTTTGTAGGAGAATTCGTAAACGAAGGCACTCCTTGGGCACATATTGACATTGGTGGTACTTCAACCAGCAAAAAAACAACTGGATGCATAGTTAAGGGCTGTACCGCCTTTGGTACTATGACCTTGATTAAGTTAGCAGAAGTACTATAAAAATGATAAAGTTGAGTGAAGCAAATGAAGAAATTAGTTGATTTGCATACCCACAGCACCTTTTCCGACGGACTTTATACTCCTGCTCAGCTAGTTGAAGAGGCTGCAGCTAAAGGAATTGCTGTTTTAAGCATTACTGATCATGATTCCTGGAATGGTATTGCAGAAGCACAAAAAGCGGCTGAAGCTTTTGGAATAAAAATTATAACCGGCGTTGAGCTTGGCAGTCAGGTAAACGGAGAAAGCGTGCATATATTAGCCTATCACGTAGATACGAATAATCAGGCACTCCACGACAAGATGGATGAAATGCGTTATGGCCGCGAACGTCGTTTGTTCAAGATTTTGGAAAAGCTTGATAATTTAGGCTACCACATAGAGGTAGAAGCCTGTGACCCTAAGAACAGAGCAGTAGGTCGTCCACATGTTGCTAAGGCTCTGGTTGCTAAAGGATATTTCAGCAACGTGCAGGAGGTATTTGATGCCTTACTTCGCAACGGTGGCCCTGCGTATGTACCACAGCCCAAGCTGTCACCTGAAGAGGCAGTAGAGCTTATTCATAACGCAGGAGGCATTGCAGTCTTGGCTCATCCTTCTGAGCTTAAAGACGGTGAATTGCCTGAAAGACTGTTCCAAACCATACCCTTTGATGGTATTGAGGTTTATCATCCCAGCTCCGCTGATAAAAATGAATTTGAAAAATGGCTTAAGCTTGCTGAAAGGTATAAGCTTTTTGTAGGCGGAGGAAGTGATTTTCATGGTATTCCTGACAGATTTCCTGCAACATTAGGAATTTGGCAGGTAGATTATGATGCGGTTCGAGGAATCATTGAATACAAGTAATAGTTAAACTGTTTATTGAGGATTGATATTATGGAAGTAGTAGCTTTTGTAGGTCCCAGCGGTACCGGTAAAAGTCATCGTGCTATTGGCGTTGCTTTTGATAACAAGTGTGACGCTATAATAGATGATGGACTTTTAATTAAGGGAACTAAAATTCTTGCCGGAACCTCTGCTAAAAACGAGGACAATAGAATACAAGCTGTTAAGCGTGCAATTTTTACGGACGATGAGCACGCTAAAGTAGTACGGGAGGCCTTGGCGCAAAGCAATATTAGGCGACTACTGATTATAGCTACCTCCGATAATATGATTAATAAGATTATTGGACGTCTTGGCTTGGATAAACCAGTGAAAACGGTATATATAAGTCAAATTGCTACTAAGGCAGAAATAAAAAAGGCGCGTTATTCACGTCTCCATGACGGCAAGCATATTGTTCCTGTGCCTTCTGTAGAGCTAAAGCCACATTTTACAGGCTATTTTGCGGATTTGCCCTATAATATTTTCTCCAAGCAGCGCCGCCAGGAGAAGAACGCAGACCGCTCCATTGTTCGTCCAGCCTTTAGCTTTTATGGCAAGCTGCTTATAGCTGACAGCGCCATTGAGGATATTATCAACATCATTGCTAAAAAGATGGATGGAGTAGAGCGTATTACTGATTTAAGAGTACGCCGCCGCAGTGACAACAGCAAAGGCATTGTAATTTACGTTGAGGTAGTTCTGTATTATGGCGAAAAGCTTTTTATTGTCACTCGTCAGCTTCAGGCAAAGATTAAGAAAAAGGTAGAATACATGACTGCTATGCAGGTTAAGAATGTTAATGTTTCCATACGCAGTCTGGCGCTGAGAAAGCCTTTAAAGAAATGAACAGCCAATTATTTTAAGAAAAAGTGATAAGATGGGTAAAAATAATGAGTAGATTTAAAATTGTTATTGAAGAAACCATTGCACAAGAATTTGAAATAGAGGCAGAAAACGAGCGAGAAGCCTTGCTCTTAGCTAAGAAGAAGTATAATAAGGGAGATTTTGTGCTGGACCAAGGTGAGGTTCAGCATAAGCAGGTAGCTGTTGCAACTGATAAAGGTTTCTCTGAGTGGTTTGAGTTTTAAAATTGCGTAAAAAAATGCATCCTACACTTTAAAGTGCGGGATGCATTTTGTGTTTCATATGTTATTAGTTGAGTGTTTCGGGAGCTGCAGCTTCTACTGCGTCAGCCTGCTCAAATACAAATGCAGGGGAGGGATAGTAGAAGTGGCAATGGTCAAATTGAACGTTATCGTTGCTGAAGCGGTTAACCAGAGCTTGGCCAGCGTCCTCTTCAAAGGATACGATGTTTTCCTTGCTGATGCCTTCTACGTTGTTAACAACAGAAATCAGGAAGGGTTCTACGATAGGAGCATCCTCGGGAACCATGCTGCGGTCAGCGGGGAGCACGGGAACGATTTTAATATCGCCAACTACAGCGTTTTCGTTGTTAACAAAGTATACGCCATAGTAGTTGTCATACAGTGTGCGAGTCAACTTAAAGCCGGCGCCGGGGAATTCCTCAGTGCCGCAGTCGCCCATATATTTAGGGGAGGGATAATAGAAGAAGCATTGCTGGAAGGCAATTTCTTCAGTAGAGAAGCGCTTCAGAATTGCATAGGAAGCACGTTCTTCAAAATCAATCAGGTTATCCTTATTGATGTCTGCATCATCTACAATAACCAGCAGAACTGCAGGAACCTCAGGTGCATCTTGGGGAACCATGCTGCGGTCCAGGGGAATATTAGGGATAACAGTTAAATTGCCAATGACTCTTTTGTTTTCATCCTGCAGGATTGCACGGAAGAAATTTTCAAAAAGAGTACGCTGTAAGCGCAAATTGTAAGCGCTGTTGCTCATGAGTATCACTCCTTATAAAATTTAAAAGTCGCAAAAGTAGAATATTCTGCCCAGCGAAAAAGATTTTCCTCATTATTGTAACATAAATTACGTAAATTCGCAAAAGTCATTCTCGTAGTCATTCTTGCGGTAAAATAACGCTAGTTAAAAATGTGACAAAATTAACAACTTTTCCAATTTTATTAAAATTATATACTAATACATCAAGTATTATGTATACAATTCTAGAAAAGCAGGATTTTAAGATAAAAAGAACGAATATAACTGGAAATATGTTGCTTTAGTCTATGGGTGTAAGTCACATATTAAATGTTTAAGGAGGGGATTCCTATGAAGAAACTTTTAGTCTTTTTACTCGGTATCATGGTTCTGGCAACCATGGCTTCTGGCTGCGGCGGTAGTAAATCAGATAATAAACCAGCTGCTCAGAAGTTTATTAACATCGCCACAGGTGGTACTTCTGGTACTTATTTCCCGTTGGGCGGTGCTTTGGCAGATATTTTGAACAAAAATATTGCTGGCTGCAACGCCTCTGCTCAATCTACTGGTGCGTCTGTTGCTAACGTAAATCTGCTGCAGCAAAACAAGGTTGATATTGCTTTTATTCAAAACGATATTGCTTACTATGCTGCTAATGGTACAGAAATGTTTAAGGACAAAAAGGTAGAAGGCTTGAGAGGCTTGGCTACTCTTTATCCTGAAACAATCCAAATTGTTACCCTGAAAAATTCTGGTATTAAGGACATTGCTGACTTTAAAGGCAAACGTATTGCTGTTGGTGCTGCTGGTTCTGGTACTGAAGCCAACGCTCGTCAGATTATGGCTGCTTATGGCGTTACTTATGAAGATGTTAAGGTTCAGTATCTGTCCTTTGGCGAAGCAGCAAGTGCCCTCAAAGATGGCAATGTTGACGCTGCATTCGTAACTGCAGGTCATCCTACTGCAGCAATTCAGGATATTGCAACTCAAAATGAAGTTGTCCTCGTTCCTGTAGCAGCTGATAAGGCTGATGCTCTGATTAAACAATATCCGTTCTATACCAAGGTAGTTATCAACGCTAATACCTATGCTAATCAAACTGCTGACGTTCCTGCAGTTGCTGTAAAATGTATGCTGGCTGTTACTGATAAAATGGATGCTGATACTGCGTATGGCGTAGCCAAAGCACTTTATGGCAATCTTGATCGTATGAAGGCAGCTCACTCCGCAGCAAACGCAATCTCCAAGGATACTGCTAAAGACGGCATGTCCATTGAACTGAACGCAGGTGCAGAAAAGTTCTTTAACGAAAAATAGGGATATTTAATATGACGAATATGAAAGACCGGAATCTGGCTTTTGTCGGCTCCCGGTCTTTTTTAAAGAATGGATATTTTTTTATCATACTTATCTTGGCAGCATGCATCATCTATCTGGGCTCACGTTTAGTATTAGTCCTGGAGCCTGAGGGCAGTCATAAGTCAGTAGTAATGTCTAGCTGCAAAGGAGATAATTGGTATATCAGCTTTACCCATTCAGTAGAAAAAACAGCCTGGGATGAGTATTTTACAGTTAATGACTGTAATGATATGACAATGACTCACACCAAATTTCAGTCCTTAGGGTGGGGGTATCCCTATTCTGCAAGTGATGGTAAATTCAGTCAAACTGCTGATGGTCGCTTCCAGCTTATTATGAACCGGCCCTATAAAGAGGTAGCCTTGAGAATTTCAGAACAGGCTATGCAGCACATTGTCCATAGAAACCAGAAATATAATTTAATAGAACTTTTTGGACAGGGAACTGCAGTCACAGTTAAGTCTATGTATCGCTACCAATATTGGCTGAAATATTATTTTTGATTGTTTTGAGAGGAGGTCTGCATTCTATGACTACAAAAGAAAAGGATTTTCAAGAATTATCCGCTGAAGAAGTAATGCAGAAATTTGATAAGGAATCAGACAAGCGTGAAATGAAGGGCTTTTGGAATATCCTCATAAACGCTATCTGTATTGTTTTTGCTATTTTCCAACTATACACAGCAGCCTTTGGTATTTTAGATGCACATTTACAGCGTGCCATTCATTTAGCCTTTGGCTTTTTACTGATTTTCCTGCTTTATCCTGCAAGAAAATCCTGGTCTAGAACTTCTATGCATCCCTTGGATGTCCTGTTTGCTCTTGTTGGTGCAGCTTCTGCACTTTACATTGTAGTAAATTATCAGGAGCTGGTGTTCCGTGCAGGTATGAACAACGAGACTGACTTTATTGTTGGCGTTGTTGGTACCTTGATGGTATTTGAGGCGGCTCGTCGTGTTGTAGGCTGGCCTATGATTACCGTTGCCTTTGTATTTATTGCTTATGCCTTCTTTGGCCCTTATATTCCTGGTATTATGGCTCATCGCGGCGTACAGGTACAGGAGCTGTTCGACCATTTATTCTTTACTACTGAGGGTATTTTTGGTACTCCTATGGGCGTATCCTCAACCTTTATCTATCTTTTCATTCTGTTTGGTTCTTACCTTGAAGCTACCGGTCTTGGCAAATTTTTCATTGATTTGGCCAATGCTGTTGCAGGCTGGGCAGCAGGCGGTCCTGCTAAGGTTGCAGTTCTTTCCTCCGGCCTGATGGGTACTGTTTCCGGCAGCTCTGTTGGCAATGTGGCTGGTACTGGTGCCTTTACTATTCCTATGATGAAAAAGCTTGGCTACCGTCCTGCATTTGCTGGTGCGGTAGAAGCAGCTGCTTCCACTGGCGGTCAGCTGATGCCTCCTGTAATGGGTGCAGCGGCCTTTTTGATGGCAGAATTTGTTGGTGTTCCGTATTTTGATGTTGTTAAAGCAGCAGTTATTCCTGCACTTTTATATTACATTGGCGTCTGGCTGGGCGTACATTATGAAGCTAAAAAATACGGCTTGAAGGGTACTCCTCGTGAAGAGCTGCCTAAGTTTGGTCCTCTTTTCATGGAAAAAGGACATTTGGCGATTCCTTTAGCAGTAATTGTTTATCTTTTAGTCAGCGGCTATACTCCTATGCGTGCAGCATTGGCTGCTATTGCTCTGAGCATTATTTGTGCTTGTCTCCGTAAATCAACACGCATTGGTTTGAAGGAAATTGTCAATGGCCTTATTGATGGCTCTAAGGGTGTCCTTGGTGTTCTTATTGCCTGTGCTACTGCAGGTATTATTATCGGTGTAGTAACTAAGACTGGCGTTGGCCTGAAGGTTGCAACTGCATTGCTTGACCTGTCCGGGGGTCAGCTGCTTCCGGCTATGTTCTTTACTATGATTACATCTCTTATTCTTGGTATGGGTGTTCCTACTACCGCCAACTACGTTATTACCTCAACCATTGCGGCTCCTGCTTTAGTACAGATGGACGTGCCTGTACTTGCGGCTCATATGTTTGCTTTCTACTTTGGTATCGTAGCAGACGTAACTCCGCCTGTAGCTTTGGCAGCCTATGCAGGTGCTGGTATTGCAGGTGCTAACCCTATGCGTTGCGGCGTTATTGCTGCCAAGCTTGCTATTGCAGCCTTTATCGTTCCGTACATTTTTGTGCTTGCTCCAGAACTCTTGATGATTAACGCAAGTACGCTGACTATTGCTTACAGTGCGTTGACTGCAATTATAGGTATGTGGGGCGTATCTATGGCTATGATAGGCTTCTGTCAAAATGCACTCAACTCTCTTCAAAGAGTACTTTTTATGGCTGGTGGTATTTGCATGATTATTCCTGGTCATATTACTGACCTTGTTGGCGTTGTGTGCCTCATTGCAGCCTTCATGTGGCAACGTACTAACAAGATTAAAGGTGCCATCAAGCAGGAGGTTGACCTGTAAGTCATAACTAAAAAACTAATGGATGTCTTCTTCAAACAGGAAGGCATCCATTTTTTGCTGACTTTTTCATTATTTGTTTCTGTGGTTATTTGTATAATATTAGAAATTTATATAATGTAAATAGAAAAGCTCTGAAGCCTTTAGCAGCCTCAGAGCTTTATTTGTATGTTTGTATGGTTAGTCGTCGTAACGCTCAGGGAAGAAGATACGCAGAGTTTTTTCGTCTGCTGGCTTGCCCATAGCGTTGCCAATAAGGAAGAGTACCAGAGAGAAGCCAATACCAAGAACAATCTGGTGCAGGTCCAAAACCTTAATCTTCATAGCCATGGTTGCACAGTAGATGATAACACCGCCCAGCATAGCCGCAATAGCACCGTTTTTATTAGCCTTTGGCCAGAACAGACCTAAAAGCAGTACCCAGAAGAAGGCAGTTTCCAGACCGCCGAAGGCGAACATATTAATCTGCCAGATTACGCTGGGAGGATCAATTGCGATAACATAAACAATCAGACCCAAGATAATAGTTGCAGTCAGGCTGTACATTCTTACTGCGTTGTTGCTCAGGTCTTCGCCTTTTTCGTTTTTGATATTCATGTAAACGTCTTTAACGATGGAGGAGGAGGAACTGAGGAGCAAAGAAGATACAGTGGAAATGGTCGCCGCAATAGGTCCAATAATGATTACGCCGGCCCAGAAGGGACTCATGCTTTTGATAATAGCAGTAGGAGTAATATTATCTACGCTGTTGCCATAAGCTACAAGGCCTTCAGTAAGAATACCCTTGCTGAGAATACCAATCCAGGTAGCTACCAAGGTCATGGCACCAATTACTACAGTACCAATAATCATCGCTCTATGGAGAGCCTTGGTGTTTTTGTAGCTAATGCCGCGAACGACGGATTGGGGCAGAGCCAATGTACAAATACCAACCAGCAGCCATTGGCTGATGTAAAGGGAAATGGGCATTTTACCACGAGAAAGAGGCTCCAGCATGTCAGGGTGAGTAGTGCTGATGTAAGTCATCATCTTATCAAAGCCGCCGCCTGTCTCCATCATAGCACCCAAAAGCAGGCTCATGCCTACAATCATCGCTACGGCACAGCAGGCATCTGTTACGGCAACACCCTTAAAACCGCCAATAGTAGTATAAATAACAACAATCAAACCAAACAGGCTGAGACCTGTAAGGTAGGAAAAGCCTGTTACAGCTTCAAAAAGCTTGGCTGCACCAACAAACTGAGCTACCATTGTAGCACAGAAGAAGGCAACAATAACCAGAGCAGACATATTTGCAAGAAAATTAGACTGATAACGGGCACGCAAAACGTCGATAACTGTTACAGCATCGATTTCACGGGCTATAAGAGCAATTTTCTTACCAAAAACGCCAAGTACAAGGAATATAACGACTACCTGAACAATTGCCATATAGAGCCAGCCATAGCCAATAATCCAAGCCATGCCAGGACCGCCTACAAAGGTACTAACACTGCTGTAGGTTGCAGCAGTAGTCATTGCCAGGACAAAACCGCCAAGAGTACGACCGCCGATAAAATAATCCTTGGCAAAGTTCTTTTCACGCTCCTGCTTAGATGAGCGCTGAATATAGGCGCTGATGCCTAAAAGGGCTACTAGGAAAACAAGGACTGGAAGCAGATTTACTATATTACCCATTGTGCTTTTCCTCCTTGTCATCTAAGTCAAAATTGACAAATACCTTTTCAGAAAGAATGACCGTAACCAGAATGGCAAAAAGCCAGGTTCCGACGCAGCCTCCCCATACCCAAAGGGGAGTGTGATAGAAGGAAATGTCAACATCGGCAAGACCGAAGCCAGCGATACACCAAAAAAGGATTACCGCCGCCGCTGCCACTACAGTAGCCTTAGCCTCCCGGTTGGCCTGACGGAATTTTTCGCTTCGTTTCATTATGAAAGCTCCTTTCGCACTTCAGTGCTATTTAATTTTAATCAAAGACATTGTAGCATACTTTACAGTAAAGTAACAACAATATTTGGATAATTTTAAATAGAGCAAAGATTGTGGTGGCTAAATACCATTGGCCTGCCTTCTAAAATATGCTATAATTATTCTCGGTGATGAAATTGTTATACAATATTTTTACCCAATGGCTTACATTGGGAGTTATTTTTTTCATTAGTAATTATTTGGGCTGCTTTATACAGGTCGTAACTTTAGGCGGACTTGTCGCCGGCAGCTTTATTATTGCAGCTGTTACTACATTAGTTGAGTATCATTCCAGTAAAAATCTGCCTTATTTTACAGGAAAAGCTGCAGTTTACTGTATTACTCTGCTGACTGCTCAGCTTTTATGCACATTTATGCCAGGCTATTCCATGAATCTTGGCTACGCTGAAATAGGCTTTTTAGTAGTATTTTCTGCATTGGCAACATTAATCGGCGGTATTTTAAGGGATATTGCTGAGCAGGATGCTGTTTAAAATCTTTAGGTACTGTTTGACAGGGCTTATTTAAAATGAATGGAGCAACAATAATGGATATAAAATTGATTGCCTGCGATATGGACGGCACTCTTTTGACAAGTGATAAAAAAATTTCCCAAAGAACACGAGATGCTATTCGTAAAGCTATTGAGGCAGGTAAAATTTTTCTGATAGCTACTGGCAGAATGTTTATTTCTGCACGTCCTTATGCTGAAAGCTTGGACTTGGATGTACCCTTAGTAACCTACAATGGTGCCTTAGTTAAGGGCAGCCAAAGCGGCAAGGTGTTCTATGAGCACAAGATGAAGGCTGAAACTGCACAGGAGGTTCTTAAGTTTTGCAAGGAAAAGGGCTATTATCTGCAGTACTATATTAACGATGATGTATGTGTAGAAAAGGGCAATGAGTTTTCTGAATACTATGGACGTATTCAAAATATTCCCATTAGGGAGGTTGGTCCGTCCTTGTATGATATGAAGGAAGCTCCCTATAAGCTGCTTGTTATTTCTCCTTTGGAAGAGGCTGCTCAGGTGCGTGCTGATTTTGAAAAGCATTTCGGTGATAAGCTTGACATCTATAATTCTCAGCCAAACTTTTTGGAGCTTATGGAACCCGGCATTAATAAATGGATGGCGGTCAAAGCTGTAGCGGAGCATTATAATATTTCTGCTGAAGAAATTATGTGCCTTGGTGATTCCAATAATGACTATGATATGGTTGCCAATGCAGGTATAGGCGTTGCAGTGTCCAATGCTACGGATAAGGTTTTAAACGCAGCTAAGATTATTACTGCCTCCAATGACAATGATGGCGTGGCCATGGCTTTGGAAAGCATTTTAACTGAACAGGCAAAGGAATTTTAATGCAAAGGGCAGCTCTTTTTAGAACTGCCTTTTTTCTGATGAAGAAAAGGAGAGATTACAGCTGTTTATTACGCGTTATTTATCATAATTTATGCTTAATGTATAAATGGCTGATTAGTGTTTCTTATGAAACCAATTAATACCTAACATTGTCAGAATATAAATGATAAGGAAAGAACAATGTCTATTTTACCGATTTTTATTCCTCACGCCGGTTGTCCTCACCAATGTGTGTTTTGCAATCAAAAGACCATTAGTGGACAAAAAAATCCAGCCCTGCAAGGTGCGAGGGAACAAATAAATAAATGGCTGCAATGGCTCAAGCCTTCTGTTGATAATGAAGCAGCCTTTTATGGAGGCTCCTTCACAGGCTTAGATGCAGAGCTGCAAAAACAGCTATTGTCTTTGACTGATGAGCTTATTGCCCAAAAGATTATTGGCAGTGTGCGTCTTTCTACAAGACCTGACTACATTAATCCTGAAGCCCTGGAGCTATTGGGTAAGCATGGGGTAAAGCTTGTGGAGCTGGGAGTACAATCCTTGGACAACAGGGTACTTGCTGCAGCAGAGCGTGGCCATACAGCAGAGCAGGTAGAGCCTGCAGTAGTACTGCTGCGTCAATACGGCTTTAAGGTCGGACTGCAGCTAATGGTTGGTATGCCTGAGCAATCCTTTTCCAGCGTCAAGGAAACTGCTGCTAAGGTTATCAAGATGAGACCAGATATTGCCCGTATTTATCCGTTGCTTGTAATAAAGGGTACGCCATTAGAAAAGTCTTTTAGGGAAGGCTCCTTTGTACCCCTGAGTCTGGAGGAAGCTGTAGAACAAAGCTCCTACCTTTATACAGCTATGGAAAGTGCAGGGATTAAGGTTATCAGAATTGGCCTTCAGCCTGATGAGGAGCTGTGTTCTCCTGGCAATATTGTGGCAGGCCCTTTTCATCCGGCAATGGGTGAGCTTGTAAAAAGCAGGGCAATTCGTGAACAGCTGACTCCTGAAATAGCAAAGCTAAGTGCCATGGAAATAAGGGACGTTGTGCTTTACTGTCACCCAAGCTTGGAGTCTAAAGTCAGGGGGCAAAAGAATGCTAATATTGCCTATTGGAAGAAGCAATATCTGCTAAATACTCTTGAGGTCCGCCATACTGATGCAATGTGCTGCCAAGCAGAGGCATTAGAAAAGAATTTTATGCAAAAATTGCATAACTAAAAAGGTTGAGTAGTGCAGCCTATATATGATAAAATAAAATGATACGAAAATTTAGGAAAAGGTGATTTTAGTGCGGTTAAAGTCCTTTACGACCTATGGCTTCAAATCCTTTGCTGATAAAATTGAATTAAGCTTTGACAAAGGCATTACTGCTGTTGTTGGACCTAATGGATCTGGCAAGAGTAATATTTCTGATGCCATTCTTTGGGTTTTAGGCGAACAAAGCGCTCGTTATCTGCGTGGCAGCAAAATGGAGGATGTAATTTTCTCCGGCAGCAGCAGACGCAGGGCCTTAGGCGTAGCGGAAGTAACTGTCAACTTTGACAACACAGATCACGTTTTGCCTTTGGATTTTGATGAGGTTAGTCTTACAAGACGTCTTTATAGAAGTGGCGACAGCGAATATGCTATCAATAAAAAGAGCTGCCGTCTTAAGGATATTGTTGACCTGATGGCGGATACTGGCCTAGGCAAGGGTTCTATGTCCATCATTGGTCAGAACAAAATCGACGAAATCCTCAATAGTCGCCCAGAAGAGCGCAGAGCCTTGTTTGAGGAAGCTGCAGGAATTGCTAAATACAGACTGCGCAAGAAGGATGCAGCAAGACGCTTGGATGATACTGCCGCAAACCTTACACGTATTTACGATATTAAGACTGAGGTGGAAAACCAGGTCGCACCTTTGGCAGTTGCGGCGGAAAAAACCAAACAGTTCAATTTATTGAACGAAGAGCTGCGCCGTTGTCGTCTGTCCGTACTTATGCGCAAGCTGAATGGTATGGCTGATGCTAAAGAACAGCTGTTAAACAAGCAGCAGGATTTACAGACGGTCTATGCTGAAAAAGCTGCAGTTTTAAGCAGCAAGCAGGCAGAAGCAGCTAATCTGCAGCTTGAGCTGGATGCTTTAGCAGAAAGCTACAGTAAGCTGCAGGACGAAATCAAAAACAAGGAAACAGCTTTAGAAAAGATTCGCGGTACCCAAGGTATTTTGGAGGAGCGTATTCAGCAAAATATCAAAGCTAGTGAAAGAATAGATCAACGCAACAGCAAAATTTCTGAGCAGGCCGATGAATTGGAAAGAAAAATGCAGGAGCTGGCTGAGGAATTTGATACTGTTGAGAAAAAGCGTATTGCAGCTGACCTTCAGGTACAAAAGCTTACCCGTGAAAAAAATGAGCAGGAAAAGGCCTTGGAGGAAGCGAAGCATCGTAACGAGGCTGAGCAGTCTAAGCTCTTTGCTTCCATGCAGGAGCTGCTTAAAATACGCAATGAGCTTCGCAGTGAGGAACAGGCTCAGGAGCAGCGTGTTAAACGCAGAGATGCTTTAAAAAAGAATATTGATGATACTGAAGCAGTTCTAAGCAAGCTGGAGGAGCAATATAGCAATCTGCTGGAGTCTCAGAGTCGCAATCAGCATGATGGTGAAACAGCAGGCAAGCTTTCTGTAATCCTTAATACAGAGCTGGAAAATCTAAAAAATACTATTAAATCTCTTACTGCGCAGCAGCAGGATTGTCAGCGTCGATTGACTGCTGCTGAAACAAGGGAGCAGTCCCTGCAGAAAATGCAGGCCTCCTATGAAGGCTTTGGCTATGGCATAAAAACTATAATCAAGGCACAGGAGCAGTGGCATAGTGGTATTATCGGTGTTGCTGCAGAACTGATTAATGTAGATGAAAAGTATATTACTGCTATTGAAACTGCTTTAGGCGAAGGTGCGCAAAACATCGTCACTAGGGATGCTGCAACAGCCAAGGAGGCTATAGCATATCTAAAGCAGCACAATGCAGGTCGTGCAACCTTCCTGCCATTGGATACTGTACAAAAGCGCACACCTACCCTTGAAGAGACAAAGCTGGACAAGCTTTCTGGAATCTGTGGCTTTGCAGTTGATCTTATTGACTGCGATGAAGAAGCAGAAAATGCTATCCGCTTTCTTTTAGGCAGAGTTCTCATTGCTGAAAATATTGATGCTGCTTTAACGGCAGCCAAAGCAAGCAAATATAGATTAAGAGTCGTTACCTTATCCGGCGATGTTGTAAACGCTGGAGGCAGTATGACTGGCGGCAGCCGTAAACAAAAGGAAGGTTTTTTGAGCCGTCAGCGTGATATTCAGCAAATGCAGGCTGAAATAGCTGACCTTCATAAGGAAATGCTGTCCTGGCAGGAGCAGATTGAAGAGCAGGAGGAATTGGCCGCAGCAGCTGAAAAGAAGCTTAATGATGCTAACTCCCGGCTACAGCAGCTTCGTCTAAAATTTAGCGAGCTTAAGCTGCGCCTAGAACAGCTTGAACAGGAAAAATGCCGTGAAAATGAAAAATTAGCACTGCTTTTAGATGACCGCAGTATAATTACTAATGAATACATGGCCAATAGGGACAAAATCAAGTCGCTGCGTGCCAAGGTTCAGGAATCAGAGGCCCAGGATAGCGAGGCTAAGCAGCTTTTAGAGGAATTGCAGCGCCAGATCGCTATGCAGGGCAGTACTCTTACTTCTATTGATAATCAGCTTCAGGATGCAAGAATTCAACAGGAAACAGCATCTGGCAAGTCTGAGCTTATTTCAGAGCGAATGCGTAATCTTGATGATGATACGTTGCGTCTACGAGACGAGGCCAAGAATAATCTATCAGAACAGGAGCGCCTGAGTGCTATTATAGAAGAATGTCGTCAGGAGCAGGAGGAACTGAACAAGAACAGTATCCTGCTTATGGAGGATTTAAAGAATATTCTTGGCGGCAAGGACCGCTATGCTGAAGAACGCAGCTCCTTGTTAGCGGCACATCATGGCTTGGAGCAGGAGCTGATTGAGCTTGGCAAACAAACAAGCCAAATAGAAAATAAACTGCGTCAGCTTGAGCTGGAGCTAACCAAGCAGCAAAGCGATTATGAACATGCTTTGTCACAGCTCAGTGATGATTATAATCTTGACGAGGCGTCCGCCCGTAAGGTTGATTTAAGTGACTTAGCAGACCTTGACAATAAAGGCCTGCAAAAAAATGAAAGCCGTTTGGCTTTAAGCATTGCTGACCTAGGTCCTGTTAATCCTTCTGCAATAGAGGAATATCAGGCTGTTAAAGAACGCAGTGAGTTTTTGGCAAAGCAGTACGCGGATTTGTGTACTGCAAAGGACAATCTGGAGGCAGTCATCGGCGAAATTAACTCAGGTATGACTAAACGCTTCAAGGACGCCTTCGCCAAGATTAATGTTTATTTCTCAGATTGCTATATCAAACTCTTTGGCGGTGGTACAGCTATCCTGAAATTGACAGACCCAGAAAATATTCTGGAATCCGGTATTGATATAGAGGTGCAGCCTCCGGGCAAGAAGCTACAAAGTCTATATCTATTGTCCGGCGGTGAAAGAGCCCTGACGGTTATTGCTCTGTTATTTGCCTTGCTAAGCTATCAGCCGTCACCGTTCTGCATTCTGGACGAAATTGATGCAGCTTTAGACGATGCGAACATTGTTCGTTTTTCTAAATTCCTTAGAGAATATTCAGCAGACACCCAGTTCATTGTTATTACACATCGTAAAGGAACAATGGAATGTGCTGATATAATGTATGGTGTAACTATGGAAGAATCTGGTGTATCCAAATTATTATCCGTCAAAATAAATGCAAAGGAGTAGTGTGTTATGGGATTTTTTGAGCGTTTAAAGGAAGGTCTTTCAAAAACCAGACGCAATTTTACCGACCGTATTCAAGAGCTGGTTGGTATGTCCACTAAAATTGATGATGACTTTCTTGAAGAGCTGGAGATGATTCTGCTTTCTGCTGACTGCGGTGTAAAGACTACAGAAAAGCTGATTAAGGCAGTACGTGATGCAGCAAAAACTAAAGAAATTTCTAGTACTGAAGATGTTATTCCCTTCTTGAAGAAATATACTGCAGAGCTTTTAAAGGATTCCGGTCAACGTACCAGAATCGGTGCTAAGCCTACAGTAATCCTGGTGGTTGGCGTTAATGGAGTAGGTAAGACTACTACTATTGGCAAGCTTGCCAACTATTTTACTCTGTTCAATTACAAGGTTATTATGGCCGCAGGAGATACCTATCGTGCTGCAGCAGCCGAGCAGCTGCAAATATGGGGTGATAGAGCAAAATGTGATGTTATCCGTCAAAACGAAGGTGCGGATCCTGCAGCAGTTGTGTTTGACGCATTGAAGGCATCTATTGCCCGTAAGGCTGATATTCTCTTTATTGATACTGCTGGTCGTCTGCAAAACAAGGTTAACCTGATGAACGAGCTGGAAAAGGTTCATCGCATTATTAAACGTGAGATTCCTGAAGCTCCCCATGAAACCTTCCTTGTACTGGACGCTACTACTGGTCAGAATGCTATTAGTCAGGCTAAGGTATTTACCGAAACAGCCAATGTAACAGGTATTGTTCTGACTAAGCTTGATGGTACTGCTAAGGGCGGTGTTGTTGTAGCAATCAAAGAGGAACTGGGAATTCCCGTTAAATGGATTGGTGTAGGCGAAGGTATTATGGATTTCCGTCCCTTTGAGCCTGACAAATTTGTAGAAGCCCTTTTTGAAAACGGCAAATAATGTGAATTAAGGTGCAGTAAAGAAGGCTGCACCTTAATTTAAAATTTTTTCAAGGTGACAAGTAAAAATACTTGACAAACCTTTATGTATCAATTATAATTGCATAGTCAAGTAAATTATGCAGAGGAAACACTATGTCAGCAGAAGAAATTTTTGAACAAAGAATGCGTTTAGGCAGACTATTTGATTTATATGGTGGTCTGTTAACAGACAAGCAAAGAAACTGTTTAAATATGTATTTCTATGATGACTTATCCCTGAGTGAGATTTCAGAGGAGCTAGGTGTTTCCAGGCAGGCTGTTCACGACCTTTTGAAGAGAGTAGAGCAGACACTTGAAAAATACGAAGAAAAGCTTGGTCTTTTAGCAAAGAACGATGCAGATAAGGAACAGCTTCGCGCTGTTATAGATTTGATTACCCACCATGATGGTGCTGGTAAAAATGAAGCAGTCAACATTCTTGTTAAGATGTGTGGCGAAGGTAGGTAAAAAGAAACAATGGCATTTGAAAGTTTATCTGAAAGATTACAAAATGCAATAAAGATGTTCCGTGGTGCCGGAAAGCTTACCGAGGAGGATTTAAAGGCTCCTATGCGTGAAGTGCGTATGGCTCTTTTAGAGGCCGACGTAAACTTCAAGGTTGTAAAAGACTTTGTAAGTAAGGTTAAGGAACGTGCTATTGGTGCAGAAGTAAGCGAAAAGCTTAATCCTCATCAACAAATCATTAAGATTGTTAATGAAGAGCTGATTGAGCTTTTAGGCGGTACTCAAAGCAAGCTTGCTGTTGCACAAAAGCCTCCTACAGTAATTATGCTGGTTGGTCTGCAGGGTGCTGGTAAAACCACCACCGCAGGTAAGCTGGCGAATTATCTGAAGGGCAAAAATAAAAAGCCGCTGCTGGTTGCAGGCGACGTTTACCGTCCTGCTGCTATTACTCAGCTTCAGGTTTTAGGTGAAAAGCTTGATGTGCCTGTATTCACCTTAGGTGACAAGGTTTCTCCTGTAGAAATCGCAAAGCAGGCTGTTGAAAAGGCTAAATCCTTGGCTCGCGATACCGTTATTATCGATACCGCAGGCCGCTTACATATTAACGAAGAGCTTATGGACGAGCTCCGCAACATTAAGGATACTGTTACTCCTGATGAAATCCTTCTGGTTGTAGATGCTATGACTGGTCAGGATGCAGTAACTGTAGCAGAATCCTTTAACGAACAGCTTGGCATTGACGGCTTGATCGTTACTAAGCTGGACGGCGATGCTCGCGGCGGTGCAGTTTTATCTGTAAAAGCTGTTACCGGCAAACCTGTTAAGCTTATTGGTATGGGCGAGGATTTGAAGGCTCTTGAGCCCTTCCATCCCGATCGTATGGCTTCCAGAATTTTGGGTATGGGCGATATTCTGACCTTGATTGAAAAGGTTCAGTCTACTACCGACCTGGCAAAAGCTCTGGAAATGGAGAAAAAGCTCCGTAAGGACGAGTTCACATTGGAACAGTTCCTTGAACAAATGCAGCAGGTTAAAAAGCTTGGCTCCTTAGAAACCATTCTGGGTCTTATTCCTGGTATGGGCGGCATTAGCCAAAAGCTTAAGGAAGCAAATGTGGACGAAAAAGAATTTGACCGCATTGAAGCAATTATCCGCTCCATGACTCTTAAAGAGAGACGTAACCCCAGCATTATCAATGGCAGCCGTCGTAAACGTATTGCAATGGGCTGCGGCATGCGTGTTCAGGACGTTAACAAGCTCCTGAAAAACTTCGAAGAAAGCAAGAAGATGATGAAGCGTATGCAGGGTATGGCTAAGTTTGCTCCTAAAGGTGGCTTTAAGCTTCCCTTTGGACATTAATAAAAGAAATCTATTTAGTTATGATATTAATTTAAGGAGGTGAAATTCAACATGGCAGTTAAAATCCGTTTGAAACGTATGGGCTCCAAAAAAGCTCCTTTCTATCGTATTGTTGTTGCTGACGCACGTGCTCCTCGTGATGGCCGCTTCATCGAAAGCATCGGTTACTACGATTCCACCGTACAACCTGCTAACGTAAAAATTGACGAAGCTAAAGCTATTGACTGGATGAGCAAAGGTGCTCAACCTACTGATACCGTTAAAAACCTGTTCAGCAAGGATGGTATCATGAAAAAATTTGCTGAAGCTAAAGCAGCAAAATAATCAGGAGGCGTGATCTACATGAAAGAATTGGTAGAAGTAATGGCCAAGTCTCTTGTAAGCAATCCCTCTGCAGTAGTAGTGGAGGAGGAAACTACCGGTACTACAACGGTACTCCGCCTCCATGTTGCTTCTGAAGACATGGGCAAGGTAATCGGCAAGCAAGGCCGCATCGCTAAAGCCATCAGAACTGTAATGAAAGCAGTTGCAACCCGCGAAAACGTCAAAGTTATTGTTGAGATTGTAGAATAAGGATGGGCTATGCAATGGATAAAATGTTTGTAAGAGTTCCTGTTGCTGTTAAGGCAAAAGTAACTGAAGACTTGAAGTTGAAAATTATTGGAGATCTCCAAAACACTATAAAGAATATGGAGCTTGATCTGGAACAATTTGAGTTCCAAGCTAAAAAAGCTTTGCATCAGGCTGCTAGTGATTTGAGCGTGCTCCCGGCTTTGCGCGAACAAATCGACATGGAAAGAAATAAACGCGTTGCAGCTAAAACTGAAGCAGAAGAAAAGCTGAAACGTGCCCAAGCACTGGAACTTGGTGCTGAAATCGGTCATGGTACCTTAGAGCGTACTGTGGAAATTACCGTTGGTACCGATTTAGACGCACTGATGGGTGCTGAAATCCTCACCGAGGATGGCAAGGTTATTGCTTTCCGCGAATAATCAATGGACAAAGAAATAGTTATTGGTAAAATTGTCGCTCCGCACGGTGTGCGGGGCGATATTCGTATTCTGCCCTCAACAGAAAAGCCGGAGCAGTTTTTAGACTTAGATTATCTGCTGTTGAAGGACGGACGTAAGCTGCACATTCAGAGTGCTCGTTTTCATAAGCGTATGGTGCTTGTTTCCACTAAAGAAATCACCTCAATGAATGAGGCAGAGCTGCTGCGTGATCAGGAGGTTCTTATTAAGGCCGAGGACTTGCCAGAGCTTGACGAAGGACAGTTCTATGTAGCAGACTTAATAGGCATTCCTGTATATGATGAAGCAGGACAGCAAATAGGCACATTTAAGGATGCACTTTCTACTGGCAGCAACGATGTTTATGTTATTGCTGTACCAGGCGCCAAGGATATTCTGCTGCCCGCTTTAAAAATATATGTTAAAGAAATCAATGTAGCAGAAAATCGTATTATTGTGGCTCTGCCTGAATGGGTTGATGAAGAATGAAATTTATATTCATAACACTTTTCCCAGAACAAATTGAACAGGCTGCCAGTCACAGCATTATGCAGCGTGCTGCATCAAAAGGACTTATAGAAATCAGCTGTGTAAATCCCCGAGATTTTACTTACGACAACCATCGTACTGTGGATGATACTCCCTTTGGCGGTGGAGCTGGAATGGTTTTGAAGCCTGAACCTATGGTCGCAGCTATCCGCAAGGCTAAGGAGCAGCTTCCTAATGCCAGAGTTATTGCTATGTGTCCGGGAGGACGCACTCTGAAGCAAAGCATTGTAGAGGAATACGCTCACTGCGGCCAGGATTTTATTTTTGTCTGCGGTCACTATGAAGGCTTCGATGAACGCATCTTTAATTGGGTGGATGAAAAGCTTTCCATTGGCGATTATGTTCTCACTGGCGGCGAAATGCCAGCCCTGATTGTTATGGATGCCATTGCACGCTTTATACCTGGAGTTTTAGGCAAGCTGGTCAGTGCAGAGGACGAATCCTTCAGTAACAATCTGTTGGAGTATCCGCAATATACCCGCCCTGTAAACTTTGAGGGACTTGAGGTTCCTGAGGTTCTTAGAGGCGGTAACCATGCTCTTATCAATGAATGGCGCCTTAAGGAAAGCATCAAGGCTACATATTTTGTACGTCCTGATTTGCTTCCTGAAGAATACAGACGTATGATTGAGTGTGAAAGACTGCCCTACAAAATGAAAAAAGCTCAGCGCCGTTTCTATGATGAGCTGCGTGCTGAAATTTCTGCTGTAAAGGCTGCAAAAGCTGCAGACAGCATAGAAGGGGATGAGGAAAATGCCTAAGCTTTATGTAGGCCTTGTACATTATCCCATCTATAATAAACGTATGGACGTTATCGCCAGTGCTGTTACTAATTTTGATATTCATGATATATCACGTACCTGCAGGACCTATGATATTGCTAAATACTTTATTATTCATCCTTTAGATGTACAGCGTGATATTGTCAAGAAAATCCTTCATTATTGGCAGGAGGGCTACGGAAGGACCTATAATCCTGACCGCAGCGATGCTTTAGACAGGGTTTGCTGGCAGCCGGATATTGAAGCATCCGTTCGTTTTATCGAAGAAGCTGAAGGTAAGCGTCCCTACATTGTCACTACTGACGCTAGAATTTATCCCAACACTGTCTCCTATAAGTTTTTGCGCAACCAGCTGCAGGAGGGGGATAGACCTGTACTACTGCTTTTCGGCACAGGCTTTGGCATTGAAGCCGAAGCTATGAAGAGCTTTGATTATATCCTAGAACCTATTTATGGTGCCTGCGACTATAATCATCTCTGTGTAAGAAGTGCTGTAGCAATTATGCTGGACCGCCTTGTAGGCGAGCCTTGGTGGGAAAAATAAATGTAAATATTTTATCATTTTTACTTGCTTTTGAAGTATCTATATGGTAAAATATCTTTTGTGTAATACGGACGGTCCGCTGTGAAGTTCGCACATGAACGTCTATGATTTAGGAGGAAAAAATGAACATTATTGAAGCATTAGAACAAGAACAACTTCGTTCTGACATCCCTGATTTCAAAGCAGGCGACACCGTAAAAGTATATTGCAAAATCGTCGAGGGTACTCGTGAACGTATCCAGCTGTTTGAAGGCGTAGTAATCGCTCGCAGCGGCTCTGGCGTTCGTGAAAACTTCACCGTTCGTCGTATTTCCTACGGCATCGGCGTAGAGCGTACTTTCCCCGTACATAGCCCCCGTATCGACCACATCGAAGTAGCTCGTCGTGGTATCGTTCGTCGTGCTAAACTGTACTATCTGCGTAACCTGACTGGTAAAGCAGCTCGTATCAGAGAAAAACGCTAATTTAATTCTGTTCATAATGGAAGGGACTGTAGTAATACAGTCCTTTTTATTTTAACAACCAAAATTCAAACACTTATCAAAAGATATACTGACTAAAACATCTTTTTATGCTAAAATAAGAGAGGTTATCTTAAATTTAGAGCATGAGAAAGGAGACTTACCAGTGAGCAATAAAAAAGAAACTTCCTGGCAGGATTCAGCAAGCGACTGGCTCGTTTCTATTATCGTAGCCGTAGCTTTGGCGTTTTGCATTCGTACATTTTTAGTTGAACCATATATGGTAGAGGGTACATCCATGTATCCCACATTAAAACACCACGAACGCTTAGTTGTTGACAAGCTTAGCTTTTTCGTAGGCGAGCCTGAGCGTGGTGAAATCGTAGTTTTCCGTTATCCAAAGGATGAAAGCCGTGATTTTATTAAACGTGTCATCGCAGTAGAGGGCGATACAGTAGAGATGAAGAACGGTAAAGTTTTGGTAAATGGACAACAGCTTAACGAAGGCTATATCTACCTGAATGATCCTAAGGGTCCTAATATGTCTACTTACCGTAAGGCTACTGTTCCTAAGGATACAATTTTCGTTCTTGGTGACAACAGAAATAACTCTGAGGACAGCCGTTTTGCCGATGTAGGCTTTGTACCCCTTGATTTAGTTAAGGGTCGTGCGGTACTGGCCTTCTGGCCTTTGAGTGACTTCCGTGTACTTCATGCGGATACAGGTATGAGCAAATGATTACAGATTTAAAAATTCAATGGTTCCCTGGCCATATGACTAAAGCCAAGAGAATGATGGAAAGCCAGATTAAATTGGTTGATGTAGTTGTAGAAATGCTGGATGCACGTATTCCTCGCTCCAGTACAAACCCTATGCTGCAAACAATTCTCGGTGCTAAACCAAAGGTTATAGCCTTAAACAAAATTGATATGGCAGATAATGCCAAGACAGAGCTGTGGCTGGAAAAGCTGAAGAACAGCGGTCATCCTGTTTGTAAGGTGGACTGTTCTACAGGCAAGGGCGTAAAACAGCTTATTGCTGCTGTACAGCAGGCAGCGAAGCCAGTAATTGACAAATGGCTGAAAAAAGGCGTGCGTAACCGTCCTGTACGCGTTATGATTGTTGGTATTCCCAATGTCGGCAAGTCTACCCTGATTAACCGTCTTGTGGGCAAAACAAAGGTTGTAGCTGCTGATAAGCCTGGTGTTACACGTGGTCAGCAATGGATTACTATTGCTAAAGGCTTAGAGCTTTTAGACACTCCTGGTGTACTTTGGCCTAAGTTTGAAGATCCGGAGGTTGGTCTTAGTCTGGCTGCCACAGGTGCTATCAAAGAGGAAGTATTCGACAGAGAACAAGCTGTTGAACTGCTCATAGACTTTTTAATGCATAACTATCCCGATGAATTGGCAAATAAATACGCTGTTGAAATTGAGAAGACGGACGATAATCGAGCTGTAATGGCTAAAATCGCTCACTCTCGCGGCTGTTTAAAAGCCGGTGGTTTGCTGGACATTGACAAGGTTGTTCAGCTTGTCCTAAGAGATTTCCGCTCTGGACGCCTGGGACGTTTTACATTGGACGAGCCCTAATAAAATTGTCAGAAACCGCCGTTACGGCGGTTTTTTTATAGTATGAAGTAGATATTAAAAGAAGTAAAAATACGCACCGAAAGTGCAGAAAGGAGAAAAGCAGATGAAGATAAATGAAGTAAAAGAGCTATTACAGGACTCTCCAACAAAAGAACAGCTCCAAGAGTTGTCATTAGATGAAAGAGCTGGCGTAAAAAAGCTGCTTGCAGCTTACTATAAACGTTTGGAAAAAGAAGCTGAAGAGAAGATTCGTTTCCAAAAGATGCTAACCTTTGAAAAACGTCTTTATAATGAAGGCTCGCAATATATTGCAGGCGTAGATGAGGCTGGCCGTGGCCCCTTGGCAGGACCGCTGGTAATTGCAGCCGTTATACTGCCACAGGAAGTATTTATTAGTGGCCTTAATGATTCCAAGCAGATTTCTCACAAGAAACGCGAACAACTATTTAATGAAATTTTAGCAAAGGCTATAGCCATTAAAGTAAATATTGTCAGCGTAAGTAATATAGACGACCTTAATATCTATGGTGCAACTCAGCAGGGAATGAAAGAGGTTATAGAAAACCTGAGCATTCAGCCTGACGTTGCCCTTATTGATGCTATGCCAGTACAATCTGATAAGATTAGAACCTTATCAATCGTCCATGGAGATGCTTTAAGTGCATCTATTGCAGCGGCGTCTATTATTGCTAAGGTTACTCGTGACCGTATTATGGAGCGAATTGATGGAATCCATCCTGAATACGGCTTTGCTGGTAACAAAGGTTATGGCAGCGGAGCTCATATGCAGGCCTTAATGTCTAAAGGCGCTACCTGTTGGCACAGACGCAGCTTTGAGCCTGTTAAAAGCATGGAGTTGGATCCTGTAGCTCACGAGGATAATATTCTCTATTCACCTTTGCTGGATGAATATGAGTACCCGGTCAACAGATAACCTTGGATATTTCGGCGAGAATCTAGCCTGCTATTACTTAAAAAAGCAGGGCTATAAAATTATAGCTCGCAATTTTCGCTGTAGGCGCTATGGTGAAATCGATATCATAGCATCTAAAAATGAAGTATTAGTGTTTATAGAAGTAAAAACGAGAAGCTCCTCATTATATGGACAACCTATGGAGGCCGTCACAACAGTAAAACAAAATAAAATATACCGATGTGCTCAATATTTTATGCAGCTTAAGGGTATTATACATTGCATGCCTATACTCTCATTTGACGTAATAGAGGTTTTTACAAAAGGTATGATGGTAAAAGCTCTCAAGCATTATCCACATTGTTTTTAAATTAGGAGTGATAAAATGTTTGCACAAGTATTTGGAGAAACAATCCAAGGTATAGATGGTATTTTAGTTTCTGTTGAAGTAGATGTCTCTAATGGATTGCCTGCTTTCGATATCGTAGGTCTGCCAACCCTTGCAGTACGCGAATCACGCGAAAGAGTAAAGGCAGCACTGCGTAATTCAAATATTTCCTATCCAATGACAAGAATCACTGTCAACCTCGCGCCGGCCGACCAAAAGAAGGAAGGCTCTGGCCTTGATTTACCCATAGCCGTAGGAATTATGGTCAGCGCCCATCACATAGAGCAGGCGGTAACTAAGGGCAAAACCTTTATAGGAGAATTATCCTTAGATGGTGGTATTCGCAAGGTTACCGGCGTTCTGCCCATGATTATTGATGCCAAAAGATGCGGTGCTAAAGAAGTCTTTATTCCTGAAGACAACGCACCTGAAGGCAAGCTTGTCTCAGGCATAGAGGTTTACACACCTGAAAACCTGGACCAACTACTAAAGCATCTGCGTGGTTACGAAAAGCTGGCGCCTTTACCAAAGGAAAAGATAATCTGCAATAAAAATGTGCAATATCATGAAGATTTTGCTGATGTTAAAGGACAGCTTGTAGCACGCAGAGCCTTAGAAATTGCGGCTGCTGGTGGACATAGCGTGCTTATGGTAGGTGCTCCAGGTTGCGGTAAGACTATGCTTGCCCGCAGACTACCAAGCATACTACCAGCCATGACAGAAGCTGAGGCTCTTGAGGTAACTAAGATCTATAGCGTTTGCGGAGAGCTTCCACCTGGTGAAACTATTAGGCTGGAACGACCATTCAGAAGTCCTCATCACAGCATTTCTGGAAGTGCACTTCTTGGTGGTGGTTCCATACCTCGTCCCGGAGAAGTAACACTTAGCCATAATGGCGTACTTTTTCTCGATGAGCTGCCAGAATTTGAACGCAATACGCTGGAAATGCTGCGTCAGCCTCTTGAAGACGGAGTAGTTAATATTTCAAGAGTCCGTGCAAATATGTGTTTTCCATCACGGTTTAACCTTGTCTGCGCCGCCAATCCGTGTCCCTGTGGCTATTTAGGTGATACAATTCAGCGCTGTTCCTGTAAGTCTAGAGAAATAGAAGCCTATCATCGCAAGATTTCTGGCCCCTTACTTGATCGTATGGATATGCAGATAAACCTCGTACGAGTTGAATACAACGACCTTAAAGAGAAGCGAAAGGGAGAGTGCTCAGCAACAATAAGAGCCAGAGTTACGGCTGCCCGTAAAATTCAGCTTAAGCGATTTAAGGGTACTAATATCTTCTGTAATGCTCAGATGGGAAGGCGAGAGGTTGTAGAATATTGTGCGCTAGATGCAGAAGCGCAAATGCTTATGGAAAAATACTTTGCTGCCCTACATTTAAGTGCTCGCAGTCACGACCGCATCCTTAAGGTAGCTCGCACTATTGCAGACTTAGCAGGAGAGGAGAACATTACCTCTAAGCATTTGGCTGAGGCTATTCAGTTGAGGACAAGTATAAATAAAATGCAATGAATGACTCAATCAACTATTTTACATCTCCTGAAGATAGAATAACTAGAGCATTATTTGAAAATGGTATCAAACATCGCTCAGTATTCGACCATATATCAACCTGGTAACTTTCTTATAAACAAAAGGATGCAGAACCTAATCCCAGCGTTCTGTATCCTTTTTATATGTATCTATATTGCAAACAATCGTCTACAGAACTCCCATTGTTTTATAATTAAAAAGCAAAAGCCCCTTTTATTTTGTATACATCTTTGATATAATCAATAATTATATACACTTAAGGAGGTTGCCATGTTCACATTAAAAAATGGTGATGGTATAGTCTGGCCATTTAATAAACGTATTGCAGTAATGGTCACCTTTGATTTTGACGCTGAACTTTTACGCCAATCAGTTATTGGCAAAAGAAATATAGGATTTTCTGACCGCAGCAGAGGACAATATGGACCTTATGAGGGTCTTAAACGCTGCTTAGATATGCTGGAACGACAGAATCTGAAAACGACCTTTTTTATTCCCGGACGTATTGCAGAGCTTTATCCTGAGCATGTAAAACAAATAGCTGATGCAGGTCACGAGCTGGCATATCATGGATATATGCACGAAGCAGAGGTTGATATGCCTGCTGCAGAAGAAGAAGCAAATATGGAAAAAAGCGAAAAACTCCTGCAAAGCTTTGCTAACCAAAAAATTGTGGGCTATCGTGGTCCCTTAGATTTGCTTCCTAACTGTGCACTTTCCTTAATGGAGAAGCGTAACTATCTTTATTGCTCTACTCTTAAGGACTGTGACTGGGCCTATGTGCACGAGGATTATCCAATAGTTGAGCTTCCTACTGAACCAAGCTTAGATGATTTTTCCTTCTTTTATTTCTCCTATGCTGACGAAGCTACTATAACCTGCAGTTATCCTGTAGACTATGTTTACGATATTTGGAAGGATAATTTTGATGAACTGGCAAATGAGGGAGACAAGGTCTTTGTTCTTAAGCTTCATCCGCAGCTTATAGGTAGGTCCAGCCGAGTACGTATGCTGGAACGCTTTATAGCCTATATGAAAGCCAATGGAGCGTGGATAGCTTCCTGTCAAGAAGTTGCAGAATATGTTAAGGAATATTACAAAGCAAAAGGAGGTAATGCCTGATGCATTGGAACTGGCCTGACAAAAAACGCATTGCATTATGTCTTTCCTTTGATATAGATGCAGAAACCCTGTGGCTTACGCGTAATGATATAAATGCTAGACATCTTGTTCACCTTTCTCGCGGCTTATATGCTACAAAGCAAGCTTTGCCGAGAATTTTAAATATGCTTGATGAAGAACAGCTTAAGGCTACATTCTTTACAACAGCGTATACTGCAGAAATTCATCCGGAAATCATCAAATATATTGCTGATCAGGGGCATGAGATTGGTTATCATGGCTATATGCACGAGGTAAAGGATACCTATGACGAGGAAAACGCATTGATGGATAAGGTGGATAATATCATCCGCAGTCTTACAGGAAAACGCTCCGTAGGTGTACGTATGCCTGACGGAATTATCCATGATTTTCATAAACAGCTTTGGCTTGACCGAGGAATCATCTATTCTTCCAACTGGCGTAATAACGATGGTCCCTTTTTATTGGAAATAGATGGCAAAGAAATTCCTATTGTTGAGCTCCCTAAGGATGGTATTGTAGACGATACATCTTATAATATGTATACGTTGCAGCATCCCGAACATTATTATCTCCGCAGCGGCAGAGAAATGGTACAAATCTGGAAGGACGAGCTTGACGGTTTAGCAGATGAAGGACGGATGCTTAATTTTGTTATGCATCCTCAATTTATTGGTCGTCCTGGTTATCTTAGAGCTCTGCGTGACTTTATCCATTATGCAAAAGAAAACGGTGCTTGGATTGCAACAGATGAGCAGGTAGCAAAGCATGTATTAGCCCAATGTGGGTATAATATAGAAGTTAAATATTAATTAAAGAAGAGGGGTAGTATTATGAAAAAATTTATGATGAAGGCTATGCTGGCGATTATGGCAACTGCTATGTTGTCCATGATGCTTTTTGGCTGCGGCAGCGATAAAAAAGAAACAGCTCAGGCAGACAACAAATGGGTTATTGCTATTAACTCTACATTTCCTCCTTTTGAATCCGTAAAAGAGGGAACCAAGGATTATCAAGGCATTGATATTGATATCGCTAATTACTTGGCTAAAAAAATGGGTAAACAGGTTGAATTTACAGATATGAAATTTGCTTCTTTAGTACCTACACTTCAAAGTGGTCGTGCAAATATCATTATTTCTGCAATTTCTCCTACTGAAGAACGTAAGCAGGTTGTAGATTTCTCTGATCCTTACTATTTCCCCATGAAGGCTATTATCTGCAAAAAGGGTGCTAACTATAATACCCTTGATAGCCTTAAAGGCCACAAAGCAGGTGCGTCTATGGGTACAACCTTTGCTAACGACTTAAAGGCTGTTGACGGTATTGAAGTTGTAGAGCTGGATACTACTCCTCTCGTTGTACAGGACATTAAAAACGGTCGTCTGGCAGCAGGTCTCTTTGATTCTTCCCAAGCTGCTGTATTCATCAAAAATAACTCCGACTTAGAGCTCCACGTAGTACAAGCTCCTGTTCTGATGGCAGACACCTTTGCTATTGCACTGCCTAAAGGCTCCCCGGATAAAGCTAAAATCGATGCTTTACTGAAGGAAATGCGTACTAATGGCGAGCTGCATAAGATCCTGGCTGCTCATCTTGGCGAAGATGCTGCTAACCAATATGAAGCTGCTATTGCTAATTTAGATATTGCTAAACTGTAAGAGGAGTGCTGATTAAATGTTAGATTTTGTAGTTTTAGAGCCATATTTTCCGCTTTTAGCTGCTTCTATATGGATTACTCTGAAATTTACCTTTTTCTCAACAATTCTAGGCTTTTTAGGCGGTTTCATTCTAGCCCTAATTACGCTTTCTAAAAATAAGTTCTTTGTTTTTATGGCAAAGGCATATATCTCTGTTTTCCGTGGTACACCGCTTCTGGTTCAATTAATGCTGATTTATTTTGCAACACCTCAGCTTACAAACTATACTATTACTGCTCTTGAAGCAGGCGTACTTTCCTTCGGTTTAAACTCTGCAGCCTACATTTCTGAAGCTTTGCGTGGTGGTATCCTTGCTGTTGATAAGGGACAGTGGGAGGGAGCTATGTCCTTAGGTGTACCTAAACATCGTTTTTTATTAGACATTATATTTCCTCAGGCCATTAAAAACGCTCTGCCTTCCTTAGTTAACGAAAGTATTATGCTTCTTAAGGATTCCAGCCTTGTTTCTGTTATTGGCGTTGCCGATACACTGCGTTGGGCAGACTTAATTCAGGCTAAAACCTTTAGAGCCTTTGAGGCATTCATTGTTGCTGCTGCTGTATATTACGTACTAGTTATGGCACTTAACTATTTAGGCTCAATCTTAGAAAAGAAGGTACGCGTAAGTGATTGAAATTAAGCATCTATCTAAAAGCTTTGGAGATTTACAGGTATTAAAGGATGTTTCCCTCACCATTAACAAGGGCGAGGTTGTAACAATCATTGGTTCCTCCGGTTCTGGCAAATCAACTCTTTTACGCTGTATTAACCTCTTAGAGCAGCCTACAGGTGGCTCTATTATGTTTGAAGGCGTAGATATAGTAAACTCCAAAATCAAAATTGAAGACATCCGTAAGAACGCCTGCATGGTATTTCAGCACTTCAACCTTTTTGCTAATATGACTGTTTTGGAAAATATGATTTACGCTCCTCGCGTAGTTAACGGTTTATCCAAATCAGAAGCTACTCAAAAGGCGATGCAACTGCTGGCCAAGGTTAATTTACAGGACAAGGCTAATGAATACCCCAGTCGTCTGAGCGGTGGTCAGAAACAGCGTGTAGCCATTGCGAGAGCACTCTGTATGGAGCCCAAGGTTCTTCTTCTTGATGAACCTACTTCTGCATTAGACCCGGAAATGGTCAAAGAGGTTCTTGATGTTATCAAACAGCTGGCCAACACTGGTATTACTATGGTATTAGTTACACATGAAATGGGTTTTGCCAAAGACGTCTCTGATACAGTACATTTCATGGATGGTGGTTATATTATCGAAAGCGGTTCTCCCGACCAAGTATTTAACCATCCTTCAACAGAACGTGCTAAAAAGTTTTTGTCATCCATACTTGTGTAACCATAGGTAAAGCATCGTGAAAATTTTTATTATCAATCCAGACTATGGCGTGACCAAAGAACAAATGGCATATCGCTGCAGTATATTGCAAAATTATGTTGGCAATGATGTAGAGCTATATATGGAATGCCTGACCAAAAATCATATTGAAATTGACTCTGCTTTAGATGCTGCCCTTGCAGCTCCTGAAATCATATCTATGGCCTGCACAGCACAGCAGCAAGGCTTTGACGCAGTTGTTCTTTACTGCTTTAGTGATCCTGCTATTGATGCCTGCAGAGAGCTTTTAGCGATACCTGTGATTGGTGCAGGGCAAGCTGCTTGCCTGCAGGCTCCGCTTATCAGCAGACAATCAGGTCTTTTATTGGCTAACACTGGGCGTTTGGCCGAAAAACAGCTCTATGTAGAGCAATGCGGAGTCGCTCCAGGCCGCATTTCAGCTATTGGCGGAATTGATGAAGCAGGTATTGATTTTTGGCAGCAAAGAGAGCTTACCTTAGAATTACTTGCCAAAGCTGGAAAACAGCTTATGGCCAAACATAATGTTCAGGCACTTATTTTAGGATGTTTATCCTTTCTAGGTCTAGCAGGCCCCTTAAGCAAACGCTTGGGTGTACCTGTAATAGATCCTGCAATAGCTGCAGTAACAGCGGCTGAAGCCATTGTTAAGCAGGGATTGTGTACAAGCCGTAAGGCCTATCCTCAGCCACCAGAAAGAAAACGCATGTGGAGTGGAGGAGAGCTATAACAGCTTAAATTCTAAAATTATATATTACACACTAAAAAAGCCATCTATGACGTGATATGTACCCTCTTTACTGGACAAAACCAGTAAGGAGGGTATTTTTATGCGC
>URGS01000007.1 GCA_900547415.1 uncultured Phascolarctobacterium sp. | reverse complement strand
GGGGATCCACCTGTTCCCATCCCGAACACAGTAGTTAAGCCCTTATACGTCGAAAGTACTTGGCTGGAAGCGGCCTGGGAGGATAGATAGCTGCCGGTTAAAAAAAGAATCATACCAAAAGGTATGATTCTTTTTTTATTTG
Organism: uncultured Phascolarctobacterium sp.; assembly: GCA_900547415.1. GTDB lineage: Bacteria > Bacillota > Negativicutes > Acidaminococcales > Acidaminococcaceae > Phascolarctobacterium_A. The sequence goes on along the minus strand of URGS01000007.1, from coordinate 91,809 downwards.
GTAGTTAAGAACACCACCAGTGGAGGATATGCGGTCGTCCCCACTGAGACGAGCTGCAAGCAGCGAAGTAGAAGTGTTGGTACGAGCCATATGAGGACCGCCCAAGAGCCAGCCGAAGGCGCAGCGATTGGCAGCGGTCTACCATTGATAGCTGCCTATTTGTACCAAGAGCGATATTTGCAGGAGCGCAGTGAAAGAGTTACCACATTGTTCAATATTAAAAGTACATCAGTCGGTATGCTATAATGGATTATTCCAGTTAGTTTAAACCGCTCTAGCGAAGAATATGTCAAATAATATAGTTCTAACAACAATTTTACTTCCATTTTTAATAATCTATGGCATTTTGCAGTTATTGTGTTACAATGTTATTTATAAAATATTTCAGAAGGAAGTATGCCTATGTACAAAAAATCAATGCTGCCAGTTTTGGCTTTAGCTATTGGTCATATGGTTACAGATTTGCAATCAGGTGCTTTACCTATAGTTTTACCACATCTAAAGGAACTATTTGCCCTTTCTTATTCGCAACTGGCTTCTATAGTTTTGCTGCAAAATATTATGTCATCTGTAATCCAGCCAGCTTTTGGCTATTTAACTGACAAAAAATCATTACCAACTTTTCTGCCTATTTGTGCTGCTATGGCTGGTGCTGGCTTTGCCTTTGTAGGTTGGGTAAAATCATATGAACTGCTTTTATTAACAGTCATCTTTATTAGTCTTGCCAGTGCAACTTATCACCCGCAGGCATCGAAAACAGTAAATTTTCTAAGTGATACTACTAATAAGGGACGTAATATGGGTATTTTCTCCTTAGGTGGTAACGCAGGTATGGCAGTTGGCTCAATTATGATGACACTGCTATTAGGGCTTCCAGGAGGATTGCACAATACTATGTATTTCGTTCTTCCAGGTCTAATAGTGTTTGCTCTCATGCATAGCTGTATGCCTATCTACAAGGAGGTTAATCTAAGACATATCCAGCAGCAGTCTCAAGCCAGCAAAAGAGAATCTGAAAAAAGCATGCCTTATTTTGGACTTTTTCTGCTGCTTTTCTATATTTTTATGCGTTCCAGTATTCATTCAGGAATATCCACATATCTGCCATTGTTCTTTATGAATTTTAGAGGATTTGACCCAGTTTTTGCCAGCAGTCTGGTTTCTGGATTTCTGTTAGGTGGTGTAGGTGGAACTTTGGTTGGTGCAGAGCTTAATGATAAGCTGGGACCTCGTAAGATTATGCTAGGCTCCATTATTTTCAGCATTCCTGCCATTGGTGCCATAACTATTGTGGAGTCTCCTGTATGGGCTATGGTAGCTGTAGTAGCAGCTGGTTTCTTTATCATAGGCTCCTTTGCTACTACTATAGTTTTGGCACAATCATTGATGCCTAACAATGTTGGTATGGCCAGCGGTCTTACTATAGGATTTAGCGTAGGCTTGGGGGGCTTCGGCGTTACTATTTTAGGTATTCTTGCTGATACCTATGGCTTGCCCTTTACTATGAATATTATTACCTGGCTGCCTATTGCAGCAGCTTTAGTAGCACTAAGAATTCCTGTTCCGAGGTGATTTAATTGAACGATGATAATAAAATACGTGTTGGCGTTGCCTATGGTATAGGTGCTTATTTGCTCTGGGGACTTTTGCCGATTTATTGGAAGCTCCTTTACCAGGTACCTGCGTTAGAAATACTGGCCAATCGTTTTATTTGGTCAGCAGTGTTTGTTGGCTTTTTGCTTTGGGCTACAGGTGGTTTTTCATCCTTCTATAAAGAAGCAAAGGAAATTTTTAGTAGCTTTAGTACTGGTTTCAGGCTTGTTCTGGCTGCCATAACTGTTAGCTTTAACTGGGGTATATATATTTGGGCAGTAAGTGCAGGACGTATTGTGGAAACTAGTATGGGCTATTATATAAATCCTTTAGTAAGCATTCTTTTTGGCGTAATTTTTTTGAAGGAACGTTTGAATAGAATGCAGATTATAGCTGTTATGTGGGCTGCTCTGGGCATTGCTGTAATTGTTGTCAAAAACGGCAGCTTGCCTTGGGTATCTGTCAGTCTGGCAATAACGTTTGCTCTTTATGGTCTTCTTAAGAAGATTATTGTAGCTTCGTCGCTGACAACCATTATGCTGGAGACCTTGATAATGTCTCCTATAGCTTTATATTATATTTATAGTATGGGGAGCAGCTCAGCTTATTATGCAGGCAGCACTTCTACTATTTGTATGCTGTTAGGAGCAGGTATAGCCACTGCTACACCGTTACTGCTTTTTACAAGCTGTGCTAAAATGATTCCTTTAACCATGGTGGGCTTTCTGCAGTATATGTCTCCGACTATAACATTGCTCTTAGGCGTTTTTGTATATGGAGAGGCGTTTACTGTTACTCATATGCTCGCATTTGGCTGTATCTGGATTGGCCTGCTGTGTTTTACGTGGTCACAGATAAGAAAAAAATAAGAATAATGCTGTACTTTTTATTTAGGCAAGCTGATATTTTCTAATATCAGCTCCTTTTCTTTATAGGGCCTTTACTTCTGTATTAGATATAAGCAGTCAAGAAAAGAAAACAGTATGTTTGCCTATAAGTATATGTTTAATATTGCAGAGCTGATGTGAAAAAACTATATCTTGTGTTGTGGAAATGTGATAAATATTGTTGGTAAAGTTATCCACAGATTGTGTATAAACTGTTGATAATTAGTTGAAAAGAGCCTATTTAAGCCATTTTTTCAAATTTATACCAGTGGATAAGTAGTGGATATATTAGAGTTATACACAAAATCTGTGGATAAGTCTGTGAATAATGTTGATAACTTTTTGGAAAAAATCATATATTTAGTGTTTAAGAGTGCTAGGAAATGTATAAATAAACGGAAGAATATAGATAAACAGATTTTTCGTATATAAGAATTAAGTTTATGCTTGCTTTAGTAGTGATTTTTAGAGATAATATAAGTATGAAATAAATTTGATGGAGGCTTTAGCATGGCAATAAAACAAGCATTAGCAGTTGCTGCTTTAGATGAAGCAGCAGGAAGAATTATAAAACCTTCTCTGTGTGAGATTCCCGGCGGTTGGCTGGCTTTAGTTGAAACTGAAGATGGAAAATGTCTGGCAAGAGCTGTACAAGGCGAAGAAGCCGCGGCTCAGAAATGGATTATAGATGGTAGTGATGAGGTTAATGGTATTCAGGTAGATATTATGCCTTTAAATGCAAACAACGCTGCTTTGGTACGTCGCCTTGTTAAATGGGCAGCTCCTACCGCTTGCGGTACTAAAGGTACTAGCGTTGGTTTTAGTGATTGGCTTGGTGAAGCAGGCGCTCAGGTTTCTGATTTATTTATTAAACGTCAGCTTAAGCCTGTACTTGTAGACTATACTCCTGAGGATAGTGCTGCACTGGAGCGCAATTTCCTGGAGGCTGTTGATACTGCTACTTGGGGTATTCTGGAAAAGGGCTACAAGGAAAGCTATGGTGCTAACGCTGCTGGGCTGAAGACTGAAGAAGAAATCGTAAAAGCTTTATTGTATGGATACAGCATGATTGGCTTTGACTGCAGCGATAAAATCAATATGGACATTGAAAAGCTTTCCGCAGAAGCTGTAGCAAAGCGTTTTGAAGAGTTCAATGAAACTTTCCGTGCTGCTTTAAATGCGTCCTACCTGAAGGTAGAATTTAAGGTTGGCAATAGCAAGCTGAGCTTTACTGAAGAGCAGCTGCAGCGTATTGTGCTTGAATATGGCGAAGCTATTATGCATGTTCAGGATATTTACAACAACTATCTGAAGAATACTCCTTGGGAAATTGATTTTGAGCTTTCTTTGTCTAAGCCTGGCAAGGTACTGACTCCTCAGGAGCATTATTTAATTGCTAACGAAATGCAGCGCAATGGCATTAAGGTTACCTCTGTTTGCATTGATCCGCTGAAGGACAGCGAAGCTCTTAATGCTAATCTCCAGCTCCACTGCGAGATTGCAGATACCTTTGGCTATCGTCTGAGCTTCTGCAATGCAGAGTTCATGGAGGAGCCTGCAGTAGCTATGAAGGCTTTGAAGAGCAAGGTGCATTTCAAATTGAACAATGTTCTTTGGATGGAAGCTGTTAAGCTGATTGCTGCTAAAGATCAGCGCCTCTTTAAGAAGATTGCTGAAGCTGTTGGCGTAGAGGCTGCTTCTGTTGAAGCTTTTGAAGACATAGAAGTTTATAAGGCTTTTGCTATGAGCTATAAAAAGGTTCTGAATCCTAAAGAAGCTAATCTGGCTGGCAGAGTTAAGGGTTTCCTGGAGCTTAATCACGAGTCCTATTCTGAAGCAGTTCATAAAACTGTTGGTGAATTCCTTAAGAAGCTGTAATTTTTTATCTGGTTAAATATAAAGTCGTTTAAGTCATCTTATAGATGGTTTAAACGACTTTTTTACATTAGCCAGTTTGTAAAAGCAATTACATATTATTCCGTTTCAGCACTATTTTCAATGCTCGCTTCACGCAGAGCCATACGAAATTGCGGGATGAATCTGTTTGCAAGAAGAATGTAGTACAATGCCCCCTTATAGGATTATTATTTTTGCGTAAAAAGTGTTAAAAATGAACAGTTTAGGATAGTGGACAAAATATGCTATTATTATCTTTTTGTACTGTAAATAGTAGGCAAATTATGAATTATCAGAAAATGTATTTATGGAATGGACTGAAAACTATAAAATGTCCTCTATAGTGAATACTATAAGAAATAATAATAATCTTTTTCAAAAAAGTGTTGACAAGTGAAAAAAATAGGAGTATAGTATCAGTAATTTCAAATTGACCCATAAAGGTTATGATTGGGAATAAAGATAAGAACCTAGTATCAGAGAGCTGGTGTTTGGTGCGAACCAGTACGAAGTCTTGTTGATTAAATCACCCATGAACTCGTCAGCGAAAGTTTAACAAGTAGACTGATGCGCAGCAGATGCGTTATTTCTGAGCCGGTTGATGGACTGGTGCTAAGTAATAAATTAGGGTGGTACCGCGTATTTTACGCCCCTGCATATATTTGCAGGGGCGTTTTTTATTAAGCTTTAAGGCTTACGGCCCCATATTTAATCCATCAAAAATAAGCAAGATTTTGGAGGATATGAAAATGTTTGAAAAGGTATTTGTAACTGGCATGAATGATGAAACTTTATTACCGAGAGTGTTGAGAGTATTATCTAAACAAGGTGCTCAAGTACGTTCCTTACACATGGATGCCGTAGCTGATAAGCTGCAATTAGAAATTGAATTAACCGATATGGCAGCAGCTCAGGTTGCAAAGCTCCTGGCGAAGCAAGTTGCAGTTGTTTCCGTAAATGTTGCTTAAGGAGGACGATTTGATGAAGTTGAAGGGCTCTCAAGCCATAGTAAAGGTGCTCCTTGAGCAGGGAGTGGATGCAGCTTTTGGTTATCCTGGTGGCGCCGTCATTCCTCTCTTTGATGCACTGTATGATTCCCCCTTGAAAATGGTATTGACTGCTCACGAGCAGGGTGCTATTCATGCTGCTGATGGCTATGCCAGAGCCAGTGGCAAGGCTGGTGTTTGTATTGCTACATCTGGTCCAGGTGCAACAAACATTGTAACTGGCTTGGCTACAGCTTATCTTGATTCTGTGCCGCTGGTAGCAATTACCGGCCAGGTTGCAGTGAGTATGCTTGGCAGAGATTCCTTCCAGGAGATTGATATTGTCGGTGTGACAATGCCTATTACCAAATATAATCTTTTGGTACGTAAGGGCAGCGAGCTGATTCCGGCTCTGCGCAAGGCCTTTGCGCTGGCAAAAGAAGGTCGTCCTGGTCCTGTTCTGGTAGATATTCCCAGCAGCATTCAGGTAGAAGAAGTTGAATGGATAGAACCTGAGGTTCAGAAAAATACAGAACTGGACGAAGCAGATAATGAGGCCTTGGCCAATGCTGCAGAGGCCATAAATAAGGCTCAGAATCCTGTGCTTTTAGTTGGCGGCGGTGCTATTAACAGCGGTGCTGAAAAAGAACTTTTGGCTTTGGCTGAAAAAGCAGACCTTCCTGTAGTAAGTACCCTGATGGGTTTGGGTGTTTTCCCAGGTTCTCATAAAAATTCTTTGGGACTTACAGGTATGCATGGTCATATAGCTTCTAATATGGCAGTTGCTCATGCAGATTTGCTGATTGTGGCAGGCAGCCGCTTCAGCGACCGTGTAACTGGTGATAGAAGCCGTTATGTAGGAAAAAAGACTATTATTCAGCTGGACATAGATCCTACTGAGTTTGATAAAAATGTGGCTGCGGCCTTGCCTCTGATGGGGGATGTAAAAACAAACGTAGCCAAGCTTCTGCCTCTGATAGAAAAGACAGAACACCCTGAATGGTGGCAAACCATTAAAGATTGGGATGCAACTGAGGACAGAAGCCTTTTAGAGGGAAAGAGATTAACGGCACCATGGCTGATGAAGCATTTAAGCAGTGCCCTTGATAATGATACTGTCTACGTTACTGATGTTGGTCAAAATCAGATGTGGGCAGCTCAGCATCTTGTAGTGGAAAAGCCTCGTCATCACCTTACATCAGGTGGCTGCGGTACTATGGGCTTTGGCCTTCCTGCAGCAGTAGGAGCAGCTTTTGCACAGCCTGATAAGCAGGTAGTAAGCATAAGCGGAGACGGTGGCTTTAAGATGACTGGTATGGAAATGTTTACCGCTCAAAGAGAGGGAAAACGTCTCATAAGCGTAGTAATCAATAATAGCTGTCTAGGCATGGTCCGCCAATGGCAGCAGCTCTTCTACAACGGTCGTTATTCATCTACTATTCTCAGTGATTTTGATTTTATCAGCTTCGCTGAAGCCTGTGGTGGTGCAGGTGTAAGAGCTACTACTTGTGATGAGTTCAAAGATGCCTTGAAACAGGCTCAGGATTCTCAGGTACCATTCCTGATTGAAGCGGTCATTCAGCAGGGAGATATGGTAGAGCCTATGGTTGCTCCTGGTGCTGTAGTAGATGATTTCGTAAAGGTAGCTAAAACATAGTCATAAGATAAGGGAAAGCATTAAAAAGCTGCACCAGAAAAATATGCAGCTATAAAATAATAAGCATATTAAGGCTTCGGTATTTGGTAAAGGCTGAGCTATTGATATGCAGAAAAAATATAAAAAGATGTCAACGTATTTCCTGCCCTTGGTCACGCAGGGAATACACTAATAAGGGAAAGTATACGGCTGCAAATAGAATATAAAACGTAGCCGGATAAAATTTAGCCACATAGAGCCTTTGGTCAGGGCTATGGCTTAAAAAATAAGGGAAAGTATAAGAGGTGTTTAAAATGGTACAAATGTATTATGATAATGACGCAAATTTAGAATTACTGGCAGATAAAACTGTAGCTATCATCGGTTATGGTTCTCAAGGTCACGCGCATGCTCTGAACCTGCAGGAAAGCGGTGTTAAGGTCGTTGTTGGTCTGTATGAAGGCTCCAAGTCCTGGCCAAAGGCTGAGGCTGCTGGTCTTACTGTTATGACTGCAGCAGATGCTGCTAAGGCTGCTGATGTAATCATGATGCTGATTCCTGACGAGAAGCAGGCAGCAACCTATAAAAAAGACATTGCTCCTAATCTGACTGCCGGCAAGGCTTTAGCATTTGCTCACGGCTTTAATATCCATTTTGGTCAAATTGTACCTCCTGCTGATGTAGACGTATTTATGGTTGCGCCTAAGGGACCTGGTCACCTTGTTCGTCGTACCTATGTAGAAGGCAGTGGTGTTCCTGTTCTGGTAACTGCATATCAGGATGCAACTGGCAAGGCTCATGATCTGGCTTTAGCATATGCTAAGGGTATTGGCGGTACTCGTGCAGGTGCGCTGGAGACTACCTTCCGCGAAGAAACTGAAACTGACCTCTTTGGCGAGCAGGCTGTATTGTGCGGCGGTGTTTGCGCTCTGATGAACGCAGGCTTTGAAACCTTGGTAGAAGCAGGCTATGAACCCGAAAGTGCTTACTTTGAATGTCTCCATGAAATGAAGCTGATTGTTGACCTTATCTATGAAGGCGGCATGGCTAAAATGCGTCATTCCATCTCCGATACTGCAGAATATGGTGATTATATGACTGGCTCCCGCATCATCACTGATGCTACTAAGGCTGAAATGAAAAAAGTGCTGGCTGAAATTCAGGATGGTACCTTTGCAAAGAAATGGCTGCTGGAGAACCAATGCGGTCGTCCTCAATTCAATGCAATGCGTCGCAGAGCTGCTCAAACCCAGGCTGAACAGGTTGGTGCTAAGCTGCGTGGCATGATGAGCTTCCTGCACAAAAAATAATCCTGTTAAGCATCCCTAAAATAAATAATACGGCCGCTTGTGGAGTTTCCATAGGCGGCTTTTCATATAGGTATCCATTATAGATTTTTATTGTGTATTCCTTGGATGATTATGCCTAATAAGCAGATATAATAATATTTGCTATTTATTTGCTGCAGTGTCGATATCAGTTGGAAGAAAAAGTCATTTTATAACATTTCTTACAAATTAAATGAAAAATTTTATCCTGAAGCTAGTAAAACACTTGCATTCTTAGAAAACCAATGTTATAATAAATGAGCTTGTATATATTTATATATACTTCTTCTGCTCCCATAGAGGGGCCAAAGTCCAAAGGAGGAGGTGATTTCGTGATGAAAGCATACGAAGTCATGTACATCGTTAAACCCGTTGAAGAGGAAGCATTTGAAGCAGTTGTTGCTAAATTTGAAAACCTCATCACTGCAAACGGTGGTAATGTAGAAAAAACCGATCGTTGGGGCAAAAGACGCCTTGCTTATGAGATCCAAGATCTGAATGAAGGTCTGTACGTTCTCGTAACCTTCCAGGCTGAACCCGCAGCTATCAAAGAACTGGATCGTGTTATGAAAATTACCGACGAAGTTCTGCGCCACATGATTATTAGAAAAGGTGAATAATCTATGAACAAGGTTATTTTGTTGGGCCGCCTGACCCGTGATCCGGAAGTGCGCTACACTCCGACCGGTAAGGTTGTCTGCCAATTTACTTTGGCAGTGGATCGACCCTTTGCAAATCAAGAAGGCCAAAGAGAGGCTGACTTTATTCCTGTAGTTATCTGGGGTAAATCAGCTGAGTTATGCGGAAACAGTCTCACTAAAGGACAGCGCACTCTCGTAGAGGGTCGCCTGCAGGTTCGCAGCTATGATGCTAAAGATGGCTCTAAACGCTATGTAACCGAAGTTATCGCTGATCGCTTCGAGTTCATTGAACGCAAAGCTGATGCTATGGCTGCTCATGGCCAGAACTATGCGCCTAAAGATTCCGCTCCTGCTGGAGGTATGGATTCTTTCGGTTCTGAAGTTCCCTTTGGTGAAGAAATACCATTCTAAAGGAGGTTATGAAATGAAACGTGAAAGAGGTAGAAGACCTCGCAGAAAAGTTTGCAGCTTCTGCGTTGATAAAGTTGAAGAAATCGATTATAAGGATGTCGCTAAACTCCGCCGTTATGTAACTGCTGAGCGCGGCAAAATCCTGCCTCGTCGTATTTCCGGCACCTGCGCTAAACACCAACGTCAACTGACCACTGCTATTAAACGTGCTCGTTGCGTTGCATTGCTGCCCTTTACTTGCGAATAATCGGTAGTATCAAAACCCTGTACTTTACTGTACAGGGTTTTTTTATGTTTAAAATTAGCTGTACAATAAAAATTCCGTCAGCCCAGAGCATTGCGTCTCTGAAAGCTGACGGAATGATAAGTATTATACAGGGCCCCAAAGTGCCTGCTAAGCAGGGTTCCCATGGGATAGCCATACAATACTTTGCTGCAATATTAACAAAATAATAAGAATAAATCAACTTAGGTATTAAAAATTAGCTGTTTTTTCGTCTACGTGATATAATGAAAGCATATAATATTAAAGACGAGGTGAAGCGAATGAGTAAGTATTTGCGTGTTTTCCTGTTAACCTGTGTTTTTATGGCTATGTGTGCTGTAGCTTTAGCTTTTAATCCTGGTCAGCGCACCTTTAACGTACTGGGAAATGTCTTAAACAGCGATAAGCACCCTGTGCATTTGGTAATTACCCAAAAAATTGATATGAAGGATATTCTTACTCCCGAAGCCTATGAAAAGTTGGAGCCTGCTAAACGCTTCCGCATTAATCGTGTGGAATATAACGAAGCTGGCGGAATCAATGCTGAACGTACCATTGTTACTGATGGTGAGGGCAAGGTGGTGAAGGATTGCAATAGCTTTGTTAAGGGTGGATATTGGTACACTGTTGATTATCTGAATAGAACCTATGACAGACTGCCTGAGCTGCCTACTATGAGCATGCCCTTTGCAGAAACCTTGATCAGCTGGTTTGGAACTAAACCGGAAATGGGCAATGACCCTGAAACAGGCTATGACTACGATAAAATGGTGCGTAATAACAGCACTCTGTATTTCTATTACGAAAAGGATACCGACAAATTTGTTGGCTACAAGGTAAGTCATCTGCCCATGTTTGAAGTAGTTGAGGTAAGCAATGTTGTTGACGAGGCAAAGGCCTTTGAACTCCCTCCCAATGATTTTAAGCAGGTTGCGGATCAGAATATGCGTAATTACGCTAATCGTCTGATGGCTAAAAGAAAATAAAGCTCATTATATAATCTATTAAATAGAGCATTAAAGGAACTGGATCCAGCCTGCTGGAGGAGGTTCCTTTTTTGTTGCAGATGATACAAATTTAAATTGCAGAATACTTTGCAAAAAGGCAAATGTTGAATACTATAGGAAAGATATTTAGTTTGTGAATAATTTGCGAATTATATTAAGATGCTATATACATTTTTATGAATTTAAAGTAAAATAATCATAGTAAAATAATCGGAATGATTAGCTGAAATCACGTATAAAGGAGATGAGTTCTATGTTGAAAAAATTAGCTCTTACTTTGGCAGCATTAGGTGTTGTTTCTTATTCTGCTATGGCATTTGCGGCTGGCAGTGATGCTGCTATTGCAGTGGCAAAAGCAGAGGTTCCTGCAAATAGCCAGATTATCAATTCCTATGTTGACGATGGTAAGTATAAGGTTCATTTCAAGGATGCATATGGTGATCGTTATGAGGTTGAAGTTTCTACTCTGACCAATAAGGTTTTAGAGGTAGAAATTGATAGAATGGTACGCACCGAGTCCAGAAGCGTAGTTATTACTCCGGAGCAGGCTAAAGAGGTCGTACTTAAGGCTTATCCTGATGCTAAAGATGTTTCCGTATTCACTGATCGTGATGACCATAAGGTAGAGTATGATGTATACTTCTCCACTGATAAGTTCCGTGGTCAGGCTGATGTAAATCCTGAGACTGGTGCTTTAGGCGACGTTGAGCTTAAATACTATTAATAAGTCATAAATTAGGGGCAGTCGTGAGACTGCTCCTTTTTTGTTTAGCTTTTGGATGGGCTGCAAGCTGATAATGCTTATGTCCTCATGAGCTATATAGAGACTTCTGCATAGGTGAAAGGTGGCTTTTTCTTCCTAAATCATTGCATAAAGACAGGTTGTATTGTAAAATATATTAGATATATATGTTTCTAAGCTATTGCTAAAATATAGGACGAGGAGCGATTACTGTGAGTACAAATTTAGAGGTTGGTATTGTTGGTTTGCCTAATGTTGGCAAAAGCACACTTTTTAATGCTATTACTAAGGCTGGAGCAGAGGCTGCAAACTATCCCTTCTGCACCATTGAACCTAACGTAGGTGTTGTAGATGTTCCTGATAAAAGACTGGATGTTTTAAGTGATATGTTTAAATCCCGTAAAATTGTTCCTGCTGCTATGCGCTTTGTAGATATTGCAGGCTTGGTTAAGGGTGCCTCCAAGGGTGAGGGCTTGGGCAATAAATTTCTTGCTCATATCCGCGAGGTTGATGCCGTTGCTCAGGTTGTACGCTGCTTTGAGGATGGCAACATTACCCACGTTGAGGGCAGCATTGATCCCCTTCGTGATATTGAGATCATCAATACTGAGCTGTGCCTGGCAGATATGGAAACTGTTGAAAAACGTCAGGAACGCCTTGTGAAGCTGGCTAAAACTGGTGATAAAAAGGTAAAATTAGAGCAGGCTGTACTGGAAAAGGTTATGGCAGGTATTTCTGAGGCTATTCCTGCACGCCGCATTGATTTGACTGAGGAAGAACAGGAATTTTTAGGAGATTTGCACCTGCTGACAATGAAGCCCGTTCTGTACGTTGCTAACGTAGCAGAGGACGAAGTTGCTGACTGCAGCGGTAATGAGCATGTTCAGGCTGTTAAAAAATACGCAGCTGAGGAAAATGCTGAGGTTATTACTGTTTCTGCTAAAATGGAAAGCGAAATTGCTGAGCTTCCTGCTGAAGAGGCTAAAGAATTTTTGGAAATGGCGGGTCTTGAAGAAACTGGTCTGGACCGACTGATTAAGGCTGGCTTTAAACTCCTTGGCCTGATGACCTTCCTTACTGCTGGTGAAATTGAATCCCGTGCTTGGACTATTAAGCAAAACACTAAGGCTCCTCAGGCTGCAGGCAAAATCCACACTGACTTTGAGCGTGGTTTTATTCGTGCAGAAATTGTTTCCTATGATGACCTGGTAGCTTGCGGCTCTAAGGCTGCTGCTCGTGAAAAGGGCCTTGTTCGCTTAGAAGGCAAGGAATATGTTATGCAGGACGGCGACGTAGTAGAATTCCGCTTCAATGTATAATTTATAGCTAAACTAGTAGTCTGTCAGATTATGCTGGCAGACTACTTTTTGTTTTACAAGAGATGTAGCTTAATAGTGTGAGCAATGCTTAAAAAGAGGAATTTTTTGGGAAGTAAAGGAGCGTTTTTGTCTTTTATGTAAATTTAGTATTAAAGACCTTACTGATAGTTGATTTTTCAAAGCAATTTGATAAAATAATAGCTACGGAAGGATGATAATAAATGATTTTTGATACTCATATGCATTGTGAGTTTTCCTGTGATAGTAGTATGAAGCTTGCTGATGCTGTTGCCGCTGCTGCTGCAGAAAATATAGGTATGACCTTAACGGAGCATTGGGATTATGATTATCCGACAAATCCTGATGCCTTTACATATGATATTGCTGCCTGCTTTAGGAATTTTGCTCCTTACAGAAGCAGGGAAAGGCTTATTGGTATTGAAATTGGCATGCAAACTCATACAGCAGAGGCTGATGATAAAGTTGCAGCAGGTCATGATTTCGATTTTGTTTTAGGATCAATTCATTGTGTAGGACGCAGGGATTTATATGAGAAATCATGTTATGAGGGCTATGCAAGAGATGAAATTATTAGGGAATTCTTAGGTGATTCTATTATTTGTGTAGAAAACCACAAATGCTTTGATGCCTTTGCTCATATTGATTATATTTGTCGTTACTGGCCATTTGTAGGTGATGAGCGAGAGCTGCAGCTTAATGACAATCAGGAGCTCTTTGATAAGCTGTTCCTGCTTTTGATAGAGAGAAATATACCAATAGAAATCAATACTCGTCGCCTTGATGATGACAAGGCCGCCAAGGCTTTGCTGCTTTTGTACAAGCGTTATCAGGAGCTGGGCGGAAAATATTGTACCTTAGGCAGCGATGCTCACTATAAGGAGCATGTGGGCCGTAGAATGGCTGAGGCAGTGATTTTGGCTAAGGCTGCAGAGCTTACGCCTGTATATTTTAGAGAAAGAAAAATGCAGATTATGGAGGGGTTATAATGAAATGTGTACGTTTTGAGGATAAGCGCACTGGCAAGATTCGTTTAGGCTTTGTTGACGGTGATGTTATTCGCTGCGTTTACGGCAGCTTAGAGACCTATTGGCAGATTACTGATGAGATTTTTAAGCCGCAGGACGTTAGATTGCTTGCTCCCTGCGTGCCCCGTCAGATTATCTGCGTAAGCTTTAATTTTCCCAAACACGCTGCTGAATATGGTGTAAAGGCGACTGGTGAGCCTGGTCTTTTCTCTAAGGCTGCACATACTGTTATTGGTCCCGATGATAATATTATCTGGCCCAAGGCTGTACAGGAGCTGGCTTATGGTGCAGAACTTGGTATTGTTATTAAAAAGAGAATGAAGAACGTTAAGCCTGAGGACGTTTCTAAATATATCCTTGGCTATACCTGTGCTAACGATGTGACTGCTAGAGATATTCAGCGCAAGCCTCATCAATGGCTCCGTTCCAAGTCCTTTGATACCTTCTGTCCTTTAGGACCTTGGCTGGAGACTGAGCTTGATCCAAGTGATTTGGAAATCAAGCTATGGCTCAATGGAGAGCTGAAGCAGCAGGCACGTACTAGTGACATGTACTACAATCCCTATGAAATTTTGAGCTTTATTTCTCAAAGCTTTACCTTGGACGCAGGTGATTTGGTGCTTACAGGCACTCCCGTAGGCGTAGGAACTATGCACGAGGGCGATTTAGTAGAGGTAGAAATTGAAGGTATTGGTAAGATAAGCAATACTGTTGTCAAAGAAAAATAAACATATAAAAAGGAGGCTGACACAAAGTGTCAGCCTTAATTATTTATTGCGTTTTAGTGACTAAGCTGGCTCTTTTCCTCTAATACTCTGATAAAATAACGATAGCTGAAATATACAAAGATAGAGCAGCTGATCCAGGAGATAGGCTCAGCCAGGCAGAGTCCGATGTAGCCATAAATATTACTCAGATACATAGCGGCAAAGGAGCGGGTAAATAGTTCTATTGTTGCTGCCAGCATAGGAATCATACCAATACCCATACCTTGGCAGGCATTGCGGAAAATGAAAATCTGGCTTAGAAAGAAGTAGACTGGGACAGTGTAGAGAATGTATAAATGAGCTGCTTCAATTACAGTGGGCTTAGGATTATCAAGAAAAATACCGATAATTTGCTCACCAAAGAAAAAAATAAGAACGGCGGCAATGACGCTGAAGGCAAAGCTGAGCTTGGAGCAGGAGCGTACAGCCTCCCTGATGCGGTCGAAGCGACGTGCACCGTAATTTTGTGCAGTGAAAACAGCCATGGCAATGCCGAAGGAAATCATAGGCTGCAGGGCTAGCTGCTCTACACGCAGAGCAGTGGTAAAGCCAGCAATCTGGTCCGTACTGAATTTGTTGCAGACAGCCTGAACAATAATAATTCCTAGACCAAGGACAAGAAATTGTACACCCATGGGCATAGCCATTCTAAGATGCTCCCAGATTTCGGGCCAGTCCAGATTGAAATCCTGCTTGCGGAGGTGCAGCTGGGGAAATTTTTTATAAATATAGATAAAGCAGAGCAGTGCAGAAATTGCCTGGGCAATAACAAGAGCAATAGCACTTCCGGGAACGCCCCAGCCTAACCATAAAATAAAGGCTAGAGCAAGGAAGATGTTAACGACTGAAGAGACGATTAAAAAGTAAAGGGGCGTTTTACTGTCGCCTAAGGCACGCATGACTGCTGATAGAAGATTATAGGCCATCATGGCAAAGAGACCGTCTACAATAATCATGACGTAGGCCTTGGCATCAGCCATAAGCTCCTGTGAGATATTCATAAGAATAAGGACGGGATCGATTATAATGTGGAATATTGCCATAATCAGCAGCACAAATACAGTGCTTAAAACTATGCTGGTGCCGATACTGCGGCGCATGCCGTGCATATCGCCTGCACCATAGCGCTGACCGGTGACAACTGAGCAGCCATTGCTAAGACCAATGGTAAGAACCATAGCCATCATAAAAAGTGGAGTGACAGCACCAACAGCAGCTAGGGCATTGACACCAATGGTGCGTCCGACAATGATTACATCGGCAATATTATAGAGCTGCTGAAATATATTACCGATTAGCAGGGGAATCATAAATGGTAGAATAAGCTTGATAGGCTTGCCCTCTGTCATATTTAAAAGCATAAAATCACATCCTTTATTATAGAAATGAAATAAAAATCAGCTTGACTAGTAAGTCATATTATAGCATAAATAACGGATATTTAGAAAATCAAATTTAGATTATTGATTTTTGTTTTTAATTTTACATTTAAAGAGGCATATTAATTGTACGATACAAGGATAATTTGTAAATAACTTATGAATACTTGATACTATGTTCTTGAAAAACTGTTGTGTTTTTATTATAATTAAAGGTAGCAAAGGCTAACTGAAGGAGCGTGAGATAATGCGTAAGGAGCTTTTGGATATAAAGGGCATGAGCTGCAGCGCTTGCTCTGCCAGAATAGAAAAGGTTGTAGGAAAGATGAAGGGCGTTGCAAGCATTAACGTTAATTTGCTAAAGAACAATGCTCACATTGCTTATGATGAAACTATTGTTGATGAAGCAGCCATTATTGCTAAAATAGAAAAGCTGGGCTTTGGAGCAGCTCCCCATGTGCAAATGGCTCAAGTACAGGCTGAACCTGTAGATACTGCGGCCCAGGAAATGGCAGAGCTTAAGGAAAGGCTTGTGCTTTCAGCTTGCTTTACAGCACCTATATTTTATTTGCATATGGGGCAGATGTATGGTTGGCCTCTGCCAGCCTTTGTCCTAGGTATGGAAAATAAGCTCATTAGTGCTCTTTTGCAGCTATTGCTATGTATTCCTGTATTGTTTGTAGGACGTAAGTACTTTATTCATGGCTTTAAAAATTTATGGGACAGAGCACCTAATATGGATTCTCTCATTGCCATTGGCAGTGGTGCAGCCTTTGTATATGGTCTTTATGCTGTATTTGGGCTGGCCTATGTCTTTGGCCATGGTGAGCTGGAGCTGCTGCCTAGCTTTGCAGATGCTCTTTATTTTGAGTCAGCAGCTGTTATTTTGACCTTGATTACTATGGGTAAATTTTTGGAGGCTAGAGCTAAAAGCCGTACCTCTGACGCTATTGCCAAGCTTATGAATTTGGCTCCTAAAACTGCTTTAGTGCAGCGTCATGGCATGGAGGGAGAAATCCCCGTGGAGGAGGTCGTAACCGGTGATATTATTATCGTTAAATCTGGTGCTGCTGTTCCTGTAGATGGCAAAATAATCGAAGGCAGCGGTTCTGTTGATGAAAGTGCCATTACTGGTGAAAGTATTCCTGTAGATAAACGCATTGGCGATGCTGTTACCGGCGGAACTATTAACAAAAGCGGCTACTTTAAAATGGAGGCTACGGCTGTAGGCGAAAATACTACCTTGGCCAAGATTATTTATCTTGTGGAGCAGGCTACTTCATCTAAGGCTCCTATTGCAAAGCTGGCCGATAAAATCAGCGGCATATTTGTTCCGACAGTTATTAGTATAAGCCTAGTGTCAGCACTAGTATGGCTGGCGTTGGGGCAAACACCGCATTTTGCCTTGACTATTGCAATTTCTGTCCTGGTAATTTCTTGTCCCTGCGCGCTTGGATTGGCTACTCCTACTGCGATTATGGTAGGTACAGGCCGTGGTGCTGCTAATGGCATTCTAATTAAATCAGCAGAGTCTTTAGAAACAGCTCATAGTATTGATACAGTGGTTTTGGATAAAACAGGTACTATTACTGAAGGCAAGCCACGTGTAACTGATATTTTGGCAGTTAATGGCAATACTGCAGAGCTTTTACGGTTTGCTGCTTCTATAGAAAAGTTGTCAGAGCATCCATTGGCTGAGCCTATTGTACAGGAGGCTGGAGCTAAAGGATTGGAGCTCTTGCCTGCAGATAGCTACGAAATGCTGGTTGGACGTGGCTTAAAGGCTACTGTCAATGGAGCAGAAGGCTTGGCAGGTAATCTTATGTTGATGCAGGAGTCTGGCATAGAGCTGCAGAACCTTGCTGCAGAAGGTCAGTCTTTGGCTCAGGCTGGTAAAACCCCTCTTTATTTTGCGGCTGCAGGAAAGCTGCTAGGTATTATTGCTGTGGCTGATACAGTGAAGGCTACCAGTGCGGCGGCAATAGCTGAGTTGCAAAATCAGAATATCAAGGTATGGATGATTACAGGTGATAATGAGGCAACTGCTCAGTCCATTGGTGCGCAGGTAGGTGTAGACAAGGTTGTTGCTCAGGTGCTTCCTCAGGATAAGGAGCGTATTGTGCGGGAGCTGCAGGAGCAAGGCCGTAAAGTTGCCATGGTTGGTGATGGTATTAACGATGCACCCGCTCTGGCTCGTGCTGATGTTGGTATTGCTATTGGAGCAGGAACTGATATCGCCATTGAGGCCGCAGATATTGTTCTTATGAAAAGCGATTTGTTGGATGTTCCTAAAGCTGTAAAGCTCAGTCATAAGGTCATGAAAAACATTAAGGAAAACCTTTTCTGGGCCTTTTTCTATAATGTTATTGGTATTCCCTTGGCGGCTGGTCTCTTTTATCCATTGTGGGGCATGCTTTTGAACCCAATGATTGGCGCTGCTGCTATGAGCTTTAGCTCTGTGTCTGTAGTAAGCAATGCTTTGCGTCTGCGCTTTGTTAAGTTGTAAAATAAGTATAGGATGTAATAGACGCAATGAGCTCTTGCAGATGATGCAAATATCTTTATAATTAGAGCTTAAGATGGATAAGATTTGTTTGCAGGTGCTGCTAAAAACCTTGGCAGTACATATCATAGTGAGCTTTTGTAAGTAAGAGGCTCATATTCTCTGATTGCTATGGAGAAACTAAAGACAAGGAGTGATAATTATGGTAAAGACTATTTCTATTGAAGGTATGCACTGCGAGCATTGCGTTAAGGCAGTTAATGATGCACTTGCTGCTGTAGCAGGTGTGGACAAGGTGGCAGTTAACCTTGCTGGCAATAACGCAGTTGTAGAGGGGGCAGATTTGGATAATGCAGCTCTTACAGAAGCTATTGAGGATATTGGTTTTGATGTAGTCAGCATTGCCTAAAGCAGTTTTAAATGGTGCTTTCTCCTGTCTGGAGAGGCACCATTTTTTAATGTGCAATTTGTAATAAAATGGTACATATGGGGATTTATGAGAATGGTAGCATATTATCCTATAAGGACGTTTTAGCCTAAGCTCATATATGCAGCTATTATAAGCTAGTATAATAGTCTGCTCTTATGTTAGGAGCTGCTTTTGTACCATGAACTGCAAATAAAAAAGCCTGCTTTCCATGGAAAAGCAGGCAAAAGTTTCAGTTTTATGCGAAAAATACGGCTAAGCAGTCAGGCAGCATATTGAGTGCTGCTGCAAGGAGAACGCCTGAACCAATAATAATGGGCAGGAATGCTGCTGCATGAGGATAATCCTTGGTTTTGAGGCATTTATATTCAGCACGCAGAGCTAAGAGCAGAATGCAGCCCCAAACATAAGGACTGGTTACTTCGTGGAAAAATTTTTCAAAGGTGTAATTAAACATAATATCCTCCGTTGAGTGACTAGTTTTTTATAGGGGCGCATCAGCATATAAAAAAACACCCGCCTAAGCAGGTGTAATCTTCATGGTGCCTCAGCACAGAATCGAACTGTGGACACAAGGATTTTCAGTCCTTTGCTCTACCAACTGAGCTACCGAGGCAGAGTGGCGACCCGGATGGGACTCGAACCCACGACCTCCGCCGTGACAGGGCGGCATTCTAACCAACTGAACCACCGGGCCATCTCTCTTTTGTCTCTGACTGTTGTCAGCTACAAGTGATATTATACAGATATGTGGCAAATATGTCAAGCATTTTCTATAACTTTTTTTACATTTTTCTAAACATGCCGAAACCCCCATAAAATAAGGTTTTTTGCTTATTATTTCACCACTGGGCTACCTAAAAATGCATATTTCGCAGAAAAATATTTAAAATTTTTTCATATTATGCACTTTTCTACCCATTTTTTATAATGCAATTTTACTATGTTCTTGTAGATTTTAACCATAAAATCAACAAATTAATTGTATATTATGCTTATTTCTTATTATCTATATCCCGTCCACGTCCTGTAGGAATATAGTAACGGGTTCCTAAAAGCTCATCTGGCAAATACTGCTGCTTAACCCAGCCACCAGGATAGTCGTGAACATATTTATATGTCAGACCATGTCCCAAAGCTGCGGCACCAGGATAATGAGCATCACGCAAATGCTTGGGTACATTGCCACAATTACGCTTGCGTACATCATTTAAAGCTGCATCAATGCCCATATAGGAGGCATTGCTTTTAGGTGCAGTAGCAATGTAGCAAACAGCCTCTGCCAAGGGAATACGAGCCTCAGGCCAGCCTACAAAGTCCGCCGCCTGAGCTGCAGCATTGGCCACTACCAATGCCTGAGGATCAGCCATACCTACATCCTCAGCCGCACAAATTACAATACGGCGAGCAATAAAACGCAGGTCCTCTCCCCCCTCCATCATGCGAGCCATATAATGCAGAGCAGCGTCTGCATCACCACCACGCATGCTCTTGATAAAGGCAGATACAATATCGTAATGCTGATCGCCCTTTTTATCATAGCGCTGCATAGCTGTTCCTATAACACTGCGGAGTACATCAACCGTAATGACACGCTCACCGCTTTCAGGAAGCATAAACTCTGCCTGCTCCAGAATATTAAGAGCGCTGCGGGCGTCTCCTGCGGCGAAATCTGCAATTATGCTTAATGCATCGTCCTCTATCTTAAAACTGCCTTCAAAGCCCTTTACGGGGTCAGAAACGGCACGTTTAAGTATTTGCTCTATATGCTTGGGCTGCAGCTTTTCCAAACGTACAACCTTCATACGAGAAAGCAGGGGTGAATTTATCTCAAAGAAAGGATTTTCTGTTGTAGCGCCAATCAGAACAATGGTGCCATTTTCCACATAGGGCAGCAGTACATCCTGCTGAGCCTTGTTGAAGCGATGAATCTCGTCGATAAAAACTATGGTTCTGCCCATGCCGCGCTGGCGTGTTTCCTGAGCCTTGGCAATAAGCTTGCGCAGTTCAGGAACGCCGCTGGAAACTGCGTTAATGGAAACAAACTGTTCACCTGTCACGTGGGCAATAACCTGAGCCAAAGTTGTTTTGCCTGTACCAGGCGGTCCATAGAACAATACTGATTGCAGCATATCGCGCTCAATCATTCTTCTGAGAGGACTGCCAGCTCCTACAGCCTGGGACTGCCCTACAAAGTCATCGAGCTTCTCAGGACGCATTCTGTCGGCCAGAGGCTTATCCATTTTCTTTTCTTCTGCAAATAAATTGCCAAACAAATCTTCCATGACCATTCTCCATCGTCTGTATATACAAAAGGCTGCTTAGATCACAAGCAGCCAAAATCACTATTTCAAATATCACTTATTCCAAGAGCTTTAGAAGTCGTAGCCAGAATATCAAAACTACCCCTAAAAATATTAATCCCCACAATGCCGTCCTGCTCCATGTTTTGAACCTGCGTGTGCAGGTGGGTGCCTTCCCTGCCGACCGCAAACGTCCACTCCAAGGAGGCTTGTTTTTGGTAGGAGGAGTATCAGGCTCCCTAGGTCAGAGTGTTGGCTCAAAACCTGTGAAGCAATGTAACGAACATCGCAGGGGTATAATACTAGCAAATTTGTTCTCAATTTGTCTCTGTCTTTCGACACCTCTATAATAGCAAATTGGACAGAATTTTTCAACTTTAAAAGGCACTTTTTTGCAAATTTTTCTAAAATTTTCTATAGACTTCTATAGTATACAAAAATGGACTGCTACATAAACGCAGCAGTCCACTTGTAAACAGATTATTTTTCTTTTTTAACTAACAAGCTAGTCTTGATGTGCAGCTCGCGCAGCTGTTTGTCATCAACAACGTCAGGAGCTTGAGTCATCAGGTCAGAAGCACTTTGAGTTTTCGGGAAGGCAATTACGTCACGAATAGAGTCACGTTGAGCCATGATCATAATCATACGATCCAAACCGAATGCCAGACCACCATGAGGAGGAGCACCATAGGTAAATGCATTCATCATGAAGCCAAATTTAGATGCAGCCTCTTCATCGGACAGACCGATTGCAGAGAATACAGCTTTTTGTACGTCACGACGATGAATACGGATGGAGCCGCCGCCGATTTCAGTGCCGTTAAGAACCATATCATATGCTTTAGCATATACCTTACCAGGATCGGATTCCAGCAGAGGCAGGTCTTCATCACGAGGAGCAGTGAACGGATGGTGCATTGCAACATAACGTTTTTCTTCTTCGTTGTACTCGAACATGGGGAAATCAACAACCCACAAGAAGCTGAGAGCATTGGGGTCAATGAGATCACGACGTTTAGCCATTTCAATACGCAGTGCACCCAAGGATTGAGCAACTACGGACGGTTTATCAGCAACAAAGAGCAGCAAGTCGCCAGGTTCAACCTCAGCAGCCTTTTTCAGTGCTTCAATGTTTTCGTCAGTAAAGAATTTAGCAATGGAGGATTTTACGCCGCCCTCTTCAGGGAATTGCAGCCAAGCCATACCCTTAGCGCCGTAAATACCAACAAATTTAACCAGGCCATCCAGCTCACGACGAGGAATATTAGCGTAGCCCTTAACGTTGATACATTTAACTTGACCACCGTTTTCTACAACGCTGTTGAATACTTGGAAGCTGCAGCCTTTAATAGCTTCGCTTACATTGTAGAGAGGCATATCAAAGCGCAGGTCAGGTTTGTCACTGCCATATTTGTCCATTGCTTCGTCCCAGGTCATACGACGGAAGGGAACTTCCAGCTTTTTGCCAAGAGCGCCTTCGAAGATGTAGGAAATCAGACCTTCCATCAGCTCCAGAACGTCATCAACCTCAACAAAGGACATTTCCATGTCCAGCTGTGTGAATTCAGGCTGACGGTCGGCACGCAGATCCTCATCACGGAAGCAGCGAGCAATTTGGAAATAACGCTCGAAGCCGGAAACCATCAGCAATTGTTTGAAAATTTGCGGAGATTGGGGCAGAGCGTAGAATTTGCCAGGGTTAACACGGCTGGGAACCAGATAGTCACGAGCGCCTTCAGGAGTGCTCTTGCACAGCATCGGGGTTTCGATTTCCAGGAAGCCATTGTTATCCAGGAAGTCGCGCATCAGCTTGGTTACTTTGTGACGCAGAATGATATTCTTTTGCATCTCCGGACGACGCAGGTCCAGGTAACGATATTTCAGACGCAGATTTTCGTCAGTATCAATGCCGTCCTGAATGTAGAACGGAGGAGTTTTTGCAGTGTTCAGAACTTCGATCTCAGCAGCTACAACTTCGATAGCGCCAGTTGCGATGTTCTCGTTGATGGTAGCCTCGTCGCGGAGACGAACGGTACCATTAACCTTGATTACATACTCATTACGGATGTCCTCAGCGATTTTGAAGCTGCTGCCTGCAGTATCAGGGTCAGCTACAACTTGTACAATACCGCTGCGGTCACGCAGGTCGATAAAGATTAATCCGCCGTGGTCGCGTCTTTTGGAAACCCAGCCGCACAGTACAACTTGTGCACCAGCTTGTTCCTTGGTCAGCTCGCCACAATGATGGCTGCGTTTTTCTTTAATCATGTTACACACCTCTAAATTATAGATTATTAAAATAGTTGATAATATCATTAACAGCGATTTCTTGCTGTTCACTGGAAGCCATGTTGCGGACAACAACAGCACCTCGAGCAACCTCGTCCTCGCCAAAAATTAACACCTGTTTAGCCTGGAATTTGTTAGCCTGCTTCATTTGAGCCTTCATGCTGCGGCCATTAAAGTCATATTCAACCTTAAAGCCTGCCTTACGCAGCTCAATAGCTGTTTTAAAGGCCAAAGTAAAGTTTTCCTTCTTAGGACATACAACGTAAGCATCAATGCTTTCGTCAAACTCAGGCAGCAGATTTTGTTTTTCCAGAGCCAGGAGTACACGCTCCATACCCATTGCAAAACCAATGCCAGGTCTTGCCTCATCTCCACTGATTTCCTGTACCAGACCATCATAACGACCGCCGCCGCAAACTGCGCTTTGTGCGCCCAAGGGTGCGTATTGGATTTCAAATGCAGTCTTGGTGTAGTAGTCCAGACCGCGAACAAGATTGTGGTCAACCTCATACTCTACGCCAGCTGCAGTCAGCAGTTCCTTTAAGCCTTCAAAATGCGCCTTGCAGTCGTCGCACAAGCATTCCTCAAGACTGGGAGCGCCAATACCTAATTCATGGCATTGAGGATTTTTGCAGTCTAAGAGACGCAGGGGATTTCTGTCGTAACGACCTTGGCAATCCTTGCACAGCTTGTCAAAATTAGGCTTAAAGAAAGCCTGCAGTTTTTCGCGGTGCTGCGGACGGCAGTTAGGACAACCTACAGAATTAATCTTCAGCTTCAGATCTTTCAAGCCTAAAGAGTTGAGAACCTGTACTGCCAAAAGAATAATTTCTGCATCTACATTAGGACCAACCACACCTAAGGCTTCAATGCCAAACTGGTGGAATTCACGCAAACGACCAGCCTGAGGACGGTCATAGCGGAACATAGGTCCGATGTAGTAAAATTTAGTAGCAGCGTCGTCCTTGCTCAGCTTATGCTCAACATAAGCACGTACTGCAGAAGCAGTATTTTCGGGACGCAGAGTAATGCTGCGGTTGCCGCGATCAGTGAAGGTGTACATTTCCTTCTCAACTACGTCAGTAGTATCGCCAATACCGCGCTGAAACAGCTCTGTGTGTTCAAACACAGGAGTTCTGATTTCTTTATAGCCATATTGTGCGCAAATCTTACGCATGGTCTCTTCCAGATAGCGCCATGCATTAACATCTGTCGGCATAATATCCTTTGTACCGCGAGGGGCAGTTGTTAGCATTTTATACCTCCTAAAGTTTGAATAACTCTTGTCTTCTCATAAATAGCTCATCTAAACGCTCACTGTACGCCCTTACATTACGAGGCATATTGAGCTTTTCCAGATGGTGGCCGTCTCTCAGGGGCACCTTGCTTGCAGAAGCAGGGCCAATACCGATAACAGGATGACGCTCCTCCATCATCTGAATATTATAAATGCTTTCCGTACCAGGCTTTGCATACCCGATATTGGCCAGATGGCCCAGCATATAATGCTGACGATATAAATAATAAGGGTGCATACCCATAGCTCTTGCTGCTTCCATTCCCTTCTCCACCAAACGCCCTGCCGTTTCAGGCTCCATCTTCACTTGAGAGCCGAAAAGCTCAGCACCACGCTTAAGTGTCAGAGTATGAATTGTAAGGTTTTCCGGATCAAGCCTTGCAGCTTCCTCGTAGGAATACAGTACGTCCGCCTCATTCTCTCCAGGCAAACCAATAATCAGGTCCATATTGATTACAGGAATACTGCTTTTTCGCACCATTTCATAGGCTCTGTAAAAATCATCCACAGTATGTCTGCGGCCAATGAGCCTTAATGTACGGTCGCGAAAGGTTTGAGGATTAACACTAATGCGGGTTACGCCTGCGCTTTCCATAGCAGAAAGCTTAGCCGCACTAAAGCAATCCGGACGCCCGGCCTCTACCGTAAATTCCTTTACAGTAGGCAGCTTAAGCTTCTCAGCAAACGCCAATAAGCGCGCAAACACCCTGTCATTTAAACTGGTCGGCGTTCCGCCGCCAATATACAGAGAGGTTACACGCAAGCTATGCATACTTATTAATTGTACCACATTTTCTATGTCTTGTTCAATCAAATTCACAAAGTTTTGCTGTGATTCTTCATCCTGAGGGACTATTCCTGCAGGAAATGAACAGTATGTGCATCTTGAAGGGCAAAAGGGAATGCCAACATAGATTCCAGCCTCGCAAAAACGCTCATCATCTGCCACAAGCTGCTTCTGCAGACGGCAAATGCCAGTGAGCAAATTTCCCTGCTTCGGTGGCAAAAGATAGTTTCTTTCCAGAGTATCGGCCAACCGATCAAAGGCTACACCACCGTCAACCAGCTTGTGAGCCAGCTTGCCTGGACGCACACCAGTCAAAATTCCCCAAGGAAGCTCAGGACGACTGCCAACTAAAATACAGAACGCCTCATACACTGCAATTTTTACGCAGCGCTTCACCTCACCGCTGGCCAGGGCGTCACCATATTCATCGGCTCCCTGCTGACAGTCAACACCAAATCTAAATTCAGCGCCCCCCTGCTCTATAACAGACTCCACCCGACCCTGAGTATGTGTCAGGCTTACTACAGCTAAAGGCTCGCCGTCAGGCAGCTGAGAAACATCATGCAGCAGCTGGTAGTCAAAGAACGCGGCCATATCACAAACAGGCCGCGTCAGCTCATATTCAGTATTGTTGGTAAGTATAAAATATTTCATAGTCATATTCTTCAGCATTAATTATGCTTTATTCATTACCTTATATAGGAATCATCGGCCTGCCATATACCAAAATACTGCTTCATAGCCAAAGACTCAACAAACTGAGCTAAGCTAAGAAATTATTCAGCAGGGCTGTTCTTTCTTTCATGCCAAAGCTCCCTGTACATAACGCCATAAACTGCTGCAACAGGTACGGCAAAAACCATACCTAAAATACCAAAAAGCTTAGCACCTATAAGCAGACTAATAATCAAAACTACAGGATGAACGTCAACATTTTTACCCATTACCTTAGGCAAGAGAATATTGGCGTCAATCTGGTAGTACACAATATAAAACAGAGCTACATTAAAGGCGGACTCAGGAGACTGCTCGTAAGCAATAAAAATTGCAGGCACCGCACCCATGAGAGGGCCAACTACAGGTACAGTTTCGGCCAAAATAGCCCAAAAACCCAGCACCAACGGCAGCTCAATACCCATAACAGCAGTACCTACAGCAATGCAGAAGCCTGAAATAAGGCTCAGCTTGCCAAGGCCACGAACGTAGGCACTTAAGGTTTTGCCAATTTCGTCTAAAATTCGCGCTGCCCTAGGCTGTACATCATAAGAAAAAAGATTGATTACCATTCTGCGCAAATCGCGCCAATCCTTAAGAAAATAAAAGGTTAGAAATGGAACGATAATCATACCAATAAGGTTCTGGAAAATTTCCATACTGGATTTCAGCAGCTTGCTTAAAAGTGCACTTACAAAGCCCATAGCCCAATTAACCAAATCCTCAAAAAGCATATTGAAGTTGGAGGGCAGCACAGGCAATGCAGCAGGATTATCCAAAGCCGTCTCGAAAGCGACAATATTAGACTTCATGGCAATTGCAGGCAGCTTTTGTATAAACTCATTCATCTGTCCAAACAAAGGCAGAATGATAAAGCCTATTGTAACTACGATAAACAAACAAAAGGCGAGCAGCGCCAGCACTATAGCCACAGCCCAGCTCAGCTTAATCATGCCACGAGCCATACGAATCTGGGATATTGCATCAACAACAGGATACAGCAGAAAAGCCAGTCCTATAGCCAGCAAAATCGGCAGCAGAAAGCCTGACAGCAAATATAAAATATATGAAATTACAGCGGTTACACCTAGCTTAAAAAAGGTGTTGCTGCGTATTACAGGCCAATATTTGAACATACGTTATTGCAGAAATGGGTTTCTGCGACGCTCCCAGCCAACGGTGGTTTTAGGTCCGTGTCCGGGCAGCAATGTCACATCATCATCAAGTGTCAACAGCTTACTTTTAATGGAATCCAAAAGGCCGGAATAACTGCCACCGGGGAAATCGGTACGACCAATGGACTCACAGAAAATAGTATCACCAACAAATGCTACTCCAAACTCCTTGCTGTAGTAGCATACACCACCTTTAGTGTGTCCAGGTGTTGCAAGGCATTTTAATTCCATACCTGCTACGAAAATAGCTTCGCCGTCCTCAACGTAGTTTTCTGCAGGTGCAGAGGTCATATTCATACCCCAAAAAGCAGAAAGATTAGTAGTAGGACTAGTAAGGCATTCTGCATCTCCCTCGCTCATGTATACAGCAGCGCCTGTAGCCTTACGAAGCTCGTCTAAAGCACCAATATGGTCGCTATGTCCATGAGTCAGCAAAATAGCAGTAATTTTAGCTTTAGCATCAGCTGCCATCTTCATAATAACATCACAGTCTCCACCAGGGTCAACAACAAAGCATTCCCCATCCTTCTCATTCACAACAACATAGCAGTTGGTGCCAATATGACCTACCTCACGAGAATATATTTTCATTTTTATCGCTCCTTTCGATAAATAACCCAAAGGCTCCTTATCCGAAGCAGAATAAGGAGCAAACATATTAAAAATAAGCATCTACGCCTAATGGCAGTAAATACAACAACAACTTTTAAAGATTACAGCAATTTTGTGCTATCCAAAAGAATAGTCACAGGGCCATTATTTACCAGCTCAACCAGCATATGAGCGCGGAACACACCTGTCTCCACATGAATTCCCTTTTCACGGCATGCAGCCACAAAACGTTCATAGTAATCATTGGCAATATCAGGCTTGGCAGCCTTATCAAAGGAAGGACGCTTGCCCTTACGGCAGTCGCCGCAAAGAGTAAACTGACTTACAGCTAAAATTTCTCCGCCAACGTCCTGCACTGACAGGTTCATTTTTTCGTTTTCATCCTCAAAAATGCGCAGACCCGTTACCTTGTCTACAATATAGCTTAAATCCTTATCAGTATCGCCTTCAGCCACTCCAAGGAGCACCAGAAGTCCCTTTTTTACGCTACCTGTAACGCTGCCGTCTACAGTAACACTAGCGCGGTCTACACGCTGAACAACTGCTCTCATCTCTTACCTCCGTTAGCTGTAGAAAGCACACGCTCTACTGTAAATACGCCCTTCATGCGACGTATTTTATTCATAACATATTCTAACTGCTCCAAGCTGACAATATCAAGACCCATATGCAGGATAGCAATTTTATTTTTATCAGTATGACAATTCAAAGAAGAAATATTTACCTTAGCTTCACTGACAATGTTCATAATTTCACTCATAATGCCAGGACGATCGCCAGAAGTAATCATAATATTAACCTTGTAAACATCATTGATGCCAACATCCCAGGCAACCTCAATCAGACGCTTCTGCTCTTCAGGGTTGTTGCTGAGAACATTGGGGCAATCAGCACGGTGTACAGAAATACCGCTGCCACGGGTAATGTAGCCAATAACCGGGTCACCGGGAATAGGATTGCAGCAGCGCGCCAGCTTAACCATAATACCCTCTTCACCCTTAACAAGAATACCATGACTGGACCTTGCCTTGGATTTGCGAGGTTTAAGCTCTGCCAAAACCTGAGCCAAATCCTTAGTTGTAGTCAGCTGCTGTTCACGCTTATAAATATCTACAAGCTTGGACATAACCGTATTTAAGGTTACGCCGCCATAGCCCAGAGTTGCCAAAAGATTTTCATCAGAGTCAATACGCAGCTTGCTGCCTGCCTCCTTCAGCTTTTCAGGAGAAACAAGAGCTTTGACCTCGTAGCCTAAGCGTTTAACCTCACGCTCAAGCATTTCACGACCCTTAATGATATTTTCCTCACGGCGCCCCTTCTTGAACCAGCTGCGGATTTTATTGCGGGTATCAGATGAACCAACAATATTTACCCAGTCGCGGCTGGGTCCGCTGGACTGTTTGGAGGTAATAACCTCGACAATGTCACCATTTTTCAGCTGATAATCAAGGGGAACAATGCGTCCATTAACCTTAGCACCAACACAACGGTTGCCAACATCAGTATGAATACGATAAGCAAAATCTATGGGGACACTGCCTACAGGTAAATCAATTACATCACCTCTAGGAGTGAAGACAAAGACCTCATCAGCAAAAATATCCATCTTGACAGTGTTGACAAAGTCGCGGGAATCATTCATATCGTTATGCCATTCCAACAACTGACGCAGCCAGGACAGCTTAGCATCAAATCCCTTGTCACCGCTTGCTGCCGGCTTGCTGCCGCCACTTTCCTTGTAGCGCCAATGAGCAGCGATACCGTATTCGCTGATACGATGCATCTCAAAGGTACGGATCTGGATTTCCAGCGGCTGACCACCGCCGCTCATAACGGTGGTATGCAGGGACTGGTACATATTTGATTTAGGAACAGCTACATAGTCCTTAAAACGTCCGGGAATAGGCTTCCACATACTATGTACAATACCTAATGTGCCATAACAATCCTTAACAGTATCTACGAGAACACGAATAGCCAGCAAATCATAAATTTCGCTTAGGCTCTTGTGGTCACGCAGCATCTTTTTATGAATACTGTAGAAATTTTTAGGACGTCCCTGAATTTCACAGCGAATTCCCGCCTTTTCCACAGCATCCTTTAAGGATGCCATAGCCTCGTTAATCATGCCCTCTCGTTCACTGCGCTTAATTTTAACCTGTTCCATCAGGTTATAGTAAATATCAGGCTCCAGATAACGGAAGGCCAAATCCTCCAGCTCCCATTTAATGGTATAAATACCAAGGCGATGAGCTAATGGAGCATATATTTCCAGTGTCTCACGAGAAATAGACTGCTGCTTATGAACAGGCATATATTTCATTGTACGCATGTTATGCAGTCTGTCTGCCAGCTTAATCAATACTACGCGAATATCCCTAGCCATGGCCAGGAACATTTTACGATAGTTCTCTATCTGTCTGTCTTCTTTAGAGACATATTCAATTTTACCTAATTTAGTGACGCCATCAACCAGGTTAGCAACAATGCCACCAAAGCGCTCAGTAATATCTGCTACAGTATAATCTGTATCCTCAACAACATCGTGCAGAAATGCTGCTGCCAAGGTTCGTTCATCCATCTGCAGACTAGCCAAAATACCTACAACGCCAATGGGGTGAATGATATATGGTTCGCCTGATTTACGAAACTGCGCAGCGTGAGCCTCTGCCGCCAAATCATAGGCCTTACGCACAAAGCTAACCTGCTCAGGGCTCAGATATGCTTCAATTTTAGCAAAAAGTACATTCACATCACTAATATTTGTATCAATCGTAGAGGGCATACTCCCCACTCCCATCTGCGCCGCTAAAAAAGCAACGCACAAAATGTCTATAGGGCTGTCACAGTAATTTAAATACTTGCGACAAGTCCAGAGCACTAGCCACGCAGCAAATCATGCTGGCTCTGGTGCAAATTTTCTTTATATATATTAAGCAAGGTCTGACGCTTGTGCTGTACGGATGAATAAAGGGGTGCATCCTCCAGTTGACAGCGCCTGATTACGCCTTTACCTATTATACCATTATTTAGAGTAATAAAACCAAGCTGCTCCATAATTTTCAAAGCGTTCACACTTACCCTGCCATCGAAGCATCCAGGGAGGTCATTCAGCTTGAGCTGTCCCTGCTTTTCCAAAGCACCCATAACCATACGATACGCACCAGTCATAGCGTCTCTATGGGGATAATCCACATAGGCCTTAGAAATAGCATTCTCCATATCACGACAGGTAAAAAGCAGGATGACCTGATTTACGTCATGCTTCTTAAAATATGCCAGCAAGGTCTTGAGCTGAACTTCTGGAATATCATACAGCAATACACTTTCACATAGCTCCAGTCCTGCTCCTTCAGTATGATGCTTATCCTGACCTTTATCAGCCATAAGCGGGGACATAAGCTGCTCATAAGTCAAAAAATCTACATGTCTGGACAGCTCGCCTTCCAGCTGGGGAGCATTATCAAGACTGCTTACCAAAACCTGAACCTTGTCCCTGATTCTGGCAAATGCTTCCAGCAGGCGCTGTTTATCCTCACCACTATGGCGCAAATCGCCTAAGGTAAAGCGCTGGCGAATAGCATCTGCACGAAGCTGCACACTGAACTCTCCACGCCACTCGTTAATCTTGGGCTGGAAAGCAATATCAGCAATCATATTATCAAAAAGTACAGGAAGAAGGCAAGCTTTATTCCACATCACTGCACGATAGCTGTAATCACCCTTGTTAACCATAAACTGAAGATGAGTCTTGTCCTTGCCCATAGCGCGCTCATTACGAAGCAGTGCATTTCTAAAAGCAAACACAGGTGCCCTGTTTCTGCAGCCACAGGGCTCCAAAAGCTGCAGCTCCTCTAAATCTCTAACTGTAAGCTGAGTGCAGATTTCACTATCTACCTCCATAACAGGCAAATAGTCCTCCTCCTGCAAATGCTCCCTAACATACGCCTTAAAGCGGCGCTTAAACTCAGGCAGATTGGCTGTAGGAAGTGTAAGACCAGCAGCCTGATGGTGTCCGCCAAACTGCGTCAAAAGGTCGCTTTCTGCAGCAATAGCCTCGTACAAATTCAGCGCTTCAATACTTCTGCAGCTACCCTTTGCCATATCTCCATCAATGCTGATAAGGATGGTAGGCAGATGATACTTATCAACAAGGCGAGAGGCTACAATTCCAATAACCCCCTGGTGCCAGCCCTCAGACGCCAGAACAATGGCTGTATCAATATGCTCCTCCTGTGCCAGCATAGCCTCAGCCTCTTCCATGATATTGCGACTGATTTCCTGGCGCAGAGTGTTTTCATGATTAAGCATCACAGCAATACTCTTAGCCTTTTCCGCATCATCTGTCACTAAAAGCTCAACGGCAGACTGGGCATGCTCCAAACGACCAACAGCGTTTAATCTGGGAGCCAGTCCAAAGCCTATATTTTCTGAAATAATATTAGTTTTTGGGCAACCACTAGCCTCCATAAGAGCTCTGAGCCCAACAAGCTCAGTATTTTCCATTGCCTTCAGGCCTCGACGTACAATTTCGCGATTTTCACCTAAAAGTGGCACAATATCAGCAACTGTACCAAGAGCCGCCAGCTCAGTCAGATTTTCCCAAGCAGGCACTTCATTCTCAGCCTTCGAACCTAGCTCCATAGCCTGACACAGCTTAAAGGCTACGCCCACACCGCTCAACTCTTTAAATGGATAATCGCAGCCTTCCTGCTTAGGATTCACAATAGCATAAGCCGGAGGAAGAATCTCGGGAACCGTATGGTGGTCAGTAATAATAATATCCAGCTCCTCCGGTGCGCTTTCCACCTCATGCAGGCCGCTTATACCACAGTCAACAGTAATAACAAGGCTGGTTCCGCTTTCAAAAATTGTCTTTAAGGCCTCATCATTTAGGCCATAGCCTTCGCTTTTTCTTTGAGGAATATAAGTATTCACATTTGCTCCACGTCTTTTGAAATAGATGTAAAGCAAGGACGAAGCTGTGATTCCGTCCACATCATAATCACCATAAACCGTAATTTGCTCCTGAGCAGCAATTGCCTGCTCAATACGTTCTACAGCCTTACGCATGCCCTTCATTAGGAATGGGTCGTGAAAGGGAGTTGCACTGCCGTAGAGAAACTCACGCATTTCATCAGGACTGCTAAAATCACGTTCCAACAATATACCTGTAACTAATGGTGAAATTCCCAGCTCTGCGGCAAAGCAGCCAGCCTTTTCCTTGTTATATTCCCCTATTTTCCACACACTCTGCTTTCCGATCATGGCTTTTGTGCCTCTTCAGGTTTAGTAGCAGCAGTTTTATTTTTAACCTCAGCCTCCTGATGCAGAATCTGGGTATGCTGCAGCATGGAGATGCGTTCCTCTAATCTCTGCTTTTCATTTTGCAGTGCTGTAATCTCTTCACGCATTTTTTTATCAGCCAAGTAGTGCTGAGCCTTTGCAATTAACAGGAAGCAGGTAGTAACCAAAACACCTGCAAAAAAAGCACCTAAAATAACAAGGACCAAAGAGCTGTTAAATTCCCATAGAATAAAGTTCAATGGAACGGTAATGGCATTTTGAATTGCGAACATAGCAACCAAAATACTTAAAACAATCATGATAATAGTAAAAAACAAGAACATCTCTATCACTCCTTCACTACATAAGAATTATAATTTTTATAACTTTAGATATTCGTCCTATTACTAAAAAACTCCTGCTTTTCAGCAGGAGTTTGTAGGCTTCTTATGATAAAAAATCCTGCCCTCAATCAAGAGAGCAGGATTAGATTCATTATATCAGTCTACGCTTTACATTCGTCCAGATGAGCCTTCATAATACGTTTATAGACCTCTACACCAGGCTGGTCGTAAGCATCTACATTAGCCAGCTCACCTTCGTAGGCTACGCTGAGCATTAAAAAGAACATCAGCTGACCTAAATAGTACTCATTGAGCTTGGGCAGAACAATCTTGGCATTATGACGGTTTTCACTTGTCAGGGCCTCTTCATTGGCATGCAGCGCCAAGCGCAAAGCCTTATTCATATCCAAGCCTTCGTACTTACTGAAAAAGGGAATATCCGGGAACGGATTACCCAAAACAGCTTCTTCCTCAGGATAGGTAATCTCCAGAAATTGAACGACCTTATTACGTCGTCCATCCTGATGCTGCTGCGTTTGGGCATGCATATCAGTTGTTCCTACAGCAACAATAGGAGTACGTCCGTAGTGACAAACATTTCCCTCACGGTCCAAACGCTTGCCCAGAGACTCTGCCAAAAGCTGCACATACCATTCGCTTAGGGACTTCAGCTGCATACTATAGGGCATAAAGGCCTCAATCGTACGACCATCCTGATATGCCAAAAACTTAGTCAAGGCATTGAGCAGAGCTGGGTTATCCTCCAACGGCACGCTCTGGCAATAACGATCCATATCCCTAGCACCAAGGAGGAACTCTTCAATGTCGCCGCCTAAAGCAGCCATGGTCACCAGACCAGGGTCCGTCATTACACAGAAACGACCGCCTATGCCCTCTTTGATATCAAAACGTTCCCAACCAAACTTATTAGCCAGCTGTAAAAGCGGAGCATCCTTAGAATCAGCCTTCAAATCAGTAACTACAGTGCATTCCAGCTCAATATTTTCTTCCCTGCTAAGCACGTCATAGAAATAGGTAAAGGCTGTAATAGTTTCCAATGTAGTACCGGACTTGGAAATTGGCACTAGCATAACACGCAGCTTACGCTCAGTACATTCCTCAACAGATAAGCGATGCAGCTCATATAATAGAGCATTGCTGTCCATAGGATCCAAATTATTTCCTGAAAAGTAAATGCGTGGCTGACCTTGACGAGTCAGCTTTTCGGCATTCCAATGGAAGCCTCCCAAAATATCCATCAGTACCTTGTTGCCAAGATAGGAGCCGCCAACGCCTAAAAACACTACAGCATCTATTTGCTGCAAATATTTACTGAAACGCTTGAGCTTGACAATGGATTCCGGAGTATTGGGATTACCCTCTTTTATATAGGGCATGCGCAGAAAATATACGTGCTCCGGCGTACCATCCTTGGAGACATGTCCCTTAGATACGCCAGACTCACGAATTTTCTCTACTGCCTCAAAGGCATCCCTACCCTGTGTTTGTAAAGCTTGCTGCACCAAAGCCTCATCAAGTCGACCCTCACCAAACATATTGGTATAGTCAAATATAATGCCATTGGTTAAAATTCTTCTTTCAAGCACCCACAACACATCCCAAAATACTATTTGAAGTAGTTAACACCGGATTGGAAGATTTTTTGGTCTTTTTCACCAGCAATATTGCGGAACAGACCAGGAGCAAAACGCTCAGTATGACCCATCTTACCGAATACACGGCCATCAGGGCTGGTAATACCTTCAATAGCATACAAGCTGCCATTAGGATTGAACGGAGTGTTCATAGTCGGTACGCCTGCAGCGTTTACATATTGAGTTGCAACCTGACCATTAGCAAAGAGCTCCTTAATAGTGCTTTCCGGAGCGTAGAAGCGGCCTTCGCCATGAGATACAGCTACGGAGTGCTCTTCGCCAGGCTCGCACAGGCTCAGCCAAGGAGATTTATTGGAGACAACTCTAGTGGTAACAATTTGAGAAATATGTCTGCCGATAGTGTTGAAGGTCAAGGTCGGAGACTCTTCAGTCATATCGCAGATTTTGCCATATGGAACCAGACCAAGCTTAATCAATGCTTGGAAGCCATTGCAAACGCCCAGCATCAGGCCATCGCGGTTTTCCAGCAGGTCGCTGACAGCCTCTTTAATGCGAGGATTACGGAACATAGTAGCAATGAACTTGCCGCTGCCATCAGGTTCGTCGCCTGCGCTAAAGCCACCAGGAATCATGATGATTTGAGAGTTGTTAATCAGCTTAACCATGGTCTCTACAGAATCTTCAATAGCTTGAGCAGTCAGGTTGCGCACAACAAAGGTTTGTGCCTCTGCACCAGCAGCCTCAAATGCACGTGCACTGTCATATTCGCAGTTGTTGCCAGGGAATACAGGAATAAATACTCTCGGCTTAGCAATAGTGATAGGAGCAGTCAGTGCCAGTTCAGCCTTATAGAGAGGTTGGTTAATATCTGCAGGTTCCTCTACCTCAGCCAGTTTGGACGGGAAGATAGTTTGCAGAGTATTCATATATGCATGCAGAGCTTTTTCTGCAGTAATTACGGTGTCGTTGATTACGATGCCTGCTTCTGCTTTTACAGAACCAAGGTTCATGTAATCCAAGCCATCGAACAGGTCTTCAGGCTCTACGCCAGCTGCCAGCTCCAGAACTAAGCCGCCGGGCTGCAGAGTGAACAGGCTGTCAGTATCATGGAAGGGTTTGATGAACTCAAAGCCAAGCTCATTACCCATAGTCATGGTGCTTACGAGAGCAGCAATACCGCCCTCTTTAACAGCAGCTGCCGCAACAATCTTACCTGCTTCAATAGCCTTATGAACAGCAGTCAAGTTAGCACGCAGTGCTGCAAAATCAATAACCTCTGCCTCATCACGAGGAGCGGACAAGAATACTACCTTGTCGCCTGCGGCTTTAAATTCAGCGGAAACAGCCTTATTGCCATCAATTACGCCTACAGCAAAGGATACCAGAGTAGGCGGAACAGTTTTATCCATAAAGGTACCGGACATACTGTCTTTACCACCAATAGCAGGCAGATCAAGTGCGTCCAGAGCAGTAAATGCACCTAACAGAGCGCTGAAGGGTTGACCCCAGCTCTTGCTGTCATGGAGTTTTGGGAAGTACTCCTGCAGAGTCAGACGCAGCTTACCAGGATCAGCACCCAGAGCAACTGCACGGGTTACAGATTCAGTTACAGCATACATAGCGCCATGGAACGGGCTCCAGCAAGCTACGGACGGATTATAGCCGCAAGCCATAACAGATGCAGCAGTGGTTTCACCATGGAGTACAGGAATACGGCCAACCATACCCTCCATAGGAGTCAGCTGAGTTTTGCCGCCAAAGGGCATCATTACAGTACCACGGCCGATAGTGCTGTCAAAACGTTCGGACAGACCTTTTTGGCTGCATACATTAAGACGAGCCAGGTTGTCCAGCCAAGCCTCTTCCAGAGAAGCTGCTTTAGTTACTTCTGCAGGAACAAGGTTGAATACGTTTTCACCAGCTTCTTCAGCTACAGTAACATTGGTGTGCTGAGCTACACCATTGGTGTCCAGAAATGCACGGGACAGATCAACAATCTTGTCACCACGCCAGAACATAACCAGACGAGGATCAGCAGAAACCTCAGCAACAACAGTTGCCTCCAGGTTTTCTTCGTCAGCATATTTAATGAAAGCGTCACGGTTAGCAGCTTCAATAACTACTGCCATACGCTCTTGAGATTCAGAAATTGCCAGCTCAGTACCATCCAAGCCATCGTATTTCTTAGGAACTTTGTCCAAATCAATTACGAGACCGTCAGTCAGCTCGCCAATTGCAACAGATACACCACCTGCACCAAAGTCATTGCAGCGTTTAATCATTGCAGTAACAGCAGGATTGCGGAATAAGCGTTGGATTTTGCGTTCGGTCGGAGGATTACCCTTTTGTACCTCAGCACCACAGCTCATCAGAGAGTCAACAGTATGCTCCTTGGAGGAACCAGTTGCACCACCGCAGCCGTCACGACCGGTTTTACCGCCTAAGAGAACTACAATGTCGCCGGCAGCAGGACGCTCACGACGAACTGCGCTTCTGGGAGCAGCGCCCATTACGCCGCCGATTTCCATACGCTTAGCAACAAATTTATCATGGTAGTATTCTTGTACGTGACCAGTTGCCAAACCAATTTGGTTGCCATAGGAGCTGTAGCCAGCAGCAGCACCAATAGTAATCTTGCGTTGAGGCAGCTTACCAGGCAGAGTTTCGCTGATAGCAGCTCTGGGGTCAGCAGAACCGGTTACACGCATAGCTTGATATACATAGGAACGACCGGACAGCGGGTCGCGGATTGCACCGCCAAGGCAGGTTGCAGCACCGCCGAAGGGTTCGATTTCGGTAGGATGGTTATGGGTTTCGTTCTTGAACATAACCAGCCATTCTTCAGTTTTACCGTCAACCTCGATGGGTACAACGATGGAGCATGCATTAATTTCCTCAGATTGATCCAGGTCATCAAGCTTGCCAGCCTTACGCAGCTTTTTCATACCAACAACGGCAATATCCATCAGGGTAACGGGACGCTCAGTATCTTCGCCATAAACGTAGTCACGAGCAGCCATATATTTGTCATAAGCCTCTTGTACAGGCTTGGTTAAAGCTCCGGGAACGAAGTCTACGTCCTCAATCTGGGTCATAAATGTAGTATGACGGCAGTGGTCGGACCAGTAGGTATCCAGAACACGAATTTCAGTAATAGTAGGCTCACGATGCTCTTCATTGAAGTATTTTTGGCACCAGAGCAAGTCTTCCAGGCTCATTGCCAAACCCATAGATTTACGCAGCTCTTCAGCCTCTTCCTTGGACATAGTCAGGAAGCCTGCTACAGTTTTAACCTTCTCAGGCTCTTCACAGGTGCTTACCAGAGTTTCAGGCTTAGCCTGCTCTGCTTCGCGTGCTTCAATAGGGTTAATGCAATATGCTTTAATGGTTTCAAAGTCAGCATCGCTGATTTCGCCCTCTAAAACATATACCTTAGCAGCAGAAACCATGGGACGATCCTTTTGAGTGATCAGCTGAATGCATTGCTCAGCAAAATCTTCGCGTTGGTCGTACTGACCGGGCAGCAGCTCCATGGCGAAAACCTTAGCACCTTCAGCAACGGGGAGAGTTTCCTCCATTACACTGTCCACAGGGGGTTCGGACAGTACCAGCTCCTTAGCCATGCGGAATTCTTCATCGCTAAGTCCCATAACATCATAACGGTTAATAATGCGGATGTTTTTCAGACCTGTCATGCCCAGGTTGTTGCGTAAATCAGCAAGCAAACCATGTGCCTCTACAGCGAATTCATCCTTCTTTTCAACAAATACTCTTCTAATATTACTCATAAGTGCAGCCTCCTGTTATATTATGAGAAAAAATGACACAATACTCCTTATCCATTTTATCACATTTTGTGGCTATATCCAACTACATTACACGCAATATTGTGAAAAAAGAGAACATTACTGCCAATAATCAAAAAAACATTAGTTTTTTTGATTTCGATTATAATAATAATCTGCATCATTCCACTATTTTTGTGATTTTCTTGTAAACATATGAGAAAGAACGCATATATCCAGCTTCTTTATGGTATAATATCCATTGTTAGTTAAAATTGCTTATAAAGCCAAGGAGGTTTTACATATTTTAGAATTCAAGCCCGTAACCATTGATGTTAAGCCCTTATTTGAGTGCTACACTGCTAAAGAACACCAACGCGGCAGTGAATGTGCCTTTTCCAATAATTTTGTCTGGCGTGACTGTTACCACATTTACTGGTGCATAGCCTACGATTTTCTAATTTTGCGAGTAAAACGCAACAATGTAGATTTCTATCTGCAGCCCTTAGGAGGTCGAGATGAAGACCTGCCTAAACTTATTGCTGACCTGCGTGAGGAGCATAATGGACAGCCCTTTGAAATGCACGGTATCTATGACTTCACCAAGGAACGCTTTGAAAAAGTTTTTGATAATCTTGAATTTGAAGAAGACCGTGATAACTGGGACTATGTTTATCTGCAGGAAAAGCTGGCTACCCTATCCGGCCGCAAGCTCCACGGTCAAAAGAATCATTTCAATGCTTTCGTAAAAAATCACCCTGACTATACTTACGAGCCCATCAATAATGAAAACATTCGCGAATGCTTAAGCTTTGGCGAAAAATGGTGTGACGACCGTTCTGCCGAGGACCCTTCTCTTATCTGCGAAAAGTATGCTATTCAACAAGCATTCTTAAACTTTGATGCTTTGGAGCTGCGTGGCGGTGCTATCCGTTTTGATGGAAAAATCCAGGCTTTCAGCTTTGGTAAAAAAATCAATGAAGATACTGCTGTGCTCCATGTAGAGAAGGCTGACCCTAGTGTACGCGGCCTATACACAGCCGTTATGAAAGAGTTCGCCGCTCACGCCTGGACTGATGTCAAATACATCAACCGCGAAGAAGACATGGGTGATCCTGGACTACGTCAGGCTAAAGAAGCTCTTAAGCCTGAAATGATGATTAAAAAGTACAATCTGTACTTCAAATAAAATTTATTTAAAACGAAAAGAACCTTCTGCAGCTGCAGAAGGTTCCTTTGTATCACCACGGAGGTGCCTTATGATTTTTCGTGTTGTCAACGAAGGACGCATGAATCAGGTCCGCGATTTGTGGGACTATTGCTTTGAAAAAAAGGACGAACCATTTTTTCAATACTATTTCGACGAATATTGTGGAAAAAACAATATGGTCATCGGCGGCTTTGAAGAAATAAATAACTGGGAAAAGCTCCGTTGTATGTTACATATTAATCCCTATATGCTGCGACTGCGTAACCAAGAAAGACTCATTCCCTATATCGTTGGCGTAGCAACTGCACCGGAAGCCAGAGGCCAGCATCTCTTCCGTCCTCTTTTGGAAACTGCTTTTGAAGTTTTAAGAGCTCAGGGCTTTACCTTTGTCAATCTAAAGCCTATTAATGCTGGTATTTATCTCCCCTATGAATTCAGCCACTGCTACTTTGACCACAGCTATGAGCTGCCTGCAGACAAATTAAGCTTACCTCCTATAAGCCAGGAGCTGCAATGCGAGCGTGAACCTCTTAAAGAAGAGCTGCTTGCTCCCCTATATGCTGAGATTACCGCTGATTGGAACGGCGTACCTGTCCGTACAACCTTCCAATGGCAAAAGCTGCTGACAGTGTGCGGACTGGAAAATACCAACTGCGTACTTGTTTACGAAAACAATACTACTGTTGGCTATATGCTCTACACCATAAAGGACGGCTGCTTTAATATTTTCGAACTGCTGACCAAAAATGCAGCTGCCAAAAACAGACTGCTTCACTACGCAGCTCAACACAAGAGCGAAGCTCCCACCATAAAATGGCTGGCTCCTGAGTGGGATACTACCTACCTTAATTTCAAGGACCAGGCCTACAGTGGCAGCTACGAGCCCTTTATGATGTCACGCTGCCTTGATGCCCGCAAAGCACTGACAGAAGCAGCAGTACCTGAGGATATGCCCCAAGATACTATTGTTTTACTCCTGACTGACAATGTCATCAAATACAACAACCACCTGCTCAAGCTCAAAACTGCTCCCGGTACAATGGAGGTTGTCACAACTGCTGACGAAGAAGAAGTAACAATGAACATGGGTGCCTTCACCCAAATGTACTTTGGTGCTCTAACAGCCACAGAGTTGTTGGAAGCAGGACTAATCCGCTGCACCAATCCCAAGAAGCTTGCTCTTTTAGACAAGCTTTTCCCCAAGCAAAGAAATTGGATTAACGAATATTTTTAATATATAATTAGCCTGCCTCTTTAGCTTAATTTGCTGTAAAATTTTAAGTAATATTTATCATTGAATTCATCACCACCATTTAGTACAATATAAATAGCTAAGGAGGCGATTTTATGCCAAATATAAAACCAATTTCTGATTTACGCAAATATAACGAAGTACTAAAGGACGTTAGTGCTGGTTCTCCTGTTTTTTTGACTAAGAACGGCAGAGGAAAATACGCTATTGTAGATATTCTTGATTATGAAAAAGCCAAAGCAACTATCCGATTAGCTAATGAGCTTGCAGCAGGAAAAAAATCTGGCGAGGAAAAGGGTTGGCTTGCTGCTGATGATGTAAAAAAACATATTCAGGAGCGTTTTAATGGTAGTAAATAATATTTTCTATTCTCCAGAGGCACTGCAGGATTTAGACGACATAGGTGACTATATTACCTATGAATTAAGCAGTCCTTTAGCAGCATATAATCTGCTGACAGAAATAACCAAAACAGTGGATTTACTAAAAAACAATTCTCTTATGGGGGCTTCCATAAATTCTATAGCTAATATAGTCAGCGATTACCGTTTTTTTGTTGTAAAAAACTACCTTATATTCTATCGCTATGCTAATAATACTATTTTTATCGATAGAGTTCTCTATAGCAAAAGTCATTATCTTAGTGTACTTATAAATCAATAAAGTAGCTTCTCCCCACCACAACGCACAAAACAGCTTAGATAACGTCATGTTACCTAAGCTGTTTCTATTTAGGAATATAAAATTGTATTACAGAATCTCTTCTCTAATCAAAATGTTGATCATTTCCTGCTTGCCCAGTACCCAGAGCAAATCCCCCTCTTCAAAGACCAATGACACGTTGGGATTAGTAAAGGTGTAGTCCCCTCTTTCCAGGCCGATAACAAGGCAATGCCATTTAGTACGCAAATCTGCAGCCTTAATAGTTTTGCCCAAAATTGCAGAATGTTTATCAATAGTGATTGCACAGGAAAGGAAGTTGTCTGCCTCATTTTTGTCAGCATTGCCCTGCTCCAGCATAAACTGACGCAGGCTGACTGCTTTTTGCTCCAAACGCAGACCGTATTTGTAATGTTCAACACCTGCGTCCAAAGCATTGAGCTGTGATCTAGTGCCAATAACCAACAGACAGGAGACCTTTTCTACAACCTGCTTGCCTCCAGGCATATCAATACTGCCGTTTTGGGTTGTTATTTGCAAAACATTACAGCCAAAGTTTTGGCGGAAAGCCAACTGAATCATATTTTTGCCGATTAATGGTGAATCATCTGCAACTTCATAGCGTGCCAGCTGCAAATCCTCATCAAACCAGCTTATTTTACTTTTAGCGTCACCACCAAGAGCCTGGTGATGCTTACGCATATGCTTTTCATTAAGGTTTACCAAAAAGCGTGACTCGATACGTAAATATTCACCCATTAACCAGTCACTAGAGGAAATAAAGTAGCAGGCACTAATAATTGCTACCAAAGATCCAATGCTGTGCAGTCCCATAATCTCAGAGAAGACTACGTGAAGGAAGAAGGACGCCAACGCTAGCTTACCCAAAATCAGGAATAACAGCGGTAAGTGGTTGGAACGACGTTTGAACCACAATATACTGAATAGATCAGCATTGCCGGCTCTATTTATGAGTACAGCACGCAAAATAGGTGACATAACCAATAAGGTAAGACCACCAGCAATGTAGCTGCCATAGCTATGGTTCAGAGTTTCCTCTAAATAGGGTAGCAAATATGACTTAGCCCCCATGGAAATAGCTGCCAGCAGGGTAAAATAAATACCCATACGTGTAATATAAATATTAAGCAGCTTCTTCCAATCGCTTTCATCCTTGCTATCGCTATTTTTATCTGTATAACGATCCAACCAGTATAAAACTTTTTTAGGCAGCAGCTTCACTACTATTTGGTAAGCTTTCTCGGAGGACATCATACAAAATGGTGTCGTAAAAGTAGTTATTACAGACACTGCTACAATTATAGGATATAAAAAGTCACTGGTAACCTTTAGGCTTGTACCTAAAGAAGCAATAATAAAGGAAAATTCGCCAATCTGGCACAAGCTGAAGCCGCAACGCATTGCTGTATGAAGGTTTTGGCCAGCTGCCAGCATGCCAATTGTCGCCATTGTTATCTGACCGACAATAGTTACTACAATAAGAATACACACAGGCCCTGCGTACTCCATCAGCATCTCCGGGTTAACCAGCATACCAACGGACACAAAGAACACCGCTCCAAACAAATCCTTAACAGGCTTTACAAGGTGCTCAATTTCCTCTGCGTTAGGAGCCTCCGCAATAAGAGAGCCCATAATAAATGCACCCAAAGCTGAGGAAAAGCCCATATGTGCTGCCAACACTACCATGCCCAAGCATAAACCAATGGAAGAAACAAGCATGGTTTCCTCGTTCATAATATCTCTTGTTCTCTTAAAAAAGGTCGGAATAAGGTACATGCCCAAAACAAACCACAATACAAGGCAGAATACCAGCTTGCCTACGCCTGCGAAAATTGCACCTGTAGAAACACCTGAAGTCGCCGCACCAAGAGTGGAAAGCATAACCAGCATAACGATACCAGCGATATCCTCAATTATCAGTACGCCAAGAACCATTTCTGCAAAGCGTTCACCCTTAAGCTTCATATCGTCAAAGGCCTTAATAATAATTGCCGTTGATGACATGGACAGCATACCACCCAAAAACAAGCTGTTCATATGACTCCAACCTAATAGCGTACCACAGGTGTAGCCAACAACTATCATACCGCCAACAGCAATAGCTGTAGCAATAAAGGCTGTACTGCCAACACTTTTAAGCTTATAAAAGCTGAATTCCAGACCTAGGGCAAACATAAGGAAGATTACACCAATTTCTGACCATGTAGAAATATTAGTTGAATCTACAACTGTAGGAAAAAGATGAAAATTAGGTCCTGTAATAAAGCCTGCAATAATATAGCCTAAAACCAGCGGCTGATGCAGCTTTTTAAACAAAATGGTTGTGATACCTGCAACCAAAAGTATCATGGATAGGTCGCTGATAATTGTTGGTAAATGAGTCATGGTCCCCTCCTAAAAATAGTAAAAAGTAAAAGCCGCAGAATGAGCTGCGGCTCAGTAAAGACAAAACCGGAAAAATGTTGTATAATAATT
The DNA here is from genome assembly GCA_900547415.1 of uncultured Phascolarctobacterium sp. GTDB lineage: Bacteria > Bacillota > Negativicutes > Acidaminococcales > Acidaminococcaceae > Phascolarctobacterium_A. The sequence goes on along the minus strand of URGS01000007.1, from coordinate 47,147 downwards.
TCCGTGAGTATATTATACAATATTTTGCAAAGGAAAAAATCCCCTTTGCAAATAATTCACAAATCTATTTATCCCCCATTCCTATGTATTGGAATGAGTTTATAATTTACGGAGGAATGAAAATGAACGAAAATAACGAAAGATTAGTCCTGGTTGACGGCGAGATTATGCCTGAGGCTGAGGCTTTTGTAGATGTAAACGATAGAGGCCACAACTTTGGCGACGGTGTATTTGAAATTGTTCCCGTATACAACGGACGCTGCTTTGCACTTCTTCCTCATATGAATAACCTTTTTGATTCTGTTATTGCGGCTAAAATTCCTGGCGTATATATGATTGAAGAGCTGATCGAGTTCCACGAAAGACTGATTGAAGCAACTGGTATGGTAAATGGTGAAATCTATACCCAAATTACTCGCGGCAGCGGTATGTACGGTCTGGCGTTCCCTGAAATGAGCATTCCTCACCTGACCATGTTTGCTGTTCCTACTGACCGCGAAGCACTGGATGCTAAGCGTGAAAAGGGCGTTAACGTAATTACTGAAGAGGATATTCGTTGGCAGCACTGCGATTTGAACTCCCTTAACCGCATGCCTGAGGTAATGGCTCGTCAAAAAGCTTTCATCAGCAACGCCTTTGATGCACTTTTTGTTCGTGAGGATAAAATCACTGAAAGCACCGAATCCAGCTTTGTTATTTACAAGGACGGTATTCTCTGGACCCACCCTGAAAACAATATGATTCATAAAAACATTACCCGTCGTCTCCTGAAAGAGCGTCTGGCTCCTGATATGGATTTGCAGATTATGGAACGTTCCTTTACCAAGGACTTTGCTCTGCAGGCAGAGGAAGCTTTCCTGTGCGGCCCCCGCTGCGAGTTTATGCCTGTTACTAAAATTGACCGCGGTTTCATCAACGAGGGCAAAACCGGTCAACTGGTGAAACGTCTGCAAGCTGCATATCGTGGCTTTGTAGCACAGGAATGCCCTGAAAAATAATGAATAATAAAATTATGGTTCGCGGAGCACTACTGATCGCATTGTCCCTTGTGCTCCAGTCCATCCGTATTATACTTCCATTGCCAGCCTTGCTTAGTACCTTTATTATTGGCAGCCTTGTCCATATGATGCTGGTTGTTACCCATCACAAAAGCAATACCAGGGCAGCTATGCTGTTGTGCTGTATGCTGCCGCTGACAGCTTATATGCAGGGCCAACTGCTCCTGCCAATTCTAATTCCTGTGGTAGCTGTGGGTAATCTGCTTTTTCTGCTGCTCTACAGTAGATTGCAAGAACGCAGTCTTGTTTACGTAATACCACCTGCAGCCAAGGCTGCAGTCATGGTTACAGCAGCCTATTTAGCATTGCAGATAATGGGTATCCATCACCCTGTATTAGTCAAGACAGTGCTCTTTGGCATGAGCGTACCCCAGGTAGTAACTAGTATTGTGGGCATTGCTTTGGCCAAGGCTATCCTAAAACGACTAAACTAGCTCCAGTCACCTTTTATAATTCTATAGCAATTCACAGAATAATCGCTTCTCTAGTCAGAAGCGATTATTTTTTTGTTCTAATCTATCTACGAAAAAAGGCCGCCCTCAGGCGACCTTTTAAGAAAGCACTTATCTTTGATTATATTACACTGGCAGGATCAACATCAAAATATAAATTAGGCTGCTCCTTAAATTCGCTGGCCAAAAGCAACTCCTTAACAGGATCCATATTTTTTGCCTTCATCAGAATATTATAGCGGAACATATCCCTTACCTTGGCTACAAGAGCGGGAAATGGCCCTGCAACCATGGTATCCTCCAACAACCCCTCCTGCTGCTTAAGCTGCAGGAAAAAGACTATCTTCTGAGCAAGAGCCAGGGCTGCGGCCTCGTCCTTGTCCCAAATAGTCAGCTTCAGCATTTGGCTGAAGGGAGGATAGAAGAAATCCTCTCTGGCCATCAGCTCGCTTCTGGCAAAGGTGTCATAGTCCTGCTTAGCTGCCAGCTGAATAATATTATTGTCAGCATCATAGGTCTGAAAAATAACATGTCCAGGTCTGTCACCGCGTCCTGCACGTCCTGCTGCTTGAGTCAAAAGAGAAAAGGTTCTCTCAGTAGCTCTGTAATCAGGCAGATTAAGAGAGCTATCTGCAGACAAAACTCCTACAAGGGTAACATTAGGAATATCGTGTCCCTTAGCAACCATTTGAGTACCTATAAGTACATTTCTCTCACCTGCAGCAAAGCGACGCAAAATTTCTTCGTGAGCAAATTTTGCCGCAGTTGAGTCCTGGTCCATACGCAGCACACGTACTTCTGGCAGCTCTGCCAGCTGTGCCTCAGCCTTTTCCGTACCTGTACCAAAATATTTAATGCGTCTGCTGTGGCATTTAGGACATTCCGTAGGAATTGTGGCTGTATTGCCGCAATAGTGACAGAAAAGACGCTCCTCCTTTTTATGGTAAACAAGAGCTACCGCACAATGAGGACAAACAATGGATTCACCGCAGTCACGGCACATTACAAAGGTTGAATGACCGCGTCTGTTCAAAAGCACTATAGCCTGCTCCCCTTCAGCTGCAGTTTGCACAAGAGCCTGCTGCAGCTTACGTGACAACACTCCATAATTTTTCTCCTGCAGCTCCTTACGCATATCTACAATATCTACTTTAGGCAGCTGACTGCCGTTAGGACGGTGTGTAAGGTGCAGATGAGTATATTTTCCGGACAGAGCGGCGTAATAGGTGCATAAATCAGGGGTTGCACTGCCCAGGACTAAGGGAGAACCTGTATTTTTACAACGCTGCAGAGCAACATCTCTAGCATGGTAGTTGGGACGCTCTTCCTGCTTATAGCTGCTTTCGTGCTCCTCGTCAATAATAACAAGACCCAAATTTTCAAAGGGTGCAAACACCGCACTACGCACACCGATCAAAACCTGAGCATCTCCGGTACGCATTCTGTACCATACATCGCCACGCTCATTTTGAGAGAGCTTACTGTGAGCAACTGCAATATTGTTGCCAAACCACGCCTGAAAACGTTTCACAAGCTGTGCCGTCAAAGCAATCTCCGGCACCAGCATCAGAACCTGCTTGCCCTGCTCCACAGCATTGGCAGCCGCACGCAGATATACCTCTGTTTTGCCACTGCCAGTAATACCCTGCAGTAAAAATGTACGGGGATTCTGCTGCTCCACAGCCTTGTTAATCAGCTCCACAGCCTGCTTCTGCTCGTCCGTCAGCTGCAGCACCTCCGCAGGCTGCTGCACTCTGTTGTAGCTATTGCGTAAAATACGCTTCAAGCCGGTTTCCACAAATCCCTTGCTCTGCAACGTACGCATAGTAGCATTGCTAATTCCCGCCTCTGACAGCTCCTGCACACTTAATAGTTCCTCTGCCTTCACAAGATATTCCAGTGCCGCAATTTGGGCCTTCGCCCTATTGCCCAAGATATTATTTTCCAGAGCATCACAGCCAGCATCATTTATTTTATAAGCAATAACCGTTTTTTCCTTAAGACGCTCAGCATATTCATAGTAAAGCAGCTTGCCATTATGGTCCTTTATAGCCTGTCGTTTGATACTTGTCTTGCCAGGTACAAAAAGACGCATAGACTCTGCCAAAGAGCACATATAATAATTGCCAATCCATTTGGCTGTAGCCAGCATTTCTGCATCAAACCAAGGACGGTCTCCTAACGCTGCCGTAACATTTTTCAGCTTGGCTTCCACCTTTGGCTCTGGCTTATCAGTTGTCTTATCCACAATAAAGCCCTCTACCAGCTGTCCGCCAAAGGGTACTACTACACGCCAGCCTACATCAAGAAACGGTAAATCGTCTGTTACCTTATATGTAAACTGCTTAAAGAGACTTTTTACAGGTAAATTTATAGCAACACTAACGTAAAACATAGCTCCTCCTAACAAAAGTTCACATAATAGTATTCTAGCTCTTTCAGGTATCTCCTTTTTCCTGCCATAATTTTACTCACAATACTAAACTATCAGTTGCTCAGCAGTGCTATTTACAACCTGCATCAATCTGAACTCGCAACTTAGACTACTGTTGGAAAAACTCCATAGAAAACGAATAAAAAAACGTTAAAGTACTATATAGATGTCAGTAAATTTAAAGCGATAATACCGTAACAGCAAAATAGCCCTTGGACATACATCCAAGGGCTATGATTTTTTGTTTTTACAGGCCAGCTTGCTTGCAGAGAGAAGCAGCTTTGTCAGTATGCTCCCAAGGCAGGTCTACATCGGTACGGCCAAAGTGACCATAAGCAGCAGTTTGCTTGTAGATAGGACGAAGCAGGTCCAGTTCTTTAATAATGCCAGTGGGGCTCAAAGAGAAGTTTTTGCGAACTAATTCAGCAATCTTATCATCGTCAATTTTACCGGTGCCGAAGGTTTCAACCAGTACGGAAACAGGCTGAGCAACGCCAATAGCGTACGCCAGCTGGATTTCACATTTGTCAGCCAGGCCTGCTGCAACGATGTTTTTAGCAACATAACGAGCAGCGTAAGCAGCACTGCGGTCTACCTTAGAGGGGTCCTTACCGGAGAAGGCACCGCCGCCATGACGAGCCATACCGCCATAAGTGTCAACGATGATTTTGCGGCCGGTCAGACCAGCATCACCTTGAGGACCGCCAATTACGAAGCGACCAGTGGGGTTGATGTAATATTTAGTATTTTCGTCCAGCATTTCAGCAGGAACTATGGGTTTAATAACGTTCTCAATAATATCCTTCTTGATTTGCTCATGGGAAATTTCAGGAGCATGTTGAGAAGAAATAACAATAGCGTCAACACGAACAGGTTTGCCATCAACATATTCAACAGTAACCTGAGTTTTACCATCAGGACGCAGGTAAGGCAGAATTTCCTCCTTACGAACCTGGGTCAGACGCAGAGACAGCTTGTTAGCCAAATATGCAGGCATAGGCATAAAGCTTTCGGTTTCGTTAGTAGCATAACCAAACATCATACCTTGGTCGCCAGCACCGGTTTCTTCTTCAGCAGCTTGGCCTTCTTTTGCTTCCAGAGCCTTGTCAACGCCCATAGCAATATCAGGGGACTGTTCGTCAATGGAAATAAGAACGCCGCAGGTGTTGCCGTCAAAGCCGTATTTAGCACGATCATAACCAATACCGATTACGGTTTCACGAGCAATACGGGCAATGTCAACATAGCATTGAGTGGAAATTTCACCAAATACATGGATTTGGCCAGTAGTTACAATGGTTTCGCAAGCGACACGACCTTTGGGATCGTTAGTCAAAATTGCATCAAGGACAGCATCAGAAATTTGGTCAGCAATTTTATCAGGATGTCCTTCGGTAACAGATTCAGAAGTGAATAATTTTCTCATTTAGTATCTCCTTTCAATTCAAGAAAAAGTCGGTTCTAAGTCAAAGAAAAAGGCGTTCTCTATTGAGAACGCCTACTAATAATCTTTAGCATTCTCATCTTGCAGCTGAGTGCTGCAGGACTTAGCACCGTTTTACAGAGGTTAATCTGCAATGGTTGCTGCGGCTTCACTGGGCCATTCCCTCCACCGCTCTTGATGAGTATTATTGAATTACGTATGTTATTATAATCTAAATATCAGGTCTTGGCAAGTATTTACGGAGAAATATTACAAATTGTCTACAATCAACATTTCCACCACAAGTTTACCAGACAATAAAGCTATGTATTCTGCTCAAAATAATAGTCTGACTGCAGCTTCAATACAGTGCAGCAAAGTCTATTACAACAGCAGATTTCATGATGCTCTTTACTTAGAACGAGCCTCTTTAAGCTTCAGGGCCTGGTCTAAAATGACATTAGCTACAGCTACCTTAGGCATTTGCTCCAAGGCCAATACCTCACCGCTGGGATACAGCAGCTTGACAATATTGGTATCAGTATTAAAGCCTGCACCTGCTGCAGTAACATCATTGGCCACAATCATATCCAGATTTTTCTTGACAATTTTCTCAGATGCGTTAGCCAACAGATTTTGTGTTTCTGCAGCAAAGCCAATAAGAACCTGATGAGTTTTCTTGCTGCCCAATGTTTTAAGAATATCAGGGTTCTTATCCATAACTACAGTCAGAGCATCATCAGTTTTCTTTTTAATTTTTTGGTCAGCTACATCACGAGGACGATAGTCAGCTACAGCAGCAGCCTTAATCACAATATCAACCTTGTCATAGGCCTCAAGACATGCTTCCAGCATTTCGTTAGTAGTTTCGACCTTAATAGCCTTAACATTAGCAGGAACGGCCAATGCAGAAGGACCGGAAATAAGCAGTACCTCTGCACCACGCTCTGCGGCCATCTGAGCAACAGCATAACCCATTTTTCCGCTGGAACGATTGCCAACAAAACGAACGGGGTCAATGGGCTCTCTAGTACCTGCTGCAGTTACTAAAACCTTCAAGCCACGCAAATCACCTTCGCGTTTAGCAAAGAATGCACTTACAAATTCTACAATCTGCTGAGGTTCAGGCAAACGGCCGGCACCGCTGGTACCACAAGCCAAAACGCCTACAGCAGGAGGCATAACAGTAACGCCAAAATCAGCCAGCTTTTTAATATTATCCTGAGTAATAGGATTTTCGTACATACCAGTATTCATTGCCGGGCAGACAATAATAGGTGCCTGTGCTGCCAACAATGTAGTAGATAACAAATCATCAGCAATACCACATGCCATTTTAGCCAGAATATTAGCTGTAGCAGGAGCTACAAGAAAAGCATCAGCCCAGTTAGCCAAGGCAATATGCTCCACATTAAACTCCTGATTGCTTTCCCACATAGAGGTTGCAACCTTATTGCCGCTGATTTCCTTAAAGGTCAGCGGAGTAACGAATTTTTGTGCATGTTCAGTCATAATAACACGAACCTCTGCACCCTGCTTACGCAGACGGCTAACAAGGTCTACAGCCTTATAGACAGCGATACCACCGGTAACGCCTAATACAATCTTTTTTCCCTTTAACAAAGCCAAGCTCCTCCTATGAACTTACTATGCTGCCTGCAGGCCATACCTGCTCACACAGTGGAATAATTTTATACGTTTTTAGTACGCTCGTAGGTAATAGTATCGTTATAAATTTCCTTCAGAGCGGAGCTTACCTCTTTTTCAGGGGCATTAACGCCAGGCTGGGTCAGCTCACGTGCTCTTTTAGCAGCTAAAATTACTAAAGTATACTTGCTATCTACCTTTTCAGCTAATCTATCGATGGAAGGATCTACCATGGACATTTAAAATCACTCCTTATTTTTACCTTTGCAAATTTTGTCTACAATAAAATATGTTCTTGCCACGCGATAACGTTCTGCCTCCATAATGGTCAGCACCTTGTCAGCAGCTTTTTCCGCAATATCGTTGACAATAATATAATCATACTCAGCAGCATAGGTCAGCTCGCTGGCTGCAGATGCCAGACGACGCTTAATTACATCCTCGCTATCAGTACCACGCTTATAGATACGAGCAGAAAGCTCATCTAAGGAAGGCGGTACGATAAACACAAACACGCCCTCCGGGAAACGCTTTTTAACCTGCAGTGCACCTTGGATATCAATCTCCAGAAGCACATCCTTGCCGGATTTAAGCTGCTCCATTACATATTCACGAGGTGTACCATAATAATTGCCATAAACCTCTGCGTACTCTAGCAGCTCGTCCTTAGCAATCATTTCCTTAACCTCATCAACAGTTTTAAAGAAATAGTTTACGCCATCAACCTCGCCTGTACGCGGTTGACGAGTAGTAACGGATACAGAATAACCCAGATTGGGCAGCTGCTCACGAAGCATGGAGCAAATAGTACCCTTGCCAGCACCAGAAGGACCTGATACTACTAAAAGCACACCCTGAGGAGTTACATTTTCATGGAAGTTACTCATCTCATCACCTCTACTCTTCATCAGAATCATCGGACTGTACTAATCTGTTAGCAACAGTTTCCGGCTGCACAGCGGACAAAATGATATGACCACTGTCAGTTACAACTACTGCACGTGTACGACGACCATAGGTAGCATCAATCAGCATACCCTTGTCACGTGCCTCCTGAATAATACGCTTAATAGGTGCAGATTCAGGACTGATTATGGAAATAATACGGTTAGCGGCAACAATATTGCCGAAGCCTATGTTAATAAGCTTGATATCCATTTCCTAAACCTCCAGTCTACTCGATATTCTGAATTTGCTCACGAATCTTTTCGATTTCCGCCTTAATTTCTACCACAATCTGAGCTAATGTATAGTCATTAGCCTTGGAAGCAATAGTATTAGCCTCGCGATTGAACTCTTGAATCAAAAAGTCCAGTTTACGTCCCACAGGCTTATCAGAAGCAAGAATAGCCTTGAATTGCTTAATATGACTCTTTAAGCGTACAATTTCCTCAGTAATGCTGGAGCGGTCAGCAAAAATCGCAACCTCCTGCAGCAAACGCTCAGGCTCAACAGTAACATTATACTCTGCCAGAATATTATTGATACGCTCAGTCAGTCTGCTCTGATATTCATCTACAATCATGCCGGAGCGTTCCTCAATCTGAGTCAGCTTTTCAGCAATCAAATCAGCACGATAGATAAAGTCACCATAGATATTACCGCCCTCAGCCTCACGCATTGCTACCAGATTAGACAGAGCCTGCTGTACAGCAGCATCAATCTTGGGCCAAACGCTTTCTACATCAAAGAAGCCTTCCTTAACATTAATAACATCATCAAAGCGGGCAATGTTCATAACCTCAACAGCTTCATTCATATTAAGCTTTTCTGCACCAATTGCCTCTGCAATATCAAGCAGTGCTTTATGGTATGCAGCAGCCAGGTTTTTATCTACCTTTAAGGTCGCATTATCGCTGGTGGTATAGTCAGCATTGATAAATACATCAATACGACCACGACTGATGGTCTTAAGAATTGTTTTACGAATTCTGTCCTCTACAGGGTTCATAAAACGGGGCAGACGGATAGAAACCTCGTTATAACGATGATTTACAGCCTTCATCTCCACTGTAATGGAAAAATTAGCGTCCTCGTATTCACCACGGCCAAAACCGGTCATACTTTTTAACACAGGCAGCCTCCTAATCTCCCGTATCGGGATGATTTTTTTACAATTAATATATAAGCCAGTTATCATCTGCTTATATTGACATTTAATTATATCATATATTTCTCCATTTTTCAGCTTTTTTCGTGGGTTTTCTTTGCTAAGGTTACTTTTCTGGAGTATAATGGTAAAAATAACCTTTATAAGGAGGTACCTATGAATTTAGAAGGACTTACCTTGAAGCTAGTCAAAGACCATCTGGAGCAGGAGCTTTTAGGTGGTAAAATATATAGAGTTTTTATGCCCACTCCCCACTCCTTGCTGCTGATGATTAAAAGAGAACGTGATACTACTGCTCTTTTAGCAGAGCTTAACGGAGGCAGCCCTGCACTGTACATTCCCAAGCAGCTTCCTGAAAACCCTGATGTTCCTCCAGCCTTCTGTATGCTGCTCCGCAAGCATCTTGAGGAGGGACGCATTACTGCTATTAAACAGCAGGATTTGGACCGCATCATTACCTTAGAAATTGATATGCTTGGAGCAAGCAGCAAAATCATTACCAAAAAGCTGATTTTTGAACTGACAGGAAAAAACAGCAACATCATTTTAGAACAGGATGGCAGTATCCTAGACAGCATTAAGCATATTGGTGCCTCTCAAAGCAGCTATCGTCTTATCCTGCCAGGCAAGAACTACGTTGCTCCGCCGCCTCAGAACGGTATGAATCCTCTGACTGCAGAGCCAATGGAGCTAGTACATACTGCTAATGCTGCACCTGCTGCTAATTTTCTCAAGGCTTTTATTGCCAACACAGTAGGTCTTGGCAAATACACGGCCAGCGAGCTTTTGGCAGATGCTGACATTATTACAAATCAGGTAAAGCTGGAAACTGCTGAAGAAAAGGCCTTGGCCAACGTCATTGGCAGCCTGCAGGAACACCTGAACGGTACTAGCGCCAAGCCCGTTTATGCTATTATTGGCCGTACAAACCAGGTAAAAACCATTTTGACCCTTAAGCCGCAGCTTTTAGAAGCAGGTACCAGCGTCAAGGAATTTGCTGATATTAACGAAGCCATCTGCTTTGCCATGAGCCTAAAACCCATTCAGCTTCCCCAGCACGAACAGCTGCAAAAGCTTGTCAGTGCCGAAACAGCAAAGCTGGAGAAAAAGCTACAGGCTCTTGAAAAAGATTTAGACAATGCTCAGGACGCAGAGACGCAACGAATGCTGGCTGATACTATTATGGCTAATATTTACCAAATCAAGAAGGGCCAGACCAGTGCAGATCTGATTAATATTTATTACGGAGAACCTGTTACAGTCAGTCTTTCGCCAATCCTCTCACCTACGGAAAACGCTCAGGCCTATTACAAGCGGTACAACAAATATAAACGAGCTCAGATTGAGGTACAGCTGCAGCTGGAAACTACACATGAAATGCTCCAATATCTGGCAAGCTTGGACTCATCACTTATGACTGCCGTTACCAAGGCCGAGGTAGAAGAAATCCGTCAGGAAATGATTGCAGCTGACCTTATTAAGGAAGTCGGTAAGAAGAAAAAGGTTATGACTCAAAAGTCCATGCCGCTTCATATCAGGCTTAACAGCGAAGCTGATGTTTACGTTGGCAAGAACAATAAGCAGAACGACTATGTAACCTTTACCATAGGCGGACCTAAAGACCTTTGGTTCCACACTAAGGATATCCCAGGCTCCCATCTTATTTTAAAAACAACATTACCTGAATATCGTCAGGAGGACATTGACCTTGCCATACAGCTGGCAGCCTATTTCAGCAAGGCCCGCAGCGGCAGCAATATTCCTGTGGACTGCGTTCAGCGTCGTTATGTGAAAAAGCCTGCAGGCAGCAAGCCAGGCTTTGTCATCTTTACTAATCAAAAAACATATTACACCACTCCGGACGAGGCAGCTATTGCTAAGCTTCTGGAATAAAAAATAACATCTTGCTTTCTGCTGCAGAAGGCAGGATGTTTTTATTTATGAAAGCAAAAGACCTGCTCCATTTCAGGAACAGGTCTAATCATTTGTATTAAATTACCTTGGCAATTCAGCAATTAGTCAGTGAAGTTGTCGAAATAGCCTTGTACCAGTACAAGAGGAGTACCCTTGTCACCGCTACCGCTGGTCAGGTCGCACAGAGAGCCAATCAGGTCAGTCAGCTGTCTAGGAGTAGTACCTTGAGCTGCCATATTGCCTACCAGACTGCCGTTTTTCTCTTTAATACGTTGGCTGATAGCTTCCTTCAAATCAGCACCCTTCAGATCTTTGAAGTCGTTGTCAGCTAAATATTTCAGCTTCAGCTCATTAGGAGTACCAATCAGGCCTTGAGTGAATGCAGGAGATACAACAGGGTCAGCCAGCTCCCAAATCTTACCTTGAGGATCCTTGAAGGCACCATCGCCGTAAACCATAACTTCAACATGCTTGCCAGTCAAATTCAGAATTTGCTTTTGAATGTCTTCAACAACATCTTGGCATTCTCTAGGGAACAGCTTGATTTGGTCTTCAGTGGACTTATTGGAACCCAACAGACCATATTTAGTGTTATAGCCGCTGCCATCAATAGAAGTGGTCATGATATCATCTAAACCGCATACAACCTTTGCACCTGCAGCCTTCAGAATGCGTTTAGTTCTAACTCGGGTATGAATATCACAGGTCAGAACACAGTCAGTATAGTTCAGGATAGTCTTCGCTTGGTTTGCAAAGATAACCTCAACCTCAGCACCCGCTTCCTTAATCAGGTTTGCATAGTATTCTACATAGTCAACACCAGTGAATTCGTGCTTGTTTTCACCAAACAGCTCACGATATTTTTCCAGAGTCAATACATCGCTATAAGGATTAACGCCTGCCTCATCCAGTTGGTCATAGGTCAGCAGAGCATTACCAACCTCATCACTAGGATAGCTGAGCATTAATACAACTTTTTTCGCACCCATTGCAATACCCTTCAGGCAAATAGCAAAACGGTTGCGAGACAGGATCGGGAAAATTACACCGATAGTTTCGCCACCCAGCTTTGCCTTAACATCAGCAGCAATGTTCTCAACAGAAGCATAGTTGCCTTGAGATCTTGCAACAACGGATTCAGTTACAGAAATAACGTCTCTGTCACGCAGTTCAAAGCCTTCGCTTTCAGCTGCCTCCATCAGGCTCTTAACAACAATGCCGGCAATATCATCGCCTTGGCGGATAATCGGACAACGAATACCACGAGAAATAGTCCCTACTTTTCTTTCCATAAAATGTGCCTCCAAAAATTTAACAGATTATCATACAATGTATTTGTTAATCTATCAGATTAGTGACATCCTTCTGCTATACAAAATAAAAATAGCAGAAGCTTCTTGCTTCAATGAGAGCATACTGCATATTCAGGCAGCCTTTGCATCTCTCCACAAGCGTAACTTTCCATGTGCCCCATGGTAGCTTTTGTACAGAATCCTCCAGCTACAGCAAGTGCAATGGAAAACTCCGTACAATACATCAAAACATTCACAATTATTTTAACTTAAAGCACCTAATACTGCAAGCAATAATTAGAATTATCCCCTATTTTTGTTAATAGTATAAAATAAGATAGCACAATCCAACATAAACTGTAACATTTCTTACAGTATATCGATAAAAGCAAGCTTCATTTTAAGCTAATAATTAACTACTTTTCACTATTACACGTTGTTTTTTCTAATATTTTTCAAAAAAAAAATTCTAATTTTTCCGAACATTTATAAAAAAAGCGGGAATAGCGTACTGATTATAACCTAAAATAGACGGCCAATTCTGACCGTCTATTCTAATTACCTATTGTTTAAATATCAGATAGCAAATCGTCCATATATTTACGCATCTTTTCCATCTTTTTGCGAATCATAGTAACCTTGGTTGAATCACGAGCCACAATTTGTTCAATCTTAGTACGCTGCTGCAGATAATCTCTTTCCATACCTCTAAGGAAAGCACGAAGTTCAAGTGCTGCAGACTCTTCACGAATACCCTCGCATTCATGAATTTGCCATTCAGTGCCCTTAATTTCAATGCAGTCGCCAAAACGCGGTACATAAGCAGCAGTTCCTAAACGACGATTAAGCTCGTCGGCAAAGCTGATAGCCGCATCAATTTCACCATGAATAACAAGGAACGCTTTGGGCTTTTCCTTCATGGAGCCAAACCAGGTCAGCAGCTGCTCCTTATCAGCATGAGCAGAATAACCACGCATATTGACAATACGTGCTTTGACCATAATATTCTCGCCCATAATCTTTACACGCTTTGCTCCATCTACAAGACGACGTCCCATGGAGCCTTCAGCCTGATAACCTGCAAAAATTACGCAGCTGTCCTCACGCCACAGATTATGCTTCAGATGATGCAGAATACGTCCTGCGTCAGCCATGCCGCTGGCAGACAGAATAATCTTTGGTCCAAGAATATCATTAATTGCCATAGACTCCTGAGCAGTAGCAGTAAAACGCAGATTATGCATGGAAACAAGACGTCTGCCCTGCATTTCATAAAGAGCACGAGCCTCTTCGTCATATTCCTCAGGATTAGTCATGGTAATCTGAGTAGCCTTGTTGGCCATAGGACTATCCACATAAATAGGAATATCAGGAATACGTCCCTCAGACAAAAGCTTTTGGAAGTAGTATAAAAGCACCTGAGTACGACCTACGGCAAAGGCCGGAATAATGATATTACCGCCCTTTTCTGCTGTTTCGTTGATAATTTTGGCAAGCTCAGCCTCCTTATCATAAACTTCATGTACTCTATTGCCATAGGTGGATTCAGTAATAATAAAATCTGCACCGGAAATTTTATCCGGGTCCTCAATAATTGGCTGATTAGGCTGTCCTATATCACCTGTAAATACCAGCTTAGTCTGCTTATCGCCTTCTGTTACATACATCTCCACGATAGCAGAACCCAAAATGTGACCTGCAACTCTAAATATAACTTTAATACCATCAACAACCTTAAATTCCTTATCGAAATCATGAATTCTAAAAAGCTTTAAGGCTCTATAGGCATCATCAACAGTAAAAAGAGGTTCAACAAATTTTTTGCCTGCACGCATACCCTTACGGTTTGCCAGCTCAGCATCACCCTCCTGGATATGAGCACTATCTGCCAGCAGAACGGAGCAAAGCTCTTCTGTTGACTTTGTACAGTGAATAGGGCCGCTAAAGCCATATTTCACAAGCTTCGGCAAAAGTCCGCTATGGTCAACATGGGCATGAGTCAGTACAACAGCATCAATATCAGCAGGATTAAACAAAAAATCCTTCTCATTAAAGGCCTTTACCAGCTTTGACCCCTGGAACATACCACAATCAACCAAAATCTTTTTGTCTAAAAGCTCTAACAGATAGCAGGAGCCGGTAACAGTACGGGCTGCTCCTAAAAAAGAAATTTTCATAATCCTAACCTCCTAACCATTTATAAGATAGTCAAGAACAGCAAAAGAACATCCTCAGCTCAACCTTGCATATACTTAGTTATTCGCCAACGATGCTCTCTTATCCTGCCCCCGCAGTAGTTACGGAGATAAATTCATTATTATGACAAACTTATTTTTTTGCCAAATAGCTGCAGACAATATACGCCAAACCTGCTACCAAGGCACCATAGGCACGCATACGCAGCCTTTTCTCATCTACAATATCACTATTGGCATTTTTCAATGCTCTAATACCAAACAGCAGCAAAAATAGGGACACCAGAACAGCACCTATAGCCAAATAGTCCCAGCTGTCTGCTAAAGCTAAATATTCACACATACACAAGCCACCAGCCAATAGGCTGGTTTTTCCTTTCTCCCATCTATACAGGTCATTATATTTATCTATTATAGCCTATTTTATCTATTCTTTGAAGAAAGAACCTGTAATTTATTTTCGGCATCGCTAATATAAAAGTCCATGCTGCATCAAAAGTTCACAGTATGGACTTTTAAGGTTAAGTTTTATTTCTGCACATGTAAGACATACTTACTCTTATCAGCTATTCTTGAGAAGCACCTGCCTGCTTGTCATCAAAACTGTCTTTGCCAGGACACATATAAGCATAGGGACAATAGCAGCAGTAATCTAGCCTGCAGGGGAAATCTTCCTCTGCAGCCCCATTGCTAATCTTCTCGCATAACGCCATAGCCTCCTGAAAATAGTCCCTATCCTGAGGCATTTTAAATTCAGACAGATTTTGCAGATAATGCAGGCTGCATTCCTTGACAGCATATCCAAAAAGCTTTTCAGCAGCCTCTTTATAGATGGCCAACTGATAAACATAGCCTAAGGGCACCTCATCAGGCTCCGGTGCACGACCTGTTTTATAGTCAATAATTGACCATGTTCCATCCTGATTCTTGCCCAAGCTGTCAATAACACCATGAAGCACCAGGCCGCTATCCTCGTACAGGGCGAACTCCAGCTCTCGCTCACGTTCGCGGCAGGCTGCCAGCTCCTTATATAATGGACTGGCAATATAATAATAGAACAGCTCCTTTGCCTTAACAGCCTTCTGTCCGGAAGCATGCTCATTTACCGCACCATTAAAGGCAGCATCAGCATCATTAGTATATTTTTCCAAGGCCGTATGCACAATAAGGCCTGTAATATTTGCAGGCAAATTTTGTCCCAGACCGCTGCTTTCCTGTTCCTCCATGGGCAGGCCTAAAATCTGCTCATAGTAATAGGAACGCGGACAATGAAGGTATTCCTGCAGATTGGAGGCAGTAAAATGACGACGACCACTAGATTTGCTGTTTACTAAAGGAGCAATTGCTGCTGCCAGTGCATCGTCAACAGCAATCATTTTGGCAATGCCTAGTTCTCTCCTTGCTCCGCTTCGCTCATTTTGAGCAACAACCTTAATCGCCCCTTGTTCATCTCCGTCCTTTTTGCCGCCAAAAAGAGATAGCAGCTGCTCAACCCAGCTTTTCTCCACCAGCTCCTTACGTTCTAAACAAGTACTAATGCTTTCCGGATCAAGCTTTTTATCCTCCAAAGCACTAACAAGGAACAGTCTTTCCTCTGCACGAGTCATAGCAACATACAAAAGACGCAAAAGCTCCTCCTGCTCCAGAGCCTTGTCTGTCTGACGCAGCTTAGTTAATATGCCTGTATCAACTAAATCTCCATTATAGGGAATTTTGATGCCTAAGCCACTTTCCAGCATAGGCTCTTTTCCTTCCTCAGTAACTCTCCTGAAAAATTTACTAGGTATATACTTAATAATGCTTATATCACTTTTGGCAGTTCTATCCAGAAAAGGAACAAACACCGTATTAAATTCCAAGCCTTTGGATTTATGGATAGTCATAATCTGAACGGCATCCTCTAAAGGCAGATTCACAGCTCTATCATCAACATCCATAGCACGCTTGCGTTTTACATAGCTCAGCCAATCGCCAAGTACACCTCCATGCTTCAGGATATATTCCTGAGACATTTCCTCGAGCTTACGAACGTTAGCCAACCTATTGGCACCATGCAGCTGACGAGCGAGCACCACATCCAGCTTCAGCACCTGCCACAGCTGCTCCCACAGCACACTAAGACTGTTAAAGGACGCTGTATTACGAAGATAGGCCAAAGCATCTGCTGCCCTCTTAAGGCGTTTCCCCTGCACCTCAGGAAAAAGCTGCCAATCAGCAGACTGCAGGCTGTCCCATAAATTATCAGTACCGCCCTCAATAAATAATTTGGTAATCGTATTGTCATCTAAGCCAAAGTAAGGAGACCGCAGCACACCTGCCAGCTGAATACTATTATGCTTATTATCCAGCACATTCAAAAGATTTAATACATCTAAAATCTCCTGCTGCTGATAAAAGCCTTTAGCATCAACGATTTGATAGGGAATCCCCTTTGCCATAAAGGTGTCTGCAAGAAATTTATTATACGTAGTAACACGCACCAGCACAGCCATATCACCAAACTTGACACCATCTTGGTGCAGCTGCAGAATTTTATCTGCAACTGCATCCGCCTCAAACCTACGCCTTTGAGAGCTTTCCTCCTTAGCAAAGGGAATAGTTATCAGTTCTGGAATAATTGTGCTTTCCTTGGACTTATTGCCGAAAGCAAGACCTTCAAAGAATACTGTACCACTGCCTGCGTCCTCTTTTTTACCTAAAAGCTTTTCAAAGGCTGCGTTGCAGGCTTCAAGAACCATATTTGAGCTGCGGTAGTTAGTACCCATTTCCAAATTGCCTTCATTGACGTCCTGAGCCAAATCAACATCATATGGTATCAGCTGTTTGTTTGTCTTGGAAATATCATTCTGTACCCGCAAAAAGACACTAACATCAGCATTGCGGAAACGATAAATGGACTGCTTAGGGTCACCTACAATGAAGAGCTTGCGTCCTTTCAGCACATCTGCATCACCGCCGCAGAGCAAATAAACAAGCTGACGCTGCTTGTCGTTTGTATCCTGAAATTCGTCAACCATTATATGCTTAAACTTCCGCATATATTTTTGGCAAACCTGAGGATTATTCTTCAGCAGACGAATAGCCATATTCTCTAAATCATCGAAATTAAGCATATCCTGCTTCAGCTTTTCCTGCTCCAGATATTCTACCATTGCCTGCAGAACAGTATCCCAAGCCTTCAAATAACCGCCATCTAAAGCTTTTTTGTCAAAAATAGCTCCATCTATTTTATTTGCAAGCTTCTTAATGGAATTTAAATACGTAGTTAAATTTTTACTGGAAATTCCTTTAATAACAGAGGCATACCCATCTTCTATATAATCTCTGTTGTCTATAGTTTTAAAAATATCAGGAAGTCTTTTCTCTAAGCCCACGATTTTATCATAAACCGTGCCTTTTTTCTTAAAATATCCCTCCTTGCCTGCTACGAAATCAAGTAATGCCGTTTTAAGCTTTTCACAATTCTCTTCCAGCTTGACCGCACTTTCTTCGTAAGCTGCAAATACATCCTTATGGAAGTCATAGCCTACTATATGAGGATAAACATCTGCCAGCTGCTTCTCCAAAGAGCTCATTCCGTATGAATCTACCAAAAGCTTAAGGTCTGCATCACCAATTTTCAGCTGCAGACGCAAAAAGCTCTTGATACCATTGACAATGAAATCCTCGTTATCGAAATCCTCCAAGGTAATAAAGCTAGGGTCAATCCCTGCCTCTACAGGGTTTTCACGCAGCACACGACCGCAGAAGCTGTGCATGGTATTAATCTGAGCACGTTCCAGGCTTTCAAGCTGTTGCTTCCAAAACTCTGCCTGTTCCTTATCTGGTACCTGCTCTAAATTGCCAGCATTATCATACTTGCCATTAATCTTGATATTAATAGCCTCACGGATACGTTCCTTCATCTCTCCGGCAGCCTTTTTAGTGAAGGTAATGGCCATAATGTCTGCAGCGTTTACAGGCTCACGCTCCGGATGCATAGCACTATCCTGTAAAATATAGACAAATCGCTCTACAAGAACTCTTGTCTTGCCGCTGCCTGCACCTGCGGAAACAGAAATATTTCTATCTATGGTATAGACTGCTTTCTTTTGCTGTTCATTAAAATCCATTATTCATCCCCCTCCTTTCCAAGCTGCTGTATTTCTTGATAACGGCAAATATCTGCCAATGAGCAATACTCACTGCACTTCTTGTTTTTCAGCACATTAAAATCGCCGCCATATATACTGCTAATATATTGCTTAAGATATGCAATGCTGCGTGCTTTAAAGCTTTCCCAAGTTTGATCATGCTTTTTAGACATTTTCAGTAAGGGATTTCCTGACGATTCAAAAGTGAACACACTGGCACGTTCCCCATTCAAAATAACGTAATATGTATCTCCTAAAAGCTTTTTGCCACCCTCAAAGGAAGCCTCCACAGCCAACATATAGATTGGCATCTGCATATCCTCTCCGCTTTCAAGCTTACTTATCCCAGGAACCGAGCTTTTAGAACGCTTATAGTCTGTAACCAGAGCCTTTTCCTCAGAAGCATCAATACGGTCAATTTTGCCTTTCAAATAAACCTTTTTGCCCTCGTATTTCAGCTCGTCAGGTGCAATTTCGAACTCCCACTCCGTAGCTGCCGGAGTCATTGCAGGCATATATGCCTGATCCAATAACTCAAAATCCAGCCATTTTTGTAAAATACGCAGCATACGTGGCTTTTCCACCTGCCATACCTCATTGTCAATAATAGCACCATTGTTTAAATATTCAGCACATACAGCTTCAAAAACCTCTTCTAAACGCTGAGGCAAATTCTCCTGTTCCTCCTGAGGCAGACTTGTAAGCTTCTTCTTAAGGTAACAGCTTATAAAACGTTCCATAACCTTGTGATAAAGATTACCTTCATCCAGATTATTGAGAACATCCTCTCTGTCACTGCCTTCATCCTGCTTCCACACACGTTTTCCCAAATACATAAAGGGACATGCTGCATATGTTTCCAAGGCAGAAGGACTAAAGCTGTTGCCCACCTTCTTCCGAATAGAGCTGCGTAAATCAGCAAACAAAATACCATTATAACAACCGTCCTGCTGAAGCGAAGTATTTTCCTCCGTTGTCAGCTTACCAATGGGTGTATCAGCAGGCAGCTCTCCTGCAGCTACAAGCTCCTGCTTCTTTTGCATCGCCTTGTCCTTATTCCACGCTGCCGAAAATTTACGACGCAAAATATCTACTTCTGCTGCTTCCAGGGTAACCTCACCTACCTGCTCTCTCAGCCAGCTTTCATCACAGCTGCGGCCTAAACAGTACAGCTCATTGGCAGATGCAGGCATCTTAACCTGCGGCTTGTCTGTTTTAACATTGCTGAAAACATTTTGGACAGCCTCCACATAACGGCTTACCCCATTTTCGTCATCCTCAAACCAGGTCAGAACCAGTCCTTTTTCCGCAGCAGCCACCGTAGAAGCAAAGAAAAAGGCATCCTCAGCATAGGCTGCTGCTGTGTTAGGCATTTCAATACCAAGACTCATCAGCTCACCACGCTCCTGGTCATTATAAACTTTATTTTCTCTGCGTTTATAGGTTTTTCCCAAAAACTCACGCTCAGCATCATCGTAAAGCCAGTTTTCTGTCTTGCCGCTGGGGAACTCCCCTTCACGCATACCCAACATAAACACATAGCCACGTTTTAAGCCCTGCATATTTACAGCCTCAGTAACAAGTACACCGTCCTGACGACCTGCTGCCAGTACAATATTTACCCCCTTCAGGCCCTCATTAAAGAGCTGACGCCATTCTCGCAAACTGCAGGCATAGCCATTTTTGCCACAGGCAGCATAATCTCCGGCCAAGCAGGTAAGAGCAGTAACAAGAGCCTGCTTAGACAAAAGCATTTCCTGAAGCTGTTCAATAGTAATGCAGCAGCTACATTGCTTTTGTACACTGTCCTTATACATGCGACCAAAAAGCTGCTCAAGCTGCAGCTTCTTTAACAGCTGCAAAATTAATTCAACGTATGTTTCCAGCTCTGCCCTATAAGGAACAGATGCAATAAACTCGTCAATAATTGCAAGAGTCTGGTCCTCGGGATAGTTTCCCTGCTCTTGTTCAAATTTTATAAGGTCCTGAAGCTCGGCCGGACTACTAAAATATTTTTCCTGCTGCAGTTTATAAAGCTTTTCACCGTCTACCTTAAACAACAATCTGCCCAAGGGAGAAGCCAGCATTTTAAAATATGCTTGCACTCCCTGATTACTATTGTCTGCAGCCTGAACAAGCAGCTGAATAAAGCTTGTCAAAGGCTCACTGCTTAAGGCTGCCGTCTTAGGCAGGCTAATGGGCAAACCATATTCATCTGCCAGCTTTCTCAGTCCAGTGTAATTAGTAAAATCACGCACTACAAGAACAATATCCTCTGCTGCAGCCTTCTTTTCAGCAGCTTCAAAAAGGGAGCTCTTGCCCTGCAGCAAAGCTTTTACCTCTGTCAGTACCCAACGCATTTCTTCATCACGACTGCTAAAGCTAAGAGTGTGCACAACATCAGTTGCCTGCCTTGCAGACACTGGGGTATCACGCCACAATCCTTCAGTCAAAGCTCTGTTCATAGCTGAAGCGTTCTCAGGACGTGCCAAAGACTGCTCCACACCTAAATAACCAACTAAACTGCCATAGGTAGTATCAACAGCCTTAAAAATATCTTCACGATTTTTTTCATAGGTTATGCCTATTTTTATCTCACAATGCTGTGCCAATGCATAAATAAAGCTGTGCTGCAATATATCCAAGGTATAAAAATCGCTAAAGAAAATATGACTCCAAGGAACTATGGGATTTTCCTTAGATAAGGCCTCTAAAGCCAGCTTATATTTTCCCTCTAAGTCATACCATTTATGCTTTTGCAGCTCTCTACAATAAGAATCATATAAAACTGTAATTTCTCTGTCCTTCATGCCAAGAGCATCCTGCCTATCCCAGGCCTCCATAGCAAAGTCCAGCTCCTCGCTGGTTGCACCGCTGCGTGACAGCTGACCAATTAAAGATGTAACCGAAGAAATAAAGCCCTTCTTTTCCGCAAGCTTATTAAAATGCTGCAGATTTCCTTCCTTCAAGGCCTTATGCACCAGCTCCTCAACAATAATCTCCTGTGTTCGACGGTTAATCTCCTTATAGGAGCTGAAGCCATTTAAATTTAAAATCTTGCTGGCCAGCTTGTCCAAGCCCACACTTTTGACGCCATACTGACGCAGCACCTCTTCCTTAAGCTTGCTGTTTGGCAAAACCAAAATGCCATGGGGCAAACTCTTTAGCTCACTACAAAAAATATCTCTAGCTGATTCCCCCAAAGGAGCACAATACAATCTGCTCATAACAAGCCTCCTTCAACCCAAAAATTAATACAAAAATTTGTTCTCTTTTGTTATTTTACTCCATTCAAAATGGTTTTGCAAGGATAGATTCAAAGTAATAAAAGCTGCAGTGCAGTCTATACCACACTACAGCTTTCACTTCACAAAGCAACTTTATTCTATCGTATGCTTACACATTATCATACCAGGAGCTTTGACTGCGAACCCATCTTTCGCCTAGGGAATCATCTTTTACTCTAATCCATTGGCCTTCGTCAACAGGATACACCTTTTGCTTAGGTACTATTAGCTGAATATGATTGCCATTATCTGTATCGACAAACAATGTCACCATATCCTCAGCCTCGTTGACGCCGACAAATTTAAAGAAGCATCCCTTTTTAAGTCGATATGTTTCTCCATTTTCTGCCTTAGCAGTAATATCGTCATTAACGTATACCATAGTCGGAGCTCCGAACTTCACCTTCTCCAGAACAGTAACGTCATCATTTTGAGGCAGCATCTTATAGTCTGCATAGGCTGTAGGCTTTACGTACATAGCTGTACCTGATTTCAAATGCATACTTTCAGTATTCTGTCCACCTATTTTGCTGCCTGTAAAAATACCTGCTATAAGCAAAACAGCCGCCATTGCAATCGTAATAGCTTTCTTCACGACACTTCACCTCATTTCAATGTCTTTACAGATACAGCATCGCCGTACACGTAGCCCTCTTGGCCATTTTCCATTCGCACCTTCACCCAGCCACGAATGTAAGGCAGCTTGACTTCGTTGGAATTAACTGTAATGCTGTGAATTTTGCCATTGAGAGAAACATTAGCGTCATATTCCCCTGTAGAGCTATTATAGCCTAATAAATTAACCTCTGTTCCTTCAGGAATTACAAAAGATTTAGAAAACAGACGGGAAATCTTAATATCAAAGCGAGTAATGCCAACATTCTCCTTGGTGTCAAGGCTTGGCACTAATCCCAAATTCTCCACTTTCATATCCCTGCTTAATTTTCCAATTACAGAACCGGATACATCTGACGGAAGATTATAGACATCAACATCACTATGCAAAATAGCACTTACATATTTTACTCTTTCAGCCTTGCTCAACTGCACATTTTGAGTCAGTGCAGCTGCATCATAGGAATTAAAGCGTCCACCTCCGGAAAAAGCAAAAAAATGACTATAAACAAAGCCTACTAATAGACCTCCTATCAGGCATGCAGCCCAAAGTCCATGCTTTCCTAAAGCAAAGCTGAAGCCTTTAGATTTATGGTTATCCTGCTCATTAAGCTTCTCTGATAAAATTTCCGCATCATCTATATTTTGATTTCTCAGAAAATCCTTCAGCTTTGAACCCTCGCCGCTATTACTTTTAGACTTGCCAAAAATACTCATAATAGTTATCCTCCAAGCTTATACTTTCTTGATAGAAGCCATGACTACACTCTTATTGTTCATGATTATTACTACTATTATATTAAGCATTAGTGGTAATGTAAAGCTATAGAAGCATTCCTCCCCTGCTTATACTATCTTTTAGCACCCAAGACTAAAAAAGACTGCAGTACAGCCAACGCCATACTGCAGTCTTTAGACTTCGGAGAGCAAATTATATTTACTTATTATTGAACGATAGCACTCAGATCGCCAACTGCATGGGTTACATCCTTAACAGCAGACAGCAGTGCCAGACGGTTGTTCTTAACGCGAACGTCCTCGTCCATAACCATAACATCTTCAAAGAATTTGTTGACAGGAGCAACCAGCTTAACAGCCTCAGCTAAAACGCCAGCGTAGTCATAATGCACTTCAAGGGTCAGAATTTCCTTGCTTGCAGCCAGAACAGCTTCATGCAGAGCATTTTCTGCAGGATTTACGAACAGGCCATTGTTAATAGCGGTTTCCTCTTCAATTTTCTTGCACAGGTTGGATACGCGGGTAGCTGCCTGAAGCAGAGCAGGAGCATCTTCAGAGGTAACAAAGGCGTTAAGAGCCAGAGCGCGCTTATACAGGTCAGCCAAATCATCATTGCGTTCTTCAGCCAGAACTGCATCTACTACGTCATAACGGATACCTTGGTCAATCAGCATGTTCTTCAGACGCATACGGATAAATTCGCAGATTTGTTTAACCAGAGCACCAGCCTTGTCAGTAGGAATATTCAGAAGATACATCATACCGCCAACCATTTTATACAGAGACATATGATAATCAGCATCAAGAATAATATTAATTACACCCAAAGCCTGACGACGGAGTGCATATGGGTCCTGAGAGCCAGTAGGAGCCATACCGCGGCTAAAGGTTGCGCAGATGTTATCCAGCTTATCAGCAATACCAACAATACGGCCAATATGAGAAGCAGGCAGCTCATCGCCAGCAAAGCGAGGCAGATAATGCTCAAAAATACCGGTTGCAACTTCGGGAGCTTCGCCAGCAAGCTTAGCATATTCGCGGCCCATTACGCCCTGGAGCTCAGTAAATTCAATAACCATACCTGCAACCAGGTCAGTTTTAGCCAGAAGTGCAGTGCGCTCCAGCTTTTCTTTATCAACCTTACAGTTCATGCCGAAGGCAATCATATTAGCAGCTTGAACAAGGCGTTGGCTCTTGTCGTACATATTGCCCAAGCCTTCTTGGAAGGATACGGTTTTCAGCTTCTCCAGACGAGATTCCTGGCTAACCTTAAGGTCTTCATTGAAGAAGAATTCAGCATCGCTCAGACGAGCACGCAGAACGCGTTCATTACCATGAGCAACAACCTCAAGATGTTCAGCGCCGCCATTACGAACGGTGATGAAGCGGTTCAGAAGTTCGCCGTTTTCATCAAGTACAGGGAAATAACGCTGATGCTCACGCATAGGGGTGATTACACATTCCTTAGGCAGAGACAAATATTTTTCTTCAAAGTTACCGCAAAGAGCAGTAGGCCATTCAACAAGATAGTTAACCTCTTCAAGCAGGTCCTCGTTGATTTCAGCGTGACCGCCTACAGCGATACCCATATCAGTTACCTGCTTACGAATCAGCTCACGACGTGCGTCCTGGTCAACCATGACAAAGTTTTCATAGAGAACCTTTTCATAAGCGTCAGCGTTAGGAATTTCTACTGCACTATAGGTTTTCATTACAGCAGAAGCAACAGTGTTTTTAACCTTGCTTGCAGTTTTGCCAAAGAAGTTTTTAGCAGCCTCAATAGCAGAATCCAAATCCTCGATTTCTTGTTCCTTAGCAGCATCCTTTACAGAAGGACGAAGAAAACGATGACCGCGAGAGAATTTGCTGGAGGTTACGCCAGTAATTTCTACAGGAATTACATCATCACCGAAAAGAGCTACAATCCAGCGGATAGGACGAACGAAACGGAATTCATGGTCAGCCCAGCGCATGGTTTTCGGGAAGCTCAGAGAATTAAGAATATCCATCAGCAGGCCGGGGAGCAGCTTTTCAACAGATTCGCCAGCCAAATGCTTAACAGCATATACATAATTATCACGAACCACCAGATCAGCTACCTCAACGCCCTGACCACGAGCAAAGCCTTGAGCAGCTCTGGTTGCTTCGCCGCCCTTGTAGGCGATTTGTACGGAGGGACCCTTTGCTTCTACAACAGTATCAGCCTGAGTTTCAGCAACACCGTCAGCAATAAATGTCATACGGCGAGGAGTACCCAATACACGTACACCTTCAAAGGGAATACGCAGCTCGGTCATTTTCTTTTCAGCCAGCTCTTTCAGCTGAGCTAAAATACCAGGCATAAACTTCGCAGGAATTTCTTCAGTACCAATTTCAAACAGTAACTTTTCCATTATTTTACCTCCCCTTTCTTGCAGAGCGGGAAGCCCAGCTCTTCGCGCTGTTTAACATAAGCAGCTGCACACAGACGTGCCATTGCACGTACGCGGCCAATATAGGCAGTACGCTCGCTTACGCTGATTGCGCCGCGGGAATCCAGCAGGTTAAAGGTATGAGAGCATTTCAAAACATAATCATAAGCAGGACGGATGTAGCCCAGCTCGATTACGCGTTTAGCTTCAGCTTCATATTTGTTGAACAGATCAAACAGCAATGCAGTATCAGCAATTTGGAAGTTGTAGTAGGATTGTTCAACCTCGTTGGTGTGGAATACGTCACCATAGGTTACGTCGCCAACCCATTTAATATCGTATACGTTTTCTACGCCTTGGATATACATAGCAAGACGCTCAAGGCCGTAGGTAATTTCTACGGTTACAGGCTTAACATCAATGCTGCCAACTTGTTGGAAGTAGGTGAATTGGGTAATTTCCATACCATCCAGCCAAACCTCCCAGCCCAGGCCCCAAGCACCCAAAGTCGGAGATTCCCAGTTATCCTCTACAAAGCGGATATCATGTTCCTCTTGACGAATGCCCAGTTCTTCAAGGCTCTGGAGATAGAGCTCCTGAATGTTTTCCGGAGAAGGTTTTACGATTACTTGGAATTGATGATGCTGGAACAGACGGTTAGGGTTGTCACCATAACGTCCGTCAGCCGGACGGCGTGAAGGCTCTACATAAGCCACACGCCAGGGTTCAGGACCTAATACACGCAAAAAGGTGTTGGGGTTCATGGTACCTGCACCTTTTTCTACGTCGTAGGGCTGTGCCATAATGCAGTTTTGTTCAGCCCAAAACTTTTGCAGTTTCAAAATGATTGTTTGAAAATCCATGTTCTGCCTCCTATATTTCTGTTACAAAGACGACTGCTCAGCTTTCAGGGAAAACAAAAAAGCACCTGCGTCCCGTAACTTTAAAGTTACAGGGACGGAGATGCTATCACGTACTCCGCGGTTCCACCCTGCTTGACTGCCTTAGCAGTCCGCCTCAATACAATGTTAATTTACGGCTCCAAAGTGCCTTCACCCGCCCTGTCGGCTTACACCATCCCGACTCGCTTAGCTTGCAGGCTACTCCTCTTCTTCATAGCTTAGGTTATAGTATATAATTTTTAAATAAGCTTGTCAATCAGGCATTGTAAAATTTACTTCATATTAAGCTGACGGATAAAATCCATACTCTTCAGAGGCTTATCTGTCTGAAAGTATATATAACGCAGAAGTATTTTTTCCAGCTCCATAAGTGAGCTTCCCTGTACAGTAAAATGCTGCGGCTGCACAAAATCCAAGGCTGCCAAAGTTCGCCAAAATTCTCGTGTAGAGGCTGCACAATGCTCCAAGCCATCACCACTAAGGCTTTGGCGGCACTCCGTACAAATAGAACCTCCCTGAAGCGGACTAAACCAACAGTCCTCATGGTCCTCTATTTCTCTGCCGCAGCTTACACATTGTTCGAGCTGAGGTGCAAAGCCAGTCAAATCCAAAAGTTTAATGGCAAAGGATAAAATTACAATACGAGGGTTGCGCTCCAAAATAATCTTAAAAGTATCTGCCAAAAGCTGATACAGCTCTGGCTGAGGAGCCTTGTCCTCTGTAAAAAGCGCCGTCAGCTCTGCAACAACTGCGCCATATGCCATTTGCTCGATATTCATAGCTTTAGGAAGAGTGCATAGCTCACAGCTCCGCAGCTTATCCAGCTTTTGTCCCTGCTGCACGTCCACATTAAGCCAAGCAAAGGGCTGCAGCAGACGACCTGCAACATTCTTGGGATAGCGGGCGCCATATGCTATAAAGCGCAGCTTGCCATGCTCCTTTGTAAAGCATACCACATATTTATCAGCAGTCTGCCAATTTTTTACGTGCAGGATAAAAGCCTCATCCTGCAAAACAGAACTATCCATATTAATCTTCCTCAGACGTTTTTACTTCAGTCTTTGGCTGTTTATTCATAGGTACAGCTAAAACCCTAAGCACACGGAAGCCTTCCGCAGCAAGAATTTTAAAGGAATAGCCGTCACTTTCTACAACATCGTCCTTCTCCGGCTTGCGCCCTAAAAGGCCAAAAACATAACCGCCGATTGTATCCTCCTCCGGGTCATCAAATTCAATGTCCAGCTCCTCTGCCACGTCGTCTAGAAGCACCATTCCATCAAATTCATATGCTCCCCCTGTCAAGGCTACAATATCCGCTGGTTCCTCAGCCTCATGCTCGTCCTGAATTTCACCAACAATTTCTTCAACAATATCCTCAACAGTAATTATACCCGCAGTTCCACCATACTCATCAGCAACCAGTACCATCTGAACATGCTTCTGCTGCATCATGGTCAGGGCGCGAGAAATGGGCATCGCCTCCGGTACTACAATCAGAGGACGCATTACACGGCGCAAATCAAATTCAGTAGTTCCGGCCTTAATACCAACCAAGTCACGTACACTTACAAAGCCGATAACATTATCCTTCTCCTCAACACAAAGAGGATAACGGGTATGACGGCTGCTGCGGACAACATCCAAATTATCTGTCAGCGAATCATCCGTATACAGGCACACCATATCCTGACGGGGAATCATAACCTCACGTACAACTCGGTCGCCAAAGTCGAATACATTGTCAATGATACGACTTTCCAAATGGTCAATCTTAGCGTGCTGTTCACTGGCACTAACAATAGCACGCAGCTCTTCCTCACTTTTAGATAAGTCCTCCTCGTGCCTTTGCAGCCCCAAAAGACGCTGCAGACACAGAGAGGCCTTGCTGGAAATCATAACAAAGGGATACAAAAGATAATTAAAAAATATAAGAGGATAAAGTGTAGTCATTACTGCACGCTCTACATTGCTTACAGCAATAGCACGAGGAACAAGCTCGCCAAATATCACATGCAGCAGCACAACTAAAACAATAGCTAAAAGCCATGCTAAAATAAACTCAAACTGACATACACCAATAAATACCTTAGCCAGTAAATGACTGCCAAGAATACCAAAAAGAACCGTAGAAGCAGTAATTCCAAGCTGAATAGCACTCACATAGGTTTCATGCTTGTCAAGAACCCGCAGCACTAAGTCCGCCTTGGGCACACCTTGCTCAGAAAGCTCCTGCAAACGCCACCTGCGTGCCCTTACCAGGCCAAACTCTGCAATTACAAAAAAGCCGTTTAATAAAACTACAAGTACTGCCACAGCAAGCTCAATAATAGTACTCATAGCTGGTCCGCTGTCGATAAGTCATCACTCCTAAACAATCAATACCTTAAAACTTTTTATTCACGATAGCCAAACTGCTTCAGGGCTTTGTCCTGATTACGCCAGTCAGGTTTAACCTTAACCCATAAATCCAGGAAAACCTTGCAGTACAGCAGGTTCTCAATGTCCTTGCGTGCCTGCTGACCAATTTTCTTCAGCAGACTGCCTTTAGCACCAATAACAATACCCTTTTGTGATTCACGCTCTACGAAAATAGTAGCACGAATATACACATTTTCTTCGTCACGCTCTTTGAATTCCTCTACTTCAACAGCAATGGAGTGAGGAATTTCGTCTCTAGTAGAACGCAGCACCTTTTCACGAATCATTTCTGCTGCAATAACACGCTCAGGCTGGTCAGTAATCATATCTTCAGGGAAATATGCAGGACCTTCCGGCAAATGCTTAGTAATTTCATTTACTAAGCCCGGGAATTCACCATCATTAAGAGCTGAAACGGGAACAACAGCAGCAAAGTTGTACTGCTTGCTGTATTCCTCCATAATCTTGAACAGCTTACCCTTATCAGCCAGCTTGTCAATTTTATTAACAACCAAAATTACCGGTGTTTTAACCTTACGCAGCAGCTCTAAAATATAATCCTCGCCTGCGCCACGCTTTTCAGTCGCATCTACAATAAAGAGAATTACATCAACCTCCTGCAAAGTTCCCTCTGCAGTACGTACCATATATTCGCCAAGCTTATGATGAGGCTTGTGAATACCTGGAGTATCAAGGAACATGATTTGCGCATTATTAGTATTCATAATGCACATAATCTTGTTACGGGTAGTTTGGGGACGGTCGGACATAATGGCAATTTTTTCACCAATAAGACTATTGGTCAAGGTAGATTTGCCTACGTTGGGGCGACCAACCATAGCTACAAAGCCTGCGTAATGTTTATTCTTGTTTTCTATCATAATCATCTCCTGTAATTTTCAATTCTAATTTACTATATCTTATTTGCAATTATATTACTCTCCGCTAGAGAGAAATTTTAAACGCCCATTTCGCTAGGTACAATAAACGAAGCTGCGGCAAAATTTGTTCGTAATAGTCGAAAGTTTTACGAACCTTGCTTCTATTGTACCAATAGCTCATGGTCTAAAATTTCTATACGCTCCGAGTAAATATAATTGCTACATTACATGCCACAATACCCAATACTTAAAGTTCAAACCCATATGGAAGAATTTCTTCAAGTGACATCTCCTTAACGTCACCCTTTAGGTTGGTAAGAATAATGCGACTAATCTTAAACTCACTCATAACCTGACGACAAGCACCACAGGGAGATACGGGTCCAGAGGTGTCTGCCACAACGCAAAGCTCAGTCAGCTCACGCTCCCCTGCGCCAACAGCAGCAAAAATTGCATTACGCTCAGCACAAACAGTAAGGCCATAGGAACCGTTTTCAATATTGCAGCCTTTATAAATCTTACCATCAGCAGTACGCACCGCAGCACCTACAGCAAAATGAGAGTACGGAGAATAAGAACTTTCTCTTGCCTCAACAGCTGCTTTATAAAGCTTCTGGTCACGTTCGTTCAGCATAACCTCAACCCCTCTAGGCATCCTCATCCTTATTTCTGGTCAAACTTTTCCTCTGCCAGGTCAATTGCACGCAGAGCTTCCTCTTCTTTGGCACGCATAATAACCTTATCCTCGTCAACCATATGGTCGTAGCCTAAAAGATGCAATAAACCATGCACCGCCAGATAAACCATTTCACGCTCCAGACCATGGCCGAACTCCTCGCCCTGGCGCACTGCAGTCTCTGCAGAAATAATAATATCGCCTAAAAGATGCTCCTCAGGACCGCCAATAAGCTCAGGCTCGTCACTATCCTCAGGGTCCTCGTCTAAAGCAAAGCTCAAAACATCAGTAGGACGATCTACATCGCGATATTCCCTATTAAGCTGGTGAATTTCCTCATCATCAACAATAGTAATATCGACCTCTGTAGTCTCGGATAAATTATGCAGCTTAGCTACAGCATTAAGACCAGCACGCAGGCGCTCCTCAAGATATTCGCTGATTTCTATCTTATCCTGATCATTTTCCAGATAAATAATCATTTATTCTTCCCTCTTCCTATAAGTATTTTCGTTCTTATGGTCCTTTTCATAGGCTTCATAGGCCTTAATAATAGCACCAACTATTTCATGACGCACAACATCCTGCTGCTTAAAATGAACTACGCCAATTCCAGGTACATCCTTAAGAATACGAGCAGCATCCTTAAGACCGCTCATTTTCCCGCTAGGCAAATCTATTTGAGTAATATCACCCGTAATAACCATTTTACTGTTGAAACCAAAACGTGTCAGGAACATCTTCATCTGCTCCTGAGTAGTATTTTGCGCCTCGTCCAAAATAATGAAGGCATCGTTCAAAGTACGTCCGCGCATATAGGCCAAAGGAGCAACCTCAATCACACCCTTAGTCAAATATTTTTGAAAGGTATCGCTGCCAAGCATGTCATAAAGACCATCATACAGAGGACGCAGATACGGATCAACCTTATCCTGCATATCGCCTGGAAGGAAACCTAGCTTTTCGCCTGCCTCCACAGCAGGACGTGTGAGGATAATACGTTCAACCTCTTTTTTCTTTAGTGCAGAAACAGCTAAAGCTACCGCCAAATAAGTTTTACCCGTACCTGCAGGACCAATGCCTAAGGTTACATGATTTTTACGGATAGTATCTACATAATGCCATTGGCCAAGAGTTTTTGCCTTCACCTGACGACCGCGATTTGTGGTAATAATAGTGTCAGCATACATTTTATGCAGACTATCAGTCTTATGCTCCCGTACCATATAAATGCTGTAACGCACGTCGTGAGCAGTTAAGGGCAATCCCTGACGGTACAGGAACAGCAGCTCCTCAAAAAGCTGCCCTAAAAGCTCAACCTCTGCTTCATCACCGCTCATGGTAATCATATTGCCTCGTGCCACAATGGTGCAATCAGCAAAGGACGCACGAATAATACGCATAAATTCGTCATTGCGACCACAGATACCAACCATTTCCTGCTGGTCAAAGGTTTCCAAAACTTTCTCTAAAGCCAAGCTAGTGCCTCCTTAAAATCAATTATCTTTCTTCAATAGTAATTTTTTTGATAATAACAGGTTCTACAGGTCTGTCATTAGCACCGGTCTTAACCTTGCCAATTTTATAGACAACATCCATACCCTTAGTAACCTTGCCAAAAACTGCATGCTTACCATCAAGCCACTCACAGGGACGCAGAGTAATAAAGAACTGACTGCCGCCAGTGTTAGGGCCAGCATTAGCCATGGATAAAACGCCGGGACCATCATGAAGCAGTTTACTGCTGAATTCGTCCTTGATTTTATAGCCAGGACCACCAGTGCCATCACCCTTAGGGCAACCGCCCTGAATCATGAAATTATCAATAACGCGATGAAATGTAAGTCCATCATAATAGCCATCCTTGGCCAATTTAATAAAGTTTGCAGAAGTATTAGGTGCATAGTCCGTTGCCAGCTTAATTTCAAAATTACCCATACTGGTTTCAAAAACTGCAGTTGCCGGCTTTGCATCAGCAGCAGGAGCAGTCTCCTTTCCCTGACCGCAGGCAGCTACGCCCAATGTAACTAATAATAACAAACATACTAATAATATTTTTTTCATTTTGTTCCTCCAGAATCTCTCAAAAAATGAAGCTATTTATACTTATAGCCTACACTCTATCATTATATATTATACAACCTACGGACTGCTTACGCAAACACAGCCTAGGTTTTTCAGTAAAAAGTATGTAAATAGTGACTAATATAACACTAAAAAAGAAAAGTACACATTTTGCACCAGTCTTAGCTAGTGCAAAATATGTACTCAGAAAAAGCTTTTCATTTCTGTACATAAAACACCAAGAATATCCGTTGTGCTGTCTTTAAACGCAAGGAACATCAGATGCTTTTTCGCCAATCAATAAAACTGCAGCCGTATCAATTTACACAGTCATTACAGAAACCCCAAACTTATATAGCTACCGATATCGTAACTTTACTACCCTATTCCTTTTTATTATCCTCGGCAAAGGCTTCTTTAATACTACGACCAAAGAACTCCACCGCCTCAACAAAATCTTCAGAATATTTTTCCAATGTTTTTTTCAATGCTTTTTCCTCTGCCTCATAGACAAAGGCCAAAAATCCCTTGGCATATTCCCTGCCTGCGTCAGTAAGCACAATCTGCATTTCTCTGCGCTTTCCAGGTATAGCAACCATTGTCAGGTAACCTTCCTTTTCCCAGCGTTTTACAATGGTATTAACAGAGGTCTTGGGCAGAAGCCATTCTTTCGAAATCTCCTTTTGCGAATGGAGCTGACCATCATCAAGAGCATACATTACACATAGCTCAGCATTGGACACTCGCTTCTTGTTATAGCTTAACAAGTAAGCCTCATCAATATTAAACAGAGCACGATTCAAGCGTCTTGCAGTTTCCTTCATAGATCATCAGCTCCCTAAAATTTAAAGTACTATTTAGTACTTTAAATTTTATTCCGATTTTGTTCTTTAGTCAAGCCACATATATATGTTTTTAATCAAAGCAAATAAACTATTCTCCCCTATTGAGAACAGTAAAGGAACACCAAAAAGCTATGAAAATATATTATTTTTAAACTTCACTATAACTCTGTCACTGCCAAACAGCTACTCTGCAAGCTATGGAAAAAGCGTTAACCATTATAGACAGTTAACGCTTTTTGCCGATTTACCTATATTTTAAAACATGCTTCCTAAACATATTACAGATAGCAATATCTTCTGCGCATTCTGTAGATAAAACCAGCACCAACTACTGCAGCCATAAGCTCTGCTAGTACGATGGAGCCCCAAATACCATCTACACCAAATACTATTGGCAGCAGAATAATAGCGGTAGTTTCAAATACCAGGGTACGCAAGAACGCTACCATAGCAGACACAGTACCATTATTAAGTGCCGTAAAGAAGGAAGAGGCAAAAACTGCCATACCCATGAACAGGAATGCGAAAGAGTACACGAAAAAGCCTTGAATAGTAATTCTCATCAGTTCTTCATCATAGCCAACATATACTTTGGCGATAGGATAAGCTAAAAGCTCTGATAAAGTGAAGATACTTGTCGAAAATAATCCTACAACAATAACGCTCTTTTTTAACAGACTCTTTAACTCATCGTGATTACATGCTCCGTAATGATAACCAATAACTGGAACAATACCACTGGAATAACCATTGAAAATAGATGTAACAATCATACTGATATACATCAGAACTCCGTAAGCAGCTACGCCGTTTTCACCAGCGTATTTTAAAAGCTGTACGTTGTATAAAATACTGCCAAAAGAGGCAGACATACCGGAAACCAGCTCAGATGAGCCATTAGCAAAGCCTTGTAAAATAGCCTTAAAATCAATTACAGGCTTAGTCAAGCGTAAAATACTAGAGTTTTCTCTTGCAAAGTAGACAATTGGGAACACACCGCCAACCAGCTGACCAATAGCAGAAGCAGCTGCAGCACCTGCAATCCCCCATTCAAATACTACGATAAAGAGTGCGTCAAGGACGATGTTGGTTACGCCAGAAGCGATAGTAACCATAAGACCAAGCTTGGGCTTTTCTGCTGTAATAAAGAACAGCTGGAACACATACATCAAAATCCAGGCTGTAAGTGCCAAAAGGAAAATGTGTCCGTAAATCAAGCTCTGCTCAAGCAGTTCCCCCTCTGCACCAAACCACTGCACCAGAGGACGCATAAAAAAGTAACCAGACACTGTCATGAACACACCAAATATTATGGAAATATACACGAACAGGGAGAATAACCCATTGGCTCTTTTTCTATTACCTTCACCTAAGGTTTTAGAGACCAGAGCACTGCCGCCAGCACCAAACATATAACCAAACATTGCAAAGATATATAATACAGGCATGATAAAGTTAATGGCTGCCAACGACATTTTGCCAATGTAGTTAGAAACAAAAATGCCATCTATTACACCATACATAGAGGTGCAAATCATCATAACGATGGACGGAACTGTAAAACGAAGAAGCTTTTTATAAGTAAAATGATCGGAAAGTTTAATTGTATTGTTTCTCATGATAATCACCAGACCCAGCTATACGCTGACCCTTTTATTAGGATACTAAAATCTAACCACTTGCTTTAAATTCAACATTAATCATATTATTTTGTCTCCTCCTTAAAGGCATCCTTGATAATGTAGTCAAATTACTT
The DNA here is from genome assembly GCA_900547415.1 of uncultured Phascolarctobacterium sp. Classification (GTDB taxonomy): domain Bacteria; phylum Bacillota; class Negativicutes; order Acidaminococcales; family Acidaminococcaceae; genus Phascolarctobacterium_A. The sequence continues at coordinate 11,896 of URGS01000007.1, read as the reverse complement.
ACTAGATTCAATCAAGCCTTCTAAAAGAGAGTTTTAAAATTGCCCTCATAATATCTATCTCCTTTGCTATTAAAGTACGTTATCGTACTTTAATTATAGTACGTATACGGACTTTAGTCAAAATGCCTATAACTTAGCTATAGCTATATAGGTATAGCTACCCTGAATTAATATTGATAGAAGCCTGCGTCCTCAGATTTCCTCTTACTTCGTCTTATTTCCGCAGTACTTTGCAGAGCAAATAAAAAAGTCTGAGGAATGTATTACTACAAACCTCAGACCTACAAAACCATTTATTAATTTTTTCTACTTAATTAAAATAAATAACCTCCATTTTGTTCATTAACTCTTTTATGTCGCTTGGTACATCAAAGTCAATTTTTACAGCTGTATCTATATCAATTTCACACTTATTTACTTTTTCTTTCATAAGAATACACTACTTTTGCTAATATCAACTAAAGCCCAGCATCAAGCCAATCTGTCTTACAGCAAAGGCTACGCACCATGCCGCCAAAAGCTGGTAGCCAATCATGGCCAGGGTCACCCAGCCAGAGTTCATTTCTCTGCGGATAGTTGCTAAAGCAGCCACGCACGGCGGGTACAGTAAGCAGAACACCAAGAAGGTAAAGGCTGTCAGCGGTGTAAAGAGCTGTGACAAAGCCGGTGCCTCGCCACTGCCAACTGCCAGTACGGACAAAGTACTGATTACAACCTCCTTAGCAGTAATACCTGTAATAAGAGAGGTTGCTGCCTGCCAGCTGCCAAAGCCCAAGGGTGCGAAAATAGGCGCCGCCAGCTTGCCAATGGAAGCAATAATACTTTCGCTGGCATCAACCATATAGAAACGAATGTCAAAATTCTGCAGGAACCAAATTACAATGCTGACCAGGAAAATAACAGTAAAGGCCTTGTGAATAAAATCGCTGGCCTTGCTCCACATATGCATCACAATATTGCGAGCAGTTGGCAGACGATAAGCAGGAAGCTCCATAACAAAGGGTACAGGCTTGCCGCTAAAAACAAAGCTATTGAGCAGCACACCAGAAATAATGGCTGTCAAAATACCTAAAAGGTACAGTGCCATCATTACCAGACCACCCTGTTCAGGGAAGAAGGCCGCAATAAAAATACCATAAATCGGCAGCTTAGCACTACAGCTCATAAATGGTGTCAAAATGATGGTCATCTTTCTATCACGTTCACTGGCAAGGGTACGAGTAGCCATAATTGCAGGCACACTGCAGCCAAAGCCAATAATCATAGGTACAAAGGAAGAACCTGAAAGACCAATCTTGCGCAGCAGCTTGTCCATAACAAAGGCTACTCTGGCCATATAACCGCTGTCCTCCAGCATGGATAGAAAGAAGAACAAGGTAACAATGGTCGGCAGGAAGGAAAGGACGCTGCCTACACCGCTGAATACACCATCAATAATCAAAGAGTGCATTGGCGGAGCAATATTCAAGGCTGTCAGACCTGCGTCCGCAGAAGCCGTTACATAATCAATAGCCTCACTAAGCAAATCACTTAAAAAAGCTCCTATTACATCAAATGTCAGCCAGAACACAGTGCTCATAATGATGAGGAAGATTGGCAAAGCCAAATATTTATGAGTAAGATAATAGTCAATCTTTACAGAACGAAGCTGTGCATCAGTATGCAGCGTCTTGCGTACTGTTTTACAGCAAAGCTCTTCAATGTAAGCATAACGCATATCTGCCAAAGCTGCTTCTTTGTCCGTATTCAGCGCCAGCTCCATTTCCTCAGTAAAGTGGCCAATGATATCGCGCTCGTTTTCAGTAAGCTGAAGCTCGTTAGTAAAGATATCATCGCCCTCGATCAGTTTGGTAGAGGTAAAACGCAGAGGCAGCCCCTTACGGCGCACCTTATCCTCAATAAGATGTGCTACGGCGTGAATTGCAGTATGTACGGGACCACTGCAAAAGTCAAGACGCTGAGGCAGGGTTTTATGTTCCGCAATATCAAGAGCACGGCGAACAAGCTCGTCCACACCCTCGCCGGTGTTAGCGGTAATAGGCACAACAGGAACAGTCAGAGCAGCTTCCATAGCACGGATATCAATGCTGCCGCCGCTGCCAACCAGCTCGTCCATCATGTTCAGAGCAATAATCATAGGAATATTGAGCTCAATAAGCTGGAGAGTCAGATACAGACTGCGTTCAATATTAGTTGCATCAATAACGTTGATAATGGCGTCAGGCTTGTTGTAAAGCAGCAAGTCCCTTGTTACGATTTCCTCGGAGGTATAGGGAGAAAGTGAATAAATACCTGGCAAGTCGATAACTGTAGAATCAGGAGTATCTAAAAGAGAACCCTCTTTCTTCTGTACTGTAACGCCAGGGAAATTGCCAACGTGCTGATTACTGCCGGTCAAATAGTTGAACAGAGTACTTTTGCCGCAGTTTTGGTTACCTACTAATGCAAAATGAAGCTTCATTAGTTGTCAGCCTCCAATACTACAGTAATTTTAGAGGCCTCGTCTGCACGGAGAGTCAGCTCATAACCGCGCAGAAATATCTCCATAGGGTCACCCAAGGGAGCACGCTTGCGCACCATAACACGAGTACGAGGAGTCAGTCCCATATCCAATAAGCGACGTCGCAGGATACCTTCCCCTCCTACAATCTGAATAATCCCAGTTTGTCCAATAGCTAATTTATCTAATGTTAAGTTATTCATTTTTTGCCTTTCTTTCCATACAATATATAAAGCATAAAATCTATGCACATTGCCACAGAGTACACTACCGTAATCTGTGACAAGAAGAATCCTTTATAATCAGTAAGCCATAATTAACTACACTAATTATATAGTTATCGTTTCTTGGTGTCAATAATTGAAAACATTTAACATAAATACTAATTACATAATTTTACTATTGTTATTTTCCTGATTTGAGAATAATTCAGCAATTACTTTTCAGACTGCAAAAAAACATTATTTGCAATTGTGTTTTCTTGGCAAATTATACTAAATTCCCTTGACATTTTCATTCAAATCAGTATAATTCTAATTAAGAACTATTTTTGATAAAGGATGATGAAGATGGCTAAAAGAAACACTATTCAAAGACAATTAGTTATTGCTGCTGTACGCTTTTTAGCGGATCACCCTACTGCTGAAGAAGTGTACGATCGTATCACTATGGAATACCCCGATATCAGTAAAGGTACTGTTTATCGCAATCTTAATTCTCTGGTAGAAAGCGGACTTTTGGGCAAGGTTTCCGTTCCCAGCGGAGCTGACCGCTTTGACCACATTTTGGCAAGACATTACCATATTAAATGCACCAAATGTGGTAAATTCATGAACGTAGAAAACTTTGACTACATCCCCGATATGGACGAAAAGGTTGCATCTGTAACAGGTTACAAAATGAATCACCATGATATCGTATTCAGTGGCGTTTGCCCTGAATGCCAAAAGCTGGCTGAAGAGCATGGTGAAGTTTTAGGTGACGACGAGAACTAATCCATATAGCGATACAGCAACAAAACTCTTTGTATTTTAGGGTTATTTCCACTATGTAATTTAAAGGAGGAAGAAACATGGAATTAAAGGGTAGCAAAACCGAACAAAATTTGATGACTGCATTTGCAGGTGAATCCCAAGCTAGAGTTAAGTATGAGTACTACTCCAGCACTGCTAAAAAAGAAGGCTATAATCAAATCGGTGCATTTTTTGCTGAGACCTCTGCTAATGAAAAAGAGCATGCTAAGCTTTGGTTCAAAGCACTCCATGATGGTAAGGTTCCTGATACTATTACCAACCTGAAGGACGCAGCAGCAGGCGAAAACTACGAATGGACTGAAATGTACGCCGAATTCGCTAAAACTGCTAAAGAAGAGGGCTTTGACAAATTAGCTTATCTCTTTGAAGAGGTTGGCAAAATCGAAAAAGAGCACGAAGAAAGATATCGTGCACTCTTGGCTAACATTGAAAATGATCGTGTATTTAAACGCGAAGAAGAAAAGGTTTGGATCTGCACCAACTGCGGCAAGATTGTTATTGCTAAAGAAGCTCCTGCAAAATGCCCGGTTTGCGACCATCCCCAAGGCTATTTTGAACTGCGTGTTCTGAACTACTAATAGCTTTAATAACTAAGTCAAAAAGGAGTCATCGCAAGATGATTCCTTTTTTTACCCAAAATTAAAGGAACCAAAGTCTGAGTGCTGCACTTAGTCTTTGGTTCCTTCTTTGTTCAGCTATATTTACTTAGTTCTCTACCAGATTAATAACTACTTCAGTACATTTTAATAAAGATTCTACAGGCAGATATTCAAAACGTCCATGGAAGTTGTGCCCACCTGTAAAAATATTCGGGCATGGAAGTCCCATTGCAGACAAAGTAGAGCCATCAGTACCACCACGAACAGGCAGCAGCACAGGCTTAATACCAGCCTTCACCATGGCGTTCTCCGCACGCTCTACAATCTCATACACAGGTGTAATATATTCCTTCATATTGCAGTAGCTGTCCTTTAAAGTGCATTCCACAGTACCTGCACCATATTTTTCATTCATTAGAGCAGTAAGGGCCAGAAGGAAGTTCTTGCGTTTTTCCAGAATAGCTTTGTCGTGATCACGAAGAATCATATCAATTTCAACTCTGTCAGTACCACCGTTAATACGCAGGGTATGATAGAAGCCCTCATAGCCTTCAGTATATTCAGGACGCTCACCTGCCGGCAGACTCATCTGCCACTCTGCAGCCATGGTTACAGCATTGCGCATTTTATTTTTTGAGCTGCCCGGATGAACGGAAACGCCATGGAAAACAACATTTGCATTGCAGGCGTTAAAGGTTTCATAGTTCAGCTCCCCTACAGCACCGCCGTCAACGGTATAGGCAAAATCTGCACCAAACTTTTCCAATGGGAAATGCTCAGTACCGCGGCCAACTTCCTCATCAGGAGTAAAGCCTAAGCGAACCTTGCCGTGCTTAATTTCAGAATGCGCCAAAAGATACTCACAGGCACTGACAATAGCTGCAATACCGGACTTGTCATCTGCGCCTAAAAGAGTAGTGCCATCAGTTGTCAGAATGCTTTGACCAACATAATGCAAAAGCTCAGGAAAATCAACGGGAGAAAGGCTATCAGCATCGCTCAGCTTAATGATACCACCATCATAATTTTCGTGAAGCTGTACCTGTACATTTTTTCCGCTGGCCTCACAGCTAGTATCCATGTGGGCAATCAGACCAATCACAGGTGCGTCCTCCACCCCATTTGCAGGCAATGTTGCCAGTACATAGCCATATTCTGTCATTTCCACATCGGACAAGCCCAACTCCTGCAGCTCCTGAACTAAATATTTGGCCAAATCAAGTTCCTTAGCGGAGCTGGGAAAGCAGACTGCCTTGTCATCAGAAGCAGTATCAATTTTAGCATATGCTGTAAAGCGCTCTACAATTCTTTCTTTATTAAGTTCCATATTCATCCTCTTTTCTTATTTGCAGGCAGAACCTTATTTCCATATTGCCTGCAATAATCAATGCTTGCTAAATTCAGCAACACAATCTGCTCTCATTTTAAGCAAGCATAACCTAACAACACTAATTATAATATAAACTGCTTTTTTAGCAAAGTTTAATCTATAGTAAAATTTATCATAAGTAAGCACTTATTTTGACTAAGGAACTGCATAATGCAGATTTATGGGCAGAATGACTGCAAGCAAATAGAGACAAAAAAACAGGTACAGCATAAACTGTACCTGTGATTTTTAAGCTATAAAATTAAGCTTTACGTGCGTTGAAGCAGTCACGGCAGTAAACCGGACGGTCACCAGAGGGTTGGAAAGGAACCATGGTTTCTTTGCCGCACTCAGCACATACTGCAGGGAACATTTCGCGTTGAGGACGCTCATTTGCAATACCCATGCGTTGTTTACGAGCTTGACGGCAAGCAGGGCAGCGACGGGGTTCGTTAGTAAAGCCTTTTTCTTCGTAGAATTCTTGCTCGGAAGCGGAGAATACGAATTCAGCGCCGCATTCGCAGCATTTTAAAGTTTTGTCTTCTTTCATTGGTTAATCACTCCTAATCATAGATAAACATACCCCAAAGAACGCATTAATGTTACAACTGCTTCGCCCATGATATCTATGATAATGATAGAAGTAGTTAAGAACTCTAACGGGACCACTGAGATACACCACTTACAGTATATAGTAGCCTATTGCAAATGTCAATATCAGCAGGACAAAAATATCCTTGTCTTTTGTAAAATTCACACTTTACTCAAAAGCGTTTTTAGGCTCCTTATACGCAAGAAAGCTATTATCATTCATACGCTCTAAGGTCATACTACCATCCCAGTCTACCAAAGTAGTTACAGAAACATTATGCACTGCCAGCTTCCACATATTATTCAGGGGAATTCCTAACATTTGGCACAGCTGTACGCGTACAATACCACCATGAGACACAATAGCGATGTTCTTGTTATGACCTTCTTTAGCCATAATCTCATCAAAAGCCTTTTGACAGCGCTCTGCTACCTGTACAAAGGATTCACCGTTAGGTGGTACCCACTCACCTGGTTTAGTAAGAAAAAGATTCATTTCCTCTGGCCAGCGCTCGTTGATTTCCTGATATCTCAAGCCTTCCCAATCACCAAAGCTAACCTCTTGCAGCAAATCCATAGGAATTGCCTCTAGTCCGTGGGACTCTGCCAACTTATCTGCAGTCATTTTAGCACGCTTCATAGAGCTGCTGTAGACAACGTCAAGCTTCTGCTCCTTCATAAATTCAACCAGGCGCTCTGCCTGCTCAATACCTGCTGCATTCAGAGGATTGTCCATACGTCCCTGAAAGCGATGATCCTTGTTACTGTCAGTTTCACCATGACGAATTAAAAATATTTTTCCCATCTTATTTAGCCTTTTCCTTCTTTACCTGCTCATGGAGAGAAAATTCCTTCATCTCCACATGTACACCAGCCTCTTCAAAGGTTTCCATTTCTTTGAAGGATTTGATACCAGCATTAAATAAAGTAAACGCTACAGCAGCGCCTTCGCCTGCTCCATCAGGAATATTTAAACGCAATGGTGCAGTAAGGCCAAGCTTTTGCAGAGCCTCCTCTGCTCCTTCTTCCAAGGATACATGACCAGCAAAGCAGTAATCTATTGCTGCGGGAGCCAGCTCTACAGCCTTTTGTGCAGCAAGGCAGGTTGCCAAGCCATCTAACATAACAGGGATTTTCATTGCGGCAGCCTGCAGAATAGCACCAGCCATAGCAGCGATCACAAGCTTGTCATTAGCAGCAGCCAAGCAGCCAAGGCCAACTAATCCCAGCTTATCCTTGATGATATGCTCCTGCACCAGGCCTGCTCCTTCCTCCATTGCTTCCTCTTCATCAACAGCAGTGACAATGATTGCCTCCACAGCAGCTCCTGTTTCAGCAGCCAAGGGAACTACAGGATAATTTCCTTCCATTATTTGAGCTGCCTGCTTTGCATGAGCCATATCACTCCAAACAAAAAGGCTGCGTTTAGGATAATCAATATCTTCTTTTTTGAATTTTCCCAGAATAGCTGCATAGCGAGATGTCATAGTCTCAAGCTGAGCCAAAGAGCCCAAGGGTTTAATCAGAGCATCAAAGCGGTCCTGTGCCTTTTGTTGACATTCCTTGTCTACAGGCATTATTTTTTCAATTATTTCATCAATATGCATTATTTTTCTCCAATCATCTAAAGACCTTAACGCAGCAGATAAACTGCCAGCATTAAGTATATTACTACGCCACATTCAGTCAAAAAGCCATAGGTATCACCAGTAAGACCACCAAGCTGACCGGACAGGAAGCGGGCAATGAACTGGCAGATAACAAAGGTTCCTGCAGCAGTATACAGACAAGGCAAGCCACAGGCATAGACTAGTCCGATGCAAATAGCAAAGGCTGTATATGTATACCACGGCTTAGCATAGGCCTTAAACATATGACCAATACCTGTTTTGCGGGCGTAGGGATAATTTACGATATAGGTAACCATAAAGGTACGTGTTGCAACATACATTGCCACTAAGACGTAGGTCAGCTTTTCCGGTGCAATAGTAGTATAGGCTGCTACCTTGAGCAATACCAGACATACTAAAGCAATAACAGCATTTGAACCAACGTGACTATCCTTCATAATTTCCAGCATTCGCTCCCTATTGCGGGCACTGAATACGCCATCAGAGGTGTCCATGAAGCCATCATACATGAGAGCACCAATAATGAGCAGCTCTGCAAGCACCAGCATCACTCCACGCATAAAAGATGGTGTATCAAGATAGACCAAGCCATAGTTTACTGCCCCCATAAAAAGGCCCATAACCAGACCCACCAAAGGAAAGTAGGGTACACTGCGGCTAAAATCGTCATCATGCCAATCAGTTCTATTAGAAAAGCGAATTCGTGTCAAAAATTCCAGACAGGTTATAAAATCCCGCATTTCATCACCTGCTCAGCTTATTGTACATATCCAGTGCAGCCTTGAGTACAACAATAGCCAGACTCGCACCAGTACCTTCACCAAGACGCATTCCTGCATCTACAATAGGAGAAAGCTTCAGCAGTTCCAGCACTGCTTTATGAGAAATATCGCTGCTTAAATGACTGCACAGCATGTAATCTCTGCAAGAAGGATTAATACCATAGGCAATAAGAGCTGCAGCAGTTGCGTTTACACCATCAATCATAACAGGAACACGATGCTTAGCTGCACCTAAAATTACGCCTGCCAGACCTGCATGGTCATAGCCGCCAACCTTGCAGAGCACATCCATTGCATCTCCCTGACGAGGCTGGTTTTTAGCCAGGCCATCAATAACAACCTGACGCTTGATTTTCATACGTTCGTCATTGATACCACTGCCGCGACCAACAGTCAGCATAGGATCCAAGCCTAAATAAGCACTGGCAATTGCTGCAGTAGAGGTTGTATTGCCAATGCCCATTTCGCCTGTATAAAGCAGGTTGTAGCCCTCAGCAATACATTTTTCAGCCATTTCTATACCAACACGCAGAGCAGCCTCAGCCTGCTCTACAGTCATTGCAGGGCCCTGAGTAAAGTCCTCTGTTCCCCAAGCCACCTTATGATGATGAACATTATCCATATGGCTTACATCAAAGGTAGTGCCCACATCAACTACAAAAACATCAGCACCTGCATGACGTGCCAGTACAGTTGCAGCAGCAGTACCGCGTCTATAACCGTTCATCATTTGCAGAGTTACCTCCTGCGGGTAAGCACTAACGCCATACTTAGCAATGCCATGGTCACCACACATCAGAAGCATTGCCGACTTCAGGCTTTGAGGAACCTCTGTTCCATTCATAGCAGCCAAGCTGCATACCATATCCTCTAATTTTCCTAAATTTGCTCCAGGCTTATCCATACGTGCAAAGGCAGCATGAACCTCATCTGCCTTGTCTCGAGCCAGAGCAGAAATTTTTATTTCTTCCATTATATTCTCCATTCTTTCACACAACAAAAAGGCTTATACAAGCTCCTCATCAAATTTAAAGGCCAGCTTCTTGACATCTACAGCCTGACCAGCTACACACATAAACACCTTGTCACAGGCAGCCGCAACTCTTTGGTTCACCCAGCCAGCCAAATCACGGTATTCTCTAGCCATAAGATTATCAGGAACGATACCGTCGCCTACCTCATTAGTAACGAATACTACCAGCTTGCCGCAATTTGCAGCAGCTTCAATAACCTTATCAATTCTGCTCAGAACAACTTCACAGCGCTCAGGCCAGCTTCCCTCGGGAGCATCCTTGCCATAAAGCATGTTGCACATATACACGGTAAGACAATCAAAAAGCACAGCCTGGGTTTCAGCCCCCAGGTGTTCAAATGTTTTTTCGGCTTCATAGGGTGCCTCATGATTCACCCAACGTCCATTCATACGACGTTCCCGATGCAGACGCACACGCTCTGCCATTTCCTCGTCTAAAACCTCTGCTGTCGCTATATAATCGCATTTGGGAGAAAAATGCAGCACAAAACGTTCAGCGAATTCGCTTTTACCACTGCGCGCACCGCCGGTAACCATAATAAGCTTACTCTTCATTATTCAGTCCCCTTTCTCTACTTTGCTGGGAATCTCAGTAAAAAAACCTCCCACTTCTAGCGGGAGGTTACAAAAATTCCATATAAAAATGCACGAAAGCAAGCCTATCTCCCGTAGGCTATACGCTTCGTAACAGGCAGGTCTCCTGGCTTAGCTTCATCGCCCACAGCGCCTTCCCACCTTGCGGCAGTGACATAATTGCTTAGGCTCCACTTACAGTAGCGGGACTGCTCCGGATTCACACCGGTATTCCCTTTTCAGCAGCGAACTCATTCGCCGCACCTGTCAATAATTTCCAGTATTAGGTATTCTACATAAAACTAAAAAATCCTGCTATGGAGTATATAAAAAGTCTATTACTCATTTTCTCCTAAAATCTTTTCCATTAGAATATCCGTAAAAACATCTACATTGTTGTTATTAATATAGATAAACTTATCCTTACCCTCCTGCTTATCTCTGCCTGCATTTAAGTTATCCTTAACCTTGAAATACATAGTATGAGAGCAATGCAGAGTATTAAAGAAAATGTAATCAGCATTTTTCAAGATGGTTACATCAAAATTAACGTTATCAGAATCCATATAGGTCAGCTTGGGATAAACCTCTTTAATGCGGTTCTGCCAATTTGCATGACCACCCATAATAAGAATTTTTTTACTGCGCAACAGCTTTTCCAGGCGTTTAGGAGTACACTGCAATTCACCGAGCATATCCTTTTCCACAGCAAGTTCAATATCCTCTTCACGCAGCTTATCGGCCTCATTCTGCAGGAATTCTGTCCACGCCTTGATATTACTGTAGCTTTCATTTTCTAATACTGAAGCTATTCCCCTGCATTTAATGAAGCTGTCCAACTTATCCAACTCCTGAGGCAGCAGCTCAATCCATTCCATAAGATCCTTGTATTCTGCTGCTTGCTCTAGCTTAGCACGATAAAGCTTTTTATATCCATCTCTAACCTGCTGCAGCTCATTGCGTAGGTTAGCAGCTTCGTCTACAGAATGCTCCCAATAATCATGGAGAATAGTATTATCTTCCTTAAGTAAATCTATTTCTCCCAGAAGCTCATCCTCCCGTTCACCAGCTGTCTTGGCTTTACGTTTCATAGAAAGGATTTTATTTTCTGCCTTTAATTCTTCAACCTGTTTCTCTAATTTATCCTTCACATTTTCTAGGGTTTTGAATTTCTTAACAGTAATATTATTCTCTGCAAAAGCTGCCAGTTCTTTTTCTCTATTGCTCAGTTTCTTATTAAGAACTGTATTTTCCTTTTCCAATACCTTGACTCTTGCTTCCATTTTCTTCCATTCTTCTTCAAGAGTTTTAAGCATGCTTTCTGTATTAGCGTCTAAATCCATTTCATCAAGGATTGAACCTTCTTCTTTTTCTTCTGTACCTTCAAGCTTCACATAGTCACCATATTTATTACGAAAAATATCTTTGCCGTTTTCCTGAGCTGCAAATTCTTCCGTTCTCTTAATTCCCATTCCAATTCCCCCTTAGCAATACATACATTATAGCACAATCCTAAGAGAGTAATTTGGTAATATCTATGCAATATATACCCTTTTATAAAAATCTGTCCTCTTCTATATACAATGTAGATTGCCAATCAGCTGGATAATTTTATATCTTAATTCAGCACACTGTAATCCCTGGAAAAATGAGCTCCAGCCAAGAATCAAAACCACCGGCGTAGCCGGTGGTTTGTCATTTACCGCCTAAAAGGCTATTCTACTAGCTACGCCTAAAAGGCGTTCCTCGGTCTGCCACGCGCGATTATCTTTTACTTGTTACCC